>CAZQJC010000150.1:0-30491 GCA_964593795.1 uncultured Myxococcales bacterium | reverse complement strand
GGCCGGCACCGATCCCGCCCCCGCGAACTAATTCCGAGTGGCCGCCTCGGAAGGCGGCCACCAGGAGGGGCGCGCCGCCCCTCCCCCAGTTGGGCAAAGCCCAACTGGGCCCCCCTCCCTGCGTCTTCGCTCGCTTTGCTCGCTACGCCCTTGCGGCTCGCTGCGCTCGCCTCGGAGCTCGCGGGCCTCCCTCCCTTGCGGCTCGCTGCGCGCGCCTCGGCTGCAGTGGGTCGGTCGATCGGCCCCTGGGCTTTTCCTGCAGCCCGAAGCCTGATGCCTGTAGCCTCTCTGGCGTGACGGCACCGTCGGCGGCAGACCTCGAGCTCGCGTTCTACGAGCGCTTCTTCTTCTCGCGTGGGCTCGAGCCGTATGCGGTGCAGGAGCGCGCGTTCTCCACCATCTTCGCGGGCAAGAGCGCGCTCGTCACGGTGCCGACCGGAACCGGCAAGACGATGATGGCCAAGGCCGCCATCTACGCCGCCCTCGAGCGCGGCCAGACGGCGGTGTACACGACGCCGCTGCGCGCGCTGACCGAGGAGAAGTATCGCGAGCTCTGCGCCGACTTCGGCGAGGATCGCGTGGGCTTCCAGACCGGCGACTACAAGGTCAACACCAAGGCGCCGGTGCAGGTCATGGTCGCCGAGATCCTGTGGAACCGCATCTACGGCGACAGGGTGGGGCGGCCGGCGGACGTCGTGATCATGGACGAGGGCCATTACTTCAACGACCCGGAGCGCGGCTACGTCTGGGAGCAGTCGATCATCGGGCTCGATCCGCGCACGCAGCTCGTCATCCTGTCGGCGACGATCGGCAACGCGCCCGAGCTCTGCCAGTGGATCTACCTCTGCCGCCGGGTCGACATGGAGCTCGTCGAGTCGGACGAGCGCCGCGTGCCGCTCTACCACCGCTTCGAGGAGGAGTACCTCGTCGACCTCGTCAAGAAGCTGCACCACGCGGGGGAGACGCCCGCCATCATCTTCGTCTTCGGCCGCGAGATGTGCTTCGAGAAGGCGCGCCTGCTCAAGGGCCTGTCGCGCTTCACGACCGACGAGGAGCGCGCGCGCATCGATGCGCGGGTCAAGGCCGTCGTGCAGCCGCGCGGCGTGGCGTCGGAGCTCGTGCCGCTGCTCCTGCACGGCATCGGCGTCCATCACGCGGGGATCCTGCCGCGCTACAAGCAGCTCGTCGAGGAGCTCACGCTCGACCGGCTGATCAAGTTCGTGGTGTCCACGGAGACGATCGCCGCGGGGATCAACCTGCCGGCCAAGCGGGTGGTGTTCCCGGAGCTCAAGAAGGTCATCAAGCGGGAGCCGCGGCTCCTCCTGCCTGCGGAGTATCACCAGATGGCGGGCCGCGCCGGCAGGCCGCAGTTCGACACCGAGGGCATCGCGATCACGCTCGCGCCCGAGACCGTCGTGCAGGAGGTCAAGAAGCGCGAGCGAGAGGCGGGCAAGTCGGGCCGGCCCTTCGACCTCGAGCAGGTGCGCAAGGCGACCTACGCGAGGGACAAGAGCGAGGCCGCCAGGAACGGTGACATCACCTGGGACCCGAAGGTGCACGAGACGCTGGTGGCGGGAAAGCCGGCGGCGCTGCGCAGCCAGACGAAGATCACCGCGGAGCAGATCCTCGCGATCGGGCTGCCGGACCTGACGGTGGAGAGGCTGCCGGGGGAGGTGGAGGGGGAGGGTGCGAGCACGAGCACGAGCACGAGCACGAGCGATGTGGCGTACCTGCACCTCAACATCAAGACTGTGCTCGATCACCTGTTCCTGCCGGATCGCGACAAGCGGGAGGCGCACCGGCGCCTCGCGATGCTGACGGCGAACCTGCGCGCGCTCGGGGTGCTCGACGAGCACGGCGCGCAGGTGGCGGGGCAGGTGATCGGCAAGCTGCGCGGCGTGGATGGCCTGTTCGTGCACTACGTGCTGCAGCACGCGGACCTCGACTACGAGGGCTGGCGCGACGCCGTCGAGTTCCTCATCGACGACAACGGCATCTGGCGGACGCTGCAGCGCAAGGAGATCGACAAGAAGAAGGAGTGGATCCGGAACCGCCTGCGCGAGCGTCGCCGCGAGGAGCCGCAGGTGCAGTGGGAGGACGTCGAGGAGGAGTACGACCAGACCTTCCCGCGCGAGCTCACGCCCATCGAGCGCGTGCACCAGGAGTTCGCGGGCAAGCTGCCGCACGCGGAGCTGCACGGGGGCAAGGAGCCCAAGGCGGTCTGGGCGCAGATCGAGGCGGGCGAGCACACCTTCATGGACTTCGTCGAGAAGGAAGGCCTCGCGCACGAGGAGGGGAGCCTCTTTTCGTACCTCGCGCGGGTCATGCGCACCGCGCGCATGCTGCACGATGCGACGACGCTGCCCGCGCTCGGAGACCTGCACGCCGCCATCCGCGAGCGCCTCGCGGCGGTGGACGAGCGCGTGGCGTCGGGCGAGTGGTAGCCTCGGGCGCCATGCGCCCTCTCGCGATCGCGTCGTCGGTCCTGTTCGCCAGCGTCTCCGCCAGCGCCGCGGCGCCGCGCGATGTCGTGGTGATCCTTCCGCCCGTGGCCGCGCAGGCCGACGAGGCCGTCGCCCTCGCCATGCAGGCGCGCGCGGCCGCGCTCGTGCAGGCCGTGGGCGGCGCGGAGATCCACGCCAAGCAGATCCTGCGCATGAGCGAGCACGAGGGCATCGCACGCGCGAGCCTCGGCGACGCCGAGCCGGCGCGGCGGGCGGCCATGCTGCTCGGTGCGTCGCGTGGGCTGCGCGGACCGCACCACGTGCGCGGCACGTTGTCCCGGCGCGCGGGGTGGCTGGTCCTCGAGGGTGAGGCCCTGGTGGAGGGCCAGGCACCGAAGGCGTTCTCCGCGCCGCTCGGCGTCGATGCAGCGGCGGCGGTGGCCAAGGGCGGCCTCGCCCTCGCGAAGGCCGCGATGCCGTCGGCGGAGGCCAAGCTCGGGGCGCTGCCGAATCCACCGTGGCCCCCGGCGCTGTCGGACTGTCTCGCCGTGCTCGAGCGGCAGCCCCTCGGCATCGAGCAGCCGACGCTCCTCGAGGAGCGAGAGCTCGAAGGCGCGCGCGCCGCCTGCAAGAAGGCCACGGAGGTCGCGCCGGCCTCCGACGACGCCTGGGCCGGCTACGCGTTCGCGCTCGCGCTGTGGGGCGACGACAAGGCAGCCATCGACGCGCTCGCGAAGGTCAAGGACGGCAAGGACGTGCCGCAGTACTGGCTCGCGCGGTTCTGGCTGGTCACGCGGTACCGCTCGAGCGCCGAGGGCGCGGAGGTGCTCCGCGAGGCCATCGCACAGCGCCCCGGCTTCCTGCTCGCGCGCGGCTACCTCGGCGAGCTCCTGCACGCCATTCGCGACGACCGCGGCGCGCTCGAGGCCTGGCAGGGCTACGCCGAGGTGGTGCCGCAGAGCCCGTTCGCGCTCGCCAAGGTGGGCTACGCGCAGGCGCGCCTCGGCCGCACCACCGAGGCCATCGCGACCACTCGCAAGGCGCTCTCCTTCTATCCCGAATCGCGCGACCTGCAGCTCGAGCTCGGGAGCCGCTACATCGACGCCAAGAGGTGGGACGACGCGGTGGCGACCCTCGGGGCCCTCGCCGCGCAGCCGGGTACCAAGGGCGAGACCCTCGTGCGCCTCGCCTGGGCGGAGCTCCAGCGCGGCAAGGCCGACGCCGCCGAGAAGCTGCTCCGGCAGGCCCTCGAGCGCGCGACCGGCCCGACCGAGTGGCGCACGCGCGGGCGTGCCCGCTTCGACCTCGCCGCGATCTGCCTCGGCGCGGGACGGCAGGACTGCGTCGACCAGGAGATCGATCGCGCGCTGCGCGAGGGCTACGAGCCGCGGCCAGGCATCGACCCGAAGCTCGCGGCGGCCGTGCTGCGCGGCAAGGACCGCCGCAAGCGCCTCGCCAAGGGCGCGGACCTCTCGGTCTCCCCGGGCGTCGTCGAGAAGAGCCCGTTCCTGCTCGATCGCGGCGAGATCCAGCCGCAGAAGAGGCCCAAGCCGCCCGAGAACGTGGAGCTCCTGCGCTTCGGCGGCGTGCGTGGTCCGAGGAAGTGATCGGGCCCGCACGACGCGCCGCGCGGCGATGCTAGGGTGACGCCATGAGGCGATGGCTGATCTTCGTGGCGCTGTGCGGTTGCGGCGCGGACGGGGCGCGCGCGGGCACCGCTGGAGCCGGGGGCGCGGGCGCGGGCGGCGACGGAGCCGGTGGCGCGGCGGGCGCCGTGATGGGCGAGGGCCCCTGCAACGCGAGGTCGATCGCGATGTCGATCGAGGGCGCGATGCACGTCGCCGTGGGCACGAACGTCGCGTACCAGTCGAACCCGCCGTCGTCGGGCAACCACTTCCCCTACTGGGGCACGTGGGGCGCGCACGATCCGCCGCTCGAGCGCGGCTACTACGTGCACAACCTCGAGCACGGCGGCGTCGTGCTGCTCTACAAGTGCGACGGCGGCGCCTGCCCCGACACGGCCGGCCTGCGGGCCTTCATGGACGGTCGGCCCCAGGACTCCATCTGCACGTCCCCCGTGCGCGCGCGATTCGTCCTGACCGCGGACCCGAGCATCCCGACCGCCATCGCGGCGACTGCCTGGGGGCACGTCTACCTGGCGGATTGCCTCGACGCGACCACCCTCGGCGCCTTCGTGGACGCCCATTACGGCAGAGGCCCCGAGGCCGTCTGCGCCGAGGGGCAGGTGCCCTAGAGCACCGAACGGGTTGAACTGCGTTGGAGAATGCGGGCTTGCGCAGGCCCGCTGATCCGTGGACGAGCGCCGTCGCTGAAGGCTTTGGGCTTCAGGCCTCGGGCTTCAGGCTCCGGATCCGGGTCAGAGACCCGAAGCCTGAAGCCTGGAGCCTGAAGCCTCTTCGCATGACAGCTCGCAAGTCCGCGTTGCAGCACACGGTTCAACATGATCGGTGTTCTAGCGAGTGGCCGGCTCTGCCGGCCACCAGGAGGGGCACGACTGCCCCTCCCCCGCCCGGGCAAAGCCCGGTCGGGCCCCCTCCCTGCGTCTTCGCTCGCTGCGCTCGCTACGCCCTTGCGGCTCGCTGGGCTCGCCTCCCGGACCTTCTGTTCACCGGCTTCGCTTCGCTCGCCGCGCAGAGGGTTCGCTTCGCTTCGCTCGCTGCGGCCCTGCGGCTCGCTCCCGCTCGCCTCGAAGAGGCGACGCCGCGCGCGTCGGCAACGCGTGGAGCCAGCATCATCGATCCGGTCGGGATCGAGCCCGAGCCCGAGCCCGAGCCCGAGCCCGAGCCCGAGCCCGAGCCCGAGACGGGCTCGGATTCCGGGCTGACCGACGGGGGCTCGTGCTGCCTCGGCAAGCGCTACGATCTGGCTCGTCCATCCCTCGACGAGGAGCGAGACATGCTGAAGTGGTTCATCCGGAGCCGGCTGGCGGCGTTCGAGCGGAAGTTCGGGTACGACGTCTCGTACGCGCGCGCGATCCTGGACGCGGATCTGAAGGCGTTCTTCGCGATGGCGCGCCTGGGCGGAATGGGCGAGTACCGGCGCGACGTGCCCAGGGAGGTGTACTGGGGCGCGCGGCTGCAGGGATCGCTCGCCGAGGACTGCGGGCCGTGCACGCAGCTCAACGTCACGATGGCCCTCGCCGACGGCGTGCGGCCGGCGACGATCGCGGCCGTGCTGTCGGACGCGGCCGACGTGCCCGAGGAGGTCCGCCTCGGCGTGAGGTTCGCGCGGGCGGCGATCGCGCACGATCCGGCGGCGGACGAGCTGCGCGAGGAGATCGAGAAGCGCTGGGGCAAGCGCGCGGTGGTGTCGCTGTCCTTCGCGATCGCGACGGCGCGTCTGTATCCGACGCTCAAGTACGCGCTCGGCTACGGCAAGACGTGCCAGCGCGTCGTGGTGGGGGACACGTCCGTGGTGGTGGCGCGAACCGCGGCGTGAGCGAGGCCGCGTCGTCCTTCGGGGCGCACCGGCGGCACCAGCAGGCGCGAGGGGTGCGTGCTACCTTCGCGCGCGGAGGGTGATCATGAAGCTCGGACCGATCGTGGCCATGGTGGGTGGAGCGCTGCTGTCGGCATCCGTGGCCTCGGCCGAAGGCGAGATGGCCAAGCCGGCCGCGGAGCTCGACGGGATGAAGTTCTTCCTCGGCGCCTGGAAGTGCGACGGCAAGATGCTGGCGGGCGCGATGGGGCCGGGCTCGCCGGAGGCGCCCTACAGGGCGACGCTGAAGTTCAAGCGCGACAAGACGCTCGGTGACTTCTGGTTCGTGGGCGAGTACGAGATCAAGAAGGGCAAGGGCAATCCGGGCATGAAGGCGGCGGTCTCGGTCGGCTACGACGCCGCGGCCAAGAGGTTCGTCGGCGTCGGCGTCGACAGCACGGGCGGCTATCGCCACGACTCGAGCGCGGGCTGGCAGGGCGACAAGTTCGTCATCGAGTTCGAGGGCGCGATGATGGGCAAGAAGGTGACGGGCAAGGAGACGCTCACCAAGAAGTCCGACAAGGAGTTCACGACCGCCATCGAGGTGGGCGGCAACAAGCTCACCGAGGACGTCTGCAAGCGCTGAGCGCGCGGTCAGTCCTCGACGAACGCGCTGGCAGCGCCCTCGAGCACTGACCGCAGGACCTTCCCCATGGCATTGCGCGGCAGTGGCTCGCTGCGGAGCTCCCAGTGGGACGGGACCTTGTAATAGGCCAATGCGGCGCGGCAATGGGCGGCGAGGTCCTCGGCGGTCGCGGGGCCGCGCAGGACCACGACGGCCTTGACCGCCTGGCCGAGCTCCGGATGCGGAACCCCGAGGACCGCGGCCTCGGCGACGTCGGGGTGCTCCTCGAGGCGCGCCTCGATCTCGGCGGGGTAGACGTTCTCGCCGCCGCGCAGGATGAGATCGCGGCGGCGCGCGTGCAGGAACAGGCGACCACCCTCGAGGCGGTCGACGTCGCCCGTGCACAGCCAGCGGCCCGGTCCGAGGGTCTCGGCGTTCTCGCGCGGGCGGCGGAAGTAGCCGAGCATCACCGTCGGGCCGCGCACCCACACCGTGCCCTCGGCGCCCTCCGCGACGGGTTGCCGCTCGTCGTCGCGGACCTCGACGTCGATTCCGGGCAGCGGCCTGCCGACAGAGGTGGGGTGCGCGAGGAGCTCCTCGCCGAACGCGAGCGTGGCGAGCGCCGTGCACTCGGTCGAGCCGTAGCCGACGGCGAGCGTGGGGCGCGCGTTCGGGAAGAGCTCCCGCGCGCGGGCCTGCAGCGCGGGTGGGATGGGCGAGCCGCCGCCGCCGAGCGTGCGCAGGCTGGACAGATCGTGGCGTCGCGCGTCGGGGTGGTGCACGAGCCTGTGGAGCAGCGCCTGCGTGTAGCCCCAGCCGGTCACGCGCTCGCGCGCGATGGTGGCGAGGACGCGCGCCGGGTCGAAGCGGCCACGCCACCACACGGAGCGCACGCCCGCGCCGAGCAGCGCGAGGGCCGCCGTGTGCAGCCCCGAGACGTGGAAGAGCGGGCTCGTGACGAGCGGGCAAGGCGGGGGCGCGTCGGGCGACGGGGGGGCGAGGCGCGCGGCGCGCATCGCCATGAAGCCCTGCAGGCCGAGGAGCGCGCCCACGTTGCGGTGCGAGTGCACCGCGGCCTTGGGGCGCCCGGTGGTGCCGCTCGTGTAGAGCATGATCGCGGGATCGTCCTCGGCGAGGGGGATCTCGACGGGCGAGGCGTCGGCCAACGCGGCCAGGTCCTCGTCGAGGACGAGCGTCGGTGCGCCGGGCTCACCGAGGCGCTCGAGGCGCCGGCGATCGGCGAGGAGCACGCGCGGCTCCGCGTCGCCGAGCGCGAAGCGCAGCTCGGGCGCGGTCCACCAGGCGTTGAGCCCCACCGCGACGGCGCCGAGGCTCACGGTGGCGAGGCAGGCGATCACCCACTCGGGAGAGTTCGCGCCGAGGATCGCGACGCGATCGCCCGGGCGCACGCCGAAGCGATCGCGCAGGTGCGCCGCGACCGCCGCGACGCGACGCGCGTGCTCCGCGTAGGTGAGGACGGTCGTGGACTCGCCGTCGGTGAAGCACAGGTACGGGGCGTCGCCGAAGCCGCGCGAGCGGTCGAGCAGCGCACGGAGCGACGGCGGGCGCCGCTTCATCTGGCGGACGGGCGCACCGAGGACCTCGGCCACCTCGAGCTCGAAGGGGCCGCTCGGGGCGAGGAGCGCCGCCTCGACCTCGGCCACGCGTGCGGGGACGCCCTCGGGGGCGCTCAAGTGCGCCTCATGCCCTGGGCGCCGCGCGGCTGGCCGTCTCGCTCGCTTCGCGGAGACGCGCGCGCAGGACGTGCCGCATCACCTTGCCGGTCGCGTTGGTGGGCAACTCGCCCACGAGCTCCACGCGGCGCGGGACCTTGTAGTTCGCCATGTGCTCTCGGCTCCAGGCGACGAGCGCGTCGGGATCGAGGCTCGCGCCCGGGCGAGCTACGACGAATGCGACGCCGACCTCGCCGAGCCTCTCGTCGGGAGCGCCCACCACCGCGACCTGCGCGATGCCCTCGTGGCGCAGGAGCACACCCTCGATCTCCGCAGGGTACGCGTTGAAACCGCCGACGATGAACATGTCCTTCTTGCGATCCGTGATGCGCAGGTAACCCCGCTCGTCGAGGACGCCGATGTCGCCGGTGTGCAGGAAGCCCTCGGCGTCGATGGCGCGCGCGGTCTCCTCGGGGTCCCCCTCGTAGCCGGTCATCACGCCGTAGCCGCGCACCACGACCTCGCCCGTCTCGCCTGCGGGAAGCGCGCGTCCGGCGTCGTCGACCACGCGCACCTCGACGCCCGGGATCGCCCGGCCGCTCGTGGTGGCGATGGTCTCGGCGTCGTCCTCACGGCGGCACATCGTGGACACGCCCGTCGCCTCGGTCAGGCCATACGCCGTGAGCACGGTGGCGAAGCCGAGCTCGCTCCTCATCCGGTGGACGAGCTCGACCGGGATGACCGCCGCACCCGTGACGGCCAGGCGCAGGGACGACAGATCGAAGTCGTCGAGATCCGGCCGCGCGAGGAGCGACTGGTAGAGCGTCGGCGGGCCGGGCAGGACGCTGATGCGCTCGGCCGCGATGCGGGAGAGGACCTCGCCGACATCGAACGTCGGCTGCGGCACGACCGTGGCACCGGTCATCAGGCACGCGAGCCAGCCTGCCTTGTAGCCGAAGCTGTGGAAGAACGGCGCGACGACGAGGTAGCGATCGCCGGCGCGAAGGCCCGCGAGGTCGGCCCAGTCGGCGAACGCCCGCAATGTCTGGGCGTGCGTGCTCGGCACGGCCTTGGAGCGGCCGGTGGTGCCGCTCGTGAACATGAGGTCGCACGGGTCGGTGGGCAGGACCGCGCGGGCGCGCGCGCTCGCCTCGTCCTCGGTCGCGTGCGCGGCGGCGGCGAGGAGGTCCGCGAGCGCCATCGTGCCCTCGGGGGCCTCGCCGCGGAGGATCACGATGCGCTCGAGCTCGGGCAGCGCCGCGCTCCGCACCATGCCGACGTAGTCGCTCTTGAGAAAGCCCGTCACGGTGAAGAGGAGCCGCGCCCCGGAGCGCGCGAGCACCTCCGTCGCCTCCTCCGACCGGAACCGCGTGTTGATCGGCACGAGCACGCCCCCCACGGAGTGCACGCCCAGGGCCGCGACGATCCACTCCCACTGGTTCGGTGCCCAGATCGCGACGCGCTCGCCCGGCTGCACGCCGATCGCGAGGAGGGCGCGCGCCAGGTGCCGTGCCCGCCCGGCCAGCTCGACAAAGCCGATCCGGCGGTCGCCGTCGGCGATGGCCTCGGCCGCGCCGAAGCGCTCCGCCGCCCGCTCGAGGAGCCGCGGGATGGTGCCGAGGTCGAGATCGCCGCGCCGCCCTTCGTCCATTCGTTCCTCCAGAATCCTGGGCCGATTTGCCCCTTGCGGGACGATAGTGAAACATGTTCTATCATCCAAGTGAAACACGTTCTACCCCCTTCGAGCGGAACGTGCGCGCCGGGCGGCGCGGGAGCCTGGGCCGGTGGCTGACAAGCGCATGACGGAGGCGGACGTCGTCCGCGAGATCGCCGACGGGATGACCGTCGGCATCGGCGGCTGGGGCTCCCGGCGAAAGCCGATGTCGCTCGTGCGCGAGCTCCTGCGCTCCCCGGTCAAGGACCTGACCGTCGTTTCGTACGGTGGGCCCGACGTGGGCCTGCTGTGTGCGGCACACAAGATCCGGCGCCTCGTGTACGGCTTCGTCTCCCTCGACTCGATCCCGCTCGAGCCGCACTTCCGCGCGGCGCGGCAGGCGGGTGCGCTCGAGGTGAGCGAGCTCGACGAGGGCATGCTGCAGTGGGGCCTCTACGCCGCGGCGCTCCGGCTGCCGTTCCTGCCGACGCGCGCCGGGCTCGGGTCCGACGTGCCGCGCCTGTGGCCGGAGCTGCGCACGGTGCGCTCGCCCTACGACGACGGCGAGGCGCTCCTGGCGATGCCCGCCATCCACCTCGACGTGGCGCTCGTGCACGCGCATCGCGCGGACGCGACGGGGAACGCGGCGCTCCTCGGGCCGGACCCCTACTTCGACGACCTCTTCCTGCAGGCGGCGAAGCGGCGCTTCGTGTCCTGCGAGCGCGTCGTACCGACGGAGGAGCTCTCGGCCCTGGGCCTTCCCGCGCTGCGCCTGCCGCGCATGTGGGTGGACGGCGTGGTGGAGGCCCCGAAGGGCGCGCACTTCACGTCCTGCGAGCCGGACTACGGGCGCGACGAGGCGTTCCAGCGCGCGTACGCGGAGGCCGCGGCAGATCCCGAGAAGTGGCGCGCGTTCTCGGAAGAGTGGCTCGGGTGCGACGCGGCGGAGTACCGCCGCCGACTGGAGGCGCGATGAGCACCGTGACGACCGACTTCGCGCTCGACGAGCTGTGCGTCGTCGCGTGCGCGGAGGCCTTCCGCGGCGACGGCGAGATCCTGGCCTCGCCGATCGGCCTTATCCCCTCGCTCGGCGCGCGCCTCGCGCGGTTGACGTTCGAGCCGGAGCTCCTCATGACCGACGGCGTGGCGAGCCTCGTGCTCGACCGACCCGACGGCTCGCGCGTGGTCGAGGGCTGGCTGCCCTACCGCGCGATCTTCGACGTCGTCGCGTCGGGGCGGCGGCACGTGATGATGGGCGCGAGCCAGATCGATCGCTTCGGCAACCAGAACAT
The DNA here is from genome assembly GCA_964593795.1 of uncultured Myxococcales bacterium. GTDB lineage: Bacteria > Myxococcota_A > Polyangia > JAHFDS01 > JAHFDS01 > JAHFDS01. The sequence goes on along the minus strand of CAZQJC010000150.1, from coordinate 19,365 downwards.
CGCGTGCATCGGCGATCCGCGGCGACCCAAGGCGCAGCTCCTCGGCATGCGCGGCGCGCCGGGCAACACGATCAACCACCCGACGAGCTACTGGATCCCGGCGCACTCGACGCGCAGCTTCGTGCCGCAGGTGGACTGCGTCTCCGGCGTGGGCGGCGATCGCGCGGCCGCGCTAGGGGTCGCGGGGCGCTTCCATGCCCTGCGGCGCGTGGTGACGAACCTCGCAGTGCTCGACTTCGAGACGCCGGATCGCACGATGCGCGTGCGCTCGCTGCACCCGGGGGTGCGCGCCGAGGACGTGCAGGCGCAGACGGGCTTTCCCCTTTCGATCGCGCCCGACGTGCCCGTGACGCGCGCGCCCTCGGCCGAGGAGCTCGCCCTCATCCGCGGCGTGCTCGATCCCGCCGGGCTGCGCAAGAAGGAGCTGCGGTGAGGGTCCCGCCGGCGCTGCACACGCGCGTGTGCGACCTCTTCGGGATCGAGGTGCCGATCGTGCAGACCGGCATGGGCTGGGTCGCGGGGCCGCGGCTCGTGACGGCCACCGCGCGCGCAGGGGGCCTCGGCGTCCTGGCGTCGGCGACGATGACCCTGCCCGAGCTCGGGGCCGCGATCGCGGAGGTGAAGTCGCGCACCGACCGGCCGTTCGGCGTCAACCTGCGCGGCGACGCGGCGGACGCGGAGGCGCGCGTGGCGCTCCTCGTGCGCGAGCGCATCAAGGTCGCGAGCTTCGCGGGGCCGCCGGGGCCGAAGATCCTGGAGGCCCTCAAGAAGGGCGGCGTGCTGTCGATGGTGACGGTGGGCGCGCGCAGGCACGCAGAGAAGATGGCGTCGCTCGGCGTGGATTGCCTGATCGCGCAGAACGCCGAGGGCGGCGGCCACACCGGACCCGTGCCGACGACGCTCCTGCTTCCCCAGGTGGTGGACGCGGTGAAGTGCCCCGTCCTCGGCGCGGGCGGCTTCTTCGACGGGCGCGGGCTCGTGGCGGCCCTCGCCTTCGGGGCGAGCGGCGTCGCGATGGGCACGCGCTTTCTGCTCACCAAGGAGAGCACCGTGCCGGACGCCATCAAGGCGCGCTACGTCGAGGCCACGGTGACGAGCACGGTCGTCACGAGCGCGATCGACGGGGCGCCGCAGCGCGTGATCCAGACGCCGGTCATCGCGCGGCTCGAGCGCCGCTCGCGCCTCGGCGCGCTGCTCGCGGGGCTGCGCCACGCGTGGACGTTCCGCGCCATGACCGGCGCGTCGTTCACGGCGCTCTTTCGCGAGGGCCTGGCCATGAAGCGGGCGCAGGGCATGTCGCTCGGCACGATGGCGATGGCGGCCTCCGCGCCGATGCTGACGCGCGCGGCGCTGGTCGAGGGCCGGACCGACGCAGGGATCTTGCCCGCGGGCCAGAACGTCGGCGTCATCGACGAGCTGCCGACGGTGGCCGAGCTCGTCGAGCGCATCGTCGCCGAGGCCGCGGAGACGCTCGGGCGCCTCGCACCCGGGGCCACGACCACCATCAAGGAGCTCGCCTCGTGAGCACGGAAGAAGCGCTGCCCGAGGAGGGCGATCCGGTCCTCTACGCGGAGGACGGCCCGGTCGCGATCGTCACGCTCAACCGCCCGCGCTACAGGAACGCGCAGAACGCTCGCCTCCTGCAGGCGCTCGACGCCGCGTTCCGGCGTGCGGTGGCGAGCGATGCGATCTCCGCGATCGTGCTCGGCGGCGAGGGCGATCACTTCTCGGCGGGGCACGACATCGGCACGCCCGGCCGCGACATCCACAAGTCGTTCCCGCGCCTCGCCACCACCTGGTGGGAGCACGAGGGCCGCGCGGGCGCCGAGGGCACCTTCGTGCGCGAGGACGAGCTCTACCTCGGGCTCTGCCGTCGCTGGCGCGCGCTGCCCAAGCCGACGATCGCGCGGGTCCAGGGTGCGTGCATCGCGGGCGGGCTGATGCTCGCGTGGGTGTGCGACCTCATCGTGGCCTCGGAGGACGCGTTCTTCGCGGATCCCGTGCTGCGCATGGGCATCCCGGGCGTCGAGTACTTCGCGCACCCGTTCATGATGCCGCCGCGCATCGCGCGCGAGCTCTTGCTCCTCGGCGAGCGCATGCCGGCCCGCCGCGCGTACGAGGTGGGCATGGTCAACCGCGTCGTGCCGCGCGCCGAGCTCGACGGCGCGGCGCTCGCCATCGCGCGCAAGGCGGCGGAGATGCCGCGCTTCGGGATGGCGCTCGCCAAGCGCGCGCTCAACCAGGCCGAGGACCGCATGGGCCTGCAGGACGTCATCGAGTCCACGTATGGATTGCACCACCTGGCGCACAGCCACAATGCCTTGACGCAGTCGGACTACCTGGCAGGCCAGGACCCGAAGTCGATGGCGGCGTCGCTCAAGAAATGACGGGCGCGATGGACCTGCGGCATTCCGCGGAGCACGAGGCCTTCCGCCGCGAGGTGCGCGACTGGCTCGAGGCGAACGTCCCGCGCCCTGCCCTGCCGTCCGGTGACACCGAGGAGGGCTTCGCGCGCTGCAAGGTGTGGGAGCGGCAGCTCTTCGACGCGGGCCTCGCGGCCGTCTCGTGGCCGCGCGAGTACGGCGGCCGCGGCGCCTCGCTCTGGGAGTGGCTCATCTTCGAGGAGGAGTACTACCGGGCCGGCGCACCCGCGCGCGTCGCGCAGAACGGCATCTTCCTCCTCGCGCCCACGCTCTTCGAGTTCGGCACGGAGGACCAGAAGTCGCGGATCCTGCGCAAGATGGCGGCCGCCGAGGAGGTCTGGGCGCAGGGCTGGTCGGAGCCCAACGCGGGCAGCGACCTCGCGGGCATCCAGAGCCGCGCCGAGCGCGTCGACGGCGGCTGGCGCCTCCACGGACAGAAGACGTGGTGCACGCGCGGCGCGTTCTGCGACCACCTTTTCGGCCTGTTTCGCACCGATCCGGCGGCGCCCCGGCACAAGGGCCTGACGTATTTCCTGGTGCCGCTGCGCGCGGAGGGCGTGACCGTACGGCCCGTCGGGCGCCTCGACGGCGACGCGGGCTTCGCCGAGGTGTTCTGCGACGGCGTGTTCGTGCCCGACCGCGACGTGCTCGGCGGCGTACACGAGGGCTGGCGCGTCGCGATGGCGACGGCGAGCTCGGAGCGGGGCCTCTCCCTGCGCAGCCCCGGGCGTTTTTCGGCCACGGCGGCGCGCCTCGTCGAGCTCTACCGGAGGTACCGCGGCTTTGCCGACCCGGGTCTGCGCGACCGCGTGGTGCAAGCGTGGATGGACGCCGAGGCGTACCAGCTCTACACGCTGCGCACGGTGACGCGCCTCTCGGAGGGCGAGAAGCTCGGCGCCGAGGCGAGCCTCAACAAGATCTTCTGGTCGGAGATGGACGTGCGCATGCACGAGACGGCGCTGGCGCTCCTCGGCGAGCGCGCGGAGCTCGCGCAAGGCGCCCCCGGCGCGGTCGACGCGGGGGCGTGGATGAAGGGCTACCAGTTCGCGCTCGCGGGGCCGATCTACGCGGGCACGAACGAGATCCAGAAGAACGTCGTCGCCGAGCGCGTGCTCGGGCTGCCCAAGGCCAAGCCGTGAGGTTCGCCTTCTCCGACGAGCAGCGCGCGTTCCAGCAGGCGTTCCGCGACCTCCTGCGCCGAGAGTGCCCGCCCGCGGTCGTGCGCGCGGCGTGGGGCGAGGGCGATGGGCGCTCGGCGGCGCTCTGGCGGAAGCTCGCCGAGCAAGGGATCCCGGCGGTCCTCGCGCCCGAGGCGCAGGACGGCCTCGGAGGCAGCGAGCTCGACCTCGTGCTGCTGTTCGAGGAGGCGGGGCGCGCGGCGCTGCCGGAGCCGCTCCTCGAGACCTGCGTGGGCGTGGCGCTCCTTCGCGACGCGGCCCCTGACCTGGCGGCGCACTGGCTGCCTCGCGTGGCCGCGGGCGACGCGCGCCTCGCGGTCCGCCTCGGTGGGCAGCTCCACGTCGCGGACGCGCACGTCGCTGAGCTCCTGCTGGTCGAGCACGACGGCGCGCTGCACGCGCTCAAGCGCGAGGCGGTCGAGCTCCTCCCCGAGCGCTCGGTGGACGGCGCGCGGCGGCTCTTCCGGCTGACCGCGCCGCCGCCCGCGACGAGCCGCATCGCCGCCGGAGAGGTCGCCCGCACGGCGCTCGCGGCCGCCGCCGACCGCGCGGCGCTGCTCGCGGCAGCCGAGCTCGTGGGGCTCGGCGCGCAGATGATCGAGCTGACCGCCGCCTACGCCAAGGTGCGCGAGCAGTTCGGCCGGCCCATCGGCGCCTTCCAGGCCATCGGCCACCACCTCGCGGACGCGCTCCTCGCGGTCGAGTTCGCGCGCCCGGTCGTCCACGCCGCCGCGTACGCGATGGCGCGGAGCGAGCCCGATCGCGCGCTCGCCGTCTCGATGGCCAAGGCGCGCGCCTCCGACGCGGCGACGATCGCGGCGCGCGTGGCCCTGCAGTGCCACGGCGCCATCGGCTACTCGTTCGAGCACGATCTGCACCTCTGGATGAAGCGCGCGTGGGCGCTCGCCGCCTCGTTCGGCGACGCGGCCTTCCACCGCGCGCGCCTCGCGCGACACCTCTTCGACACCCCCTAGCAGGACGAAACTACATGCCCGACGCATTCCTCATCGACGCCGTCCGCACGCCGGTCGGCAAGAAGAACGGGGGCCTCGCGAAGGTCCACCCCGCCGATCTCGGTGCCCACGTGCTCGACGCGCTCGTCCGGCGCACCCGCGTCGATCCCGGCGCGGTCGAGGACGTCATCTTCGGCTGCGTCGACTCGATCGGCCCGCAGGCGGGCGACATCGCGCGTACCTGCTGGCTCTCCGCGGGCCTGCCCGATCACGTGCCGGGCGTGACGATCGACCGGCAGTGCGGCTCGTCGCAGCAAGCGCTGCACTTCGCGGCGCAGGCCGTCATGAGCGGCACCGCCGACCTCGTGGTCGCGGGCGGCGTGCAGAACATGAGCGCCATCCCGATCAGCGCCGCCATGCTGGTGGGGAACACATACGGATATCCGCATCCATTCGCGGGCGCGCGCGGCTGGGAGGCCCGCTACGGCGCCGAGCCGCTGTCGCAGTTCCGCTCGGCCGAGCGCATCGCGGCGCGCTGGGAGCTGTCGCGTGAGCGGCTCGAGGAGTTCGCGCTCGAGAGCCACCGCCGCGCCGCCGCCGCGCAGGACGCGGGCGCCTTCGACGCGGAGATCGCGCCCTTCGGCGAGCTCGCCCGCGACGAGGGCCCGCGGCGCGACACCTCGCGTGAACGGCTCGCGTCCCTGAAGACGATCGAGGAGGGCGGCCGCATCACCGCCGGCACCTCGAGCCAGATCTCCGACGGCGCCGCCGCGATGCTGATCGCGTCCGAGCGGGCCGTGCGCGAGCATGGCCTGCGGCCGCGCGCCCGCGTCCACCACCTGAGCGTCCTCGGCGACGATCCGGTCTGGATGCTGACGGCGCCCATCCCGGCCACGAAGAGGGCCTTGCACAGGACCGGCCTTCGGATACAAGACATGGACGTGGTGGAGATCAACGAGGCCTTCGCGTCCGTGGTGCTCGCGTGGCAGCGCGAGACCGGCGCCGACCTCGCCCGCGTGAACCCCTGCGGCGGCGCGATCGCGCTCGGGCACCCGCTCGGCGCGAGCGGCGCGCGCCTCGTGACGACGCTCCTCGGCCAGCTCGAGCGCATCCAGGGCCGCTACGGCCTCGTCACCATGTGCGAGGGCGGCGGGCAGGCCAACGTGACGATCCTGGAGCGCGTGTGAACGCGAGCTGGGCGCTCGCGGGGATGGGGGCGCTCAGTCTCCTGCTCTCGCTGAACGTCTGGCGTCCCGTCCGCGCGCCCGCGACCCTCGCGGCCGTCTTCTTCTTCGCGGGCTGGCTCGTCGGCGAGCTCGCGGTGCACCACGTGCTCGTCCAGCTCGCGGCCGCGCTCGCGCTCGTGTACCTCGGGGGCGCGACCGGCGTACCCGCCGCCATCGGCGGCGCGCTGCTCGGCACCTCGTGGATCCTGCTCCTGGCGCACTACGCGCACGGCCACCAGCAGCGCTCGCGCATCGGCGCCGCCCTCGACGCGTTCGACGCGCCCGCCGCACCCCCGCGCGGCACGCTCGAGACGCTGCGCAAGCTGGTGGTGCCGATCCCCGTCTTCGACCTCGCCGTCCGGTGCACCGGCCACGTGCCCTTCGCGCGCATCGACGGTCAGACGCTCGCGCTCGACGTCCACCAGCCGCGCCGTGGCGGCAGCGGCCTGCCGGTGCTCGTGTACGTGCACGGCGGCGGCTGGATGATCGGCCACCGTCAGCGCCAGGGCTTGCCGCTCCTGCAGCACTTCGCGGCCCGCGGCTGGGTCTGCTTCTCGGTCGATCATCGGCTGAGCCCGCGCGCGACGTTCCCCGAGCACATCTGCGACATCAAGACGGCCCTCGCCTGGGTGCGCGAGCACGCCCACGAATACGGCGGCGATCCGAGCTTCCTCGTCATCGCTGGCAACTCCTCGGGGGCGCACCTCGCCTCCCTGGCGGCGCTGACGGCCAACGACCCCGCGTACCAGGCCGGCTTCGAGCACATCGACACGAGCGTGCAGGCTTGCCTCGGCTTCTACGGGACCTACGACCTGCTCGACCGGCACGGGCACCAGCCGAACGACGGCCTGCGCATGCTGCTCGAGCGCTTCGTCCTCAAGACCTCGCGCTCCGAGGGAGAGGCCCGCTATCGCGAGGCCTCGCCGATCGATCGCGTGCACCGCGGCCGCCCGCCCTTCATGCTCGTGCACGGCACCCGCGACACGCTCGCCCCGGTCGGGGAGGCGCGCCGCTTCGCCGAGGCCCTCCGGGCCGTCCCCGGCGAGCCCACCTGCTACCTCGAGGTCCCCTACGCGCAGCACGCGTTCGAGGTGTTCCCCTCGCCCCGCGCGCTCCACGTCGTCGACGGCGCCTTCCGCTTCGCGAGCGCGGTGCGTGAGCGCCACACGAGGCGCCCCGCGGCGCGCCCTGGAGCGGCGGCGGAGCCAGTCGCCCCGCCGCTCTGATCCGCGCGTTTCCGGCTGCACCCACGCGCCGGGATGTGCAAGGGTGCGCCGCATGTCCCGCCACGGCTCGTCACACCTGTCGCTCCTCGCCCTCGCTTCCTTGCTGCCGCTGCTGTCGAGCTGCGGCGCCGATCCCGTCGCCGAGGACGGCGACGTCGAGCTCTCCGTCGCAGCCGCGGAGGCTCCCGACGAGAAGGCCGACCGTGCCGCCTTCGCGCTGACCGCGCTCGACCTGCCCGTGCCTGCGAGCGTCGGAACGCGCGAGAGCCGGCAGCTCGTCAAGACGGCCGCCTCCTACCGCGCGCTCTTCGGCGCGTCCGCGCCAGCCGTCGACTTCTCGCAGCGGTGGGTCGTGTTCTACAGCGCGGGCCGCCGCCCGACCGGCGGGTACAGCGCCACCATCGAGCGCGTGGACACGAGCGCGAGCGGCGCCGAGCTGCGCGTCAGGACGGCCCTCTTGGCCCCAGGCACAGCGTGCCGCCCGCCCACCGGCGCGACGGTGCCGCACGCGGCGGTTTCGTTCCCGCGCCCGCGTGTCACCCCGACGTCGTGGCGCGCCGAGCACCGCGACGAACGCCGCGCGTGCACCACGTCGACGTGCCGCACGATCGCGCCGACGGACCTGCAGACCCTCGACCTCACGGTGACGCGCAAGGTGCGCGCGGTCTACTTCACGCCCTCCGATCGCCCGTTTCGGAGCTGCCTCTCCGAACGCCTCGGCAACTTCGCCCGCCTCGCACGGGACTTCTACGCGACCGACATGGCGGCCGCCGGCTATCGCGACGCCGCGGGCCAGGGCAAGACGTTCGCGCTCGACGCGACGGCCGCAGGTGACTGGAACGTGGTCTACCTCGTGGGCCAGCACGACGCCGCGTGGTACCAGGCCCAGCCGGACGCGCCGGGCGCCGCGATGGCGGAGATGTTCGCGCGCCTGCCGGCCGCCTATCACGCGCGCAACGTGACGCTCTACATCTACGACCTCGCGACGGTCGCCGGTCGCACCATCAAGTTCTCCGGCAACGGCGGCTCGGGGGCGCCGTGGGAGGGCGACAGCACCGGCTACGTCCTCCAGGGCGCGCACTTCCTGGGCGTCGGCGGCTTCGACACGATCGCGGTGGATCCGAAGGACCAGGCCGCCGTGTTCGAGCAGACGGCGGACGCGGGCGTGGACGACTGGAACGGCGACCAGGCCTTCGGCCCGCTGACGCGCGGTCAGTACGCCTCGACCTACGTGGGAGCCGCGCTGCACGAGCTCGGTCACGCCTTCTACCTCGACCACGTCTTCACGGACTACGACGGCGACGGCATCGAGACGAACCTCATGGGCAACGGCTTCCGGCGCCTGAGCGGCCGCTATACGCCGAGGGGCTACCGGCCCGCCACGACCCTCGGCCCCGACCACGCGGCGGCCCTCGATCGCGCCTGGATGTTCAACCGCTGAGCGGGAGCCCACTCGAGCGTCGCTGGGGCCGACACGACGAAGCGCGGGCCGCCGGCCTCGAGGTGGTGGTCGCCACGGGTGGGCCCTTCGGGCACGTGGTGGCGCGCAACCCTACGCCCGGCAGCGCTCCGCGATCGTGCGCACGGCGCTGATCCACGCGACCTGGCCGGGCGTGATGAAGGGCTTGCCGGTCGTCATCATGCAGGCGCTCAGCTCGCGCTCGGGGTCGGCCCAGGCGATCACGTTCGAGAAGCCGATGTGGCCGAACGCCTGGGGGGACCTCGCGCCGTACGGGCTGAAGTGCTCGCCTCCCAGCATGAAGCCCATGCCGTAACGCACGGGCAGGCCGAGGAACGAGTCGATCTCGAGGTAGCTCGTCTCGGCGACCGCGCGGCGCACCGTGCGGCGGTCGAACACGCGCACGCTGCCGAGCTTTCCGTCCTGGCGCAGCATCTCGAAGAAGCGGCACGCCTGGTCGGCGGTCGTGATGAGGTTGCCCGACGGCACCACCGCGGTGAGGAACTCGCGGCTGTTCGAGAGCGCCGTCGCCTCGGCGACGCCCACACCGAGCGAGCGCTGGAGCAGGTAAGAGAGCGGCGGCAAGGCGGGCAGGCCCGTGAAGGCGTTCTCCGCCACCTCGGCCAGGCGCGCCTCGGGCACGCCGTAGGAGAAGTCCGACAGGCCGAGCGGCCGAGCGATCTCGTCCTCGAGGACCTGGCGCAGCGAGCGCCCGGTCACGCGCTCGACGATCTCACCGAGCACGTAGCCGCCCGTGATGGCGTGGTACGCGAGCCTGCGACCCGGCACCGAGACCGGCTCGGCCTCGCAGAGCAGCTGGAGGATGCGCTTGCGATCGGCCAGCAGCGACACGTCGACGGGCGCGCCCTCGACCGCGGGGATGCCCGCGCGGTGCGTGAGCACGTGGCGGATCGTGACCCACTCCTTGCCCTTGTGCCCGAACTCCGGGATGTACTCGCACACGGGGTCGTCGAGGTGCACCAGGCCGCGCTCGTCGAGCAGGTGCACCACCATCGCGGTGATGGCCTTCGAGGCGGAGAACAGGTTGTAGAGCGAGCCGGGCCGCGCCAGCGGCCGCTCCGCGTCCTTGCGGTCACCCGGGGCGTTGCCGCGCAGGTGCCCGATCGCGCGATCGATGACGACCACGCCGCGCCGCCGCACGCAGAGCGCGATCGCCGGGTGCAGGCCCGTCTCGTAGAGGTCCACCGTGGCCCGCCACATCGCCGCCACGTCGGCGCGATCGAGGCCGGCGGCGTGGGGGTCGTCCTCCGCGGCGTGGTTCGTCGTCGTGACCTCGTCGGGCCGGAAGCGGCGGACGTGCCGGCCGGGGATGAGCGCGCGCGGGAGCTTCATGGGGTGATCACGAGCTTGCCCGAGACGCGCCGCTCCGCGAGCGCCGCGATGGCCTCGGCGCCGCGCTCGAGCGGGTACGTACCCGAGACGTGCGGCCGGATCTTGCCCTCCTTGAGCCAGAGGAACAGCGTCTGCAGGTTGACCGCGAGGCGCTCGGGCTCGCGACGCGTCAGCTCGCCCCAGAACACGCCGACGAGCGAGCACCCCTTGAGGAGCGGGAGGTTGAGCGGGATCTTCGGGATCTCGCCGCTCGCGAAGCCGATGACGAGGAGGCGCCCGCGCCACGCCATCGCGCGCACGGCCTGCTCCGTCAGCGCGCCGCCGACCGGGTCGTAGACGATGTCGGCGCCCTTGCCGCGCGTCAGCTCCTTGATGCGCAGGCCCAGGGACTCGGTGCCGTAGTCGATGAGCGCGTCGGCGCCGTGCTCCTTGCACAGCGCGAGCTTCTCGGCGCTCGAGGCCGCCGCGATCACGCGCGCGCCGAGCGCCTTTCCGATCTCGATGGCCGCCAGGCCCACGCCGCCCGCCGCGCCGAGGACGACCAGCGTCTCGCCCGGCGTGAGCACCGCGCGATCCTCGAGCGCGTGGAGCGACGTGCCGAACGTCATGGGGAGCGTGGACGCGAGCACGAGGTCCACGCCGTCCTCGAGCGGCACGAGCGCGCGCGCGTCCGCGCGGACCTTCTCTGCGAAGCAGCCGTAGCCAGTGAACGCGAGCACGCGATCGCCAGGCCGCACGCGCGTGACCTCGGCGCCCACGGCCTCGACGACGCCGGTGCACTCGCCGCCCGGCGAGAACGGCGGCGCCGCGCGCATCTGATATTTGTTTTCGATGATGAGCGTGTCCGGGAAGTTCACGGACGCCGCGTGCACGCGCACGACGGCCTCGGTGGGGCCAGGCGTCGGGTCGGGCACGTCGGCGACGACCAGCTTGGACGCCGGACCCCATTCGGTGCAGAGGAGCGCTCGCATCCGCCGCAGCGTAGCGTGAGCGCGCCCCCTCAGAAGCCGGAAAGGCGGGCGAAGCGGTCGCGGTGGTAAGGGGCGTCGCCGAAGGTGAGCTCGGCGACGCGGGCGCGCTTGTAGTAGAGGCCCACGTCGTGCTCCTCGGTGACGCCGATGCCGCCGTGCATCTGGATGGCCTCTGCGGCGCACGCGAGGAACGTGTCGGAGAGCCGCGCCTTGGCGGCGGACGCGAGGGTCGGAACATCTGCGCGGTCAGCGTCGAGCGCGCGCAGGGCCTCGAGGACGACGGAACGCGACAGCTCGAGGTCTCCGAAGAGGCGCGCGGCACGGTGCTTGAGCGCCTGGAACGAGCCGATCGGCACGCCGAACTGCCTCCTCGTCCTCAGGTACTCGAGCGTGCGCTCGAAGACCTGGGTCGCGCCGCCCAGCATCTCCGCCGAGAGCGCGATCGTCGCGCGATCGAGCAGACGATCGAGGAGGTCCGCGCCGGAGCCGGGCTGGCCGAGGAGCGCTCCCTCGTCGAGGCGCACGCCGTCGAAGGCCACGTCGCCGGCGAGGCGTCCGTCGATGGTGCGACGCGACGACACGGTCACGCCGGCCGCGCTCGCGGGGACGAGCACCAGCGCGAGCCCCTCGCGGGCATCGCCGGCGCCCCCTACCCTCGCCACGACCACGAGGGCGTCAGCCGCCGGCGCGTCGAGGACGAAGCGCTTGTGCCCGGAGAGCACGTGTCCCCCGCCGGCGCGCTCGAGGCGCGTCGCCACGCGGTACGGCGCGTGCCGAGCACCCTCCTGGCAAGCCAGTGCCACGATACATTCGCCTCGGCAGATGCGTCGCAGGTGCGCCTCTCGGTGGGCGTCGCTCCCGCCGAGCACGAGCGCGCTCGCGCCGATGACCGCGGACAGCATCGGCACGGGCGCCAGCGTCCGGCCGAGCTCCTCCATCACCACCCCGAGCTCCGCGAAGCCGAGGCTTGCGCCCTCGTGCGCCTCGGGCACCAGGATGCCGGCCAGGCCCAGCTCCGCCATCGCGCGCCACGCCTCGCGGTCGTAGCCCGCTCCACGCAGCGTGCGCGCCCGCGCGATCGGCAGCCGCGCGCGCACGAAGTCCCGCGCCGTCCGGCCGAGGGCTTCCTGCTCGGGCGTCAGGAGCAGCGTCAATCCGGCAACCCCAGCACGCGCTTGGCGATGATGTTGAGCTGGATCTCGGACGTCCCGCCCTCGATCGTGTTGGCGCGCGAGCGCAGCCAGTCGCGCGTGGTCGCGAGCTCGTCGGGCGCGTAGCCCTCGCCCTCCCAGCCGATCCCCTGCGTACCGAGCAAGAGGACGCGCAGGTCACGCCGGCGCTGGTTGAGCTCGGTGCCGTAGAGCTTGGCGATGGACGCCTCCGGGCCCGGCCCGCGCCCCGCCTGCGCGCGCTCCGCGGACCGGCGCAGCGTGAGCTTCTGGCACAGGAAGTCGAGGTTCGCCTGCGCGATGCGGTCGCGCAGGACGGGCTCGGCGAGCACGCCTTCACGCAGGCCGATCGTGCGCCGCGCGAGCGCCTCGAGGGGCTCTTCCTCGTCGGTGCGCGCGTCGCGGAGGCGCGCCACCGCCTCGCGCTCATGACCCAGCAGCGCCTTGGCGATGGTCCAGCCCTGCCCCGCCTTGCCGACCAGGTTCTCCGCCGGCACGCGCGCTCCATCGAAGAACGTCTCGCAAAAGGGCGAGGAGCCGCTGATGAGCTGGATGGGCCTCACCGATACGCCGGGCGTCGCGAGCTCGATGAGCAGGAAGCTGATGCCCTCGTGCTTGCCGCCTCCTGCGTCCGTGCGCACCAGGCAGAACATCCAGTCGGCCTTGTCGGCGTGCGACGTCCACACCTTCTGGCCGTCGACGACGAAGTGCTCGCCGTCGCGCACGGCCCGCGTGGCCAGGCTCGCGAGGTCCGAGCCGGCGCCCGGTTCGCTGTAGCCCTGGCACCAGCGGATCTCGCCGCGCGCCATGGGCGGCAGGTGCCGGCGCTTCTGCGCCTCGTCACCGAACTCGAGCAGCACGGGGCCGAGCATCCAGATGCCGAGGCTCCGGAGCGGCAGCCGGCACCCGAGCCGCCGCATCTCCTCGTCGAGCACGCGCGCCTCCGCGGCGGACAGGCCCGCGCCGCCATATTCGCGTGGCCACATGGGTGCCGTGAAGCCACGCTCGGCCGCCCGCGCGAGCCACAGCCGCGCGTCGTCGCTCGGGAAGCGCCCTCGCCTGCCGCCCCAGACCTCGTCGGCCTCGCCGCCGAGCGGCTGCCGCTGCGACGCAGGGCAATGCGCCTCGAGCCACGCGCGCAGCTCGGCGCGAAAGGCGTCCGCGGGCTCGCTCATGCCGGCTTGCGCTTGGCGAGGTCGAGCGCGACGTCCTCGATCATGTCCTCCTGGCCACCGACCGTCTTGCGCCGGCCCATCTCGACCAGGATGTCGCGCGGCGAGACGCCGTACTTGGCGCCCGCGCGCTGCGCGAACAGCAGGAACGACGAGTACACGCCCGCGAAGCCCAGGATCAGCGCGTCGCGGTCGATGCGCACCGGCATGTCCATCATCGGAACCACCAGCTCCTCGGCCGCGTCCATGAGGCCGTAGAGGTCGGTGCCGTGCACCGCACCCATGCGCTCGAGCACCGTGGCCATCACCTCGAGCGGCGTGTTGCCGGCGCCCGCTCCGAGCCCCGCCAGCGACGCGTCGATGCGGCGCGCGCCGGCCTCCGCCGCGGCCACGGAGTTCGCGACACCGAGCGAGAGGTTGTGGTGGCCGTGAAAGCCGATCTCGGTCTCGGGCCGCAACGCGGCCCGCAATGCGCCGATCCGCGCGGTCACGTCGGCCGGCAACATCGTCCCGGCGGAGTCCGTGCAGTAGATGCAGTTCGCGCCGTAGCCCTCCATGAGTTTTCCCTGCAGGGCGAGCTCTTCGGGCGTCACCATGTGCGCCATCATCAGGAAGCCCACGGTGTCGAGGCCCAGCTTGCGCGCAAGGCCGATGTGCTGGCCGCTCACGTCCGCCTCGGTGCAATGCGTGGCCACGCGGATGCACTTGACGCCGCAATCGGCCGCCATGCGCAGGTGGTCCACCGTGCCGATGCCCGGCAGGAGCAGCGCGGAGACGCGCGCGCGCGACAGCTCCGGCACCACGGCGCGCAGGTACTCCTCGTCGGAGCACAGCGGGAAGCCGTAGTTGACCGACGCGCCGCCGAGGCCGTCGCCGTGCGTCACCTCGAGGAGCGGCACCCCCGCGCGGTCGAGCGCCGAGGCCACGCGCACCATCTGCTCGAGCGTGATCTGGTGCCGCTTCGGGTGCATCCCGTCGCGGAGCGTCATGTCGTGGAGCGTGATCGCGACGCCGGTGAGGCTGTGGCTCACTTCCGCGCTCCTTCCGCGCGCGCCTGCGGCCGCCACGTGCCCTCGAGCATCTCGCGCGCGAAGAGCTCGCCGGTGCGGAGCGCCGCCGCGGTCATGATGTCGAGGTTGCCCGCGTACTTCGGCAGGTAGTCCCCGAGGCCTTCGACCTCCATGAAGGTCGAGACGCGCCGGCCGTCGATGACCGGTCCGTGCTTGAGGCGATACCCGGGCACGTAGCGCTGCACCTCCGCGACCATGTCCTTGACCGACTTCGCGATGGCCGCCTCGTCGGGCGGCTCGACGGTCAGACAGTGGATCGTGTCGCGCATGATGAGCGGCGGCTCCGCGGGGTTGATGATGATGATGGCCTTGCCGCGCCGGGCGCCGCCGATGCGCTCGACCGCGCCGGCGGTCGTGCGCGTGAACTCGTCGATGTTCTGGCGCGTTCCCGGGCCCACCGAGCGCGACGCCACCGTGCACACCACCTCGGCGTACTCCACGGCCTGCACGCGGGAGACGGCCGCCACCATCGGGATCGTGGCCTGGCCACCGCAGCTCACCATGTTGACGTTCGTGGCCCCCCTTCCGACCTGCTCGCGCAGGTTCACGGGCGGGATGCAGTACGGGCCGATCGCCGCGGGCGTCAGATCGATGACGACCACGCCGAGCGCCTCGAGCTTGCGCGAGTTGTCGTGGTGCGCGTGCGCGCTCGTGGCGTCGAAGGCGATGCGGATGCCGTCGGCCTTCACGCGCGCGAGCAGGCCATCGACGCCCTCGGCGGTCGTCGCAAGGCCCATCTGCCGGGCCTTTTCGAGGCCGTCGGACGCGGGGTCGATGCCCACCATCCACGCGGGCTCGATCCACTCGCTGCGCCGCGCCTTGATGCAGAGGTCCGTGCCGATGTTGCCCGACCCGATGATGGCCGCCTTGATCCTCATGAAAACCGCACCTCCGCGCTGCCGATGCCCGCGATGCGGACGCGCATGTGATCGCCGGCCACGACCGGCTCGAGGGGCACGAGCGACCCCGACAGGACGATCTCGCCCGCGCGCAGCGGGACGTCGAAGGCACCGAGGGTGTTGGCGAGCCAGCGCACGCAGTGCACCGGGGAGCCGAGCGCCGCCGCGCCCGCGCCCGTGGACACGATCTCGCCGTTCTTCTCGACCACCATGCCGCAGGTGACGAAGTCCACGTCCCCGGGCTTGACGCGCTCGCGCCCGAGCACGAACAGGCCGCTCGACGCGTTGTCGGCGACCGTGTCCTGGATGCGGATCTTCCAGTCGCGGATGCGCGAATCGACGATCTCGAAGCACGCCATCACGCAGTCGGTGGCGGCGAGCACATCGGCGTCCGTCACGCCGGGGCCGACGAGGTCCTTCTTCAGCAGAAAGGCGATCTCGCCCTCGGCCCTGGGCTGGATGAGCACCTTCGAGATCGGCAGCTCCCCCTCGCCGTGCATGCGGTCGGTGAGCCAGCCGAAGTCCGGCTGGTGCACGTCGAGCATGCGCTGCACGGCCTTGCTGGTGACGCCGATCTTCTTGCCGATGACGCGCTCGCCGTCCGCCTCGCGCCGCGCCAGGAGCCGCCGCGAGATGTGGTAGCCGTCCTCGATGGTGACGTCGGGGTAGCGGCTCGTCAGCGGCTCGACGGTGCGCCGCTCGCGCAGGGCGCCGAAGAGCTCGTCGCCGAGCCGCGTGCGGAGCGCGTCGTCCATGCCGGCTCCAGCCATCACCGTTCCAGGAGGAAGTCGAGGCAGGCGCGGTTGAAGTAGTCGGCGTGCTCGACCATGACCCAGTGGCCGCACTCCGTCAGCAGCGTGACGCGCGCGCGCTTGCAGGCCTTCGCGATCGTCAGCGCCCCGGACGACGGGCAGAACTGGTCGTTCATGCCCCAGAGGGCCAGCACGGGGCACGCGATGCGCGACAGCTCCGGCGCGAGCATCGGCACGCGCATGCTGCTCAGCACGCGCTTGGGCTGCAATTCCGCGATCTCGAGGCGCTCGGCGAGGATCTCGTCGGTGACGAGCGACGGGTCGAAGAGCTGCAGAGAGAACACGCGCCGCATGCTCTCCCTGGTGATCCCGCGCTTGTCGAAGAAGGCCTCCATCATCACGCGGATGCCGGCCATCTGCATGTACGTCTCGCGCTCCTCGAGGCCGCCCGGGGCCATGAGGACGAGCTTTTCGACGCGCTCCGGAAGGTCCAGCGCGAGCTGGATCGACATCGCGCCGCCGTGCGAGTTGCCGACGAGCGAGAAGCGCCCGACGCCGAGCGCGTCGAGGAACCTCCGCTGCGCGCCCGCGAGGAACGCGAGGTCGTAGTCGCGGTCGTCAGGCTTGCTCGAATAACCGTAGCCGAGCGTGTCGGGCACGAGCACGCGCAGACCACGCTCCGCGAACAGCGGGTAGTTCCGCCGGAAGTTGCTCCAGCCGCTCGCGCCGGGGCCGCTGCCATGGACGAACACCACCGTGTGCTCGGCGCGCGCCGGCCCCGCCTCGTGGTAGTGGACGCGCAGCCCGTCGCCGATGTCGACGTACTTGCCCTCGGGAACCGCCCTCATTTGATCTTGCCCTCGGCCAGGAACTGCGGCGGGTGGTGGCCCCACTCGCTGATGTGATCGTACGTGGTCGGCTGCCAGGTCGCGTCGTCCACCTCGCGCCCGCCCCAGCCGAACTCGAACTGGAAGCCCGACGGCGTGCGGGCGTAGAAGGAGAACATCTGGTCGTTCGGGTGCTTGCCGAGCGTCTGCATGAGGCGGATGCCGTTTCGCACCGCGCGATCGCACGCGAGGCCGACGTCGTCCATCGAGCCCACCTCGAGCATGAAGTGGTGCAGGCGCTTCTTCTGCCGGTCGCCGAGCGCGAGCGAGTGGTGCCGGGCGTTGGCGTGCAGGAAGACGATGTCCACCGGGTAGCCGTAGATCTCGCAGACGATGCGGTCCGACAGGCGCAGACCAAAGAGCTCCTGGTAGAAGCGCAGGCTCGCGTCGCGGTCCGGCGCCGACTGGACGAGGTGCCCGAGGCCCATCGCGCCGGTCACGAAGCCCGAGCGCACGAGCGGCGAGCGGAACGGCTCCGCCATCGTCTCCGGCCCGACGAAGAGCTCGAGCGGGATGCCCGCGGGATCGACGAGCTTGTGCAGGCGCCGCACGCGTCGCGCCGCGGCCTCCTCGGGCTTGCCCGCGGTGACGGCCACGCCCGCCGCCCCGAGCCGCGCGACGAGGGCGTCGAGCGCGGGGTCGTCCGGGGCCTCCCAGCCCACGAACGCGAGATCGTCGGCCGGCCCCTGCGACAGGACGAAGCGCTGCCGCTGCGCGTCCATGCGGAGCGCGAGGCTCCCGTCGTCGCCGCGCCCCGAGACGCCCAGGCCGAGGACCCCCGTCGCGAAGGCCTCCCACGCGCCGAGGTCGCGCACCTCGAAGCCGAGGTAGCCGAGCCGCAGATCGCCGGCGCTCACAGGAAGTAATCCGTCGTGCGCATGCCCAGCATCACGCCGCCCGCGTTTCGCCCCGGCTTGTCGGGGTTGTTCGCGTAGTGGGCCCTCGCCGAGTGCGCATCCAGGAAGAACCGCTGGATGGGGCTCCCCTCGAAGATCGCGCGGCCGCCGCTGGCCGTAAAGAGCATGTCCACGGCCGCCACGCACCGCTCCACGGCGAGCGACGAATCGAGCCGAAATTGCACGCGCCGCTCCATGGACAGCTCGCGCTCCGCGGTCACGAGCGACATCAGCTCGTCCATGTTGCGGTGCAAGACGACGCGGACGCCGTCGACCTCCGCCGCCGCGCGCGCGCACACCGTCTGCGCCGCCGGGTCCTCCGCGACCTTGCCGCCGTCGCTCGCCGCGATGCGCTTGGCCGTCACCGCGCGGTACGCGTCGAGCGCGCCCTGCGCGATGCCGATCGCGGACGTCGACACCGAGCGCACGAAGATCTGCCCGAACGGCAGGCGATAGAGCGGCGCCGGGTTGTGCGGGTTGCCCGGGCTCTTCTGCTTGAAGCCGTCGATGAGGCGGTGCGTGCGGTGCTCGGGCACGAACGCGCCGTCCACCACGACGTCCTTGCTGCCCGTCGCGCGAAGGCCCATCGTGTGCCAGTTGTCGTCGATCTTGTAGTCCGCGCGCGGCACGAGGAACGTGCGCATGTCGGGCGGGTCGCCCGGCTTGTCTGGGGGCACGAAGCCGCCGAGGAACGCCCACTGCCCGTGATCGCAGCCGCTCGAGAACGACCAGCGGCCGGAGATCTTGTAGCCGCCCGGCGCGCGCTCGACCTTGCCCGTCGGCGCGTACGACGACGAGATGAGCGTCGAGGAGTCGCACCCCCAGACCTCCTCCTGGGCCTCGAGCGGGAACAGCGCGAGCTGCCACGCGTGCACGCCGAGGACGCCGAGCACCCACGCCGTCGAAGGGCAACCGGCGGCGAGCGTCGACTGCACCTCGAAGAACAACCCCGGGTGCGCCTCGGCGCCGCCCCAGCGAGACGGCTGGAGCAGGCGAAGGAACCCCGCGTCGTGCAGGTCGGCCATCGTCTCGTCGGGGATGCGCCGCAGCGCGGCCGCCGCGGGGGCTCGCTCTGCGAGCACGGTCTTGAGGGCGCGCGCGCGCTCCGCGGCCGGGCTCTGGGCATGGACGCTCATCGCTTCCTCCGATCGAGGAACACCTTCCGGGCGTTCAGGTAGAGGTACTTGTCGAGCACGCCCTCGCGCAGATCGAGCGCCGCCGCTTCCTTGAGGCAGCGCTCCATCGACAGGACCGGGTGGTCGCTCGCGAAGATGATCTTGTCCTGCCCACGCGTGTTCATGAACTGGATGAGCTCGGGCGGCAGGTACTTGGGCGCGTAGGCCGACGTCTTCAAGTAGAGGTTCGGGTACTTGAGCATCAGCCGGATGGCGACCTGCCACCACGGGTCCGCGCCGTGCGCCATGACGAGCACGAGCTCGGGGAAGAACAGACAGACTTCATCGAGCAAGATGGGGTCCTGCACGCGCGCCGGCATCGGCGGGCCCGGGATCCCCGTGTTCACCGTGACCGGCAGGTCGAGCTCGATGCACTTCGCGTAGAGCGGGTAGTACGCGCGATCGTCCGGCGGCAGGTTGATCATGAACGGCACCGCGCGCGCCACCACCACGGGGTGGTTCTTCACGACGGCCGCCAGCTCGCGCAGCGCGGGCATGCCGCGGCGCGGATCGACGTACGCCGCGAGGGAGAAGCGATCAGGGCGCGCCTCGCAGA
>CAZQJC010000149.1:0-92408 GCA_964593795.1 uncultured Myxococcales bacterium | reverse complement strand
CCTCCGAAGGAGCCCGCCAAGGTCGAGCCTCCGAAGGAGCCCGCCAAGGTCGAGCCTCCGAAGGAGCCCGCCAAGGTCGAGCCCCCGAAGCCCGAGCCCCCGAAGCCCGAGCCCCCGAAGCCCGAGCCCCCGAAGCCCGAGCCCCCGAAGCCCGCAGCCGCGGCCGGGGGAGTGATCGATCTCCCACTCAAGTTCCACTCGACCTGGCGTACGCCGGCCCCGACGAGCCCCGCGGAGCTCGCAGCGGCGGTCGCGCGGCTCCCCGCGGGCGGCGAGCTCGTCCTGCACTGCCCGCCGAGCGGGGCGACGTGCGACGCGCTCGCGACCGAGCGCGCCAAGAAGACGCTGTCGCTGCTCCGTGACCGCGGCGCCCGGCTGACGCGCTTCCGCCTCGAGCCGGACCCAGCCGGCTGGCGGGCGGTCGTCCTCCCTCCACCCTGACCTGCCCATCCGGCTCGTCAAAAAGTGGTGCACTCCTCGAGGGGCGGCACTAGATTTCCGGGATGCATCTCGGAAGGACCCTCGTTCTGTGCGCACTCCTCGCGCCTGTCGGCTGCTCGAAGAAGGCCGACGCGCCCGCCCCCACCGCGCCCGCAGCAGGCCAGGGTGGCCAGCCCGGCAAGATCTCGCCGATCGCGATGGCCAAGCTACAGCCGCTCGGGGGCGCGCCCCAGGCGCCGCAGGCCGCGGGCGCGGGCGCAGGGCTCAAGCCCGAGGAGCGCCAGAAGCGCTGCGACGAGGTCATGAAGCACGTCGAGTCGCTGGCGGAGAAGGACAACCCGCAGCAGGCGGCCGTCTACAAGCAGGAGCACGCGCAGGAGGTCGAGTACTGCGTGAAGAACGTGCCCGACGCGAACCTCGACTGCATCCTCAAGGCGACCACGCACGCCGCCGCCCGCGCCTGCCTGCCCGCCCCGACGTGACGGGCTGTCCTGGTTCGGCCACAGCGGCAGAATCCGTCTTCGAGGCGAGCGCAGCGAGCCGCAAGGGCGTAGCGACGCGCAGCGGAGCGAAGACGCAGGGAGGGGGGCCCGGGCACGGGTTTGCCGGGTGGGGGCGGGGGAGGGGCGGCGCGCCCGCTGCGTAGACCTCCAGGCAAGGGGTCTGCGACGGCACGACGTGCGCACGGCACGAAGCTGTAGGGGGTCGGCGGTGGCCGCCTTCCGAGGCGGCCGCTCGCAAGCTAGCCGATGAAGCGGGCGTGCAGCGCGGCGGCCACTGGGCGTGCTGCCTGCTCGGACACCACGAGCGTGATGCGCAGCGGCGTTGCATCGACCCCGCTCACCTCGGCGCCCACGCCGCGCGCCGCGGCCAGCGCGTCGGCGATCGACGCCGCGCGCGCGCCGACCCCGTGGCCCACGACCGTGGCGGTCCCCAGGCCCTCGTCCACCTCCAGGCCCGGCAGGGCGACGCGCAGCGCCTCGCGCACGCTCGCCCAGTCCGGCACGTCGTCGAGCGCGAAGAGCGCGCTCGCGTCGCCGCGCCCCGCGAGCTGACGCACCGGCAGCCCGTGCTCCGCCATCGCCGCGCACAGGCGCACCGTCGCGTCCGCGCCGGTGAGCCGCAGGCGCACGAGATCGCCGCAGCTCGCCACGCCCGTCGCCCGCCGCTCCGCCGGCGCCGCCTCGACGCGCGTGCCTGCCCCGTCCGAGCCCGTCTTCCGCGCGTGGATGACGATGCCCACGCGCCGCGCCCACTCCACTGCTTGCTGGTTCAGGACCTTCGCGCCGTGCTCCGCCAGCTCGAACATCTCCTCGTAGGAGACCGAGTCGAGCTGCCGCGCCGCCGGGACGTGCCGCGGATCGCCGGTCCAGATCCCCTCGACGTCCGAGTAGATCTCGCACGCGTTCGCGCCGAGGGCCGCCGCGAGCGCCACCGCCGTCGTGTCGGAGCCGCCACGCCCGAGCGTCGTCACCTCGCGCGTGCGCGAGACGCCCTGGAAGCCCGCCACGATGACGATCTTGCCGGCAGCGAGCGCCTCCTCGATGCGCGCCGGCCGCACCTCGACCACGCGCGCGCCGGAGTGCCGCTCGTCGGTGAGGATGCCGCTCTGTGAGCCGGTGAACGAGATGGCCTGCGCGCCGAGCTCCTGGATCGCCATCGCGAGCAGCGCCATCGAGATGCGCTCGCCGCAGGACACGAGCATGTCGAGCTCGCGGCGCGGCGGCGACGGCGTCACCTTGCGGGCGAGCGCCAGGAGCTCGTCGGTGGTGTCGCCCATCGCGGACACGACGACGCAGAGGCGTGCCCCCGCGCGGGCCCGCGCGACGACCGCCGCGGCGACGCGCCGGATCTTGTCGACATCGGCGACGGACGAGCCGCCGTACTTCTGGACGATGGTCTCCACGGTGCCTTCCTGGGGCGAGCATAGGACCGCGGGCGACGCGCGTGAAGTTCCGGCGGGCACGCGTCGAGGCCGGCGTGTAGACTCGAACGGACCCATGAAAACCCTGCTGCGCGCCGCGCCGGCGCTCGTTCTGTTCGCCGCGTGCGCAGGTGCCCCGACACCCGCCCCCCGCACCGGGAAGCCCCGCGGCAACGACGTCGAGGGCGACGACGACTACGACCGTGTCGCCACGCGGTACTGGGGCAAGGCACTCGCGCCGCTCGCGGAGCGCCAGAAGGCGCGGCTCGTGCTCCTGCCGTTCCTCATCAAGCGCGCGGGGCAGCCGCCGCGGCACGGCGTCGGCGACGCGCTCGAGCCGCTGCGCGACCTGGCCTTCCTGGCCGAGCCCCCCGAGCTGTGGGGGCCGGCCGCGCTGGATCGGCCGATGGCCGAGGCGCTCGAGAAGGCGGCCGAGGCGGCGTACGCCACGCAGGCGCGCGCGGGCTCGATGCAGGGCACGATCCTCTCGCTCGGCATCCTCGCCACGGTGCGACCGCATGCGTGGCGCGCCCGCTTCGATCAGCACGTGCAGTGGATGCGCGAGTTCGACCTCGGCAACGAGCCCGGCACGCCGGTCGACCGGCTGCTCGAGGCGCACGAGAGCGCAGTGCACGTCTTCCCGGCGCCGATGCTGGTCGAGTCGCTCGCGAAGCTCTATCGCTCGTCGCGCGAGGCGAAGCCGGGGGGGCTCGGCGCCAACGCGGAGGCGATGGCGCGCTTCCGCGCCGCGCACGGCGTCGGCGACACCGCCCGCGCGATCGCCCGCGCGTACCTGCGCGCCGAGCAGCCCGAGAAGGCCCGCGCCGCGATCGCGCCGCTCGCGGGGCTGCCGGACGACGATCCGACCGTGCGCAAGGCGCTCGAGAAGATCGCCGGCGGCCGGGCCACGGCGACCGAATGGATCGAGCTCGCCGCGTACATCGCGTCGAACCCCACGCGGCGCATGAGCGACCTGCAGCGCGACGAGCCGCGCGGCCCGGGCCTCGAGCGCGAGGCGGCGCTGCGCCTGTGTCTGCTCGGACACCAGCGGCTGCCCGACGCGGACCTGCCGCAGTGCGCGGCCGAGATCGCGATCGGCAGCGTGCTGCAGACCGCGCAGACCGGCGTCGGCCCCGAGCGGCACCGCATGCCGATGGTGGTGACGCTGCTCGAGCGCGTGGTGGCCCGGGCGCCCGATCGCAAGCAGCCGACCGAGATCCTGGCGAGCCTGTACATGGACCGGATCTCGATGCAGATCAGCGACGAGGAGACCGACCTCGCGGACGTGGAGCGCGAGGCGCGGCGCGTGGTCGACTTCCTCGGCAAGGCGCAGCTCCGGGTCAAGGAGCGCCTCGAGGTCGACGCGTCGCAGGTCTGGGGCGCGCTCGGCCGCGGCTACTACGAGCGCGGGGACCCCAAGCGCGCCGTCGCGCTGCTCGAGGAGGCCGTCAAGAGCGGCGAGAACATGGAGGCGCGCGAGCGGCTCGGGCTCATCCGCCTCAAGCAGGGAAAGCCGGCCGAGGCGATCAAGTGGTTCGAGGACGCGATCGGTCACTCGACCGGCAAGACCTACGGCGACATGCTGTCGCGCGCGCGCGTGCGCCGCTACGAGGGCGACGCGTGGGACCGCCAGGGGCAACCCGAGCAGGCGCGCACCGCTCGCGAGGGCGCGCGCGAGGCCTGGCACCAGGTGGCGAACATGCTCGGGTCGAGCCAGCCGCGACGCGACCGCGCGATCGCGGAGGCGCTGGTCGAGCGCGGGCGCGCGAGCTACCTGCTCGGGCAGACCGAGGAGGCGCTCCGCGACTTCGACCAGGCGATCGCGGTGGCGCCGAACCGCGGCGAGACCTACGCCGACCTGATCGCGTTCCTGGCGCCGCGCGGGGACCTCGCGGCGGCCGGGCGCTTCTACCGCGCCGGCATGTCGCGCCCCGACCGAGACCTCACCGAGTACATGAAGATCTACGCGTCGATCTGGCTGGTCGACAACGCGCGGCGCCTCGGGCAGCCGCCGGAGGCGCTCGCGGAGTCGTACCTCCGGGGCGTCGAGGGCAAGCGCTGGCACCACGCGCTCGCGCGCTTCGCTTCGGGCCGCACCGGCGAGCGCGAGCTGGCCGCCGAGGCCGACTCGCCCGCCAAGCTGGTGGAGCTCGACTTCTACTGCGCGATGCGCCTCTTCGCCGCGGGCAAGCACGGCGAGGCGCGCGAGCGCCTGCGCAAGGTCGTGGAGTCGAGCTACCTCGGCTTCTTCGAGTTCGACATGGCCGAGTACTTCCTGCGCTACGGCGCCGGACAGACGCAGGCCGCCGTTCCCGCGAAGGCGATCTGACGGTACTTCAGTGCGGGCAGGGGCCGGCGAAGAGAAGCCGCCGGAGGGGATCTGCCTCTTGCTGGGGGGGGAGCCCGAGCGAGTCGCCGAGGCGCTTGCGGGCGGCCTTGAAGGTGTCGTGGTCGGCCTCGGTGACGTCGGCGTAGGCGAGGCCCGTGGCGGCCTGCTCGGCGACGAAGCCCTCGAGGTCGGTGCCGAGGTCGCGGGCGATGGCGGCGGTGGCCTCGCGATCGGCGGCGTGCATGCGCGCGAGCAGCGCCCCGAGCTGGCGACCGAGCTCGACGAGCGCGGCGGGCTTGCCGAGGTCGCCGGTCAGGCTCTTGACGCGGATCGTGCGGTGCGCGGCGGTCTCGGCGCGGATCTGCACGGGAAACCCGAGGTAGCGCGCCTCGCCCCAGAGCGGCTCCGCGTCGGGGCGGCCCCAGGCGAGCCGCGCGGCGGAGAGGGCACCCACGCCCTCGACGAGCTCCTTGATCTCGAGGATGAGGTCGTCGGCCGGATCTGCGGTCGCGCCGCGCACGAGGAGGAGGAAGCGCACGCGCGGCCAGCTCCCGATGCCGACCCCGTGCTCGCGCACCAGATCGAGGACGCGCAGCGTGTCGGGCGCGACGGCTGAAGGCAGCGAGTTGGCGTACGCTGCGAGCGCCGGCTCGAGCGCCTGCCAGGCCTCGGCGGGCGCGTCGCAGAGGACGTGATCCGACTCGTCGTCCTCCTCGCCGCGCTGAAGAGAGCGCACGGTCCGCACGACCGTGAGGTCCTCGAGCTCGGCGCGGCGCGCGCCACGCTCGGCCGCGCGTGAGAAGAGGTCCGCGAGCACGACGCTGGCGCCAGGCGTCGTGACGCGCGCGCGGGGCGCACCGCCGGCGTGCTGCACCATCGCCTGCGCGTAGCCTCGCGCGGTGGCGGCCGCAATGTCGGGCGCGGCCGCCGCGGCGTCGCGGCGATCGTCCCCGTGTCCGGCGTTGGAGGTGCGCGCGGCCAGCACCATGCCGACGACGAGGCGGCGCACGTCGAACAGGTAAGGCCGGCGTGCGGCGACATCGAAGTCGTTGGGCTCGAGCGCGACGCTGCCGTCGGACGCGCGCAGCGTGCCGAAGTTCTCCGGGTGCGGATCGCCGATGGCGGGGACCGTGCGCGGCGGGAACCGCGACTGGCCGATGGGCTGCGCGGGATCCGCGAAGTCGCGCGCGTAGAGCGCGAGCGAGCCACGGTAGAACTCGAAGGGCCCTTCGGCCATGCGGTGGAGCTTGCCCGCGAGCAGCTCCGGTCGCGTCGCGAGCGGCTCGTCCGCGGCGGTCAGCGCGGGCACGATCGCGCGCGGATCGACGGGGCCATCGGGGCCGGCATCGGCGTGCCGGCCCCCGGCGCCGTGTGATCCACCGCATCCGACGAGGGCCAGGCCGACGAGGCAGCGCGCGAGGAGCGTCATGCCGACGTGCTCGTTATAGACGCTCCGTTCCCCGGCGAATACTGCCGATTTCGCGCGGCGTGGCGTGGATCTCGGACGCTGATCGCGACGCGCGAAAAAATGTCGTGAAGCTTTCTCCCTGGACAGGCACGCATGGGCGGCGCGAGATTTTCGACGCTGGCCAGAGCAGGCCTGAACCCCGGAGGAACAGCATGCGTGTTGGAGCAGCACTTCTATTTGCCTCTTTTTGCCTCGCCTCGTGCGGGGATGATGCAGGGACCGGCGGCGCCGGGACCGGTGGCTCCGCAGGTCGCTCCGGCAGCGGCGGCGCGGGACGCAGCGGATCGGGCGGCGGTGGCGCAGGACAGGGTGGCGCAGGCGAAGGCGGCGCAGGCATGGGTGGTGCCGGCAGTGGCGGCGCGGGGATGGGTGGCAGTGGCGGCGCGGGCATGGGCGGCAGTGGCGGCGCAGGCATGGGCGGCTCCGGCGGCGCAGGCATGGGCGGCTCCGGCGGCGCAGGCATGGGCGGGACCGGCGGCACCGGCGGCGTTGGTGGCAGTGGAGGAACCGGCGGCACCGGCGGCACGGGTGGAACCGGTGGAACCGGCGGCACGGGGGGAACCGGCGGCACCGGTGGAACCGGCGGCACAGCCTCGACCGCGACCGTGTTGATCAACGAGATCAACCCGGGCATCGGCAATGCTCAACGGGACCTGATGGAGCTCCTCGTGGTGACTGCTGGCAACACGAACGGCATCAAGCTGGAGCGGGACATCACGGCACCGCCCACCGGCACGATGCTCGCGCTGGGCACGCTGCCTAGCATCAACGTGGCAGCGGGCGACATCATCGTCGTCCACTTCAACCCGCAGGACGCGGCGACGCCATCCGAGACCACGGCCAAGAACCAGGTCCCGAGCGCGATGACGGCGGCAAACTACGACACGGCATGGGACGTCTACATCACCCCGCCCCAGGAGGGTGGCGCCCCTACGGGCATCTCCTTCTCGAACCACTTCTACCTGGTGCGCTCGTCGGCAAACGCGATCATGGACGCCGTGCCGTTCTTCCGCACCTCGGCGGGAACGCCCGCGGCGAGCTTCGTCACCGACCTGCAGACGCTGCAAGGGATGTCGATCTGGACGCCCGCCAACTGTGGTGGCGCGGCCTGCACTGCGGCGACGGCGACGACGGTCTGTGTCGACGGCTCCAATCTGGCCAGCACCGGCTCCACGGCCACCGGCGCCTCGGCTCGGCGCAACCCCGGCGCCAACACCAAGAACAAGGCTGACTGGACCGTCGGCACGATGATGACGCCCGGTTCGTCCTTCGGCCTCGCGAACCCGTAGCTCCAGCTGCCCCGCCGCGCTCGCGGCGGGGCGTTCCCCTCCCCTTCAAGTGCGATAACAGCCACCAGGCTGCGGATTCCGCAGCCGGCCGTCGCCTCACGGATCATGGATCCGGGTGGTTACGTGTGGCATCCGTGGTGCAAACATCCCTATCGTGGCGCATTCGTTGCGCGTCCGTCACCTCGTGGCGGGCGGTGTTTCCGTGCGCCATGCCCCTGGAACGCATCAATTTCCTTCCAGGATCGGTGACTTTTCGGTGAAGCTTCCGCTCGCTCCCGGCACGAATGGGTAGACGGTGCGCATCTGGCTCACCCAGGTGCCCCAGAACAGACAGAGAGGTCCCGCGCGTGAACCTGCAGAACGGCATTGGCATCGGACTGGTGACCCTGGGCCTCATCGGCGCCTGCGGCTCGAACGGAGGCGGCGGCGCAGGATCCGGCGGCGCCGGTGCGACCGGCGGAACGGGCGGCGCGGGCGCGAGCGGCGGCGCCGGCGGCGCGGGCACGGGCACCGGCGGCATGGGGGATCCCAACGTGCTCGTCGGCACCTTCAACGTGCGCCTCGTGGCACCGGTCCCCGCGACGGCGACGATGGCGGCGGTGCCGGGCTCGACGGAGGTCGTCGGCAAGGTCTATGACGGCGCGCAGCCCTCGCAGCTCATCTGGAAGCAGGACATGGCGGACGGCGCGTGCAAGCTGGTCACGCCGAAGGTCCCCTTCTGCAACACGCCCTGCGGCGGCAGCGCCGCCTGCGTCGACGACGACAGGTGCCAGCCCTACCCGACCGCGCACAGCGTCGGCAGCGTGACGCTCAAGGGCGCGCGCACCGAGGCAGGCGCGAGCGAGGTCATGCTCTCGCCGGTGTCGAACGCGTACCAGGTCCCGGCCGCGAGCCGCCTCGCGTATCCCGCGTTCTCCGAGGGCGACGACCTCCAGCTCGACGCCGCCGGCGGAGACTTCTCGGCGTTCTCGATCAAGGCCAAGGGCATCGCGCCGCTCCAGGTCGCGGACGCGGAGCTCCGGCTCGAGCCCGGGCAGCCGCTCACGATCTCGTGGACGCGCCCGAACGCGAGCGCGGCCTCGAAGATCCACCTCAAGCTCGACATCAGCCACCACGGCGGCACCAAGGGCATGATCGAGTGCGACGCGGAGGACACGGGATCGCTCGTGCTCTCGGCGGCGATGCTGACGCGCCTCACGGGCCTCGGCATCGCCGGCTTCCCGACGGTGATCCTGTCCCGCCGCAGCGTCGGCTCGGCGACGATCGCGCCCGGACGCGTGGACCTGACCGTGACCTCGGACGTCGAGAAGTCCGTGACGATCCCCGGCCTGACGTCGTGCACCTCGGACACGGACTGCCCGACGGGCAAGACGTGCCAGAACGATTTGACCTGCAAGTGACCCGGAGGATGGATTCCGTGATGAAGAACCTTCGAGCTCTCTCCTTCGTGGGTGGCCTGCTCGTCGCGGGCACGGTGGTCGGCTGCGGCGACGGCGCAGGCGGCGCAGGAACCGGCGGTGCCGCGGGCAGCGCGGGTGCCGCGGGCAGCGCGGGTGCGGCCGGTCGAGCTGGCTCGGGCGGTGCCGCAGGCGGCGCGGGGTCTGCGGGGTCTGCGGGGTCTGCAGGCAGCGCGGGCAGCGCGGGCTCCGCAGGCAGCGCGGGATCTGCAGGCAGCGCGGGCAGCGCAGGCAGCGCGGGCTCCGCGGGCAGCGCGGGCACGGGCGGTACCGGTGGCGCCGGGCTCGAGAAGTTCAGCTTCTTCGTGACCAGCCTCGATGCGCTTCGCGCGCTGTCGGGCAACCAGGAGGGCTTCGGCGGCGACCTCCGCTTCGGCGAGACCGGCCAGGGCGCGGGCCTCCGCGGCGCGGACAAGATCTGCGCCACCATCGCCGAGCGCAGCATGCCGGGCGCAGGCGCCAAGCCCTGGCGCGCCTTCCTGAGCGCGGTGCGCGGCGAGAACAACCAGCAGGTCAACGCCATCGATCGCATCGGCGACGGCCCCTGGTACGACCGGCGCGGCCGCCTCTTCGCGATGGCGAAGGCGAACCTCCTCTTCGACCGTCCGCAGGGCGCGGACCCGACCATCATCAACGACTTCCCGAACGAGGACGGCGTGCCCAACCACGCCCCCGACCCGACGATGCCGGCGGTCGACAACCACGACATGCTCACCGGCTCGAACACGATGGGGCGGCTCTACTCGGCGACCGCGACGTGCCTCGACTGGACGGCCAATGCGGGCAACCTGACGCTCGAAGGCAAGCCGCGCGTCGGGCACTCGTGGCCGCGCGGCGGCCCCGGCGGCCCTGGCGGCATGAACGGCGCCAACTGGATGTCGTCGCTCACGGAGTCCGGCTGCGCGCCCGGCGTGAGCCTCATCGAGATGGGCCCGCCGCAGCCGAACTCCACCACGGTCGGCTCGGGTGGCGGCTATGGCGGCTTCTACTGCTTCTCCCTGGTTCCCTAGGAGTGACGATGCGCAAGACCTCGACCTCGGTTCTCGTGATGGCCGCACTCCTCTCGGCCGCGAGCTGCGGTAGCGATCCCGGGACGGGCGGATCCGGCGGCACGGGCGGCGCGGGCGGATCCGGCGGCGCCGCGGGCCGCGCGGGTGCAGGCGGCAGTGCGGGCACGGGCGGCAGTGCGGGCACGGGCGGCAATGCGGGCACGGGCGGCAATGCAGGTGCCGGCGCTGCGGGCGCGGGCGGCAATGCAGGCACCGGCGGCAATGCAGGTGCCGGCGCTGCTGGCGCGGGCGGCAATGCGGGCGCCGGCGGCAATGCGGGTGCCGGCGCTGCGGGCGCGGGCGGCAATGCGGGCGCCGGTGGTGCCGGGGCTGGCGGCAGTGGCGGCGCCGGAGGCGCGGGGCTGCAGCGGTTCAGCTTCTTCGTCACGAGCCTCGACGCGCTGCGCGCGCTGTCAGGCAACCAGGAGGGCTTCGGCGGCGACCTCCGCTTCGGCGAGACGGGGCCGGGTGCGGGCCTTCGCGGCGCCGACAAGATCTGCGCGACCATCGCCGAGCGCAGCATGCCCGGCGCGGGCGCCAAGCCCTGGCGCGCGTTCCTGAGCGCCGTGTCCGGCGAGAACGGCATGCAGGTCGACGCCATCGATCGCATCGGCGAGGGCCCCTGGTACGACCGCCTCGGTCGCCTGCTCGCGATGACCAAGGCGGACGTCGCGAACACGCGTCCCGTCGGCGCGGACCCCGCCATCATCAACGACTTCCCGAACGAGGACGGCGTCCCCAATCACCGGCCCGATCCGAGCATGCCGGCGGTGGACAACCACGACATGCTCACCGGCTCGAACACGATGGGCCGGCTCTATTCGGCCACCGCCACGTGCAAGGACTGGACGGCCAACATGGGTGACCTGGCCACCGAGGGCAAGCCGCGCGTCGGTCACTCGTGGCCGCGCCGGGGCAGCGGCGAGAACTGGATGTCCGCGCTCACCGAGTCCGGCTGCGCGCCGGGCGTGAGCCTCATCGAGATGGGCGGACCGCAGCCGAACTCCGTCACCGTGGGCTCGGGCGGCGGATACGGCGGGTTCTACTGCTTCTCGCTGGTGCCTTGATCATGCTGCGCGCCGGGCGTTTCGGCGTCGTCGTCGGCCTGGGCCTCTGGGCCCTCGCCGGCTGCAGCGACGATCCCAGGGGCGCGGCGGGCGCCGGCGGGACGGGCGGCGCGGGCGGCGCGGGCGGCGCGGGCGGCGCAGGAGAGCCGACGATCGTCGAGGGCACGTGCGAGGTGTCGGGTGCGGCGCCGGAGTTCCTGCGCGACGTCCACTGCACCGCGGACTTCCAGGCCCTGGCGTCGCAGCCCATCGACGCGAACCTCGCGGGCGCGCGCTCGGGCAAGGTCGTGCTCGACCAGTCCGACGCCAATGCCCTCTATTTCCAGGACAGCAACAAGTACCAGATCCACTACCAGTTCGTGTCCACGCACCTTTCCGGCAATGGGCACCCGATCGTGGGCGCGTTGACGGACTTCAATGCCAGCGAGTACTACTCGCCCGATCGGCGCTTCATCCTCGGCGCGGTGACGTATTACGCGGGCCCGAAGGTGTGGGCGCTCGAGGTCGCGCCCTACGACACGATGTCCGCGACGATGATCCAGCGCCTCTACGAGACCGTGCAGGCGCACGCGTTCTTCGGCCCGGCGCTGGCCTTCCACCCGACGTCGGAGGCCGTGGCCGCCGAGGCGCGGAAGCTCCCCGCGAGCGTGCGCATCAAGACCACCGACGATCTCTACGCCGCGATCGATTATCAGCCATTGACGCTCGGGACGACCATCGGCCGGCTCCACTTCACGACCGCGGCGAAGCTCGAGACCGAGTACCTGTCGCACGAGGACATCGTCGTCCTCGACCAGGCGCCCAACGACATCTCGGTCGTGCGCGGCCTCATCACGCAGGAGTTCCAGACGCCGCTGTCGCACGTCAACGTCCTCTCGCAGAACCGCAAGACGCCCAACATGGGCCTGCGCGGGGCGACCACGAACCCCGAGCTCAAGTCCCGCGACGGCAAGCTCGTGCAGCTCACGGTGGGCGCCTCCGAGTGGACCATCCGCGACGCCACCGACGCCGAGGCGCAGGCCTACAACGACGCGCACCGGCCGCCGTCGGTGACGCTGCCCGCGCTCGATCTGTCCGTGCAGGCCATCACGAACATCGAGGACGTCACGCCGGAGGTGCAGGGCATGACGCTCCGCGAGTCGATCAAGAAGGCAGTGCGCGCCTTCGGCGGAAAGGCGGCCCAGTACAGCATCCTCGTGCGGACGCCCGACGTGCCGATCCAGAAGGCCTTCGCGATCCCGGTCTATTTCTACGACCAGTTCCTCCGGCAGAACGGCCTGTGGGACCGGCTCGACGCGATGCTCGCGGATCCGCAGTTCGTGAGCGACCCGAAGACGCGCGACACCAAGCTCGCGGAGTTCCGCGCGGCCATCATGGCCGGCGCGGTCGACATGGGCCTGCAGACGGCGCTCATGACGAAGATCGCCAGCGAGTACGCGGGCGGCCGAAAGATGCGCTTCCGCACCAGCACCAACAGCGAGGACCTCGAAGGATTCCCGTGCGCCGGCTGCTACGAGTCACACTCGGGCGACCCGGCCGACTGGAACGACGTCCTCGATGCGATCCGCGAGACCTACGCGAGCACGTGGCTCTTCCGCACATTCGAGGAACGCACGTTCTACGGCGTGGACCACAAGTCCGTGGGCATGGCGCTCCTCGTCACGCACAACTTCCCGGACGAGGAGGCCAATGGCGTCGCGGTGACGAACAACCCGTTCGACGCCACGGGCCTCGAGCCCGCGTTCTACGTCAACGTGCAGTTCGGCGGGGACGCCGAGGTCGTGGCGCCGCCGCCGGGCGTGACGAGCGACCAGTTCCTGTACTTCTTCGACGCGCCCAATCAGCCCATCACGTACCTGTCACACTCGAACCTCGTCACGGCCGGGACCACCGTGCTGACGACCCGGCAGATCCACGAGCTCGGCGTGGCGCTCGACGCCATTCACAAGCGATTCTCTGCTGCATACGGGCCCGCGGCAGGCAACAATGGGTGGTACGCCATGGACGTCGAGTTCAAGTTCGACGACGACGCGGCGCCCGGCCAGCCCGCGACCCTCTACGTCAAGCAGGCGCGCCCCTACCCGGGGCGGGGGAACTGACGTACCGGGTGAAGGGCATGCGCTGGCTCCACACGTCCTTCGCCGTCGCGCGCGACCACCTCGGGCGCGCCCGGCTGCCGGCGTCGGCCCCGCGGCAGAGCGCGCACCGCACGCCCGTACCGGCGGCAGAGCCGGATCCGGCGCCCATGCCCGCGGCGCGCGGCCACTGCATGCAGCGCTTCGAGCTCAAGTACTGGGTGCCCGTGGCGGAGGCCGAGCACGTGGTCCGCTATGCGCAGCCCTACATGCAGCTCGACCCGTTCTGCGTCTCGGCGCCGAACCGGAGCCAGTGGAACGTCTCGCTGTACCTCGACTCGCCCCGGTTCGACCTCTACCAGCACCACATGGAGAAGGCCCCGGATCGCCTCAAGCTGCGCGTCCGCACCTATGGCCAGCCCGCCAAGGGGCTCGCGTTCTTCGAGATCAAGCGCAAGGTCAACCGGATCATCGTCAAGGATCGCGCCGCCGTCGCCGTCGAGGACGTCAGGAGCGTCATCGACGGCACGTACGACCAGCTCCCGACGCCCCCGAGGGATCGCGACAACCTGGGGCAGTTCCTCTACTGGCAGATGATCTACCGGGCCAGGCCGCGCGTCCTCGTCCGCTGCCAGCGCGAGGCGTGGGCCTCGCCAGAGCCGCTCGAGGAGGTGCGTCTGACGTTCGACCGGGGCGTGTGCTTCCAGCCCGTCGATCACGCCACCCTCGAGGGCGATCCAGGTCGCTGGGTGCCGATCGACGGCATCGCCCAGCACGAGCACGCGGGCGGGCCGTTCGTGCTGGTGGAGCTCAAGTTCAACGGGTTCGCGCCGCTGTGGACGCGCGCCCTCATCGATCAGCTCGAGATGTACCGCGAGGGCTACTCGAAGTACTGCGCGGCCGTGACCTCGATCCTCGAGGAGTCCCGCTACGAGCGCTCGCTGTGGGACTCGGCCGGCTTCGGAGACGGGTAGATGGAGCAACGGATCGGCTGGGAGGTCGCCCTGGCCTCTCTCTCTCTCTCCTTCGCGCTGTCGATGCTCGTCGCGTGGACGTACTCGATCACGCACGAGGGCCTGTCGTACATGCGCAGCTTCGTGCAGAGCCTCGCGATGGGCGGGCTCATCTCGGGGATGATCATGATGGCCATCGGCGACGACGTCGCGCGCGGCCTCGGCGTGGTCGGCGCGCTCACGATCGTGCGCTTTCGCACGACGCTCAAGGACACGCGCGACCTCATGTTCGTGTTCGCCTCGCTCGCGACCGGCGTCGCGTGCGGCGTCCAGAGCTACGCGATCGCCATCCTCGGCACGGGGACGTTCGTGGCCGCGACGATGTACCTCGCGTGGTCGGGCTTCGGCTCGCGCCAGCACTACGACGCGGTCCTGCGGCTGCGGTTGCCGGTCGCGCAGGCGCAGGAGCCCGGCTTCCGCGCGGTGCTCGAGCGGCACTGCCGGCGCATCGTGCTCGTCAACCTGCGCGAGGCGGGCGGCAACCTGCAGGAGCACGCGTACCAGGTGCAGCTCTCGGGTCCCAGGGCGCGCACGCAGCTCCTGCGGGACCTCGACGGCGTGCCGGGCCTCCAGGGCGCGACGCTGCTCCTGCAGGACTCCTCGGTGGAGGCATGAGGATCCGCAGCCTGCGCTATTCGGGCCCCGTCATCGCCGTCGGCGCGGCGGCCGCCTTCTGGCTGCTCTCGCACGGAGGCGCGCTGTCGCAGACGTCCGTCCGCGGCTACGCCGAGGCGGTGGATCACGCGCTCGGTCCGATCCAGGCCGGCCGCATCGCCACCGTGGAGGTGCAGCTCGGCCAGAGGGTGAAGGCCGGCGACGTCGTGGCGCGCCTCGACACGCGCGCGCTCGAGATCCAGCTCCAGGTGGCGGAGAGCCAGCTCGCCGAGGCGCAGGCCCAGCTCGGCGCGGAGCACTCGATCCAGGCCGTGCAGGTGCTGCGGGCCGAGATCGCGACGCTCAAGCTGCGCGCCACGCGCAGCAAGAACCGTGCGGAGCTCGCCGAGGTCACGCAGCAGCTCGCGCGGCTCGAGAAGCTCGCGGACGAGCGCCTCGTGCAGGCGCGCGACGTCGAGCAGAGCCGGCTGCGCAAGGCCGGCCTCTCGGCCAGCGTGGCGACGCTCGACGAGGCGGCCGACCGCGGCGAGGGCGTGGCGCGCGGCGCTACCGCCGGCTCCGCGAGCGCGCAGGTGCAGAAGCGGCTCGCGCCTTTCCGCGAGCTCGTACACACGCGGGAGGCGGAGGTGCGCGCCGCGCGGCTCGCCCTCGACGAGGCGGTCATCCGTGCGAAGACCGACGGTACGGTGGCGATGATCCTGCATCGTCCCGGTGACGTGGTCCCCGCGGCGACCGAGGTCGTGCGCGTCGCGAGCGCACGCCCCGGCTACGTCGTCTGCTGGCTGCCCGAGCGCATGGTCACCCGCGTGGCGATCGGCGGCGCGGCGACGGTTCGCGGCGCCGGCGCGTTCGAGAGGTCCTTCGGGGCGCGCGTGGTCGAGGTCTCGCCGGAGATCGAGGAACTGCCGCCGCGCGCGCGCACGTCGCTCACCGTGCCCGCCTGGGGCCGGCGCGTCGTGCTCGAGAGCTGGCCTTCGCGGCCGCTCGTCCTCGGAGAGACGCTCAATGTTCGCCTGTGAGGTGCTGACGCTCGTGGCGCTCCTCGGCGCGCCGGCGCCGGTGGAGGCCGCCGTCCCCGCGGCGCTCTCCGCCCGGAACGCGACCATCGAGCCGTCGGGCATCGTGTGGGCCCAGCCGCTCGAGCGATACCTCGTCGTGAGCGACGACACCGGCACCGCGGGCGACGGACACCGCCCCTGGGTCTTCGCGATGAGCCGGAAAGGCGCCTTCGACGACACCACCGTGCCGATCCTCGGCGTGGACGCGCTCAACGACGCCGAGGCGATCTGCCAGGGCCCCGACGGTACGTTCTTCCTCACGACGTCGCACTCGCCCAACAAGAAGGGACACACCAAGCCCGAGCGACGGATGCTGCTCCACCTCGAGCTGCGAGGCCGGGCGCTGCGCGTGATGGGCAGGGCAGACCTCACGACCGCGCGGAGCCCTGCCGGCGGCTCCCTGCTCGAGATCGCCGGGCTCGATCCGAAGGCGCGGCTCGACATCGAGGCGCTCACGTTCGCGGACGGTGCGCTCCTCGTCGGCCTCAAGTCGCCGCTCTCTGCGCGCGGCGGCGCGGTGATCGTGCGCCTCGCCGATCCGGTGGGCGTGCTCGCCAAGGGGGCCATCCCGGCGGGCGCGGTGACGCGGGTCGTGGAGCTGCCGCTCGACGTCGAGCGCGACGGCAGGACCGTGCACCAGGGCATCTCGGACCTGCTCGCGCTGCCCGGCGGCTCGCTGGTGGTGCTCGCGAACTCCCCGAAGGGCGGCTCGCACGACGGCGGTGGCGCGATGTACTGGCTCAAGGCAGGCGCGAAGGCGCCGGTGATGCTGCAGCGCTTCCGGGGGCTCAAGCCGGAGGGCGTCACGCTGTCCGAGGACGGCAAGGGCCTCGTCCTCGTGTTCGACAACGACACCAGACCCCCGCTGTGGATGTCATGGCCGCTCCCACGATGACGAGGGCGCGATGACGAGGGCCGCGATGACGAGGGCCGCGATGACGGCGCGCCTGCTGGCCCTCGCGACCCTGACGAGCGTCGGGTGCTACGAGCCGAGGCCGCTCGACACGCACGCGGCTCTCGTCGAGCTCGAGAGCGAGCAGCGCACCCTCGGCGCCGCGCCGGGCGCGCCGCCGTCGGCGGGGCGCGCGCTCATCGCCGACGAGGCCGTCGCCCTCGCCCTCAAGTACAACCCCGAGCTGCGCGCGTACCGCAGGCAGCGCGACGTCGCCGAGGGCGAGATCGTGGCCGCGGGCGCGCTGGCGAACCCGACGCTCGATCTCGAGTGGCTGCACGTGCAGAACCCCGGCGCGAACTGGGGCATGACCCTCGGGTGGCAGCCGCCGCAGCCCGGCGTGTGGTCGGGCAAGCAGGCCGCCGCGCGCGCGGGCGCCGACGCGGTCCGGCACGACATCGCCGAGCAGGAGTGGGCCGTCGCGACCGGCGTGCGCCTCGCCCACGCGGAGCTCCTCGCGGTCGGCGAGCAGAAGCGCCTCGTCGAGCGCGCGCTCGAGACGCGGCAGAGGATCGTCGCCCTCGTCGAGAAGCGCGTCGGCGGCGGCGCGTCCACGCGCCTCGATCAGAGCCTCGCGGAGCTGACGCTCTCGCAGATCGAGCGCGAGCGGGACGAGCTCGCGGCGCGCGAGCTCCTCGCGGCGCAGAGCCTCGCCCTCGCCGTCGGCGCCGACCGGCCGCTGCAGGCGGCGGGCGAGCTCGGCGAGCTGGCGGCACCCCCCGCCGCAGCGGCGGCCCTGGGCGACGAGGCGGTGGCGTCGCGCCCCGCGGTCGCCGCGGCGAAGGCGCGCTACGGCCAGCGCGAGGAGACCCTGCGCGTCGAGCACGCCCGCAAGTGGCCGTGGTTCCGGTTCAACGCCGCGCCCCGCTTCCGCTCGTACGACAACGACAACCCGAATGACTTCCTGCTCGGCGCGGTGCTCACGGTGCCGGTGCTCGACCAGAACGCCGGGCCCATCCAGGTCGCCGAGGCGGCGCGCGACCAGGAGCGCGAGCGCTTCCGGGCCCTGGCGCTGTCCATCCGCCGCGAGGTCGCGACCGCCCACGCGGAGATCGCCCTTCGCCAGGAGACGCTGCGCCGCTATCGCGAGCGAGTGCTCCCCGGGCTCGAGGGCCACGAGAAGATGCTCGAGAAGGCCTCGAGCGCGGGTCAGGTGGACCTCGTGGCGCTGCTCGCCGCGGAGGATGTGCTGCTCAAGGCGCGGCGCGAGCACGCCG
Organism: uncultured Myxococcales bacterium; assembly: GCA_964593795.1. GTDB lineage: Bacteria > Myxococcota_A > Polyangia > JAHFDS01 > JAHFDS01 > JAHFDS01. The sequence goes on along the minus strand of CAZQJC010000149.1, from coordinate 74,454 downwards.
AGCTGCGCCTCGCGCACCAGCGGGCGTGGATCCGCCTCGACCGCGCGGTCGGCCGGCGCGTCACGCCCGGCGAGCCCGCCGGAAGGCCCTGAACGAACCCGGAGTGCTACGCTCCGGTCCGTGTCGCGGCACGGCGTCCTCCTGCTCTGCCTCCTCGGCGTCGCGTGCAAGCGTGACGTGGCGGCGGTGCTCGCGCTCGAAGTGTCGGGCCCGGACTCGGTGGCCAGCACGCGCGCGCTCGTCGTCACGATCTCCGGCATCGCGGGCCGCGAGAGCACGCTCACGTTCGATCACGACGGCGCGACGATCCCGCTCGATCGCGTGCAGCACGTCGTCGTGACCTTCGGCGAGGGCCAGGCGGGTGCCGCGCGCGCCACGGTCACCGCCTGCGACGAGGCCCGCCAGCGCAAGCTCCAGGGCGCCGCCGACGTCACGGTGAGCGACGGCAAGACGACCAGCTTCCCCGTCGCGCTCGCGCTCCTCGCTCAGCCCTGCACGAGCACCGGTCCGGACGCGGCCGCGTGCCGGCCGAAGTCCTGCGCGGACCTCTCCGCCGGCTGCGGCATGGTCCCGGACACCTGCGGCAGGGTCATCTCCTGCGGCGACTGCACCCCACCGGAGTCGTGCGGCGGCGGCGGCCGCGCGAGCCAGTGCGGCGTGGGCACGTGCGTGCCCGTGAGCTGCGCGTCCGCGGGCGCGACCTGCGGCCTGCTCGGCGACGGCTGCGGCCACGTCCTCGAATGCGGCACGTGCACCGCGCCGCAGTCCTGCGGCGGCGGCGGACGGCTCAACCAGTGCGGGTGCACGCCCACCACGTGTGCCGCGCGTGGCGCCGACTGCGGGCGGCTCGCGGACGGCTGCGGCGGCACGCTCGACTGCGGCACGTGCACCGCGCCGCTCACGTGCATGGGGGGCGGCGTCCCGAACGTCTGCGGGCGCGGCGGCGGTGGCGGTGGTGCGGGCGGCGGCGGCGCGGGCGGCGGTGGTGCGGGCGGCGGTGGTGCCGGTGGTGGTGGCGGCGGCGCGGACGGCGGCGCCGGCGGCACCTGCGGCGCGATGGGCATGGAGTGCTGCTCGGGCATGAGGTGCGACAGCGGGCTCGGATGCGTGTTCGACGCAGGCGCGCTCGGCTATCGCTGCAACGACTGCGGGGTGGTGGGCCTGCGCTGCTGCGCGAACCTCCTTTGCCAGGAGGGCGACTGCATCAGCGGCATGTGCGCGCCGTCCACCCGGGGCTGCGACGCGCGGCCCGCGACCTCCGCGGGCGCCTGCGCGATGGGCTACGCCTGCTACTACGCGAACCCAGACACACGGTGCGTGCCGCTCGGCCCGTCGAACCCCGCGGGCACGGCGTGCTGCACGTCCGGCAACATGATGAGCTGCTACTCGAACTTCTGCGCACCCGGCTACCGGTGCTCGGCCTACCAGGACGGCGCGTGCGCCCAGGTGTGCCGCCCCGGCGACGGCACCTGCCCGTCGCCGCAGACGTGCATGGCCTCGCCGACGATCAGCGCCGACTACGGCCTCTGCCGGTAGTCCGAACCCTAGCTCTTGAGCGGAAGCGGCTGGAGCGGCGGCAGCTCGGCGAGCGCGCGCCGCGCCCGGAGGCCGAACGGCGTGCCCGAGAACGAACCCGCGCGACGCAGCCGCAGCAGCGCCTCGCGCTCGTCACCGCGCGCGCGCGCCACCTCGGAGAGCCACCACCAGCGCTCCGCCAGGAGCGCCTGCTCGCCGACGGTGTCCTCACCGAGCGTGTGCCGCCGCGCCTGGTTGCCGAGCTTGAGCGCGCGCCAGAGGTGCTCCTCGGCCTCCTCGAGCTTGCCGATCTTGAAGAGCGAGATGCCGCGCGTGCCCACGATGCACGCCTCGAGCGAGCTCCGCCGCGCGCTCGTCTCCTCGCCGGTGAGGAGCTCGTCGGCCTCGCGGAGGTGATCGAGCGCCTCCTCCGGACGTCCGAGCATCGCGAGCACGTAGGCGCGACCGTTGAGCCAGGAGGCGACGTCGACCACGCCGAGCTCCGCCGTGGCCACCTGATCGAGCTCGTAGAGCGCCTCGTCGTGGTCCTCCATGCAGCAGAGGAGCCACGAGAGCACCATGCGCACCTTGGGCTCGTAGGTCGGCGGCAGATCGCGCCGCAGCAGGTTCCGGTAGTCGCGCACGAGCGCCGCGTAGTCGCCGTCAGCCAGCGCGCGACGGAGATCGTCTGCGCGCCGCTGCTGCCGGACCGCCGCGGCCGCGAGACCCGCAGCGACCAGCGCGAACAGCATGGTGAGCGCGTCCACCTGGCTCCAGGATAGCACCCGCCACGCGCGGCGGCCGCCGGCGTCGCGGGCGCGGCAGCGTCAGCGCGAGCGACGGAACAGGTGCGCGGCCATCTGCTCGTTGACGAGCGCCATCATGAGGCCGAAGGTGTAATCCGAGAACGCATCCAGCAAGCCGCTCATGACATCAGCCTAGTGGCCGGCCGTTAATGCCGTGTTTCACGGACACGAATTCGGAGTGAAGTCCGCATGACGCAACGCATTATCGCCCGACGAGCTGCGTCGCCAGATCGGCGCTGGTCGCCTCGTCGTCCCAGTTGAGCAGCATGTCCCAGAACGCGCGGTAGTAGCCAGCACCGGCGCGCTTGCGCACGCGCAGGCGGTAGCCGTACCAGAGATCCTCGAAGCGCACCGGTCCCGCGAGCACGTCCCACAGCTCCGGCAGCGTGACCGTGAACGTCTCGTCGGCCACCGCGTCTGGTGCGCCCTCGCCGAGGACCGGCGGCTGCCCCGGCGAGAAGCGGATCCAGAAGCGCGCGGCCGTGCCCTCCGGCCCGTCGGCGTGGAACGCCGCCCGCATCTCGAGCGCCTTCGTCGCGTCGCGCGTCGCCTCCAGCATCGCGCCGAAGTACGTGCGGAACGCCGGCTCGAGCGCGGCGGTCGGAGGCAGCGCGCCATGCCGGTCCCGCGCGCGCGCGGCGGCCTCGACCCGCGCCTTCTCCTGCGACGCATAGCGCGTGACGCCCGCGACGTCGTAGGTCCACCCGGCGGTCAGCCTCCGTGCGACGTGGCCCTCCTCGGGCGACCACTCGTCGCCCGGCTCCATGACGACGACCGCCGTCCCCACCTCGCGCGCGACGTCGGCCGCGGCGGCCGCGGCCTCGGCCGCCGTGGGCCGGTCGTAGAAGTTGCGCCACAGGTCGCGCGGCTCGAGCAGCGCCCAGCTCGACGCGAACGGCACCGCCACACGCGGCCGCAGCCCGCGCACACCGTCGGTGAACCGGCCCACGCCCTCGGCCTTCTTCGCCGCGGCCTTCTGCTGCATCACGCCCGGCTCCCAGGAGAAGCACGTCGGGTACGACGACGCGCCCGCGAACGGCAGGAACGCGACGTCGACCGGCCCCAGCCGCCGCACGATCTCCTCGTACGTGGCCACCTCGAGCGGGTTGTCGTTGCCGTGGTAGACGCGGACCCCGTCGGCCTCGACGAGCATCGACGCCACCTCCCAGCCGCCGTCGTGCGGCACCATCGTGATGCGCACGCCCGCGCCGATCTCGACGGGCTGCCAGGGCTCGAGCCAGCGCACGGCGCGGTAGCCGGCGCGTGCGAGCCGGCGCGCGAGCTGGTTCGAAGGGAACGGCAGGGCGTAGGTCGGCGTGGCGGCGTCGAGGCACGCCAGCGTGCCTTCTCCGCTGTGATCCGGGTGCGCGTGCGAGAGCAGCAGGCGATCCACGCGCCCCAGGCTCTCGGCGGTCGGGTACGGCGGCGGCGGGTAGCGCCACCACGCGCGCGCGAACACGGGCTCGGCGAGCCAGGGGTCGCACAGGAGCTGCTCGCCGCCCGCGCGTACGAGCAGGGCCGCGTGCCCGAGCCACACGAGCCTCACGCGCCCTCCGGCTTTCCCGGCAGGCGCTTCTGCGCAGCGGCGGCGGCGAGGGCCTTGCGCTCCTTGCGCTCGCGCTTGCGGCCCTGCCGGCGCGTCTCCCCAGGCAGGAGCGTCACGACCTCGACCCCACCCATCACCGCGATGCCGCGGATGCGCAGCACGGGTCGAGCCGGGTCGGGCGACACCGGCGCGCGGTGGCGCTCGTCGAAGCCGCCCATGATCGCGCTCGCCTCCATGTCCACCGCCAGCTCGGGCGGCACGAAGATCTCGAAGCCGCCCATGATCGCCGTGATGTGCAGCTCGCTCACGCCGGGGCCGAAGTCCGCCTCGCGGAAGTCGATGCGCCCGCCGCCCAGGCAGCAGAAGACCGACATCCGGCGTGGCACCGTCCAGCGCCCGCGCCGGTCGACGCCCGAGAGGATGCACCAGACCCGCTTGCGCTCGGGCCGCGTGGGATCGTCGCGCACGAGCGTGCCCGGCTGCCGCATCGCGAGCGCCGCCGGCGCGGCGGACAGATCCGCCACGATCGCGTCGAGCTCGGCCACCGAGACCGCCGCGTGCGCGCGGTCGAGGCGCGCCTCGAGCTCCTCGAGCCCGAAGACGTCCTCCTCGAAGCGCGCCGAGAGCTGCGCGATCACCTGTTCGCGCCGGGCGCGCAGCGCGACCAGGCTCGTTGTCGCCTCCTCCGCCATCGGCGGCAGGGTAGCTCAGAGCAGGAGCTGCAGGTACACCACTTCAGAACGTCTGGTCGACGAACCGGAACAACAGCCAGCGCGGCGAGGCGCCGGTCGGATCCAGCACGATCGCGCCGTCGTGGCCGTTGCCGTTCCTGTGCACGAGGTGCGCGCTGTCGCCGCCGGAGCTCGTCGCGTAGACGCTGATCGGCGCGCCGATCGTGATCCTGTCCGAGACCGACTGCACGAGCGCGCCGAGCTCGTGGGGCGCGAAGGCGTCGGCGTGCACGGAGAGCGTGGTGGCGTAGTCGAGCGTCGCGCCGGGGTGCCAGCCGTCGGCGAACGGCTCGCCCGGGAGCGGCGCCGTCACCTCGGCCGTCTGTACGCGCACGTCGGCACCGGCGCGGTCGGACTGCACGTTGACCACCATGCGGTAGGCCGCCCCGCCCATCGTGACCTCGAGGATCAGGTGGTCGCCGTTCGGGCGCGGACACTGCTGGTCCACGGGCGCGACGATCGCGAGCACCTTGCCGTCGAGGCGTCCGAAGGAGCTCGTCAGCGCCGCACCGAACCGATCGGTGCACAGCGCGGCCTTGCTGGCGTCCGGTGCGCGAACGGCATCGGCTCGCACCGCGGCGTCGGTGCGCGGGGCCGGAGCGTCGGGGCCGAGGGCGCCTCCGCCGGAGCCGCAGGCGGCGAACAGGATCGGCGCGAGGAGCGCGCGTTCATCGAGTCGGAGTCGGATGGCCATGGGTCGAACCTCGGCAGGCCTACAGCAAGCCGCGGGCCGTCGGCGGGCGCAGCAGTTCCAGCGAGTTGTGCGCCCCCGTGGCGCCGGCAGTGGCCAGGCGGCGCGGGCGACTCCGGTGGCCAGTGGTCACTCCCCCTGCTCGGCGCCATCGAGCGGCACGGGCCTCAGCACCGCGCAGGGCGCCCCTGCCGGCACGCTCGTCCCGGTCACGGTCGCCCGCGCGCTCGCGGCCACCACGCACACGCGCGCCTCGCCGCCGCCAGTCATGCGGAACGCGCCCGGCAGCGCCACGCGGCTCCCACACGCGATCGTGGCCGTCAGCGGGAGGTCCGCCGCGCCGTCCTGGAGCACGGCCACGACGACCTCGCGCTGCTGACCCGGGGGGCACGTCAGGAGCACCTTGAAGCGATCCCCCGCGGCGAACCCGACCGGATCGGCGGAGATCTCGCCCGCGCGCTCGCGCACGAGCGCCACCGCGAGCTCACCGTCGCCCTTGATGCCCACGTAGCCCTGCCCCGCGGCCCCGACGGGCGCGACGAGCGGCGAGGGCCTTCCCGTCGCAAGGAGCGCCGCGGCGGCCGCCCCCGCGAGCGCCAGCACCGGCACGGGCAGGAGGCGCCGCCACCAGGGCGCGAGGGTGGCGCGCGCCGGCAGCGGCAGGAGGCCCACCGCGCCCTCCTGCACGCGCCCGAGGCACGCGCGGCAGGTCTCGCAGCCGGCGAGGTGCGCCTCGATCACGCTGCGCTCCGCAGCCCCGAGCTCGCCGAGCGCGTACCGCTCGAGGCGAAGCCACGACACGGGCTCGCCGGTGCAGGCAGGCGCCGCGGCGGTGCTCATCCGCCCTCCCCTGCGCCCCCGCGGATCAGCGCGACGGCCTCCTGGATCTTCGCGAGGCGCGCGTTCACCGTCTTGCGGCTCGTGCCGCACATCGCCGCGATCTCCTCCTGCGTGAGGTCGTCGACGTAGCGGAAGACCAGCACCTCGGCCACCTTGGCGTCGAGGCGCGCGCACAGCTTGGCGAGCAGGTCGAGGCTCACCACCACGTCCTCGCAGCGCGTGCGGTTGGGCGCGAGCAGCCGCTCCTCGCGCTCGAGCAGCCGGGCGCGGGTGCGCGCGTCGCGGAGCTGGTTGAGGCAGCGATTGGTGAGCGCGCGGTACAGGTACGGCAGCGCGCCCTCGGGCGCCTCTCCGCGCAGCTCCACCGGGAGCGTGCGATCGAGCAGGTCGACGAAGAGGCCCTGCACCGCGTCGCGCGCGTCCTCGCGATTGCCGAGCATGCGCTCCGCCTTGCGCACCAGCGCCGGCCCGTAGCGGCGGTAGAGCTCCATGCCGTGCCCGCGTCCCCTACTCGCATCTTCCACCCGCCGTGCCGATCGCGATGCAGTTTTGTCCGAACTCGCCGACGGGCTGCACGTGGCATTCGTCGTTCGTCGAACAGCGACGGCCGTCCCCCTGGCAGGCCGAGAGCGTCCCGGCGCCCGCGCAACGCCCGCTCGCGCAGTCGCTCGCACCCACGCACGGCGCCCCGGCCACACCCGTACCCTGCCCTGGCGCGCAGAGCGACGGCAGTCGCAGGAGCTTGATCTGCGGGTCGAACGGGATGCGGCTGCACGCGCGTCCTCCGCTGCACGCGGGTCCCGTGCCCGCGCAGCACTCGGAGCACACGCCGCCGCAGCAGACGCCGCTTGCGCACTCGGTGCCCGCCACGCAGCGCTCGCCGATCCCGTGACGGCCGGCCGCGCCGCACCCGAGGTGGAGGTAGCGCCCGCCGGACGACTCGACGCCGCAGGCCTGTCCCGCCGAGCAGCCGGTGTCGTCCTGGCAGGCGCCGCACGTGGGTGCGCCGGCGCCCGCGCGCGTGTCGCACAGGGCGCTCGCGCAGAGCCCGGGGTCGGCACCGCCGGCCTCGGTCGCGCACTCCGCGCCGAGCGGGCGGTCTGTCAGGGTCGGACGCGCGCTCGTGCAATCGCCACCCTTCGAGACGTCGAGCTGCGCGAGGATCGCTCGCCCCGTGCCGGTCTTGCGCACGATGAAGCGCACGCCGCGGTAGGACGTCGGCGTCGGCACGTCGAAGTGCAGCGGCGCCCAGCCCGCGCTCGGCACGATCTGCGAGAAGTCCACCTTGCCGTCGTCGAAGAAGTCCATCTCGACGACGAGGCTCGCCCGGTCCTCGATCTCCGCGGTGAGCTCGAAGCGCAGGCACCCCGTGGAATCGTCGAGGTCCGAGCGCTGCGAGATGCGCGCGCCGTCACCCACGAGCTCGACGCCGAAGTCCTTCTCGTGCCAGGTCGCGACGCGCCGGACCGAGCCGCTGTCCGTGCTCCACGCGCAGAGCTGATCGCCGCACCAGAGCTCGAAGCTCGAGTCCTTGACCACCGGCTCGCACGAGGCGCCCATCAGCATCGGGGCCATCGTGGCCAGCATCACCGCGCGAATCATTCGCTTATCCATATATCTCTCCACGGCCTCAGAACGCCGTGCGAAGGCCCACGACGAGCGCGCCCCCGCCGGAGTCGTGCCGGTCCCCGAGCAGGTTCGAGACGATGGGCGCGACCGTGTACGAGATCTGCCCGTACGCCCCGAGGTGCCGCCACGGCATGAGCGCCGTGCCCGCCGCGACGGCCAGGTAGAACCCCGAGTGCAGGTCGCTCGAGTCCTCGCGCTTGTCGCCGTCCACGGACGTGTACACGCTGCGGCCGAAGCCGTAGCCGCCGCCGCCCTGCACGTACGGCACGAACCAGCCGCGCAGGATCGGGTACGACACGCGCAGCGCTCCACCGAGGCCCATCGCCCACCACTTGAAGTACTGGTTCTGCTTGTCTCCCGCGGTGTCGAGCGTGCCGCGCGCGTAGTCCCGGTCCTCGAACTGCGTGACCTCGCCGACGAGGCCGAGGTAGGGCCCGAGGCGCCACCAGAAGGCGCCCTGCAGCTTGGGCGGCGGCAGGAACTGGTGCTTGTCGAAGCCGAAGTCCCGGAGGCGCTCGACGTAGCGATCCTCGCTGGGGTCGCCGCCGCCGATCCCGAGCTCGATCGCCCAGCGTTCGCGCACCTCCGCCTCGGGCGCCGCGACCACGCCCACGAGCTCGCCGCCCTTGGCCACCGTGACCGGCGCCGGCGCGGCGGGACAGCCCGACACGTCGAGCGTGCGCGCTTCGTGATCACCGAGCCCGAGCTCGCAGCGGCGGACGTCGGCGCCCTTGCGGTAGAGCGCGACGTAGCGGCCGGCAGGCAGCGCGAGGCGGACCGGCTCGCCGGCGGCCTTCTGCAGCTCGGCGAGGACGCTGCCGGACGGATCGCGCGAGAGCAGCACCTGCCCCGCGAGCGCGGCGGGCAGCTCGAGCTGCGAGCTCGCCTCGGCGGGGTACGACAGCACCACCTCGCCCTTGCCGCGAAGGCCCGTCTCGAGCGTCACGTGCTGGCTGCCCACGGCCGTGGCCGCGGTGTCGGTGAGCGTGTGGTGGTACGCGTAGCGATACGCCTCCGAGAGCGTCACTTGCCCGTCGCGATCGCTGTCGCCGGCGCCGCGCAGCGCGACCAGCAGGTGGTGCGTGAAGTAGCTGCCCGCGAGCTGCTCGGACTCCTGCGAGAGCTCGGTGGCGCTCGACGACGCCATGACGGCGACGCCCGTGGCGTTCAGGCGCGAGATCGAGTTGACGGAGAAGTCGGCGCTGGCCTCGGCGCCCTTGATGCGCGAGAACGCACCGGACTGGCAGGCGTCGAGGATCGCGATGGTCATGCTCGACGGGATGCCGAGCAGGCGCCGGCGCAGCTCCGCGAGCGGCACCTCCTCGGCGCCGAGGTTGAGCGCGCTCGCCCGCGCGTGCCCCGAGTAATAGAAGAAGAGCTGCACCTTGTGCCCCTGCGCGCGACGCTCGCGCACGCGCGCCGCGAGCTCGTCGACCGCGGCGAAGAACGCCGCGCGCTCGGGCCGGAGCAGCGTCCGAACCTGCCCGGGCGCGTAGCGGCCGAGGCCCGCGAGCACGTCGGAGACGCGGCGCGCGTCGTCCTCCGCGTAGCGCAGGTCGGCCTGTCCCGGCCCGCCGTGGTTCGACCCGACGACGAGCGCGAGCGCGTCCTCGCGCGGTGGCGCCGCCGCGGCGGCCCCGGCGGGCACCCCGGCGAGCACCCCGAGGAGGGCACCCCACCGCATCCATCCAAGCCAAGCAGCCATCGATCCATGAACACGCGAGCGCCGGAAAATGGGAAGCGGTGCGGGTCGATTTCGCGATGTGGCTGGAATCACTGGCCTCCGGCGCACGCTTCCGCCGCGCCGCCGGTCCGTGCGAACCTCGCCGCGCGATGCGCCTCGGCCTCTTCCTCCCCGTGCTGCTCCTTGCCTGCGGCGATGATCCACCTGCGACGCCCGCGCCGGCGGGTCCCAACAACACCCCGTCGCTGCTCGGGCAACGGCCAGACCCTGCCACGCCGCTCGTGCTCGCCACCGTCGGCGGGATCGGCGGGGAGACGGTCGAGCTCGACCTCTCGGACCCGGACCGGGCGGATCGCCTGTTCCTGCGCATGTTCGTGGACTACGACCGGCCGAACCACCAGCTCTACCGGCAGACCACGTCTCCGCCACCCGGGGTCGCCGGGACCGTGCGCACGGTCGCGTTCAGGAACCTCTCGTGCGCGGACGTCGGCATCGACGACTCGGTGGTGACCGCCGATGGCGGCGTGCCCGGCCAGCACGTGCTCGAGATCGTGGTGTCGGACCGCGACTTCGACGACGGCATGGGCGCACCCGTCAACCGCCGCCCCATGCCCGACGCGTTCACCGTCGTGGCGACCTGGCCCTTCGTCTGCCGCTGATCAGAACGGCAGCGCGCCCGGGTCGGCCGGCGGCTTCGCCCTCGGCGTGGGCGGCTTCTCGCGCACCCGCGGCATCGTCACGCGAACCGCGCGATCGCGGTCGGGGACCACGGAGCGTGCGCTCCGCTGCCCGTCGCGCTCGAACGTGACGGCGAGCGCCCTGTCGCCCCTGTCGCAGCGGTGCTCGACAGGCGTCCGGCCGATGGCCACGCCGCCCACGGTGACGAGCGTGCCGGGCGCCCCCTCGAAGCGCAGCGTGACGCTCGGGGGCTGCGCGGCCGGGACGGCGACGGGCGCCTGGGGCAGGGCCGGCTCGGGCGCTGCCCGCGGGGCAGGCGCGCTCATGATCGGCGCCGGGAGCGCCGCGGGGCGCGAGAGCATGAGCCACGTGCCGCCGCCCGCCAGGACCAGGGCCGAAAGCCCGATCCACGCGAGGCCCGACGCGCGCCGGGGCGGCGACACCCCGGCGACCGGCGCGACAGGCGCGGGCTCCTCGGCCGGCGCCACCCTGGCGCGGATGGGCTGGACGACCGTGGGCGCATCGGGCGGCGCGGCTGCGAGGCCCGGCGCGAGCGCGGGGCGCGCGATCGGAACCGTGCGCGGGTGGGGCGCCGTGACGACGGGCTGCGGGCCGGAGTCCAGGCCGACCGCCGCGGACAGCGCGGCGCGGACCTCCTGCGCCGAGGCCTGGCGGCTGGCCGGCTCCTTCGCCAGGAGCCGCAGGATGACCTGCTCGAGCGCGTCGGGCACGCGCCCGTCGAGGCCGCGCGACGGCACGAGGACCTGCTGCGCATAGAGCTCGCTCGTGTTCTTCGCGCGCAGGTGCGGCTCCCCGGTCGCGAGCTCGTGCAGGATGACGCCGAGCGCGTACAGATCGGCCGTCGCCTCGGCCTCGGCGCCCTGGATGACCTCGGGCGCCATGTACTGCGGCGTGCCGATGATCCGCCCGCTCTGCGTGGAGTCGGTCTCCGCACCGCCGATCGACTTCGCGAGGCCGAAGTCGAGCACCTTGACGAGGTCGCGACCGGCCGGCTGATCGAGCACCATGATGTTCGACGGCTTGAGGTCGCGGTGCACGATGCCGAGGGCGTGCGCCGCGTCGAGCGCGTCGCAGAGCTGGATGCCGACGCGGACGAGGCGCGCGGGTGAGAACGGCCCCTCGTCCGCGAGCACGCGATCGAGCGTGCGCCCCTGCAGGAGCTCCATCGCCAGGAAGAAGAGGCCGTCCTGGGTCTGCCCGAAGTCGAGCACGCTCACGGTGTTCGGCTGGGACAGCCGGCTCGCGAGCTTGGCCTCGCGCAGGAATCGCCGGACGCCCATCGCGTCCCGGCACAGGCGCGAGTCGATCACCTTGAGCGCGACGCCGCGGCCCACCGAGTGCTGCCACGCGAGGTAGACCGTCCCCATGCCGCCCGCGCCGAGGAACTCGCGCACGGTGTAGCGCCCCTCGATGTCGCGGCCCACCATCGGATCGACGAGGCCCCCGATCCGCACGAGGGCGGTGTCGTCCTCCGGGCACCGCAGCACGTCCGGCCCGAAGCTCCGATCGCAGGTCGGGCAGTATCGCTCGCCCTTCGCGGTCGGCGGGGCTGGCCGTTCGCTCGTCACCCTGGTCCATTGTAGATGGTACGGTGGAGGGGCGGTGCTCCTTCGATCGGCCCTCGTCCTCGCGGTGGTCACCGCGGGCTGCCTGAACGAGCCGGCGTTCTCGGGCGCGGGCGGCGCGGGCGACGGCAGCGGCGGCGGCGGCGCGGGGGACGGTGGCGGCGCCGGCGCCGGCGCGCCGGGCATGGCCTTCCCGCCCGCGGGGGCGACGCTCGCGCTCCGGGAGCCAGTGGCCACCGACCTCGACGGCGACGGGCGCACGGATCTCCTGCTCGCGAGCGCGACCGCGGACGACTCCGGCGGCCTCTACCTCGCGCTCGACGCGCTCTCGAGCCGCGTCGGCCGGTTCCACGCGCACCTCCGGCCCACGAGCGGGCTCCCGCTGCCCGCGCTCACCGCGCACGCGGCGGACCTCGACGGCGACGGGGTCCGCGACCTCCTGGTCCTCGCCGGAGACGGCGCGCACGCGCACCTGCTCGCCTACCGCGGACGCTCGGCGATCGACTTCGACCCGCCGCTGCGCAAGGACCTCACGACGTGGTTCGCCGCGAGCGCGATGCCCGGACCGGCAGAGCCGAACGGCAGCGTCGCCGCCATGCAGCTCGACGGCGCGGGCCCCGCCGAGATCGTCGTCGCGGGCCGCCGGCTCGTCTTCGCGTTCTCCTTCCCGGGCTTCCAGAGCCCGGCCTTCGAGGACGCCGAGCGCACGGTCGTGCCGGGACAGGTGACGGGCGGCGGCTGGAATCGCGTGACCCGCGCGGTCGTCCTCGCAGGCGCGATGCCTCGCCTCCTCGTGGCCGAGCAGTTCAACGTGTCGGTGTTCGAGCCCGGTCCGCTCGACACGCTGCTCGACCGCCGCCACCTGACGACGCCGGGGGCGTGGCCCCTCGGGGTGACCGCGCTGCGCGACCTCGACGGCGACGGCGACGACGACCTCCTGGCCGTCGCGCCCGGCTCGAGCGCGCTCATGGTGCTCTTCGGCTGGCCGGACGACCGGTACGCGCGCTGGCCCACGTGCTTCGAGACCTGCGACTTCCTGCCCGACCGCGTGGTCGCCGCGGATCTCGACCGCTCCGGGCGGCCCGAGCTGATCACGCTCGGCCCGATGGGCTCGGGCCACCGCCTGAAGATGGTCGAGGACGCCTACCTCGTCGGCGACGAGATCCGCACGAACTCGGCGACGACTCGGCTCGATCTCGCGACTCCGCCGGAGGAGCCCTGGCTCCTCGCGGGCGACGGCAGCCCCGACATCCTGCTCCTCGGGCCGACGGGCGCCGTGACGTGCCTGCGCTGGACGCCGGGTAGCCTCGCCCCTTGCCCCTGACTCAGAACGTCGTCGCGAGGTGCAGGCGCGCGCCGCCGTCCTCGGGCGAGACCGCCACCGAGACGCCGCGCTCGCTGCTCCAGGCACCCGGGCGCAGCGCGAGGTACGCGGCCACGCCCGACAGGACGGCCCCGGCTCCGTACAGGCCCAGCGTGACGGCGCGCTGCGTCCTGAACGAGGCGATCTCGGCGTCGTAGACGGGCCGTGTGGGCGCGTGCGCCGCGGCGTCCTGCGTGGACCGCGCGACGAGGTGCATGCCCACACCGGCCGCGAGCAGCGCGCCGCCCGAGACGGCCGTGATCCAGAGCGCCGGGCGCGACGACGCCGCGACCGGTGGCGGCGTGGGCGAGCGCGCCGGAGCGGGCGGCGGCACGACGGGCCGCTCGCTCGCCACCGCGGGCCGCTCGACCGCGCGCAGGGCCAGCCGCACGACGCGCCCCGGGCCATCGACGACCACGGTGCCGGCGTGCGCGCCGTGGCCCTCGGCTTCGATGGTGTACGCGTGCGTCCCGGCGGGCAACCACATCACGCACGGGCTCGCCAGCGCCTCGTCGGGCTCGAACGCCGCGAGCCGCACGCGCGCGCCCGCGGGTTGCACCTCGAACGCGACGGGCACGTGGCGGGCCCGCTCGAGCGCCGACTGCAGCACGCGCCGGAGCTCGCCGCCGCACCAGGCCGGCGTCGGCCCGAGCGCCTCGGCGCGCGCGAGGTGCAGGTGGGCCTGCGACAGGCGCCCGAGCCGGAAGTACGCGGTCGCCGCGAAGCAGTGTCCCTCGGCGGTCGCGCGGGCGTGGATCGCCTCGCGGAAGCGCGCGAGCGCGGCGTCGAAGCGCTGCTCCTTGCCGAGCCGGACGCCCTCGGCGATGAGCGCGCCCGGATCGTCGGCGCGCGCGCCGGCCCCCGAGAGGAACAGGACCGCCGAAACCGCCAGCGTCAGGCGCGAGCGCACGTCAACCCCGCGGATCCGGCCCGCCGAGGCCATGCTTCTTCATGAGCCGGTGCAGGTAGACGCGGTCCATGCCGGCCTGCCGCGCCGCGGACGTGACGTTGCCGCCGCTCCGCGCCAGGAGCGACGTGATGTAGTCGCGCTCCCAGGCCGCGACGAGGTTCTCCTTGGCCTGGCGGAACGGCAGCGACGCGTCCACGAGCGGCCGTCCCTCCGCGGTCCCGAGCGCGAGCCGGCCGAGGTCGAGCACCGGCGCGTCGGGGTCGAGCGACAGCGCGCGCTCGATCACGTTGCGCAGCTCGCGCACGTTGCCCGGCCACTCGTAGGCCGAGAGCGCCTCGAGCGCGAGCGCGTCGAGCTGCGGCGGCTCGCGCCCGAGCCGTGCGGCCACGGCCTCGACGAAGTGACGCGCCAGGAGCGGCACGTCCTCGCTGCGCTCGCGCAGCGGCGGCAGGTGGACCTGCACCACCGCGAGGCGATGGTAGAGATCCTCGCGGAACGTGCCCGCGCGGGTCTCGGCGACGAGGTCACGGTTGGTCGCAGCGACGACGCGCACGTCCACCTTCCGGTACTGAGAGCCGCCGACGGCCTTGACCTGTCCGGTCTCGAGGACGCGCAGGAGGCGCGGCTGCAGCAGGCGATCGAGCTCGCCGATCTCGTCGAGGAAGATGGTGCCCTCGTGCGCCGTCTCGAACGTGCCCTCGCGCGGACGATCGGCGCCCGTGAACGCCCCGCGCACGTGTCCGAAGAGCTCGCTCTCGACGAGCGACGCGGGCATCGCGGCGAGGTCGCACACCACGAGCGGCCCCGCCGCGCGCGGCGAGAGCCGGTGGAGCGCGTCGGCGACGAGCTCCTTGCCGGTGCCGGTCTCGCCGGTGACGAGGACGGGCGCGCTCGATCGCGCCACGCGCTCCACGATCGAGAAGACCTCGCGCATCGCGGGCGAGGTCCCGCGGAGCGAGCCCAGCCGGTCCTCCGCATGGAGCGGCACGACCGGCGGCGGGCCGACCAGCCGGAGCTCCGTCTGCCCGATCGTCAGCGGCGCGCCGGGCCCGAGCTCGAGCGCGTCGAAGCGGCTGCCCCGATACAGGCTTCCGTTGGTCGAGCCGAGGTCGCGCGCGCGCACGCCGTCGGCGCCGACGTCGAGCTCGAGGTGCCGCCACGAGACCGACGCGTCGGACAGCGGCAGCGCCGAGCTCGGGTCCTTGCCGATCACGTAGCACCCGGGCGGAAGAGCGAGCTCCCTGCCCGCGTCGGGGCCCGCGGTCACGACGAGGCGGAGCCCGCCCGGCAGCGCGATCCGGGGCCGCGCCACCTCCTCGGTGGGCGGGACACCCTCACGATCCCGCGACGCCGGCACGTCCCGAGGGTATCACGCGGCCCCGGGTCGCCCGCTACGGCGCCCCGGCGGTGAACGTGTCGCACGCCTCCATGCGCCCGCTGTCGAAGCCGCGGCGGAACCAGCTCGCGCGCTGCTTCGCCGAGCCGTGCGTCCACGTCTCCGGGTGCACCTGCCCGGTGGCCGCCTTCTGCAGGCGATCGTCGCCGACGGCGGCCGCGGCGCCGAGCGCCTCCTCGAGGTCGCCGTGCTCGAGGAGCGCGCGCTCGGCCGTGCTCCTCGCCCACACGCCGGCGAGGCAGTCGGCCTGCAGCTCCATCCGCACCGACAGAGCCGCGCGCCGGTGCCGCCGAACGTGCCCCCGCCCCGCCGATCCTCGACGTCGGAGGTGTCCTCGTCCCCGGGGAGTCGCATCGCTACGCGCGGATCATGGCGCGCAGCGCGCCTGCGATCTCGACGGTCGCCTCGCGCGCGGCGCGGCTCGGCCCCGTGATGTTGACGAAGCCGTGCAGCAGCGAAGGGAAGCGGCGCAGCACGGTCGGCGTCCCTGCGGCGGCGAGCGCGGCGGCGTAGGCCTCGCCCTCGTCGCGCAGCGGGTCGAAGCCCGCGGTCACGACGAGCGCGCGGGGCAGCCCCGCGAGGCTCGGCGCGAGGAGCGGAGAGATGCGTGGATCCGCATACATCCCACCGCCGCTGTAGCGCTCGTGGAACCAGTCGATGTCGCCCCGCGTGAGCAGGAAGCCGTCGGCGAACAGGGAGAGCGACGGCCGAGGCTGCGTGCGGTCGGCGGACGGATAGAGCAGGAGCTGCGCCGCCGGCTGCGGCCCGCCCGCGTCGCGCACCGCGTGGCACGCCACCGCCGAGAGGTTGCCGCCGGCGCTGTCGCCGCCGATCGCCACGCGCGCCGGGTCCGCCCCGAGCGCGCCCGCGTTCGCGAGCGCCCACGAGAGCGCCGCGCGCGCGTCGTCGACCGCCGCCGGGAACGGGTGCTCGGGCGCCAGCCGGTAGTCGATCGAGAGCACGTGCACGCCCGCGAACGCGCAGAGGATCCGGCACGGCGCGTCGTGCGTGTCGAGGTCTCCGAGCACGAAGCCGCCGCCGTGCAGGAACACGAGCAGCGGATGCGGCCCGCCCGGCTCGTCGGGGACGTAGTGCCGCGCGGCGAGCCGCCCGCCCGGCCCGGGGATCGTGAGGTCCGCCGTGCGCGCGACGCGCTCCGGTGTCGCGCCGTGCACGCGCGCGTTGTGCCGCATGTGTGCGCGCGACTTCTCGACGGACTCGCTCGCCAGCGACTCCGCGCCCGTCAGCTCGAGGAACGACACCACGAGCTGCATGTCGGGATCGAGCGTCTGCCCGTCGAGCACCACGGGCGGCCGGCGCGAGAGGAGCACCTTCGCCCCGTCCGGCAGCGTCGCGAGCAGCCGTCCGAGCCGCCGCTCCACGCGATCTCGCAGCGTCATCAGCTCCCCTTCGCGAGGAAGGCGCCGAGGGCCTTCCTCGCCTGGCCGCGGACGGCGCCGCGCAGGATCGGCGTCCAGCCGAGCAGCACGCCCGCGGGGCCGATGGCCATGCGGGACCAGCGCCAGAAGTCGAACACGTCGCGGTGCTCGACGATGAGGCCGTCCTCGAAGCGGAACGTCGCGTCGATGACGTTGTGCACCTTGCGGCCGGTCGCGCCAAACGTGTAGCGCGCCTCCCAGTGCGCGCGCCCCGTCGCGCCGTCGGCGGAGATCCCGCTCGCGACGATCTCGAGGTCCGTGGCGCGCTTGCACAGCATCCGCCACATCCCGCCGGCCTCCGCGCCCTCGAGCCTCGGGAACACCGGATCCGAGAACGTGACGCGCGCGTGGTAGCACTCTGCCATCGCGTCGCCGTCCTTCCTGGCGAACGCCTCGTAGAAGCGACGGACGAGCGCGGCGTGATCGGCCATCGGGCGGGGAGCTTACAGCCCCTGGCGGCGGATCGCGACGTAGCTCGAGCCGACGGTGCGCAGGTTGTGCACGACGCCCGTCGCGCAGCCGCGCGCCTCGTAGATCCACGTCGCGCCCCACGGATCGGCGCCCGACTCGAAGAGCACGATGTGCCCCGACGAGCCCGAGTTGTAGACGAACGCGTCCGCCGGCTTCGCGGCGCCGCGGTCGACGCGCGTCCAGTGCGTGCTCGTGTCGAAGAAGAAGCTGTGCGTCGAGTACGGGTGCGCGTCGGTCGTGATCGGCGACGGCCCCGGGATCTGCCACGCCTTGGCGACGAAGCCCGAGCAGTCCGCGCCGTACGCGCCGCTGTGCGTGCAATTCGGGCAGCTCCCCGAGCAGGCGCCGTGCTGCGCGCCGTCGTCGCGCCACGAGCCGTGCCCCCAGTAATAGGAGTAGCCGACCGCGAGCTGCGCGCGCGCGAAGATGTCGCCCACCTCGGGCGGCGTCCCCGCGGGCGGCGGCGGGTTCATCGTGCCACCGCACGTGGCCGGGTCGAACGCGGCCGGCACCGCCAGGTACGCACCCGACGCCCAGCCGGTCATCATCCCGAAGCGCACGTTCCACCAGCCGTTGGTCGGCCCGCCGAGCACGGTGACCTCGGTGCCGCACGGCATCGACGTGACGATCGCGTTCGTGGTGCCCGGTCCCTGGCGGAGGTTGAGCGACGTGGCGGTCACGCGCATGGTGCCGCCCATCGGCGGCGGCGGCGGCGCGTCCGGCATCGGAGGCGCGCCATCGGGCAGCATGTCGGGCGTGTTGTCGCCGGCATCCTCGGGCGCGGCGTCGCGCGGGCGCGCGGCGTCCCCGAGCCGAGCGGCGTCGGGCAGGCTGCGCGGCGCATCCGCGGGCCGTGCAGCCGCGTCGGGGGCGCGGGCGGCATCGGGCCGGGCGCCGGTGATGGTATCCGCGCCGCAGCCAGCGATCACGAGCACGACCGTGTAAGCGAGCGCACGCATCGCCTCGATGGTACTCCGGATTGGCCCGACCGATCCGCTACGGAAACTCGAAGCGCACCACCGACAGCCCGGTGGTCCCGGGCAGGAGCTCGTAGATCGCGCCCTCGTCGTCGACCGCGAGGGGCCGGAAGATCTCGTCGGCCTCCGGCAGCGCCGGCAGCGAGAGGCGCCCCGAGACGCTCCCGTCGCGCTCGAGGCGCACCACCGCGACGCGCTCGTCCGTCACGCCGTCGGCGCCCGGCCGGCCGATCGCGCCCGCGACGTAGAGGCGTCCGTGCCGGTCGCTGTCGAGCAGCACGAGGTGCAGGATCGGCCCGTCGAGCGTGACGGTGGTGGCGAAGTCCATCGCGCCGTTCTCGCGGGACGCGACGCTCACGGTCAGTGTCCCCGCCGCGCGATCGGCGAGCGCCGCGCGCACGAGCTGTTTGCCGTCGCGGGTCGGGCGGCCCCACAGCGTCGGTCGCGCGGGATCGGGGCGGCCTCGGCCGTCGGCCAGGCGCACCACGTCGCGGTGCTCGCGCTCGACGTAGACGCCCTCGGCGTCGGCGAAGACGCCCGTCACCGCCCCGCCCTCGCGGATGGGCCCGCCGACGAGCGGGATCGTCGCCGCCACCTTGCCGTCCTCGCCGAGGAGCGTGAGCGTCGCCGCGCCGAGCCGATCGAGCACCGCCGCTCCTCCCCCGGGCAAGGCCACGAGGTCCTGCGCCGCCGTGCCGGCCGGGAAGCTGCCGGCCACGCGCCCACCCGAGAAGCGCTGCACGCGGCCGTTCTGCTGGTCGAGCACCAGCGTGTCGCGCCCCGACACCGCGACCGCCATCGGGACCTCGAGGTTTCCGTCGGCGGCGCCGCTCCGGCCGAGCTCCCCGGGGCCGCTGCCCCAGCGCCCCTCGACCGCCACGGTGCGCCGGGGGGCGCGCGCGACCTCACGCTTGGACGCCGCGTCGGGTGCGCTCCCGGCGGCGGCGTCAGGGGCGCGAGGGGCGGCGAAGGGGCGAGGTGGAGGCGCGCCACGAAGGAGCAGCACGGCCGCGACGACGGCCACGGCCGCGACGGTGAGGAGAGCGACCCAGCGCGCGCGATTCATCTGCTCGAACGAATGTTAGTCGAGCCGAGGTCGCACCGGCGAGCGGCGCCTCCACGACGCGGCCCCCCCTGCGCAACTCGGCCAGGGCCGCACCGGCGTCGACGAGCGCACGCCCCCGAGCGCACGCTGCTGTACCGCGTCGTCGCCGGGGAGCTCGACCTCCTCCGCGACGCTGTTGCCGCGGCCGGCAGCGGCCTGCCCGGTCATGTCGACAAGGAGCTCGAGGCGTACCTGCGCTGCGGTGTCCGCGCGCACGGCTTCGCCCGGGTGCTCTGTCACCTGTGGGCGGCGACCCTGTAACCCACAAGGACCCTGCTGGGTTGCAGTCATTCTACGATCCGTTCAGGAGTTACCGCTGCGAGTACACGCCACAGGCTCCCGAGATGCCAAGCCCAGAGGCCCTGCCCCACCCTGAGCTGTTCTATTTCTCCGCGATGGCCTGAGTCTCCGCGATGGCCCCTCCCCGAGGGCCCCGCGGACCCCGACCGCGCGCGCAGGCTCGACTGGGCCACGCTGCTCGCGCGCACCTGGGCGATCGACGTGCTCGAGTGCCCGCGGTGCGGCGGCCCCATGCGCCTGATCTCGGTGATCGAGGACCCGGCCGTCGCCAGGAAGATCCTCGAGCACCTGGGCCTTCCTGCCCGGGCGCCCCCACGCGGCCGCCAACGCTGGGAGGCCAGCTGGCGCTCACGCTCGACGCAACACCCGCGCCCACTGTCGACCTCCTCGTCGAATGTCCTACGCACCGCGCCCGGCTCTCCGCGATCGCTCGCCCCCCGAGGTCCCCAATGAGTGGGCGCGTGGCACCGAAGGTGGACGATGGCCCTGATGATGGGAACTGCAGTGAGACTCACACCGAGGTGAGTCGGGGCCGGGCAGGGAGCCCCAGGTGGCGCAAGATGCGCTGCGCCACGGATTCGTCCTCGATGATCGAGATGAACCTCATGGGCCCGGCGCAGCGAGGGCAGACCAAGGCGTCGATCGAGAACGTCCAGTTCAGTCGCGCACTCCATGCCGACACGATCCTCGGGTCGTGCGAGGTGCGCAAGCCCAGCGGAGAGACTGCCTTGCAGGCCGTCGCCGCGCAGCGTATGCTAACGGTATCTAACGAAGTTAGGTGACGCATGGCCCAGACGCTCAAAGTCCCCCAGGCGCTGCAGCGAGGTGTCGACGCGCTGACGGACCTTCTGCGTTCCTCCAGCAAGGGTAGGGCCCGCCGGGAGGTCGTCCTCGCCGACCAGGGGGCGCACCTGGCGGACGACGAGATCCTGGTGGTCGTCATCGGCAGGCGCAACTCGGTGGTCCGAGCGGTGCGGGATCCGGAGGGGCGCGTGGACCTGCGGGATCTCCAGCGCAGCGCCGAGGGCGCGGCGCTGGCAGTGGAGCAAGCCGGGCCCAGGCGCCTCGACGCAGCCGAGTCCCTCCTGTCGGAGCACGAGGCAGAGCTCCTCCGGCAGGGCGGCTTCGAGGATGCTCCCGCCGGCCAGAAGCGGGCGTCCGATGTCGGTGCGCTGGAGTTCATGCAGATGCTTCGCGGCAGCCTGGCCGCCGAGGAGGCCGGTCGGCTCCTCAGAGTGAACGCGAGCCGCATCCGGCAGCGTCTCGGGGCGCGGCGCCTGTTCGGCGTCAAGGATGGGCGAACCTGGCGCCTGCCCAGGTTCCAGTTCTCGGGTAGTCGCCTCGTGCCGGGGATCGACGAGGTGCTGCCAGCGCTGCCCCTCGGCATGCATCCCGTCGCGGTGGAGCGCTGGTTTCGCCTGCCCCACCCCGATCTCGAATCGCCCGAGGGCGGCCGGCCGCTCACCCCCCTCGAGTGGCTCGGGCAGGGGCAGGAGCCGGGGCGCGTCGTCGAACTGGCCTCGCTGCTCTGAGCGATCGTGGCCAAGTTCCCCGAGCCTCCCCGAAAGCCGGCGCTGCAGGCGCTGGGGCCCGCGATCTCGCGACTGCCAGCCGGTTCCCTGCTCTGGCGGGTCTACTTCCGCGGAGGCTCTCGTCCCACCGCCTGGAACACCTTTCGAGGCTTCGGGCCCACCGACGCACGATTCGACCACCATCTCTCACCGCCGCGGGCACAGGCTCGCGCGATCCTCTACGCGGCGAAGGCGGGGCCGACCTGCCTGGCCGAGGTCTACCAGGCAACGCGCACCATCGACCGCCACGATCGCGAGCCGTGGCTCGTGGGCTTTCGCATCACGCGCGACCTCGCCCTCCATGACCTCACAGGCGCGTGGGTGACGAAGGCGGGGGCCTCGACCGCGATTCACTCCGGCGCGCGAGCTCGCGCCCGCCGGTGGTCGGCGGCCCTGTACTCCGCGTATCCCGACATCGAGGGGCTTGCCTACTGTTCCTCGATGGACGCGAACCGGGATGCCCTCGCGCTGTACGAGCGCTGCGCGGACGCAATGCCGAAGGCGCCCGCGTTCCACAGGTCGCTCGCTGATCCAGCCCTCGCGTCACTCATCGACGCGGCCGCCCTCCGCTTCGGCTACGTCGTCGTGTAGCCCAGCAAGTGACTCGTCACCCGAGGGACTGGACCTCGGTCGCAGATCGTGACGCATCAGGATTTCGCGCCCCGCGGACCTCCGGCGCGCGAGGCGATCCACCGCCGCCTGGAGCGATGCCCGGCTCAGGGTCGCCACGGCCGCGAGCGCCGCGTGGAACGTCCCCTCGGCCAGCTGGTGCCTGGCGAGGGCGGCGTGGTGCTCCTTGACTGACCGATGTAGATGTCGTTGCAGTCGGGATCGCGCACGGCCGCAACCAGGTCCTCGACCGCCGCTGACGTGCGGCCACGGTCCGACACGTCGCGTGGCGCGCGGGGGAGCCAGCGGCTAGGGTTGGCCTGTGAGCGCCAGCGCTGATCCCCCGGCCGGGCCCGGGCCGGCTCCCCGGCCTCCCGCGACGGGCCCGCGCTTCCAGCCGACCCGACGGCGCAAGCGGGGGCGCCTCGCGTTCGGGCTCCTGCTCCTTGCGGCCGGAGGCACGGTCGTGTGGTCGCAGCTCCGGCCACGGCCGGTGGTCGTCACGCCAGTGGTGCGAGGCACCGCCATCGACGCCGTCTACGCCACCGCGACCGTCGAGGCCTTCGACCGCGTGACGGTCAAGGCGAAGCTGGCCGGCGCCATCCGGGCGCTGGAGGTACGCGAGGGCTCGACCGTCCGCAAGGGCGACCTGCTCGCCGTCATCGACAGCCCGGCGCTGCGCCATCAGCTCGAGAAGGGCAAGGTGGATCGCTGGGCCGCCGAGCTGCAGGCCGCGCCTGCGTCCCCGCAGCTCGCGATGATCGAGGCCCAGGTACGCATGACCGAGGCCTCGCTCAAGAACGCCCGCGAGGAGCGGGATCGACTGCGCAAGCTCGCCGCGTCCGGGGCCGCGACCCGCGCCGACCTCGACCGCGCCGAGAACAACCACGCGGTGCTCGAGGCGCAGCTCGACTCCCAGCGCGCCCAGGCGAGATCGCTGCGCATCGAGCTGACCGCGCGTTCGAGCGGGTCGAAGGCGGCGGTGTCGGAGCTCGCGGCGCGACTGGCCGACGCGGAGGTCCGCGCGCCGATCGGCGGGGTCGTCCTCGTGCGGCTCGTCGAGCCCGGCGAGGTGGTGCCGCAGAACGGGCCGCTCTTCCGCATCGGCGACGTGAGCAAGCTCGTGCTCGAGTGCGCCGTCGACGAGGCTGACATCGGCCGCCTCACGGTCGGCAAGCGCGCCGCGGTCTCGCTCTACGCGTTCCCGAGGCAGGTCTTCCGCGGCGAGGTCTTCGAGATCCTCCCGGACGCGGACCGGGCCAAGAAGTCGTTCCTGGTCAAGGTGCGCCTCCTCGACGCGCCCGCGGGGCTGCGCAGCGGCATGAGCGGCGAGGTGAACCTGCTCGTGGACGAGCACGGGGGCGCCCTCCTCGCGCCCGCGGAGGCGTTCGACGGGGCGAACGCCGTGTGGGTCGTGCGAAGCGGCCGGGTGGAGCGCCGCACGCCGGAGATCGGCGTGCGCGACATGCTTCGCGTCGAGGTCCGGTCAGGGCTCGAAGAGGGGGATCCGGTGGTCGTCAGCGGGATGGAGGGCCTGCAGGCGGGCGCGCGGGTGACGGTCACGGTCCAGGCCGCGAACCCGAAGGCCGTGCCGCCCAGGGCACCGGCGGGCGGCGCCTCGCTGTGAGCTTCCCGGCGCACCAGGTGCGAACCATCGCGTTCGTCGCGCTCAGGCAGCTGTGGGATCGCAAGCTGCTCAACGGCATCGCCGTGGGCGGAGTGACGCTCGGCGTCCTCACGCTCATCGCGATGAACGGGATCATGCAGGGCTTCCAGCAGAAGTTCACGCAGTCGATCCTGAAGATCAGCCCGCACGTGACGATCTTCGACACCGAGCTGCGGCCGGAGCCTCCGCTCCTCGCCCGCTACACGGGTCACTTCGTCGCCGCCCGGGTGGCCCACCAGAGCCCCAGCGATCGGCAGGCGCGCATCAAGCGCCCGGAGGAGATCGCGGCCGCGTTGCGGCAGCTACCCGAGGTCGAGGGGGCCGCGGGCTCCCTCGCGGGGATGGTGCTCGTCGAGTACGGCGGCAAGACGAAGTCCATCGATCTGCGCGGGATCGACCCCGACAAGCAGGAGCGGGTCACGCCCATCAGCCAGTACACGCAAGCCGGAAGCTTCGCGACGCTCGCGATCGCCACGGACGGCCTCGCGGTGGGCAGCGGCGTCGCGCAGGACCTCGGCCTCCGGCTCGGCGACGTGGTGCACGCGGCGGCTCCCGGGGGGCAGCCGCTCGACCTCAAGATCGTCGCCATCTACGAGGCCGGGGTGCCGCCGGTCGACAAGGCGCGCGGCTACGCGCTCCTGCGCACGGCGCAGACGCTGCTCGGCCGCCCCGACACCATCGGCCGCATCGAGGTCCGCCTGCGGGATCCCGAGAGGGCCGTCCTGGTGACGGCGCGGGTCGAGCGGATGTTCGGTTACGACGCCGAGAGCTGGAAGGAGACCAACGCGAACTTCCTCGCGCTCTTCGAGATGCAGAACATGATCATCGGGTTCGTCATCGGCGCGATCCTGCTGGTCGGCGGCTTCGGCATCCTCGCGATCCAGATCATGATCGTGCTGCAGAAGCAGCGCGACATCGCGATCCTGCGCTCGGTGGGCTTTCGCCGCGGCGACATCCTGCGCATCTTCCTCCTGCAGGGCGTCGTGATCGCGCTCCTCGGCGGCGTGCTCGGCGACGTCCTCGGCAAGGTCGCGCTCGGACAGCTCGGCAAGCTGCGCGTGCACACCGAGGGGCTCGTCAAGAGCGACACCTTCCTCATCTGGGACGATCCGAGGTTCTACCTCTGGGGGCTCGGGTTCGCCCTGGTCGTCGGCGTGATCGCGTCGCTCCTGCCCGCCTGGCGCGGCTCTCGCGTCGAGCCCGTGGACGTGCTGCGGGGCCAGATCGGATGACGCGGGGTCCGGGCTTCGACGAGGCGGCGCTCCTGCCGCCGGAGTCGCACCGCGCCCACGCAGAGGGCCCACCACCTCGGGACGTCCTCGTCGCGACGCGCGGGACCTACCGCGTGCTCGGAGGCGCGGGCGCGGCGGCGCAGATCATCCTGCACGACATCACGATCGAGATCCGGCGCGGGGAGTTCGTGGCGCTGACGGGGCCGAGCGGCAGCGGGAAGTCGACCTTGCTCTACCTGCTCGGCGCGCTCGACCGGCCGAGCGAGGGCGAGATCTGGCTCGACGGCGTCGAGGTGTCCGGGCTCGACGACGACGATCGCGCGGCCTTCCGCAACGAGCGCCTCGGGTTCGTCTTCCAGTTCCACTTCCTCTTGCCCGAGTTCACGGTGCTCGAGAACGTGGCGCTGCCGATGCTCCGGCGCGGCGTGCCCGAGGCCGACGCGGAACAGCGCGCGTACGACGTGCTCGGGGTGCTCGGCCTGGCCGAGCTGTGGAAGCGCCGCCCGGGCCAGCTGTCGGGCGGACAGCAGCAGCGCGTGTCGATCGCACGCGCGGTGGCCAACGATCCGGCGCTGATCCTCGCAGACGAACCGACGGGCAACCTCGACTCGAGGAACGGCGCGCTCGTGTTCGAGGTCTTCAGCGAGCTGGCTCGACGGGAAGGCAGGACGGTCATCATGGTGACGCACGATCCCGCCTTCGCAGAGCGAACCGACCGGCAGATCAAGCTGCTCGACGGGCGCGTGGTCGCGGACCTCCGACAGCGCTGAGGCCCGCCGCGTCGAGAACGAGCAATCCAGGAAGTCTCGGCTCCGAGCCGTCGCCCTCGGGGGCGTGCGCCCTTCGCACCGGCGGCGCGCGGTACGTGCCGGTCTGAGGACACGGAGCTCGCTCAGAATCGCAGCGCCACGCCGCCCACCGCGTAGTGCAGCCAGGCGAAGTTGTAGACCGTGTCGTTGTCGGCGCCACCCTCGACGGTCCGGTAGCCGACCCGGAGCACGACCGCATCGCTGACGGCCCACGTCGCCGCCAGCAAGATGTCCTCGGCTCGCCCCTGCGGCGCGGCGAGCGCATCCGCGTCGAGGACGACTCCGAGCGGGCCGCCCCCGGGGCGCCACTCGACGTGGACGTTCAGCAGGGGGACGAAGCCGGTGTTCGTCTTCCGCGCCGTCCGCGGGCCGTAGAGGCTGATCTCGGCGTCGCAAGACGAGAATCGTCTCAATCGTCATCTCCCCGCGGCCTCAGCGCCAGGGCACTCGGCTCGACTCGAGGTGCGCGAGCGCGGCCTCGGTCGTGAGCGGAGGCGTGTCGTGCAGGAAACGGCCCCAGGCGAGCGCGATCTCGAGGACCGCGGGGGTAGGTCCCTCCAGCTCCAGCGTGAAATGGCCGCTGCCGCGATCCCAGTGGCGCATCGTGAGCGCGAGGCCCGGCTCGAGGCCGTACACCGCTCAGACGTCGTCGCTCTCGTCATCCGCGGCATGCTCGATCCACGTGTCCTCGTAGGTGACGCCGCGGGCCTCGTCTCCCCAGGCCGAAGCAGCCCAACCGCCACCACAACCGGCGGCGTGGGCGCCGTCCGACCTGTCGTAGCGGAGCACGTCGGGTGGCGCGAAGCCCGGCTGGAGGTGACGCGCCCACGCGAGCAGCAGGTGGCGGAACGAAAGCGAGAACTGGCGCGGATCGTTCCACGGGTATTCCGTCGTCTGCGACATCGAAGCCCAGCCGAGGAGCTCGAGCCGCGGATCGACCACCCGGTCGAACAGGGCCTCGAGCCATCGCTTGGTGCTCGCGCTCGAACGCCTCAGGCGCGCGGGCCAGCCCGCCAGCGGCTCGCGCCATCGCCTCACCGCGGCGGCGATCTCCCCGGGGTCCTCGAGCGCACCGAGGAGCTCGCAGAGCGTCAACCACCCAGCCTCCGAGGGCCCCTGCGCGACCAGGGAGCCGATATGGACGTGGATCTCGGGCAAGCTGACCGCCTTTCTCCGACACAAGGGCGCGCGGTACGGGACGACTATGCACCGAAGGCCCTCCAGATCGCGGTGGGGACATCGCAGTAGGATGCCTCACGGGATGAAGAGCGCCGACGCCCCCGACGTCCTCGCCGCCGCGGTGCAGCGGAGGTCCCTCGGTTGAGCCTGCAGGCACTGGTCGAGGGCCTCGCCGATCCCCTCTCGGCGGAGGGGACCGCGGCGCGAGCGGCGCTCCGGGCAGGCGACGCACAGCTGTTCGACGCGCTGCTCGGGGAGACGGTGATCGAGGAGGGCGAGCCCGACGTGCGAGGCCCGCTGCGCGAGGTGTGCCATCGCAGCATCTCGAGCTACGATGGCCTTTACGACACGGTCATCACCGACTCCTACGTCTATGCGCAGCCGCTCATCGAGGTGCTCGCCGCGGCGCCCCCGGGCAGCCGAGCGGCGGCGCTGCGAGACAGCCTGACCTCGCTCCGGCTGCTCTACGGTCCGCCCACCACCTTCCCCGAGCACCGCGTCGACCTCGAGCCGCTCTCCGCGTTTCCCAGGCTCCGTTCGCTCGAGGTCGAGTATCCATGCCAGGGGGGAAAGTTCTGCGGCGCCCTGCGAACCCTCGAAGCGCTGTCGCTGACCCGGGGGTTCGACGCGCTCACGCTCCCTCCGTGGTTGGCCAGCCTGACGCTGCGGTTCCCCGACGCCTCCGGGCCGGTGCCTGCGGTGGCGCTCGGGGGCGCGCTGTCCCGGTCGCTCGGCGAGCTGACGCTGGACGCGGCCTGCGCTGCCGCGCTCGCGGGGCTGGAGTCGCTCTCCGGGCTTCGATCGCTGACGCACCTCGTCGCGCACGGCGACACCGGCGAGGAGCTATCGAGCCTGCTCCTGCGCGTGAGCCCGACGCTCGAGTCGCTCCGCGTCAAGGGCGTCACGGCGCCCCGGGTCCGGGTCCCGTCGCGGCTGGGCACGCTGAGGAGGCTCGACATCTTCGCGTTCGACCTCGTCCTCGAGACGCTGCCCGGGCTGCGTTCGGCGACCCTCGCAGCGTGGGATCGGCTCGCGATGAGCGAGCAACCCGCGCTACGCGAGCTCACGGTCTACGCGGGCACCGATCTTCGCGCGCTGTCCGCGTGTCCGGCCCTCGAGGTGCTCACGATCGACTTCTTCGCGAAGAAGGCCACCGGGCCGTTCCCACCCGACCTGCCGGCCCTGCGCGAGCTCGTTCTCCTCGGCGGCGACGATCTGTCGGACGTCCCCTGCTACCCGCACCTCCAGGTGATCCGGTGCCACCGCACGACCCGGGTCGAGACGCTGCCGGAGGCGCTGCGGGCCAGGGTGGTGGAGGACGCCGCGCCCGTCGGCCGCTGAGGCGGCGAGGGGGCGGCCGCCGCCGTCGCGCCAAGCTGGCGTCGTCGCCGCCAGTGTGGCGCAGTCGCGCGCAGCGATTCCAGCACGTTGCACCGCATCCCCGCCTGGCACCGCACCTGCTCTTGGAGGTGCGCCAGGAGGTTCCGATGTCCAGAAAGCTCGAAGACCCAAACCCTCGCCGACGCCGAGGCCGCGCCGCCGCGCTGCTGGCCGCGGGCCTCGCCGTGCAGCTCGCCGTCCCCCGGGTCGCATCGGCCCACAACGGCGACGTCCACCGCGACATCGTCGATCTCGCCTACCAGGTCGCACGCTGGACCGCCAACGAGCGCATGTTCCCGCCGGCTTCCAGCCAGTACCCGATCGTGACTGCGGCTCCGGCCGGCGTCGATGCCACCCAGTGGAACCAGTTCCTGCTCGACGTGTCGAAGGCCGTCGGACAGCTCGCGGGTGTCGAGCCCGTGGCGATCACCTCGTACAAGCCGGGGGGCGTGTTCAACGAGCTCGCGGCCTCCGGGTTCGGGGGCACCTCGCCCAGCGTCGGCCGCGCGCTCGGTGATCTGGCCGCGGCGGTGGACGGCAACCACGACGACTCGCACTTGTGGATCCGCCCGACCAGCGCCCTCGGCCTCGGCGAGGTCAAGAAGATCTGGGAGAAGGCCTGGAAGACGGCCGTGGGCTCGCTGCTGGTCCCGTTCGTGTGCGGCTACGAGCTCATCTTCGGTGGTGACGACTGCGTCGGCGACGCAGGTGACCTGGCGAGCGAGGCCGACGTCGTGACGAAGATCGAGGGGCTCATCCCCGGAATCGGGGACATCTCGGGCGATCCGTTCACGACGGTCTGGCACTTCATCAACGTCCAGGAGAGCCCGCTCATCGACAACGAGTTCGACGACCGGCAGGGCTTGTACTACCTGCAGGCCGGCTGGTTCGGCCCCGCGCTCGCCGGCGTGCCCCAGGTGGATCCCGTCGATCTCGCCATCTACGTCTTCTCGAGCGCGACCGGCCTCTCGATCGACTACGACGGCAGCGACGGACCGAAGCACTACGAGATCACCGCCGGCAACGACTTCCACCGCGACACGAAGCACCGCAGCAAGAGCCTGTGGCAGGCGCTGCCGCTTGGCCTGACCGCGCTCGAGCCGGTCGACAACCTCGGCAAGTACGGATGGGATCGCTTCCGCGCCGACGCCGCCACGGTTACCGGCCCCAAGCGCTTCGAGAACCTGAAGTTCCCGTTGCACGCCATCGGAGACGCGTGTGCCCCGCACCATGTCATCGGGGTGACCGGCTGGGGGCACCGCCCCTACGAGGACGCCGAGGCGCAGCTCTGGCCGAGGCTGCGCCAGCACCACGCGCCCGTCACCGACGACGCGGCCGCGGGCGGCGAGCGCGCCGCCCAGCTCGCGCAGGCCAAGCGCATCCTCGCTCGCGCGTTCACCTACCGGCAGGACATCCTCGCGTGGCGCGCCGCGCACGGCCGCCCCAAGACCGATGTGCCCGTGCGCGATCTGGTGACCCGGCTCGCCATCGAGACGCGCGACGTCGCGACCGCGGCGATGGGCCTCGGCCTGGTCGACGCCTGGCCGTTCGACGTGCGGCAGTCGATGGCGTACGCGCTGGGCGACGCCGGGGCCATCGCCGACGGGCTCAAGTACGCGGCGATCACCTACTACCACGAGCACGCGCAGAGCCTGCCGCGCATGCGCGACCTCGTCGAACGAGGCGTCGCGATGACCCTCGCGTTCCTCGTCTCTGCGGTGGAGGCCTGATCATGCGCAAGTCGATCTCACTCTTCCTGCTCCTCGTGGGTCTCGGCGCCTGCGAGCCGCCCAACGCGGACACCGACGCCGAGCCCGGGGAGACCGGCGAAGCGCTCACCGCCAACGCGTGCCTCGACGACGCCCAGGCAAAGGCCAAGGCCTGGACCGCCGCAGGCGTTGCCCCCAAGGAGGTCGAGGTGCGCACGCAGGCGCTGATCGTCAAGTGCCTCGGCACGACCGACAGCGCGACGGCCCGCTTCATCGGCGCCGTCCGCGTGGACATGTTCCGCGCATCGCGCCAGATGGTCGCCGGCTCGTCCACGCCCAGCGAGTTCGTGCTGAGGGCGCGTGACCGCGGCGCCAAGGCCAAGCTCGCCCGCAACACGGCCGGGTACGTCGCGGCGTACGCCCGGGGCGACGCCGACGGCGACCTCGTCCCCGACGATCGCGATCGCTGCCCGGGCACGCCCGACCTGCAGCCCACGGACCCGAGCGGCTGCCCGCAGCAGCCGCCCCGTGCCTCGCGCCCCGTCGCGCCCGACGGCCAGCAGATGCAGGCAATCCTGCGCCAGTTCAACCTGGCCGTCGATCCTCGGTGCGACGGCGCGCCGATGCCGACCACGCCACGGCCCATCAAGACCGGCTACTGGGACGCGGCCGCGAACGTCGTGGTCACGCAGGTCACCAACCAGCCGGCGGGGTGCCTCGTCCTCTACGAGATCGACGCGCGCTTCGAGAACCAGAACTGGAAGACCACGGGCCAGCTCGCGCCGAAGTACCCGGCGATGGCCCTCCGCGCGGCCGAGGCCACGCCGATGGCCGGTCTGCCGGCGGGCCAGCTGCGCTTCAAGGTGCTCTCGAGCGATCCGCGCGATCTCGGTAACCGGCGCATCTACGCGGGCCTGCTCGGCCAGTACGAGCTCGTGGACTGGCGCGTGCGCGCGATCAACGGCAACGGCCAGAAGTCGTCCTGGAGCGACTGGCAGAAGCTCCGCTACCTCGCCCCGCTGTGACTACAGCGCGTATTCGCCGTGGACGTGCAGCTTGGCGGTCACGCCGAACTCGATCGCCACGTCGACCTCCGGCGAGATCGAGCTCCACTGCGCGAGCGGGATGCTCGACAGCTCCACGACCCCGGTCGCCTGCACGTCGGTGTTGCTGTGGTAGCCGCGCAGCACGACGTCGCTCAGGCTCGAGGTCATCGGCACCGTCAGCGTCGTCGTGTCGATGGCGGCCAGCTCGCGCTCCTTGAAGTTCGCCACCGACATGCCCTCGATGGCCAGGTCTCCGCGCCACATCGCCGTCCGCACGCTCACGCCGGTCAGCTTGATGTCGTGGATCAGGAACGACGAGGCCTGGTCCGAGAAGCCGAGGATCTTCACCTGCTCGGGCTTGTGGCCGCGCGCGATCGTCCGCTCGGCCACCTCCGCGCGCACGTCGGCGATCTTGAGGAACCGCGTCGTGAACTCCACGCGCAGCTTGCACGTGCCGCTCTCGGTGGTCTTGATGATCGTGACGCTGCCGTCCTCGTCCTCGTTGCTGTTCGTGCCCTCGCACGGACCGCCGATGCGCCCGAGCTTGACCGACAGCGTGGACTCCTCGGTGGTGTCCATCCCGAACTCCTGGGACAGGCAGCCGGCCAGCATCGTCAGGACCAATGCCAATCGCCGCATCTGGTCCGACCATAGCATTTCCGCGCACAGCGCTGTGATGTAGCAAACGCAGTTCTTCCTACAAAATTCTCAGCCGCCGAACCCGCTCCCACGAGCCGAGCGCAGGGAGGCGCAGCGAGGCGCTAGAGATACCACCCGAGCTTGAGGCTCAGCGTGGGTAGCGGCGTCGTCACGATCTGCGAGGCGAGGTCCTGCGCGTCGGTCCGGATCCCCCGGGCGTCGTCGTCGAGCGTCGCCTCGTCGAGCGGCCGCCCGCTCGCATCGTGGAGCGTCGCCTTCGGATCCGAGGCGAGGACGAGCTGCACGCCGACGTCGACCCCGAGCGTGAGCCCCGACTTGAACACCCAGTGCCAGCCGAGGTGCGGGCTGACGATGGGCTGCAGCACGTCGATGCGCGCGCGCGTGACCGTGCTGCCCGACGACGAGGCGTACGACTGCACGCCGCCGCCGACGCCGACGTGGAAGGCGCCGCGCCACGGAGACCAGCGCAGCGTCCCCTGGTAGCTCGTCATGTGGAACCTGATGTCCGCGAGCGTCAGCTCGGGCAGGTAGCTCCACTCGAACCCGATCGCGACCACGTCCTTGAGGCGCAGGCTCGCCTCCGCCTGCAGCACGCGCGGGAAGCCCCCGCTCGCGAGGACGCCGAAGCGGTTGCGCCTCTCCGGCTCGGTCACCACGGGCACCGCCGCGACCGCCGCCGCGGCCGCGACCTCGCGCTCGAGCACCAGCCGCTCGTCGAGGGGCTTGCCCGCGGCGACGTCGAGCGCGCGCGCGAGCTTGCGATGCCCCGGCGCCGAGAGCTCGAGCGAGTGCTTGCCGAGCGCGAGCGGGCCGTCGAACGGCAACGCCTGCGGCTGGCCGTCGAGCAGCATCGACGCGCCCTCGGTCGCGCTCGCGAGCTTGACGTGCTCGCGCACCTGCACCGCCACGAGCTCGATCTCGATGCGCCCGCGGCGCTGCACGTCCACGCTCGCCGACGCCGCCTCGTGCCGCGCGCCGCGCGCCTCGACGACGTGGCGCCCCGGCTCGAGCTCGCCCTCCCAGGGCGCGGGCCCCACCTCGCGCCCGTCGATCACCACCGCGACGTCCGCGCCCGTGCGCTCCCGCACCGCGATGAGGCCCCCGCGCGACTCGGCCGCGAGCTTGATCTCCACGGTCTCGTCCTGACCCGGCGCGAGCTGCACCACCGACGCGAACGGATCGGCGCCCGCGCGCGTGGCCTGCACCGTGTGGCGACCAGGATCGACGCGCAGCGGACGCGACGGCGCCTCCACCGTGGCGCCGTCGAGCGTGATCGTGGCGGCCGGCCCGGGCGGCTGCGAGAAGCGCAGCACCGCGGTCCACGAGCGGAGCGCGACCAGCGCCTGCTCGGCCTGCCGGCGCTGCTTCTTCGATAGGCGCTTCTTGAAGCGCGAGAGCAGCGCCTCGTAGCTGCGGTAGGCGTCCGCCGCCTTGCCCGACTTGCGCTGGAACTCCGCCTGCCGCACGAGCGCCGCCGCCTCGCGCTTCGCCCCGGCCGTCTCGCGCCTGCCAGCCTTGCGTGGCTTCGCCTCCGCGCCGAGCGCGAGGAGCACACCGACGAGGACCACGACCAAGGCCGCGCGAAGGCGCACGGCCGCAGGATACGGAGGCGACGCGCCAAGGGGAAGCGGAAGCGCCGACGCCACCGCGACATCCGCGGTGTGGATCCGGGCACACCTGCGCTCGAAGCGCGCGATTCGCGGTCGCGCCGCGAGGAGCACGCGCCTTGCACCGCGCGCCTGCATGCGCGCCCCCCTGATCGCCTGGCTCCTCGTCGCATCGACCGCCGTACCCGCGCGCGCCGACGCATCCGACGCGACCTGGGCGATCGAGGCCAGCGCCGGCCTCCAGGCTGCCGCCCGCCTCGACGACTACACCGCGCGCCTCACCACCTTCGGCTTCCGCGAGGGCCCCGTCTCCGATGCCCGCTTCGGCGCCGCCGTGGTCCGCGCCATCGGCTGGCACCTCGCCGTCGGCGTCGAGGCGCGCCTGCTCGAGCGGCGCGCCTTCGACCGCGACACGCTCGACGCGGGCGGCTTCCACACCACGCAGACGTTCTCGTGGTTCACGCTCGCGCCAGGCCTCCTCTTGCGCGTGTCGATGCCGTCGTCGCGCACGGTGGAGTGGTTCGCGCAGCTCTCCGGCGGTCCGACGAGCGCGCACACGAGCTACGACCAGCGCGCGGCCCCGAGCCAGCGCGGCGAGAACCACCTCGGCTGGCACGTCTCGCAGGCCGCCGGCGTGATCCACATGGTCTGGCCGTTCCTCGGCTACCAGCTACAGGTCGGCCACAGCTACGCGCCGACCATCGGCAACCTCCTCGAGGACGTCCATGACGCGGGCGGCGTGCTCGCGACGCTCGGCCTGCGCGGTGCCTGGTGAGGCGCGCGCTCGCCCTCGTCGCGCTCCTCGTGCTCGGCTGCGGCGGCGAGGTCGACCTCATCCGCGACAGCAGCTTCGACCTCTGGTGCGGCGACCGGCTGTGCTCGTGGTCCGTCGACCAGGGCAGCGCCGTCTCGATCCCCACGTGGCACGACAGCGATCGTGGCGTGCAGCTCGAGGGCGACCCGGTCGTGCTCTCGCAGACCGTGCCCGCGGCCATGCTCGACGCCTGCCTGCACCTCTACGTCACCGGCGACATCCCCGCGGGCAACCGCATCGTGGCGACGTTCTCGACCGACGGCTACGAACGCCGGCTCAGCCTGACGCCGATGCACTGGGAAGAGCGGCGCGCCGAGCTGCCCTCCCCCGTCCCGAGGCTCGGGACCTCCCCGCCGCTGCGCGTGGAGCTGCGGAAGACCGGCCCCGGCCGCGTGGTGATCGCGCAGCTCCGCGTCACCGCCGGCTGGTGCGACGCCCGGTAGGCGTCAGACGCGGCAGACCACGAACTTGAGGTAGCGCCCTTCGGGGAAGGCCGGCGGCGTCGGGTGATCGCCGGGCTGGCCGCGCACCTCGAGCACGCGCAGCGGCCGGCGCGCCTTGCCGGACGCGTCGCGCAGCGTGCCGAGGAAGGCCTCGGCGTCGACGTGGCTCGAGCACGACGACGCGCACAGCACGCCGCCCGCCTCGATCACCTGCAACGACGCCGCGAAGAGATCCCGGTACGCGGCGAGCGCGCGCACCACGCTGCGCTCGGACGGCGCGAAGCTCGGCGGATCGACGACGGCGAGCCCGAAGCGCTGGCCCTCGGCGCGCATCCGGTCGAGCCACGCGAAGACGTCCTCGCAGTCGAAGGCGTGCTTCCCGGGGTCGAGGCCATTGAGCGCGAAGTTGTCGCGCGCGCTCGCCAGGGCGCCGGCCGCGCTGTCCACGGACCACACGCGCCTGGCGCCGCCGAGCGCCGCTTGCACGGAGAAGCCGCCCGTGTAGCAGAACAGGTTCGCGACGTCCTCGCCGCGCGAAAACGGCCGGATCGCGCGCCGGTTCTCGCGCTGATCGAGGAAGCTGCCGGTC
Source organism: uncultured Myxococcales bacterium (assembly GCA_964593795.1). Classification (GTDB taxonomy): domain Bacteria; phylum Myxococcota_A; class Polyangia; order JAHFDS01; family JAHFDS01; genus JAHFDS01. Next base: position 39,473 of record CAZQJC010000149.1, on the reverse strand, counting down.
TTCTGGCCGTGCAGCACGTCGACCGCGAAGCGCACGCCGTGCTCCCGCACCTGCACCGCGGACGACACCGGCTCGCCGTGCAGCGCCGCGCTCTTCGCGCCGCGCGAGCGCTCGATCACCGCCGTCACGCCGAGCGGACGGCCGAGCTCCACCACCGCCTGCACCACGAACGGCAGCACCGCGCGCGCCGCGTCGCCGTCGAGCCGCACCACGGCCACGTGCGCGTAGACGTCCACCACCACACCCGGCAGGAGGTCGCCCTCGCCGTTGCACCAGCGGAACGTGTCGGTCTCCGTCGGGTCGATGACCCCGCGCCGCGCGACGAGCGCCTCCGCGAGCCGCCGTCGCACGAGCGCCGCATCCACCCCCTCGCGCGCGTCGAGCGAGAACACCCGCACCGCGATCGGCGAGCCCGCGTCGTAAAGGCCCCTCGCGAGGAACCGCCCCTCGGTCCCCATGACGTCCACCACGGCGCCCGTCGCCACCGCGGGCCGCGCCACGAGCGCGTCGGCGAAGATCCACGGGTGCCCCGCCCGCACGTGCCGCGACAGGTCCTTGCGCAAGCGCACCTTGGCCATCGGCCGCACGGTAGTACGAGCCCCACCGATCACCCAAAGGCCCTCCGCGTCCGCGCCCGCGCCCGCCGCGCCGGGTTGACACCCCTTCCGCCCTCGTGTAACCGAAGGCCCCCGCCCGGCGTGTCCGGCTGCGGGAATAGACGGCGGGGCGGGCGGGTTGTCGCGCGCAAGACCACAACCCATTGAATTCTCACAGGGCAACCACGGAATGGAACAGACATGAGCGAGGTCATGATCCAGGTCGAGGGGCTGACCAAGGACTACGGCAGCTTCCGGGCCGTGAACCAGATCAGCTTCGAGGTGCGGTCAGGCGAGGTGCTGGGCTTCCTCGGTCCGAACGGCGCCGGCAAGTCCACGACGATGAAGATGCTGACGTGCTTCCTGTCGCCCACGGCGGGCACGGCGCGCGTCGCGGGCTTCGACGTCTACGAGCAGTCGCTCGAGGTGCGGCAGAACCTCGGCTACCTGCCGGAGGACACGCCGCTCTACAAGGACATGACGGTCCTCGAGTACCTCGAGTTCATCTGCTCGATCCGCGAGCTGCCCCGCTCCGAACGCCGCCCGCGCCTGAAGCGAATGGTCGACGTCTGCGGCCTCGGCTCGATGCTCGGCAAGCTCATCGGTGAGCTGTCGAAGGGCTACCGGCAGCGCGTGGGCCTGGCGCAGGCCATGATCCACGAGCCCAAGATCGTCATCCTCGACGAGCCCACGAGCGGCCTCGACCCGAATCAGATCGTCGAGATCCGCCAGCTCATCAAGGAGGTCGGGCGCGAGCGCACGGTCATCCTGTCCACGCACATCCTGCCCGAGGTCCAGGCGACGTGCAGCCGCGTGGTCATCATCGCGGGCGGCAAGCTGGTCGCCGACGGCACGCCCGACGAGCTCGGCGCGCGCGAACGCGGCAACCGCTACCGCGTCGTCATCGAGCAGAACGGCACGCCCAAGGCCGCCATCGCCGAGAAGCTCGGCCAGCTCTCGGGCGTCGCCCGCTGCGCGGAGGCCGACGGCGAGTCCGGCACGTACCAGTTCACGGTGGACGGCAGCGGCTCGGGCGATCTTCGCAAGCCGCTCTTCCGCGCCGCGGTCGACAACGGCTGGTCGCTCCTCGAGCTGCAGCGCCAGGCCGCGTCGCTCGAGGACGTGTTCAGAAAGCTCACGCGCGACGACGGCGTCGGCGGGCCCAAGGCGTAGGCAGGGGATCCATCATGAGCAAGTCACTGACCATCGCAAGGCGCGAGCTCGGCACGTACTTCAACTCGCCGATCGCGTACATCGTCATCACCGTCTTCCTGCTGTTCTCGGGCTTCATGTTCTTCTCGCAGCTCTTCCTCGAGAACAACGCGGACCTGCGCCCGTTCTTCGGCTGGGCGCCGCTCGCGCTCACGTTCTTCGCGCCCGCGATCACGATGCGCCTCCTCGCCAAGGAGCGCGGCCAGGGCACGTTCGAGCTCCTGGCCACGCTGCCGCTCACGGACTGGCAGGTCGTCATCGGCAAGTTCTTCGGCGCGGTGGGCCTGCTCGGCGTCGCGCTCGGCCTCACGCTCGCGTACCCATTGACCGTCGCGAGCTTCGGCCAGCTCGACAAGGGCCCCGTCATCGGCGGCTACCTCGGGCTCGTGCTCATGGGCGGCAGCTACCTCGCGATTGGCCTGATGGCCTCGTCGTGGACGCGCTCGCAGATCGTCGCGTTCATCCTGGCCTGGGGCATCTCGTTCTCGCTCTTCATCCTGGGCCGCCTCTCGGTGCTGGCGCCCAAGGCCCTGCAGCCGTTCCTCGAGTTCATCTCGCTCGACACGCACTTCCAGAACATCGCGCGCGGCGTGGTCGACACCCGTGACCTCCTCTACTACGGCAGCCTCATCATCGGCTGCCTGACCGCCGCGACGTACTCCCTCGAGAGCCGGAAGTGGAGGTAGCCATGACCACCACCAAGCAGAAGAAGCTCAAGAGCGGCGCCAACGCCGTCGTCCAGATCCTGCTCCTCATCGGCATCCTCGTCGCGATCAACGTGGTCGGCGTGCGCGTCTTCGGCCGCGTGGACCTCACCGAGGACAAGGTCTACACGCTCTCGCAGGCGTCCAAGGACCTCGCGAAGAACCTGCCGGACCGCGTCCTCGTCAAGGCGTTCATCTCGAAGGACCAGCCGGCGCGCTTCGCGCAGGTGGGCCGCTACCTGCGCGACCTGCTCGACGAGTACAAGGCGGCCTCGGGCGGGAAGTTCCAGTGGGAGTCGATCGACCCCGCGGAGGACAAGAAGGGGGAGGAGGACGCGACGCGCCTCGGCGTGCCCAAGCTGCGTCTCCAGGAGATCGAGAAGGAGAAGGTCGCCGTCAAGTCCACGTACCTCGGCATCGCGTTCGAGTACGGCGACAAGACCGACAAGATCCCGCAGATCGGCGCGCAGGAAGGCCTCGAGTACCAGGTCTCGTCGATCCTCCGCCGCCTGACGGTCAAGAAGAAGAAGCTCGGCGTGGTCTCGGGCTTCGGCTGCGGCGACCTCTCGAACGGCCTGCGCGCCGTGCAGTCGGGCCTGCAGGACTACGAGGTCACCGCGGTCAACATGGGGGGCACCGACTCCATCAAGATCCCCGACGACGTGGACGCGCTCCTCGTCTTCGGGCCGAAGCAGCCCCTGAGCGAGCCCGCCCGCAAGGAGATCGACGCCTTCCTCATGAAGGGCAAGAGCGTCGCCTTCTTCGTCGACGGCATGACGCTCGACTCGCCCCAGGCCGGCCAGCAGATGCCGGGCCAGCCGGCGCCGCCCAAGTTCGGCAAGAAGAACGAGCACGGGCTCGAGGCGATGCTCGGCGCCTACGGCTTCAAGGTGAACGAGGACATGATCAACGACGAGCAGAACGTCCAGGCCGCGGCGGTCATCGGCGGACAGCTCTACTTCGTCAACCAGCCCATGTACCCCGTCGCCACGGACATCGCGGCGTCGCACCGCGTGACCGAGAAGATCAAGGGCATCGTGTTCCCGTTCTCGAGCTCGGTCGAGCTCGCGGGTGACCTCAAGGACGGCAAGGCGCCCGGCAAGGCCGTCGCGCTCGCGCGCTCCACCGCCAAGGCTTGGCACCAGACCGGCTTCTTCCTCTACGACCCGCAGCAGGAGATGAAGCAGAAGCCCGCCGACAAGCGCGAGATCTACACGTTCGGCTACGCGTACGAGGGCAAGCTCCCGAGCGCCTTTGCCAAGGGAGCAGCGGCCAGCGAGCCGGGCCTCGTCACCGAGAGCGCGGCGCCGGTGCGCCTGCTCGTGGTGGGCGACTCCGACTTCGCCAGCGACGAGCAGTTCCAGCACGGGCCTCGCCAGGCCATGCAGGCGAACTTCCTCTTCATGATGAACGCCGTCGACTGGCTCCTGCAGGACGAGGCGCTCATCGGCGTGCGCGGCAAGACGCTGCAGGCGCGCCCGCTCACCGTGGGCTCGGAGTCAGCCCCGATGCTGGCACGCTACGGCAACTCGCTCGGGCTGCCGCTCGTCCTCTGCGCCTACGGCATCATTCGCTGGCGGCTGCGGCGCTCGCGCCGCGCGTCCACCACGCTGGAGTAGACATGTCGAGAAAGACGCTCATCCTGCTCGTCGCGTGCCTCGCCATCGTCGGCGCCGCGATCCTGTCGCAGCGGCGGCCCGAGAAGGGCGAGCTCAGCGGCCCGCGCCCGAGGCCCATCCCCGCCATCGCCAAGGACACCATCGTCGATCTCAAGGTGACGCTCGAGGGCAAGACCTCGCACCTCAAGAAGGACGGCACCTGGAAGCTCCTCGAGCCGATCGCCGCAGCCGCGGACGAGCAGGCCGCCAAGACCGCCGCCGAGAAGCTCGAGCAGCTCGAGTTCGGGAGCCTCGTCACCGACCAGCCCGCGCGGCACGCCGACCTCGAGCTCGCCGAGGATCGGGCGGTCAAGGTGGTGGGCAGCGACAAGGACGGCAAGGTCCTCGTGGAGCTGCTCGTCGGCAAGGCCGCCGGCAGCCAGACGATGGTCCGGCAGCCCGGCAAGAACGACGTCTGGCAGGTGCAGGGCGCGATCAAGTACCTCTTCGCCAAGGACGCCAAGGCCTGGCGCGAGAAGACCATCGCCGCGATCAAGCGCGAGGACATCACCGAGATCTCGCTCTCGGGCCCCGACGGCAAGGTGACCCTCGTCGAGGAGAAGGTCGAGGGCAAGCCGTCCACCTGGCGCGCCACGAGCACCACCGTGCCGCTCGCCCTCGTCGACGCCGAGGTCATGCAGGGGATCGTCAGCGGGCTGACCTCGCTCCGCGCCAGCGACTTCGCCGACGGCGTCTCGCTCGCGGACGCCGGCCTCGAGCCGCCCTCCGCAAAGCAGGTCAGCGTCAAGCTCAAGGACGGCAAGACGATCACCATCACCCTCGGCAAGGCCAAGGGCGACGACTACTACGTGCGCTCGAACCTCGCGCCTGAGGTGTTCCTCGTGCGGAAGTTCGGCATCGAGCGCCTGCTGTCCAAGCCCATCGACCTGCGCGAGAAGACCATCGCCGACATCAAGGTCGACGACGTCGCGAAGCTCGACGTGACGGGGACCGACGGCGTCGGGTTCACGCTCGAGCGCAGCGGCGAGACGTTCAAGATGACCAGGCCCAAGGGCGAGTCCGACCCGGTCAAGACCAAGGCAGTCGCGTCGTCGTTCGCGAGCTTCAAGGCCTGGGCCTTCGCCGACACGAAGGACCCCAAGGTCACGGGCCTCGGCAAGCCCTCGATGACGGCCACCGTGCGTACCAAGAAGGGCGACGGCCTGACGTTGACGGTGGGCGGCCTCAAGGACTCGACGGACTACTACGTGCAGGTCAAGGGCCGGCCGGAGATCCTCCTCGTGCGGAAGTTCTTGATCGACCGCCTGCGCAAGAAGCCCGACGACCTCAAGGGCGGCGCCGCCGCCTCACCCCGCGCCCTCTGACACGCCCTCCGAGGGCGCTCGGGCTCCCCTCACGAACCAAGATATCCGCACGTACGAATGCATATGGCCCGCCGCCCGGACGCCATCCGAGCGGGGTTCGAGGGACTGCGGCGAGAGCTGGGGATGCGGTAGCGGAGAGGCTGCGGGGGCGCGAGCGCCCCCGGGAGGCTACCTACTTGCGACCGCCGCCGCCGGGACGACGACCGCGTCCGGCGAGCCGGCGCATGCCGGCGCGGAACTTCCGCTCCGCGATCGGGAGCGGCAGGCGCATGAACACCTCGGAGAGGCGCTGCTCGTGGCTCTTCTTGGGCTGACGGTTCGACGGCGCCGCCGGCGCTGCCGGCGCGTCGCCACCCGGGGCCATCCCCGGAGCCTGGTCACTGCCCTGCGCCCGCGGCGCACCCTTGCGTGGTTCCATTCGACTTTTCCTCGGTTCCTTCTGAAAGGCCCGCAGTATGTGTGCGATCCGCCTGGCGATGTCAAGCCCGGCGTGGCCGGCCGGACGCTACTTGCAGGTGGTCTCCCAGAGCGGCATCGCCTTGCCGTCCGGCCCCACCATGTCCGAGGTCACCTTGACCTCCTTGCCCTTGCCCTTGGTGATCGTGGTGTGGCTCTTGAACTTCTGGCCCATCACCAGGTTGTCCTCCTCCCAGACCCACTTGTCGCCCTCCCAGCCCTTCGACGAGCCGTGGGCGATGCCGCCCATCGAGTCGGCGCAGGCCTCGGTGAACGCCTTCTTGCCGCCGTCGTAGCCCCACAGGCACGAGGCCGACATGGCCGGCATGGTCTTGCTCTTCGCGCCGTCCCAGCGCATCGCATACCAGAACCCGCCGAGGTCGGACTTGATGGAGATCTTGCCCTTCATGGGACCCTCGGGCCCCATCGGGGACGCGAACATCTTGCCGCTGCAGCTCTGGCTGCGTGCCATCTGCTTGAGCTGGTCCATCTCGGGCGCCGGCTTGGGCACCTCCATCGCCGGCGCGCCAGCGGCCGGCTTCGCGGCCGGCTTGTCGTCCGCGCGCACCGTGCCGCCCATCATGCAGAGCCCGAATCCCACTGCCAACGCGATGCCGTGCCTCATGTCGTCCCCCTCGTGATGCGTCCAGTCGACGCGGGCGGAAGCTATCACGGCGTGCGGCGGAGGATCACCCACAGCCGCAGCGGGTCCCGCGCCTGGATCGCCTGGCCGTCCGGTACGAAGGCGCCTGTCGCGCGCGCGACCAGCGCCACCTGCGCCGGATCGAGCAAGCGGAGCACGCTCTCCTCGCGGAAGGCGCCGCGCCGATCCCGGCCGCGCACCTCGAAGCGCTGCGTGCCGCGCCGCCAGTCGACCGGGTGCTCGATGAACTCCGCGCGCGCGTCGCCCGCGCGCTCGCGATGGTAGGTGTGGGCGCGCGAGGGCACGTCACCGGTCGCCCAGCCGGGCTCCTCGAGGTCGACCAGCAGGCGGTCGTCGGGCCGCAGGACGCGCGCGCACTCACCTAGGAGCGCCAGGAGCGCCGCGTCATCCACGAAGAGGGCCAGCGCCTCGAAGGCGAGCAGGACCGCGTCGGCGACGCCGGTGCGGATCGGCATCGCGCACGCGTCGGCGCGGAGCGGGTGCGCGCGCCGCGCGCCCGCGAGCATGGCGGGTGAGAGGTCCACCGCCAGCACGCGATGGCCCGCGCGGGCGAGCTCGTCACCGTGGGGGGCGTGCCCGGCACACGGCTCCACGATCGTGGAGGGCGCGCGGATGCCACGGCGGCCGAGGGCCCTGACCGCGACCCGAGCCTCCGCACGCGGCTCGCGCGCGTCCCCGAGCAAGGCCTCGTAGAGGGCGCGGTCGTCGGTGAGCTTGCGCACGATGAGGAGACTACCCGGGCTTCGAGCTGCGGGCTGCCGGCTTCGCCGGATTCCGGAGCGCTCGCGTATCGATGTGGGTTCGGACTCGTCCCAGCGCTCGCGTGAGTTGATCCCACGAGCCTAGATTGCGAAGCAAGCGGAGCCCGAGCCCAGCTTGCGAGGCAAGCGGAGCCCGAGCCCGTTCCGGATCCGATCGGGCTCGGGCTCGGGCTGGGGCTCGGGCTCGAAACGGTATCAACCGAGGTGAGCCTTGGGGTTAGATTCCGCCCGTGCACCGACGCGTGGCCCTCGTGATGTCGCTCGCGGCCTGCGCGGCGCCGCCCAAGCCACGCCCCGACACCGCCCCGGACCCCACGCCCGGCGCCTTCGCCGCAGGCGGGAGCAAGCGCGCACCCACCTGCCGCCAGCCCGATGGCCCCTTGCGGCCGATCCTGGTGGAGCTGCCGCCCGGCGTGAACCCGCCGGTGGACTGGATCATCGACCGGGGCCTGATGGCCGTGCACGCGGTCGGTTGCGACGTCGAGGTCCTGCGACAGTGCCGCATCCCGGGGAAATATTCGTACAAGCGGATGGATCGTCCGCCCGAACGCCACCGCGTGACCGACGCCGGCCTCGCGCGCGGCCTCGCGCCCCTGTCCGCGCAGCCGCTCGAGAGGGTCCTCGCCGAGCACGGCATCTTCGAGCTCACCGCCGACGCGCAGGGCGTCTACCGCACGGGGCGTCGCGGCGTCACCACCCGCGAGTTCCAGGGCGACTGCGGCCGCGCGACGCACCTCGTGACCGCGCTCGTGATGGGCGCGTGGCGCGTGCGCGTGCCCGGCCGGGAGATCACGGTGGCGCAGGGCGGCGACGCCAAGACGTGCCGCGATCGCCGTGATCGCGGCGCACCGAAGAACCCGCCCCACGGCTGCGCGACCGCGCTCTGGGCCGAGGTGGTGCCGATCGAAGCCCCGACGTTCGGCACGGACGTGCGGATGACCGCTCCGGAGGAGTGAGGCCCTCAGTGGAAGTCGCGTGAGGGCGGCGCGCGATCGCCGAGCAAGAGCGGACGGAAGCGATCGCCGCGCACGTTGAGCGTGCCGTCGGTGCGCTGCAGGACGCCCTCGACGATCATCGCGGGGGCGCCGCCGAGCAGGCGCTTGTGGGCCTCGAACCGCTGCGGCGTCACGATCGCGCTCGAAAGCCCCGTCTCGTCCTCGAGCGTGAGGAAGAAGAAGCCCTTCGCGGTGCCCGGCCGCTGCCGCACGATGACCACGCCGGCCACCGCCACCCGCGCGCCATCGGGCACGTCCTCGAGCGCGCGCGCCGTCACGACCCCCTCGGCCGCGAGCCGCGGCCGCAGCCGCGCGAGCGGGTGTGGCCCCACCGTGACGCCGACGTTGCGGTAGTCGGCCTCGATGCGCTCGTCGAGCGACATGTCCGAGAGCGGCGAGGCGCCCTGCCCGGCCGCGCCGTCGAACAGCGTGCCGCGCGCGTCCGCGAGCGCGCTCACCTGCCAGAGCGCGTCGCGCCGGGTCGCGCCGAGCGAGGCCAGCGCGCCCGACTCCGCGAGCGCGTCGAGCTCGTCCTTGCGCAGGCCCGGGCAGCGACGCACGAGGTCGCCCACGGACTCGAACGCATGCGCTCGCGCGGATACGATCTCGCGGGCCGCCTCCTGCCGCAGCCCGCGCACGTACTTGAGCCCGAGGCGCAGCGTGTGGCTCGCGCGCCCGGGCGCCTCGGACGGCAGCGCGCGGCACGACTCCTCGGACCGCACGACGTCCACCGGCAGCACGCGCACGCCGTGTCGCTGCGCGTCCTTGACGATCGTCGCCGGGTGGTAAAAGCCCATCGGCCACGCGTCGAGCAGCGCGGCGACGAACACCGCGGGGTGGTGCAGCTTGAGGTACGCGCTCGCGTACGCGATGAGCGCGAAGCTGATCGCGTGCGACTCGGGGAAGCCATACAGCGCGAACGACGTGATGTGCTGGACGATCTCCGCGGCGACCTCGCCCACGATCCCGCGCGCCGCCATGCCCTCGTAGAGCTGCGTCTCGAGCGCCTTCATGCGCGCCTCCGAGCGCTTGAAGCCCATCGCGCGGCGCAGCTCCTCCGCCTGCCCGCCGGAGAACCCCGCGGCCTCCATCGCCATGCGCATCACCTGCTCCTGGAAGAGCGGCACCCCGAGCGTGCGCGCGAGGATCGGCTCGAGGCACGGGTGCGCGTAGCGGACCTCCTCGCGCTTGCGACGCCGCCGCAGGTAAGGGTGCACCATCTGCCCCACGATCGGCCCGGGCCGGATGAGCGCGACCTCCACCACGAGGTCGTAGAACGTCTCCGGGTGCAGGCGCGGCAAGGTCGCCATCTGCGCGCGGCTCTCGACCTGGAAGAGGCCCACCGTGTCGGCCTTCTGCAGCATCCGGAAGACGCCCGGGTCGTCGTGCGGGATCGCCGCCAGATCCAGCGGCACGTGGTCGCAGCGCGGCACCTCGTCGAGGCACGTCGCGAGCACCGCCATCATCCCGAGCCCGAGCAGGTCGACCTTGATGAGCCCGAGGTCCGCGCAGTCCTCCTTGTCCCACTGCACGACCACGCGCCCCGGCATGCTCGCCGGCTCGAGCGGCACCACCTCGTCGAGGCGCCCGGCCGCGATCACCATGCCGCCCGAGTGCTGGCCGAGGTGGCGCGGCAGATCCTGCAGCTCGATCGCGAGGCGCGCGAACGCACGAACACGAGGCGCGTCGGGATCGAAGCCCGCCGCGCGCAGCATCGGCGCGACCTCCTCCGAGGCCTGAGCGCCGAACTCGTAGCGGTTGAGCAGACCCGAGAGGCGCCCGAGCGCCTCGGGATCGAGCCCGAGCACCTTGCCCGCGTCGCGCACCGCGCTCCGCCCGCGGTAGGTGATGACGTTCGCCGTCATCGCCGCGCCGCGCTCGCCGTACTTGGTGTAGACGTGCTGGATCACGCGCTCGCGCGCGTCCCCGCTCGGCAGGTCGATGTCGATGTCCGGCCACTCGCCGCGCTCCTCCGACAGGAAGCGCTCGAACAGGAGGTCCATCTTGACCGGGTCGCACGCGGTGATGCCGAGCGCGAAGCACACGGCGGAGTTGGCGGCGCTCCCGCGCCCCTGCGCGAGGATGCGCTCGCGGCGACAGAGCTCCACGAGGTCCCACACGATGAGGAAGTAGCCCTCGAGGCCCAGCTTGCCGATGAGCGTGAGCTCGCGATCGAGCTGCGCGCGCACCCTGGGGGAGAACGGCCGGAAGCGCGATGGCGCCCGCTCGAGGACGACCCGGCGCAGGAAGGACGTCGCGCTCTCGCCGGGCGGCAGCGGGTAGTCCGGAAAGCGATAGCCGAGGTCCTCGAGCGAGAACGCGAGCCGATCGCCGAGCGCGCCCGCGTTCTCCACCGCCTCGGGCAGATCGCGGAACAGCGCGCGCATCTCCGCCGGAGACTTGAGCCGGCGCTCGGCGTTGGCGCAAAGGCGCGTGCCCGCGCGATCGATCGTGGTCCCTTCGGCGAGGCAGGTCAGGACGTCGAAGCGCAGCGCGTCCGCGGGCCGCGCGAAGCGCACGTCGTTGGTCGCCACGACCGGCAGCCGATGCCGCCGCGCGAGCGCGACCGCCGCCGCGTTCCTGCGATCCTCCACCTCGTCGAGGTGGAGCTGCAGCTCGACGGATACATTCGCCTTTCCGAATATTCCGACCAGGCGATCGAGCGCCGCCGCCGCCGCGTCGCCGTCTCCGCGATCGAGCGCGGCGCCGAACGCGCCCTCGCCGCCGCCCGAGAGCACGTGCAGGCCCTCGGCGTGCGCCTCGAGGTCCGTCCACCCGAGGGCGTCCGGCACGCGCTCGGGGTGGCCCTTGTGCACGTGGCCGCGGCGGAGCTTGCCGTCGGTCAGCAGGCGACAGAGGTTTCGATACCCGCGGGAGCTCTCGCACAGGAGCGCGACCGGGTGCCCCGCGATCCAGGCCTCCGCGCCGACGATCGCGCGAAGCCCCAGCTTCCTCGCCGCCTTGTGCAGCCGCGGCGCGCCATAGACGCCGTCGGCGTCGACCAGCGCCACCGCGGGCAACCCGAGCTCCGCCGCGCGCTCCGCCAGCGCCTCCGGCGCGGAGGCCCCGCGCAGGAACGAGAAGGCCGTCTTGCAGCGAAGCTCGGCGTACATCTGAACGCATGCCCAGTATGCCAGACAATCGTGCGCGTGCTCGTGCTCGTCCGAGCGGCTCTAGGATGGACGGATGGACGGAGCGTGGCTGGGGCGGTTCGGGTCTCCGATGCCGCTCCGGGCGAGCGGGGCGTTCCACCTCTACAGCTGCTCCAGGAACGGGGCCCCCTCGCTGGTCATCATCGGAGCACCGACGGCCGACGCCGTGCGCGTCGCCGCCTGCCTCGATCGCGTCGCGCAGGCGCACGAGGCCGTCGCGGCCCCGGCGATCCCCCGCCTGCTCGAGCGCGGCGAGGTCGACGGCGCCCCATTCGTCGCCCTCGAGTGCGATGCCACCGCCGACCTCGATCAGGCCTTCGAGCGCTTCGCCGATCGTCCGGCGAGCCGCCTGCCGTATCCCGCCGCCATCGCGTTCTGCGCCGCGGTGGGCGAGACCCTCGTGGCGGCGCACGCCGCAGGGTACCTCCTCGGCGGGCTGTCGCTGCGCAACCTCCTGTGCGGCCCTGGCGGGCGGCTGTGGCTCATCGGCCTCGGACACAACGTCGCGCTCTGCCGCGAGGACGGCCAGCTCCTCGGCGCGCCCGACGCGCGCGTCGCGCCCGAGGTGGTCGCCGGCGCCGCGCCCACCCCCGGCGCGGACCTCTGGTCATTCGCGACGCTCCTGCAGGGCCTCATGCCGATCATCGATCCCCCCGCGGGCCTCGCGCGCCTCTACCAGGGCCGCCTCGAGCCCACGGACCTGCCCCTCGTCGCCGCGATGCAGTGGTTCCAGAAGCACGTCTTCGGCGCGTTGCCCGGCCAGCGCACGGTCACCGTGCACGAGGGCCTCGACACGTACGCGCGCGTGTGGAGCGTCCTCGGTGCGACGCCCGACCCGGCCGCCCTCGCGGCGTTCCTGTCGGCGAATGCACGCCCCGCCGACCCGGAGCCGGCGCCCGCGGGGGAAGCTCGGCCCGGCGCCCTCGTGGTGGCGAGCGACGCGTGCTGGTACCAGACACCGACCGGTGAGCGCTTCACGCTCGAACGTCGCGGCGCGCTGCGGCGGCTGGTGGCGGCGCTGATCGATCAGAAGACGCGCGCCCCGGGCGCGGCGATGGAGCTGCAGGCCCTGCTGGAGGCGGGGTGGCCAGGCGAGCGGCCGATCCCGGAGGCTGGCGCGAACCGGGTCTACGTGGCGCTCTCGACGCTGCGGAAGATGGGGCTGCGCGAGGTCGTGGTACGGACGGACGAGGGCTGGCTCATCGATCCCGCGGTGCCGGTCGTGCGCCCCGCGGACTAGGTTGACGTGTGACGGCCTCGGAAGGCCGTCACCAGGAGGGGCGCGACCGCCCCTCCCCCAGATGGGCAAGCCCATCTGGGCCCCCCTCCCTGCGTCTTCGCTTCGCTCGCTTCGCTCGCTTCGCTACGCCCTTGCGCCTCGCTTCGCTCGGCTCGAACGCGCCCCGCTTCACGTCGCGAAACCCTTGTGGCTCGTCGCCAAGCCCTGGCGGCAAGCCTGGCTCGCCGCGGCGCTGGTTCGCGTCAGTTGCACTTGTCGGACGGGCGGCAGACGGGCGAGACGGCGTTCTCGAACAGGTTGTACTTGCAGCAACCGGACTCGCACTGGCCGCCGCGCGAGCAGGTCTGTCCGAGCTCCTTCTTGTCGCGGCACTCGTTGTGGCCGATGCCGAGGACGCCGGTCCAGCAGAAGTCGCCCGCGGGGCAGTCGGAGTCCTGCGAGCAGTAGCTCTCGACGCCCTCGCACGCCTCGACGCAGTTGTCGACGTGGGCATCCATCGCGGCGAGCGCGGCCACATAGGTCGCGGTCGCGAGCCCGGCGCAGATCGGCCACGCTGGGCCAGCGGCGCCACAGCCGGCGAGCGAGAGGCAGTACGCCACGAACGCCGCCTCGGCCTCGAGCGCCGCGTCGATCTTGCAGTCGTTCAGGCACGACGACTCGGCGTCGGTCGGCGCCGTGTAGTCCTCGTCCTCGATCTGGTGGAGCTCGTACTCGATCGCGCCGCCGACGAAGCCGTCGCCGCCGGCCGTGCGGTAGGCGCTCCGGAACGCGCTCTTGATGGCGAGGGGCGTCGTGAGGCGGTACTTCGCCACCAGGTCGCGCACGAGCGCGCCGTGCTCCGCGATGATCGCGCGATCGACGCCGAGCTGCGCGAGCGCCGCCTGCGCCTGCGCCTCGTTGCCGCTCCTGAGCGCCGCCACGTTGTCGCGCCACGCCTGCGCGGAGGCCTTGCGGCCATACGCGAGCTGCTGGCCGATGACGGTCGCGCTGCCCTGCAGGAGCTGGATGAAGCGAGGATCCTTGGCCAGGCCAGAGGTGGCCAGAGTGTCGGCCTTGCCGTCGAGCCCCGCGGGCTCGGACGCCAGCTCGACCGCGGGCTCGGTGGAACCGCCGCAGGCCGCGGCGAGAAGGACGAGGGAAATCAGCTTCTTCGAGAAGATCGTCATGGGTTCTCCTTTTCGAGAACCACATGTACGGGATCAGCCGCCGATCTCCTCCTTAAGGCCCCTTAAACCTCACACGTAGGTCACCGGCAGTCGCGAGCGGCGAGGCGTCCGAGGACGGGGTGCTCGCCATCTGCGTAGGCGTCCCGCGCGAGGCAGCGACCCGCAGGCACCACGATGCGATCGGCGACCGCGCTCGACGCGATGGCGATCTGCCCGGCGAGGACCTCGAGCGCGCGGGTGCCGTCGGCGAGCTGCACCGGCGAGAGGCGCGGCGCGTCGGTGACCGCCACCGTGTAGACCTCGTCGCGCAGGTGCGACGGCACGGAGCGGCCGAGCCGCTCGAGCGCCCCGAGGCGCATCGCGGCGCGCAGATCGAGGCCGGGCCGCAGCTCGACGACCGGGCGCGCCCCCGACGTGACGGTGAGGTCGGTGTGCCGGCCCATCATGGCGTTGAGATCGAGCTCGACGAGCGGCTGTCCGTCGAGCGTCGCGCGCGAGGTGGCGTCTCCGAAGCCGATCCCCGTGAAGCGAACGGTCGGGTCACCGCCCTCGAGGTGGAGCGAACCGCCGAGCCCCGCGAGGTCGACCGCGAGGCGCGCCGACGGGCCGCCCAGCGCGATCGGCGCCTCGACCTCGGTGTGGCCCCAGTCGTAGGTCACGTCGAGCGTCGGATCGTCGCCGCCGTGCGCGGCGAGCTGGAAGTAGGGATCCCGCGCGGCGATCGCGACGTGCACGTCGTTGCCCTCGGCGCGGACAGCGCGGGTGATGCCGGCCTCGACGACCGCGTCCTCGGTGCCCTGGACGCGCACCGAGAAGCGGAGCCGCCCCTCGAGCACCTGCGGCAAGGAGACGCGCGCGCCGACGACACTCGCGACGTGCGCGGCGGCGCCGCGGATCGCGCCGAGGTCGAGCTCGAGCTGCGCGGAGTCCATGCGGAGCTGGAGGTCGAGCACCTCGTCCCGCGCAGGGCCCACGAGGAGCGCGACGTCGAGGCCGTCGCCGCCCGGCAGCGTGATGCGCAGGCGGATCTCGAGATCGTCCACGATGCGGATGCAGCGCGCGCGCGCGTCGTCCGCGCCGGGCATGGGCACGGGCGGGTTCGAGCTGGGGCCGCCTGGCACGGTGACGTCCGGCAGGTCGTACGAGCGCGGGCACACCGCCTCGCCCCGAACCCGCCAGACGCCCTCGCCTTCCTGCTCGGCCGCCTCGCCGAGGGCGTCGCCGAGCGACTCGCCGGGCGTGCGGTCATCGCCGAGGGACGTGCGGATCGCGTACTCGACGTAGCCTTGGCGCAGCTCCGCACGCAGAAGGCCCATCGGCGTGGGCGCGAGCGTGTCAGTTCCGTCGCCGAGGGCGCGCAGTCCCTTGAACGACTCGTCGAGCGACCTCCACGCCTCGCTGTGCGTGACGGCGGCGAAGGTCTTGCCGAGGCCGTCGCTCAGGCGCGCCACGAGCGGCGTGAGCCGCGTCCGCACGTCCTCGGCCGAGGCCGGCTTGCCGGCATCCTGACCACAACCCGAGAGCGCACCCACGGCCACGCCCACTGCCAGATAACGACGCATCATCTTGTGTCCTCCCGGGCTCCGGCATGAGCAACGGTCGGACCAAGGAGTACCTGCGGGTTTCCAGCGGGTTGGACGATGGGGCGGGGCGGACCGGACCCGCGCGCGGCGAGTGCGCGGGGCCCGGCGGCCCGCATGACGACCGTCATTGACACTCCCCCGACCGGGACGACACGTTCTTCGCATGTTGCCGCGCATGCCGATGATGCCGATGGCTCCCGTGTTCGCGTCGGTCGTCCCGCCGAGAGTGGCGGCGGACCTGTGCGGTCGCCTCAGGGCCCGGGCGAAGGAGGGGCTCGTCGCCGCCGACGATCTCGCCGCGGTCGCGAGCGAGGTCGGGGTGCCGCTGTCACACGCGTACGTCGCGCTCGGCAGCGAGCCGATGCTGCAGCTCCGCTGCGGCCAGGCGGTGCAGATCGCGGCCTGCACGGGCGCCTGCCAGGCCAAGGGCTCGGTCGCGCTCCTCGAACGGCTGCTCGAGCTCTCGGCCGAGCGCGTGGCGGCCGGGAAGCCGGGGATCGACGTCGTCCCGCGCGGCTGCCTCAACATGTGCGAGCAGTCGCCCGCGCTGCTCTCGCGCAGCGACGACGGCGTGCACGCACACCCCGGCGTCCGCCTCGAGGACCTCGCGCACCTCGTCGCGACGCTGGCGGATCCTCACTCGTAGCGCGCGTCCACGAACCAGTGGTTCGAGCGCAGATCGTGGAACAGGCGCACGACGACCCCGCTCGAGAGCTCCGCGTCGTAGTAGTCGCGCACGACCGGCGCCTCGAAGCCGACCTGCACGCGATAAGGCCCGCCGAGCTCGATCACCTGGGCCAAGAGGCCCTCCCCCCTCAACGAGCACGGCACCCCACCCCGCAACATCACCTCCACCGCCCTCGGCGGCCTCATGCAATGCGGCACCAGCTTCTCCTTCTCCTTCTCCTTCTCCTTCTCCGTGCTCGTGCTCGTGCTCGCTCCGTTCATCTCCCCCACCCCGAACGCATCCGGAAGATGCGCATCGAGCACCTCGGGCCGCCCCACCCTGCGCTCCCCTTGCTGCTCGTCGCACAGGAGCGCGAGCCGCGCGAGCGTGGCGGCCAGCTTCTCCGGCGACGGTCCGCGCCGCGACCACAGCGAGAGCTGCGCCGCGCGCGCCCGCCCTGGTGACGCCCGCACCACGACCGCGCGCACCGGCGCGGCAGGCGGCCGCTCCGAAAGCGCGAGCCGCAGGAGCTCGAGCAGCGTACCCACCTCGCGCGTCGGCGCGGCCGGCCGCACCTCGCGCTCGTCCCAGCCACGCGTGTCGAGCGCGAGCCGAAGCCCGAGTGACGGCACGGCGAGCCCGCGCATGGCGAGCCTCACCACCAGGCGATCGACCAGGCCCCGCAGCACGAACGCCAGCGCCTCCAGGTTGTCGATCGGCTCGTCGAGGTCGAGCGCCTCCTCCACCACCTGCGGCGCCGGCGTCGGGCAGAGCGCGCTGTCGTCCTCGCCGCTCGCGATGCGGTGGATCGGCAGCGCGATCGCGCCGAGCCGCGGCACGAGCGAACGCCGCGGCAGCCGCGCGAGCGCGCCCTGCGTGGCCACCCCGAAGCGCGCGAGCCGCTCGTGCGCCACCGCGAACGCACTCGCCTCGTCGCATATATGGGCGCGCGCCGCCGCGAGCGCGGCCACCGGCAAGGGGCCGAGGTACGCGCGCTCCTGCCCCGGCGGCACCACCGTCACGCCGGGCCGCGCCGCGGCGACCACGCGCGCGATCGCGGGGGAGCGCGCGATCGCCACGCGCGCCTCGAGCCCGATGCGCGTGGCGTGCGACCACATCGCCGTCGCGAGCTCGCGCTCGCTGGCGAAGAGGCGCCCGAGATCTCCGACCTCGCACAGCGCGACGCCGGCCACGTCGGCCGGGCGCTCCACGAGCGGCGAGAACGCCGCCGCGACCTCCCCGAGCGCGCTCTCGGCCGAGCGCTCCGCCTCCGCCGACGGCGCCCGCACGACGAGCCCGTCTGCCGCCGCCCGCGCCTGCGCGAGCGTCATCCCGACCCTGACCCCCTCCGCCCGCGCCTCCGGGGTCACCGCCGCCACCTTCACCCGCGGCCCATCCAGCGCCCCATCGAGCACGCACGCCGCCGTCCCCCGCAGATCCGGCTCCGCCCGCAAGATCGCCTCGAGCGGAAAATCCGCCACCCAGAGGCAGGCGACCCGCGAGAGCACCACGATCGATCCATACCTGAACGCCTAATCAGTATCAACGCCATCGTGCTCGTGCTCGTGCTCGTGCTCGTGCTCGTCCCCTCCCCTCCGTATCCTCCCCCCGTGGCCTTCTACTCCTGTCCCCACTGCGGCGAGGAAGTCGACACCTCCCCCGACCCCGGCGGCGGGTTCTCGCAGCAGTACGTCGAGGACTGCGCCGTGTGCTGCCGCCCGAACGTCATCTCCGCCACCTACGACCCCGACGAGGACGACTGGTCCGTGACCGCCGAGGCGGAGTAGATCCATCGCGACCAGACCCGCGCTCGTCGCCCTCGTCGCCTTGCTCTTCGCCGGCGTGCTCCTCTCGGAGACGCGAGAGATCGGCGACTTCAAGATCGACGACGCCTACATCACGTTCTCCTTCTCGGAGAACCTCGCGACCGGCCACGGCCCCGTCTACGGTCACGGCGCCGTCCGCGTGGAGGGCTACTCCAACTTCCTGTGGATGGTCCTGCTCTCCGGCCCCCTCGCGCTGCGACCCGAGCTCGACGTCTACACGCTCGCGCACGTCCTGACGCTCCCCTTCCTGCTCCTCCTCGGCCTTTCCACCTGCGCCCTCGCGCGGCGCGTGACCTCGCTGCCCTGGGCTGGCGGCTGTCTGCTCCTCGTCGCGCTCGATGCCGACCTCGCCGCGGCCGCCCTCTCCGGCCTCGAGACCGTCCCGTACACCGCGCTCCTCACGCTCGCGTTCGCGATCCACCTGCGCGCCCCACCCGGCGTCTTCACGAGCTCGCTCACGGTGCCGTGCTTCGTCCTCGTCGCGCTCATGCGCATCGACGGCTTCGTCCCGCTCGGGTTCGTCGTCGGCTACGAGATCGCGAGCGCGCTCGTCACGCGCACGTTCTCCTTCCGCCGCCTGCTGCGCTGGGCCGGCCCCGGGCTCGCGGTCTACGCCGCGTGGTTCGCGTGGCGCTGGTCGTATTACGGCCTGCCGCTGCCGACGACCTACCACGCCAAGGCGCTCCTGCCCGCCGCGCTGCCGTGGCACGGGCTCGAGTACCTCCTCGAATGGCTGCACGCCACGGGCACCTGGGCGCTCGCGCCCTTCGTCGGCTTCGCGGCGGCCACCACGCGCTGCCGCAAGACGCTCGCGCTCGTCGCCTTCGTCCTCGTGCACATCGCGTACGTCCTGCGCGTCGGCGGCGACTGGATGCCCTTTTCGCGCTTCTTCCTCCCCATCACGCCGCTCGTGATCGTCCTTGCCGCCTCGGGCCTGCGGGCCGCCCTCCTCGCCGCCCGGAAGCGGAGCCCCGGTGCCACGCACGCGACGATCGCGCTCGGCGTCGCGTCCTTCGCCTTCGTCGCCGTCCGCGTCGATGGCCACGTCCTCGACACGCGCGCCGAAGAGAGGAAGCGCGACACCATCCGCTCGTGGACCTCGCGCGTCGAGCAGGGCCTCCTGCCCGGCGTGCGACTGCTCGGCCTCGTCATCCGCCCCGGCGAGTCCCTCCTGACGGATTACGCGGGCGTCTTCGCGTTCCACACCGACGCGACGGTGATCGACCTCTTCGGCATCTGCAATACGGCCGTGGCCATGCGCGGCGACGCGGGCCCCGACCCCGCCTACGGCCGCTTCTGTCCGGCCTGCTATGCCGAGGCGCGCCCCGCGTACCTGCACCTCCTGCCCCCGCTCGTCCGCCCCGCCGACGCCTTTGCGGATCACGCCGCGGTGGTCGATGCCGTGTTCCGCACCGCGCAGCTGGATCGCGCGCTCGAGCTGCGCACGCAATACGTCACCGGCCGCGTCCGGCAGGAGAGCACGCGGCAGGGCGTCTTCTTCCTCGAGCGCCGCCGCGACGGCGCCCAATACGCGCCGCGAACCGTCGCACCCGGCATCACGGTGGACTACCCGTTCAATCACCGCTGAACAAGGGCGCTCCGGTGTTTCGCCGGAGATCGTCATCGATGCTATGCGGCCATTCTGAAACCGCGTCGGCCCTGAGCCACAGCACCGGGCGACGAGCGTCGCTCCAGGTCGACAATCGCTCTTCCTGGAACCATCGGCCGTAGGTCCGGCACGGGAGCGCGCACCGAGCAGGTACCAGCCGCCGCCGACCGCGGAGAGGCACGCCAGCAATGCGAGGAGCTTCCAGCCAAGGGAGAGAGCCACGAGCCTGGCGAAGGGGTCCGTGCGCTTGCGCTGTGAGCGCGCTACCGCCTAGGCGTGCGCCCACTCTCACGCCGCCTCCTGTCTTCGCCGGAGCGAAGGGCAGAACTCAGTTCAAGGCTATTTCTCCCCCATCGCTCTCAAGACCAATGGCGCAGTCCCCCCTGGCGCTCCGAGGCGACTCCTCACGAGCGTCACACCGAGTGCGCGCTCGGCGATGACCGCGCGGCCGCCGGGCACGCGGCGCCAGCGCACCGCGCCGCCCTCGAGGTGCAGCGTCGCCGTCGCGAAGCTCCCCGCGATCGGCCGGTCGCCGACCACGAGCAAGGACACCTCCGCGCGCTCGCACCCGTGCAAGAGGCGCGGCCACGCGTGATCCATTCGCTTCGGCGAATGAATTCCACGCGCGCCGCCCGCGCCCGCCCCGTACAGCACGATGAGCGCGAGGCCACCGGTCGAAAGGAGCAGGTCGGCCGCGCGCAGCCCGTCCTCGATGCGCCGCGGCCTCACCCACAGCAGGCGCGAGAGGTCCGCCCCCGCGCGCGCCGCCGCACGCGGGCACAGCGCGTCCGCGACATCCACGACCGCCACAAGCTCCTCCCCGCCTCCGGCCACGCGCTGCGCGCTCGCCACCGCCGACACGACGAGGCTCATGCGGCCCGCGTCCCCCGTCACCTCCACGATGCGCCCGCGCGGCAGCCCGCCACCGAGGACCTCGTCGATCGCCCCGACACCGGTCGGCAGGAGCGCGCGCTGCCACTCCGCCTCCGGCAAGGCCGGCGCCCGCCGCCCGATCAATCGACGCAGCTCCGCCACGACCTCTGCAGGCGATCGCCCGTCGCCTGTCGCCTGTTCCGCTCCCACGCTGCAATCATACTGAACCAAAGATCAGTGCATAACTGGCGACTCGACTAGCCGGCGCCTCCACCGGCCATCGGTGTTCTGTCCCCATGGATTCCAGGGTATTGGACCTCGCAGAACCTGGCCCGACTGTTGCGTTGCGCGCGGAGCATGACGAACAGGCTCACCTGGATCTGCACCGCCCTCGCGACCTCGCTCGCGCTCGGCTGTGGCGGCGACGACAGCTCCATCGACGACAGCGCCTCGGCTGGCGAGTCCATCTCGCTCGAGGCCAGCAAGGACGATCGCGTCGGCAACCGCTACATCGATCGCTTCGGCGGCACCCTCGCCTACGGCGCCGACGCCAAGGTCGCCGACATCCCCGTCCGCTACTACACGGTCGGCTACACGCTCCGCGCGTCGGCCGGTCACGAGCTCAAGGTCTCCGCGGTCGGCCACGACAGCGCCTCGCTCGACACGGTCCTGCGCCTCTACGGGCCGCAGACGCGGGGCGGCGGGTTCCCCTTCGTCGCCGAGAACGACGACCAGTCGCGCGGCAACCGCTCGTCGGTCATCAAGTACACCCCCCGCACCCAGGGCATCTACCTCGTCATCGCCACCGCGAAGTCGCGCGGCAAGGTCGACGTCAACCTCGGCTGCCGCGGAGAGGGCAACCTGTGTGACCTCGGCTGCGCGGTCATCCGCCTCTACAGGCCCGTCTGCGGCGCCGACGGCACGACCTACTCGAACCCGCAGGCGGCCGCCTGCTACGCCGTCCCGGTCGCGCACGAGGGTCGCTGCGGCGCCGCGCTCGGCGAGACCTGCACCGACGACGGCGTCGATGCTCCGGTCTGCGGCGAGGGCCTGTTCTGCTCGCGCCCGGTCGGCATCTGCGGCCGCGTCGGCACCTGCGCCACGCGCCCCGAGGCGTGCATCCAGCTCTACCAGCCGGTCTGCGGCTGCGACGGCCACACCTACGGCAACGGCTGCACGGCCGCCTCGGCGGGCATGAACATCGTGCACACCGGCGAGTGCGCCCCCGCTTGCACGGGCGACACCGACTACGCGCCGGCTCCGGCCGACATCGTGGGCGGCTTCTCGAACCCCGAGCGCAACACGGACGTCTCGCCCGCCATCTACCCGCGCACCTTCGGGTTCGCCGCCGACGGCACCGTCACCATCCAGGACGCGGTGGCGCCGTGCCCCGCGGGCGCGACCTGCTTCTGGTCGGGCATCGTGAGCGTCAGCGCGCGCTGGAGCATCAACGGCACGAAGATCCAGCTCGATGGCCTGCCGCAGACCCCGAGCTTCGACATCGGCTACTACAAGGAGCTCCTCGTCAAGCGCACCTGCGACGGCGGCACGAACCTCTTCGAGGTCCGCAACGACGGCTCGAACATCGTCCGCGTCTACAAGCGCGCGCAGTAACCCGCATCGTCCCCCTCCGATGGCCCGCGGCGTGGCGGCCCTCCCTCCAGCCACGCCGCGGTGCTGTCGGTCTCCCGACTTCACCCCCTGCGCACCGCCCGCCTCGCGATCGCGTCCGCCAGCCTGGCGTACGCCCCCGCTTCATCCCCGAGGAACAACCGCGGCTCGGTCACCTCGAGCTCCATGAGCACCGGCGCGCCCGCCGCATCGGGCACGAGATCCACGCGCGCGTAGAGCATCGGCTCTGTCAGGCCGAGCAAGACCCGCGTCACCTCCAGCACCGACTCGGCCACGGCGATCTCGGTGTCCGACGCCGGCGCGGGCACGATGCGCGGCGCCGCGCGCTGCTCCGCGTCGCGGCCGAGGAGGCTCGGCTTTCTCATCGCGTGCGAGAAGCGACCGTCGAAGAACAGGAGCGATCGCTCGCCGTGGCGGTCAGCCGCCGCCTGGAACGGCTGCACGAGCACGTCCCCCGTGGCGAGCAGCGCGGCGAGGTGCGCCTCGCCCGCCGCGCGCTCACCTGCGTCATCGAGCGCGACCGCCAGCGCCCCGCGGGCGCCGGCGCTGACCGCCGGCTTGATCACCACGCGCCGCGACGAATTCGCCTGTACGAATGAATCGAGCCGCGCCTCGGAGCCCGCGCGGACGAGCCGCGTGGGCACGACCGGCGCGCCACGCGCGGCCAGCTCCACGAGGTAGCCCTTGTGCGTGTTCCACGCGATCACCACGGCGGGGTTGCAGAGCTGCGTCAGGCGCCCGGCGCGCTCGCACCACGCGACGAGCTCCGCGCGGCGCGTCGTGTAGTCCCACGTCGATCGGATCACGCACACGGCGGCGGCGGCCCAGTCGACCGCAGGGTCGTCCCAGACTGCCGCGCGCGCCTCGATCCCACGCGCCTCGAGCGCGGGGACGAGGGGCCGATCGTCCTCGTCGAGGGCAGGCAGGCTCGACGCGGTCGCGAGGAGCACGAGCGGCCTCATGCGCCCTCCACGCGCAGCTCGACGAGCGTCGCGCCCCAGCCACCCGCGTCCTCGCCCGCGAGGCGATGCGAGACGACCCGGGGGTGGGCGGCGCAGACCGCGTGCACCGTGCGCTGCTGTACGCCCTTGCCCTTGCCGTGCACGATGCGCACGTATCGCAGGCCACGCGCCGCGGCCTCCTCGAGGTAGTGCGTGACGAGATCCCTGCACTCCGCCGGCGGAAAGCTGTGCAGATCGAGCACGTCGCCGATCGGCAGCTCGACCGGCTCCTCGGGATCGAGCTCCTCGTCCTCCATGTCGCGAGGATAGTCCCAGCGCGTGCCGTCGCGTAGGCTACGCGCGTGCTCCGTCGCCTGGCCGCCGCGCTCGCAAGCGGTGCCCTGCTCTACGCCGCCGATCACCCGGTCCACGCCTGGCCGCTGGCGGCGATCGCGCTCGTCCCGTGGTTCTGGGCGCTCGGAACGCTCGAGCGCGGCCACGTGCTCCGCGGCGCGCTGCTCGGCGCGACGCTCGGCGTCGCGTACACGGCGCCCCTCGCGGCGGGCCTGCACTTCCCGCTCGCGTTCGCGGCCCTCCAGGTGGCGCTCCTCTCCGCGCTCTGGATGCTCTCGGGTGCGCTCGCGGCCACGGCCCTGCGCACCCCGGGCGCGCTCGGCGCGCTCGGCGCCGCCGCCGCGGTCGCGCTCGTCGAGTGGGCCGGCTTCTCGCTCGTCCCGATCTGGGGCACCGCGCAGTCGTTCGCGCGCACGTGGTCCGCGGCGCCACCGATCGCGAGCGTCGTCGCGTACGCGGGCGTGGGCGGCCTCGTGCTCGTCGTGGCGGGCGCGCAGGCGCTCCTGTCGCGCGTGCTGTGGCAGCCGCTGACGCGGTTCTCGAGCGGCGTCTCGCTGTGCATCCTCGTCATCGCGGTGGCGGTGTGCGCGTTCGATCGCGCGACCGCGACGGGGCCGATGCTCCGCGTGGCAGCCGCCGGCTGGAGCGACGAGGCCCTCCGCGCGCGGGGGGCCGACGACGCGGGCGAGCGCCTCTTCGAGCGGATCGCGGCGCCGCTCGTGCGCGAGGCGACCTCGCGCGGCGCTCGCCTGATCGTGCTGCCCGAGACCGCGTTCCAGCCCGAGGATCCGGACGCGCTCCTCGCGCGGTTCGTGCCGCTCGCCAGGGCCAGCGACGCGCTCATCGTCGTCGGCCTCTTCGACCGCAAGCGCCGCGAGAACCGCGCCGCCTTCGTGCGCGGCTCTGGCGTTCACCCGGTGCAGTATCGCAAGACGCATCTCGTCCCCACCGTCGAGACCTATCCACCAGGAGACGGCACGCTGGTCCAGGTCGCCTTCGCGGGGGCGCGCGTGGGCGCGCTCATCTGTCAGGACGACAACTTCACCGACCTCGCGCGAGGGCATGGCCGCGCTCGCGCGAACGTGCTCGCCGTCCCGACGAACGACTGGGCCGAGGTCGCGCCGTACCACCTCGAGAACAGCCTGCTGCGGCCGATCGAGGAGGGCTACGCGCTCGTGCGCGCGGCCTCCGACGGCACGAGCGTCATCGCCGACGCGTCCGGCGCGGTGCTCGTCGCCGGTGAGCACCTGCGCGAGGGCGCCGCGGTGCTGGTCGCCGACGTGCCCCTGACCGCCGGCGGCACGCTCTACGCACGGCTCGGCGACTGGATCACGCTGCCGTGCGCGGGCCTCCTCTTCGCTGCGCTGCGCCGCCGCCGCCGCGAAGGGACGTGATACCGTCGCGCCATGCGAATCCTTGCGATTGCAACCATCGTCACAGCGCTCGCGCTCGCTCCGCCTGCAGAGGCCGGCAAGGGCAAGGGCAAGGGCAAGGCAGGCGCCAAGGGCGGCAAGGCCGGAAAGGCCAGCGGCGAGGAGGGCGAGGCGCGCGCGATCCTCGAGCCGTTCCTCAAGCCGGGCGCCGACCTGCCGGGACTGTCGAAGGCGCTCCGCCCGAGCACGGCCGACCTCGGCGCGATCTTCGAGGCGGACCTCGCGGGCAAGGCGGACAAGATCTACTCGCCCGCGTGGGACGCCGGGCAGATCGTGCTCGCCCCCAAGCCGGGGCAGACCGCGCTCCTGCTCGCGTCGGCCACCAGCGAGGAGCTCAAGGCCGGCGCGCCGCCGGCCAAGGAGTTCCCGGGAGGGTGGGCCAAGGTGACCGGCCAGCTCAAGCCCGGCCTGCGCTTCTGGCGCTTCAAGTTCGTCGAGCCCGGCAAGGACCTCGGCATGGCCTTCGATGGCCTGGTCAAGGTCAACGGCCACTTCGTGATCGTGCCCAAGCCCTGGCGCCTGCTCGGCGGCTGAGCGCCGTCGGTCAGCGCAGCGGGAGCAGCACGGCGAAGCCCGCCTCGTGGCCGTCACCTGAGTAGGTCTGCGTGACGCCCGCCACCGTGAAGGTCTGCGTGAAGGTGCCGACGACGGCCAGCTCGGCGCCGTCGGTGCTCAGGGTGATCACGACGTCCGACGGGTCGTCGACGCGGTTGCCGCCCTCGACGCCCACGCCTCCGATCCGATCGAGCGTCCGGGGCGCGCCGGCCGGGTCGAGCCCGAGCACGAACACGTCGCGCTGGCCGAGCGAGGCCCCGCCCGCGAGCCCGCGGTACGCGACGTCGGCGCCCGCGTAGCCCGCGATCCAGACCCTGCCGTCACGCCCGATCACGAT
This sequence comes from uncultured Myxococcales bacterium, assembly GCA_964593795.1. Classification (GTDB taxonomy): domain Bacteria; phylum Myxococcota_A; class Polyangia; order JAHFDS01; family JAHFDS01; genus JAHFDS01. The sequence continues at coordinate 13,734 of CAZQJC010000149.1, read as the reverse complement.
CGACGTCGCGCCGTCATCGTCCGCGCCCCCGACGCGCTCGAGCGCCATCGTGCGGCCCTGGGCATCGAGCTCGAGGACGTAGCCGTCCGTGCGTCCGACGGCGTCGACCTCGAACGAGTCGTTGGTCGTCGCGCGCGGCCCGAAGGCGCGCCCGTAGCCGCCGGGGGCGAACGCCGTGCCGGCCGCACCTGCGCCCCCGCTCGCCCCCGCACCGCTCGCGCCTGCCCCACCAGCGCCCGCCCCGCCCGAAGCCGGGGAGCCGGGCTGCGACTACCCCGCGCGTTCGATGATCGCCGCCGCGCCCATGCCGCCGCCGATGCACATCGTGACGACGGCGAAGCGCGCGTTGCGACGCGCGAGCTCGTGCAGCGCGGTGATGACGAGGCGGGTGCCAGACACCCCGAGCGGGTGGCCGAGCGCGATCGCGCCGCCGTTGACGTTGGCCTTGTCCTCGGGGATGCCGAGCTCCTTGAGCACCGCGAGCGATTGCGCCGCGAAGGCCTCGTTGAGCTCGAAGAGGTCGATGTCCCCGATCGACTTGCCCGCCTGCGCCAGCACCTTGCGCACCGCAGGCACGGGGCCGATGCCCATGATGTCCGGCGCCACGCCCGCGACCGCGAACTGGCGCACCCAGCCGAGGGTCTTGCCCGCCTTCTTGGCGCGGTCGGCGCTCATGAGGACGACGGCCGCGGCGCCGTCGGTGAGCGGCGACGAGTTGCCCGCGGTCACGGAGCCCTGCGCGTCGAACACGGGCCGCAGCTTGCCGAGCGACTCGACGCTCGAGTCGGCGCGCGGGAACTCGTCGCGCTCGACGCGCGCGCTCACCTTGCGCCCGGCGTCGTCGAAGGCGGTCGCATCGACGCCGACGATCTCCTCGGCGAACTTTCCGCTCTTCTGCGCGGCGACGGCGCGCTCGTGGCTGCGCTGGGCGAAGCGATCCTGCGCGGCGCGATCGATGCCGTGCTTGAGCGCCACCTTCTCCGCTGTGATGCCCATCGGCGTGTAGACGGCGGGGAACGAGTCCACGAGCGTGGGATTGAGCGACACCTTGGTGCCGGTCATCGGGATCATCGTCATGGACTCGACGCCGCCCGCGACGGCGACGTCCATCGCGCCCGCCGCGATGCGATCGGCGGCGATGACGATCGAGTTCAGCCCCGAGGAGCAGAACCGGTTGATCGTCATGCCCGAGACCTCCACGGGCAGGCCCGCGGCGAGGAGCGCGATGCGCGCGATGTTCAGGCCCTGCTCGCCCTCGGGCATCGCGCAGCCGAGGATGACGTCGCCGATCTCGGCGGGGTCGGCGCCGCTGTCGGCGACCGCCTTCTTGATGGCCGCCGCCGCGAGGTCGTCGGGCCGCGTGTCTCGAAAACCACCCTTGTGCGCCCGCGCGAACGCGGTGCGGACTCCGGAAACGATGGCTACGTCCTTCATGGGATTCCTCCGGAGACCGCTAGTTGCGGAGCGGCTTGTTGTTCATGAGCATGTACTGGATGCGCTCCTGCGTCTTCTGTTCGCCGACGAGCGACAGGAACGCCTCGCGCTCGAGGTCGAGCAGGTGCTGCTCGGAGACCTCCTGGCGCGCGGAGCAATCGCCGCCGCACACGATCCACGCCAGCTTCTGGCCGATCTTGACGTCGTGGTCGCTCGCCTGGTGCGCCTCCTTCATCATCTGGACGGCGCTCGTCAGCGCCGCGGCGCCGCTCGGCCCGGGCAGCCGCATGGTGCGACGGCGCGGGCGCTTGTAGCCGATCTCGGCCATCGCGCGCGCGATCGACTTCGCGTCCGAGAGGAGGAAGTCGCGATTGAGCGAGACGTGGTCGCGCGGATCGAGGAAGCCGCGCTCGCGCGCCTCCTCGGCCGAGGTGGAGACCTTGCCGAGCGCGATGTTCATGAAGACGTCGCGCACGAACGGGAACGGATCGGTGCCGGCCGGCAGGTTCGCCGTTGCGCGCGCGACGAGCTCCTTGCAGCCGCCGCCGCCGGGGATGAGGCCGACGCCGACCTCGACGAGGCCCATGTAGAGCTCCGCGTGCGCGCACATCGCGTCGCCGTGGAGCGCCACCTCGGCGCCGCCGCCGAGCGCGAGCCCGAACGGCGCCGTCACGACCGGCACCGCCGAGTACTTGAGCAACATGTTCGCGTCCTGGAACGCGCGCGTGACGCCCTCGATCTGCGCCCAGTTCTTCTGGCCCGCGGCCACCGCGATCATGAACAGGTTCGCGCCGGCCGAATACGCGACGGGCGCGTCGTTCGCCACCACCATCGCCTGGAAGTTGCGCTCCGTCTCGTCGACGGCCTTCTGCATCATCTCGACGATCTTGTCGTCGATGGCGTTCATCTTGGAGTGGAACTCGAGGCACGTGACGCCGTCGCCGAGGTCGAGCAGCGAGGCCGACGGGTTCGTGTGGATGACCTTCTGCCGGGCGCGCAGGCCCGCGATCGTGATCTGCCGCGCCGAGGCCGGCACGGGCTTGTCGCTCTTGGTGCCGAGGTCGAAGAACGTCGTCGCCGCGGCGTTGCCGCCGTAGAAGTGCTCGACGCCCGCCACCCACGGCGCGACCTCGAAGCCCTCGGCCTTCATCCTGGCCGCCGTCTCCTGGACGCCGAGCGCGTCCCAGATCTCGAACGGGCCGAGGTCCCAGCCGAAGCCCCAGCGCATGCCGCGGTCGATGTTGACCACGTCGTCGGCGATCTCGGGGATTCGCTTGGACGAATACGACAGGAGCGCGTACGTCGCGCGCCGCACGAGGTCGGCGTGCTTGTCGCCCGACATCGCCAGGATCGCCGCGAGCCGCTTCTTCGGATCCTCGCCGGCACCCTTGGCCGCGCCGATGGCCGCGAGCTTGGGCTTCGCCTGCGCCCGGTACTCCAGCGTCTGCAGGTCGAGCGTCTCGAAGCCGCCGCCCTTCGCCTTCCTGCCGAAGCCGCCGCCGGCCTTGTCGCCGAGCAGCTTCATCTCCATCATCTTCGCGGCCAGGGGCGGCACCTTGAAGACGTCGCGGTCCGGATCGCTCGTCAGCGAGTCGTAGCAGTTCTGCGCGACGTGCACGACGGTGTCGAGGCCTACCACGTCGACCGTGCGGAAGATGGCGCTCTTGGGCCGACCCACCGGCTCGCCGAACAGGGCGTCGATCTCCTCGACCGTGAAGCCGCCCGCGATCGCCTGGTGCAGCACGTAGAGCATCCCGTACGTGCCGATGCGGTTCGCCACGAAGTTCGGCGTGTCCTTGCCGTAGACGATGCCCTTGCCGAGGACGTCCTGGCCGAACGCCGCGACGTCCGCGAACACCCGCGGGTCGGTCGCGGTCCCCGAGACGAGCTCGAGCAGGCGCATGTAGCGCACCGGGTTGAAGAAGTGCATGACCAGGAAGCGCTTGGCGAACGCGGCCGAGCGCCCCTCGAGCATGCGCGCGATGGGCAGGCCGCTCGTGTTGGACGCGACGATCGTGTGCGGCGAGGCGACGGCCTCGAGCCGCGCGAACAGCGACTGCTTGAGGTCGAGCCGCTCGGGCGCCGCCTCGATCACGAGGTCGCACTTGCCGGCGAGCGCGAGGTCGTCCTCGAGGTTGCCGACGGTGACGCGCGCCGCGTCCCTGGCCGAGAAGAACGCCGCGGGCCGCGCCTTGAGCGCCTTGTCGAGCCCACCGCGGGCGAAGCGGTTGCGGTCGGCCTTGCCCTTGTCCTCCTTCCAGTCGGGCGGGACGATGTCGAGCAAGAGGACGTCGAGGCCCGCGCCGGCGAAGTGGGCGGCGATGCCGCTGCCCATGACACCTGCGCCGAGCACGGCGGCGGTTCGGATCTGATTGGCCATGGATGCTCCTTCGGAGGTGCGGGGATGTTTCCACGCCCGGGGCGCGGCAAGCAAGCGTGCTTCCGTGGAGCGTGGATCAGGGAAGCGTGAGCAACAGGGCGACGAAGAAGTCGAGACCGCTCGTGTAGGGCAGCGCGGCGGTGGCGGGGAACGCGAACGCGCCCTCGTACGTGCCCGCGAGCACGAGACCGCCGGCCGGGTGCGCCGCGATGCGCACGTCCCGATGCTCGTTGGGCGGCGCGAAGAGACCGCCTTCCATGCTCGATCCGCCGTACCGTCGTAGCGTCGCCGGATTGCCGGACAGGGCCGCCTCGAGGATGAAGACATCGCGGCCGCCCTGTGCCGGATCGCCGACGAGGTCGTCGTATCGGAGGTCGCCCTCGTAGTAGCCGGCGACGTAGAGCTCGTCCGTGGGGCCGAGCGCGACGCCCGTCGCACCGTCCTCCTGGGCCCCGCCGATCGCCCACCCGTAGCTGGTGGCGCCGCTGCCGCCGTCGAGGCGCACGACGAAGCCGTCACTCCGCCCGAAGCCTGGGATCATCACGAGGTCCCTGGTCTGAGCGGACGACACGAGCTTGCCGACGGCGAACGCCGTGGCGCCATCGGCGCTTGCCGCGACCGCGGTGACGCCGTCGTCGCCGCTTCCGCCCACGTACTGGAACCACAGCGGCGAGTGGTCGGCCCCGGACAGGCGGGCCACGAAGCCGTCGTAGCCGCCGCGCGACATGAAGCCCCCGAGGCTGCTCATGAAGCGCCCACCGACGAGGACATCCCCGCCGATCATGGTGACCGCCCGCGCCTCGCTGACCCCGTTCGCCGGGAGCTTGGCCAGGGAGACCTTGGCGCCGGTCTGGGCGTCGAGCGCGAGCACCATCACCTCGGCGTTGCCGCTGCCGACGGACATGCCATCGAGCGTCGCCGGGCCATTGAGGTCCCCGACGGCGATCACGCGGTTGCGCGGGCGATCCACGGTGATGGCGAAGGTCGAGGCGGTCCCTGCGGCCTGGAGCATCTTGAGCCAGGCCAGGCTGCCGTCCGCGCGCTTGATCTTGAAGACGAACGGCTGCCGCATGCCGTCCATCTGCGCCACGGTCTCACCGGCGAAGTGGAAGTCGGCCTCGCTGGAGGTGGAGCCGGCGCCGTAGATGTCACCCGCGGCGTCGACGGCGACCGCGTAGATCTCCTCCGTTCCCGAGCCTCCCCCCGACCAGTGGCCGTTCGAGAGCCCTCGCGACGGCTCGAACACGCCTAGCCAGGGGCCGAGCGAAGGATCCCACTCGGTCGTGCCGCCTCCGAGATCGACGCCGCCCATGTGCCCGCCCGCAGCGATGACGAAGCCGCGGTCGTCCACGCACAGCCCATGAACGTCGTCGAGGGAGTCGGGCAGGATGGGCGGCGTCGCGTTGCCGAAGCCGCGTGTCCACGACTGCGCGACGGCCGTCCCGCCCGTGCCGGCGCCCGCCATGCCTGCCCCGCCGCCGCCCGCCATGCCTGCCCCGCCGCCCCCCGCGCCCGCGCCCCCGGCGCCCGCGCCGCCTGACGCCCCCGCTCCACCACCGCCTGTCACACCGGCGCCCCCGCCACCGCTCGCACCTGCGCCGCCCGCTCCCGCACCACCGGCACCAGCGCCGCCATCGTCCCTCGCGGAGTCGGAGCGACCCGCGAGGAGCTGGCAACCCGACGCCAGGCCGAGCGCGGTGAGCGCGACCAGGGAAGCGCGGTTCATCGTCCCCTCGCGAGCCAGATGCCGAGCGTGACCAGCAGGGCGACGAGGATCGAGACGACGAACGGCCACTTCGGCCTCGCAGGGAGGCTCACTCGTCCCGTCACCTCCGCGGCGATCGAGGTCACGTCGGGGGCCGGGACGGCGACCTTCGGAGACTCGGCCGCAGGCAGGACGGTCGGCGCAGCCTGCACAGGGAGCGCCGACGGCGCCGGCTCGGCGGCGGAGGCGCGGTCCGCGCGCGGTGGCGCCGGCGTCATCACCGGCTGCGACGGCGCAGGGAGGGTGTCGCGCTGCACGCCGCTGCCACGCACCAGCGTCGAGGCGCTGCGCCGCGAAGGTGAGGACTCGTCCGACGACGAGGGTCGCACGGAGACCTCGACGGAGCGCGACATGTCCACGAACTGCGCGGGAGCGAGGGCGAGATCCTGCGCGACCTGGGCGAGCTCGTCCCACATCGCGGCGGCGCTCTGGTAGCGGCGCGTCGCGTCCTTGTCGAGCGCGCGCATGAGGAAGCGGTCCACCGACTCGGGCAGGCCCGGCACGCGCTCGCTCGGCACCCGCGGCGTCTCCTCCACGTGCGCCAGCATCGTCAGGTAGGGCGACGGTCCCTGCAGGGGCGGCTGGCCACAGAAGAGCTCGTACCCGATGCAGCCGGCGGCGTACAGGTCCGCGCGCGCATCCACCTTCTCACCGCGCGCCTGCTCGGGCGCCATGTAGAGCGGCGTGCCGACGACCTCCCCCGCGCGGGTGAGGCCACCGGTCGTCTCCTCGGTGTCGCGCGCCATGCCGAAGTCGAGGATCTTGATGCCGCTCTCGCCCTCGCTCCGCCAGAGGAAGATGTTGGCCGGCTTGAGGTCGCGATGCACCACGCCGGCCTCGTGCGCGACCCAGAGCGCGCCGAGGAGCGCCGTCAGCACCTCGACCGCCAGGGCGCCCGGATCTTCGGGGCGGCCGCGCTCGAGGCGGGCGCGCAGGTCCTCGCCCTCGAGGAACTCCATGACGAGGTACCACATGCCCTCGGGGCTGCGGCCGAGCTCGAGGACGTCGACCACGTTCGGGTGGCGGATGCGCCGCGTGATCGCGGCCTCGCGGCGGAAGCGCTCGAGGTACTCGTGCTGGCCCATGAGCGAGGGGCGCAGGAGCTTGACCGCGACGGGGCGACCGTCCTGGTCGTCATGCGCGATGAAGACGGAGCCGACCGCGCCGGAGCCGAGCAGGCGCGCGATGCGCCACCGCCCGTCGAGGAGCGTGCCGGGCGGCAGGATGTAGAGGTCGTCCCGGGCGAACGCGGGGTCGACGAGCGTCTTGGCGCTCGGCGGCGAGGCCCGATCAGACATGACGCGCGATCTTACTGCGGCACGAGGCGCGATGTCGCGCCCTGCTCGGGCCCGCTAGCGATGACGCCCGTGCGAGGCGTTGAGCTCGAGGCGGCGCAGCGTGCGCATCGCGGCGCGCAGGAGGCTCTGGCCGCGCTCGCTCTCGCCGAGCCGCGAGAGTGGGTGCCCGACGAGCGACTGGGTCGATGGCGCGGCCTGGTGCCAGGGGAGCTTGCGGCCCCCCGAGCCCTGGAAGCCGTTGCCCTCGATGTCCACGCGGATGGGGTTCGTGATCGCGTAGGGCTGCGTCTGCGTGACCTGAGGCACGAGCGTCAGCGGGCCGAGCACGCTCGAGGCCATCACGCCGCCGAAGAGCTTGGCGTCCTTGAGCGCGACCTTGAGCAGCTCGCCGATCGCCAGGTTCGGCAGCTCGGTCGAGGTCTGCACCGGCGAGATGGAGCGCGCCGCGGTCCCCGGCATCGTCGAGGCAGGGTCCTGCCCGTCGCCCGTGACGATGACGACGTACCAGGCGTCCCGGGTCGGCTTGTCCGTGAACTTGAGGTCGAGGACGAGCGGGCCCTTGTTGGGCACCGCGAGCCGCACGGCGGCCTCGGGGCACTGATCGTCCGATCCGGCCGTGCACGTGCGGAGCAGATCGCCGTTCCGGTAGACCTCCATGCGCGTGACGTCGAACCACCCCGGCGTCTGCACGCGCACGTGCAGCTCCACGGCGCCATCGGGCCGCGTGGGCTTGACCATCGAGCCGAGCGGCTGCCCGTCGACCGTGAACTCGACGAACGGTCCGTACGTGGTGAACACGCAGCCCTTGCGGACCTGATCCGCGATCTCCTGTGGATCGATGAGCCGCGGATCGTCGGTGGACGAGCAGACGTAATTGCGCGGGCTGCCGGGCTCGATCCCGTCGATGTCGTGCGTGTCGGAGTTGCCGAGGCCGATCTTGCGCACGTCGTAGTTCAGCATGCGGAACCAGTCGTCGACGACGCCGCGGATGACGGGCGCGCACGGCCGATCGCCCTCGCCGGCGAGCGTGCTCTGCGCGCCGTCACACGAGCTCTTGATGCAAAGGCCCCGGATCTCCGCCGGGACGCCCGCGCCGAGGTTGCAGAACTCGTCAGGCCGGCACTGCTCCGAGCTGGTGCAGGGGGCGACGCACGCCGCGGGGATCGCGCCACCGTCGCACACCTCGCCCGGATCGCAGCCGCTCATCGTGCTGCCGGCGGTGCAGGTCTTGCCCGGCCTGTAGCAGGTCAGCGTGTGCGGGTTGCACTTCGGGTAGCTCGCGGCGTCGGGGAGCTTGTCGCAGTCCTCGTCGGCCGCGCAGACGACCTGGCTGTCACGGTCGAAGCGCAGCGCTCGTTGCTCCTCCGGCGTGCGCACGATGACGCGCTTGACGTGCCTTGCGGCGGCCTCGTCCTGCAGGACGCGCTTGTCGTGCGCCGAGAGGGACCGCGCGCGGATCTCGCTGACCGCCGCGTTGTAGTCGGCGATCTCGCCGACGGACGGCGTGCGCAGGAAGTCCCAGCGCTTGCCGTTGATGATCTCGATCGCGTCGTAGCCGTCGTCCCATCCCGAGATGAGGATGTTGTTGTTCGACAGGGCGGCCACGCGCCCCGAGTCCTGCGCGAGCGTGATCGGGTCGAGCCCGTACTGGTCGAAGTAGCCGAAGAACCCGTCGCGCGGGTGGGGGACGATGATCACGCTGGTCGGACCCGGCATGCCCGCACCGCCCGCACCGCCCGCGCCGCCCATGCCCGCGCCGCCCATGCCCCCGCCGCCCATGGGGCGGTCGCCTGGGTTCGCCGGCAGGCCGCCCGGAGGCCCGGCGCCGCCCGGGGTGCGCGTCAGCGTGCGGATGCCCTTGAAGATGTCCGCCGGGCGCTTGTCCACCCAGTCGAACGCGCCGCCCGCGGGGCGGGTCACGTCGACCTGCAGCGGAAAGCCGATGAAGTGGCCGATCTCGAGCGTGGTGGTCTCGAGCCCGACCTGCGTGCCGAGGAGCTGCTCGACGCCGAGCTCGCGCACGAGCGGCGCGTAGTCCGTCACGACGTCGTGATCGCTCGAGGACAGGAGCTCGACGCCGTCGGTGATGAAGGACGTGACGCGATCCCGCAGCGGCACGCCGGAGTCGAAGCTGGGGCTCGCGTGCACGTGGAAATCGGCGGACACCCAGCCGCGCGTGTCCACGAGCCGCTGCAGCACCGCATCGAGCTGCACCGAGCTGCCGGCCGAGACGTCGATGATGCGGTCCTCGATCGAGTACTCGATGCCGCGGGACACGCGGACGCGGTAGATGCCCGGTTCGATCTGCACCTCGCCGATCCCCTCGAGCGTGCGCGCGATCTCGCTGATGCCATCGGGCGTGCGCGAGTCACCGAAGTAGAGCCGCTTGGGGCCGAAGGTGCTCGTGATCGGGTCGCAGCGCTCCTCCGTCTCGATGCACCCCTGCTCGCCGGCCGCGCACGCGCGGCCGGGCTTGGTCGGCAGCACCTGGCAGGGCTGGCCGACGAACGTCAGCTTCGCGGGCCCGCGCTCGCCGGACTCGTCGTGGATGTCGAACACCACGCGCCCCGCCTCGGCGAGGCCGATGGCCGCCTCGGTCGTGCGCCCCGCGTCCACCTGGACGAGGACCGCCTCCGACGGCAGTCGGGACGTCGTGCGCGCGACGAGCCAGTAGCGGCCCGGGAGCAGCGGCCCCGCGAAGTCGCCGTCGAGCACCGTGTCGGTGCCGCGATCGGTCTGCATGTGCGACACGATGCCGAGGTCGTCCGGCTTCTCGGCCGGGGCGGTCGCGCTCGCGCAGGTCAGGAGCGCCGAGAACGCCACCTGCCCCTGCGCCGCGCGGAGAGCGTTGCACTCCGCACGGTCGGAGCCCGCGCGCGCGAGCGGATCGGAGAACGCGAAGACGTCCGCGTGCGAGATGGGCTTGCCCGTGCGGCGGTCGATGACCGCGCCCTTGACGCTGCCGTGAGCGGTGCCGCGCACCTTGAAGATCCCCTCGAGGAGCGAGCCGATGTCGCCCTCGCCCACCACGAAGTAGCGGCGGAACGTGCCGCGGTGCAGCGCCTCCTGGCACGCGGTGTCGCCGCCCGGGCACGTCTTGGCGTGCGTCAGCACGAACGTGATGGAGCCCGTGAAGAACGGGATGGCGACCTTGCTCTCCACGTCCTCCTTGCTGAAGAGCGCGTAGCTCACGCCCTTGCCGATGCCGCCCATGTAGTCGAACACGGCCGGCGTGCGCAGCGTGTCCTCACCGGTGAAGATGCGATCGATGATGTTCGAGTCCTCGTCGAACCCGACGCCGGGCGCGAACAGCGACAGCTTCTTGCCGAAGATCGTGAAGTCGCCGCCGATGACGCCCTTCTGCCGGCCCATGTACGCGGGATCGCCGCTGTTGTCCCCGAGCAGCGTGCCGATGAGGCTCGTCGGCTGCGTGATGGGATCGAGCGGCGCCACCTGCGCGGACACCGCGCCCGCGCCCTTTAGCTCGTAGGTCGTCACCATCTCGAGGTGACGGTCGCCCTCGCGGAGGATGTAGAGCGTCTCGAAGACGGGCTTGCCGATGTCGAGCTGCAGGACGCCGATGAGCGCGAGCAGCGCGCCCGCGCAGCCGCGCACGCGCACCGCGGCGCACCGCCGCGCGTCGCCCGGGATGCCCGAGTCCCACGGGCACTTCGCGCTCGTGCCCGCCTCGGCGACCGCCACGCGATCCGGCATGAGCGTGCACTCGTCGTCGTCCGTGTGACCCGGCTCGGGCACCGACAGGTTGATGACCGGGAACATCTCCCCGAACTGATCGAGGCCGTTGCCCTCGCGGAACCGGTCCTCCTTGCGTCGCAGGTCGGCGTCCACGAGGCTCCCGCCGAACACACCGGGGCCGACCGAGTGCGTCCCCGTGAGGAACGCGAAGCGCACCTGATCGTTCTCGAGCAGGATGTCGCCGACGTCCGCGAGGGCCGCGGGGCCGCCGATGAGCTCGGCGCGATCCCTGGCCACCCGTGCCGAGACGAGGTGCGCGTCGCCGTCGCTGCAGCTCGCGAGCGTCAGGGCGACGAGGGCGACGAGGCCCCCGGTGAGACGCAGAGATGAGAGCTTCCGCATGATCAGAACTGCGCCAGGACCTGACCGAGGACGGCGTCGTTTGCGAGCGACCGGCCGTGCCTCTCGCCGCGGCTCTGGTACTGCATCCCCACCTTGACGCGCCCGTCCACGAAGGCGGTCGTCGCGCCGCCCGAGATGAGGAGGAGGTCGTTCTCGTCGTCGATCTTCGTGTTGGCATCGAAGTACTCGATGCGCCCGGCGACCTCGACGAGCTTCGGGATCACCGCGACGGCCACCGTGAAGTAGCCGCCGAGCGAGGGCACCTCGACCGGGACGCCGCCTGGGACGACCGGCACCGCGAGCGGCTTGGTCTTCGAGTAAAGGAGCTCGCCCGTGGCCACCACGCGCTCGTGGCGGAACGCGAGATCGCCGCCGGCGGACCACGCCTCCTGGTTGCCGTTCTTCTGGATCGTCGCGCCGCCGCCGATCGAAAAGCCCATCGGCTTTCCGCCCGCGGCGCCGAGCGTGGACTGGCTGTAGCCGATCTGCGCGGTCGAGAACTCGACGCGCCCTGCGCCGAGGAGGCCGTCGGCGCGGTTGCCGAACGACAGCGACGGGTCGGCGTTGAAGATGCCGGCGCCGTAGCTGAGCGGTCCCGCCGCGCCCGACACCGAGAGGCCCACGCGGCGGTCGATGCCGAGCCGCTTGATGGTGAACGCGTCCTCGGGCAGCGCGATCTCGGAGGTGGGCGTGAGGTTGCCGCGAGAGTAGGGCACCTTGCCGGCACCGATGACCACGTTCGCGAACTCGAAGCGATCCCAGCCGATGAGCGCGTCCCGCAGGCGCGCGCCGATGGGCCGGCCGTCCACGGTGCTCGCCGCCACGTCGTCGAACAGCTCGAAGTAGACGCGGTAGTTGAAGTGCTCCGGGAGGCCGCCGTAGGCGCCGAATCGAACGCGCCGCGCGCGGAAGCCGGTCTCCGTCGCCGGATCGTCGTTCTCCACGAGCGCATCCGCGCCGAGGTACGGCGCGCCCCAGATCTGCACGAGGCCCGTCAGCGTGAGCGAGTACTCGCCGCGCCGGATCCCGAACGAGCCCGCGCCGTCGGCACGCAGCGCCTGCGCCGCGGGGCCGGCCCCGCGCTCGGCCGGGGGGGCCTCCTCCGCATCGGGCTTCGGGGTCGCCGGGGTCGCTGGCGTCGCTGGGGTCGCCGGGGTCGCCGGCTGGGGTTCCCCGGCCGGCTGAGCGATCGCCGGGCCCGAAGCGACACACACGAGGGCCACGCCCCCAATCACCTTGCGGAGAGCCGAATTCATGGCGCGCATGGTCCCCGGTGAGCCCGCCGCCGTCAACTGCGCTCGTGACTATTCGGCGTGTGACGGACCCGTGTCGGGAGCCTTGCCCAGGCCCTCCAGCCAGGCCCTCCGGAAGGCGTCGTAGCGGCCCTCGAGGATGGCCGAGCGCGCCTGCCGGACGAGGTCGAGGTAGTGGTGCAGGTTGTGGATGGTCGCGAGCCGGTGATAGAGGATCTCGCCGGCCTTGAAGAGGTGCCGCAGGTACGCGCGCGAGTAGCGCCGGCACGTGGCGCACGCGCAGCCCTCCTCGATGGGCGCGTCGGTGGCCAGGCGGTGCGCGGCGTTGCCGATCACGATGTGGCCCGCGCGCGTGAACAGGTGCCCGTTGCGCGCGTTCCGCGTGGGCATCACGCAGTCGAACATGTCGATCCCCGCGCCGATGCCCGCGAGCAGGTCCTCGGGCTTGCCCACGCCCATGAGGTAGCGCGGCCTGTCCCGCGGCAGCTCGTCGGCCACGGCGTCGAGGACCTCGTACATCTGCGCGGTGCTCTCGCCCACCGAGAGCCCGCCGAGCGCGAAGCCCTCGAACGGCAGGGCGGTGATCTGCTCGAGGTGCTGCCGCCGCAGATCGAGGTGCGTGCCGCCCTGGACGATGCCGAAGCGCGCCTGGTGCTCGGGGCGCGGCGCGGCGATGCAGCGCGCGGCCCAGCGCGTGGTCCGCTGCATCGCGACGAGGTGCGCGTCCCTGGGCGCATCGCCTGGAGGGCACTGATCGAACGCCATCGCGATGTCGGAGCCGAGCGACGCCTGAACGCGCATCGACACCTCGGGCGACAGGAGGTGCCGCGAGCCGTCGAGGTGAGACTGGAAGACGACGCCCTCGTCGTCGATGCGCCCGAGCTCACGCAGCGAGAACACCTGGAACCCCCCCGAATCGGTGAGGATGGGGCGCTGCCAGGTCATGAACCGGTGCAGGCCGCCCGCCCGCTCGATGACCTCCGTCCCGGGCCGCAGGTACAGGTGGTAGGTGTTGCCGAGGATGATGCGCGCCCCCAGGGCCTCGAGGTCGTCCGGGTCGACGGCCTTGACCGTCGCCTGCGTCCCGACCGGCATGAAGATCGGTGTCTCGACCGTGCCGTGCGCGAGCGTGATCGTGGTCGCGCGCGCCTTGCCGCACGTTCCGTCCAGCGTCTGGGAGAGCCTCATCGGGCCGACAGGTTTACCCGAACACGGCCCATCGTGCTCGTGCTCGTGCTCGTGCTCGTGCTCGTGCTCGCGCGCTCGAGGATCCGCCGAGGCGAGCGCAGCGAGCCGCAAGGGCGTAGCGACGCGCAGCGGAGCGAAGACGCAGGGAGGGGGGCCCAGATGGGCTTTGCCCATCTGGGGGAGGGGCGGCGCGCCCCTCCTGGTGGGCGCCCGCGGGGCGCCCACACGTCAACAGCCCCACGCCACCGAGATGATAGCCGCCGGCCGCGCCTGGATCGCGTCGCAGGAAGCGCCGTGGAAGTCGAGCGACATAGCGGC
>CAZQJC010000148.1:0-19854 GCA_964593795.1 uncultured Myxococcales bacterium | reverse complement strand
GGCCTTGCTTGCGTGTGGCCGGCTCGGACGCCGGCCACCAGGAAGGGCACGCTGCCCTTCCCCCGCCCGGGCAAAGCCCGGTCGGGCCCCCTAACCTGCGTCTTCGCTCGCTGCGCTCGCTACGCCCTTGCGCCTCGCTGCGCTCGGCTCGAACGCGCCGGCGCGAATCACTACGCTCCGGTCGAGGCACTAGGAGCGATCGGCCGCCTCCTGCGCTTCGCTACGCCCTTGCCGCTCGCCAAGGCTCGCCTCCCGACGGAGGTCTCGCGCATCGATGTGAGTTCGGGCTACTCGATCGTCAGCGAGCGCTGGAACTCCTCGGCGGACGAGGCGGCGAGCGACGCCACCTCCACCGAGATGTAGCCCGCGGTCGCGAGATCGAGCAGGTGCTGGTCGAAGAGCTGCATGCCGTAGAGCGCGCGCCCCTCGATGATGTGTCGCTGGAGCTCGCCGAGGCGCGCCGGGTGGCGCAGGCAATCGCGGATCGTCGGTGTGGCGCGCATGATCTCCACGCCCGGGATGCGCCCGGCACCGGACTTCATGGGCAGGAGGCGCAGGGACACGACCGCCGAGATCTGCTCGGCCAGACGCTCGCGGATCGCATCCTGCTCGGCGGACGGGAACATGCCCATGTAGCGCTGGATGGTCGTGATCGTGTCGGGCGTGTGCAGCGTCGAGAGCACGAGGTGCCCGGTCTCGGCGGCCTTGAGGCAGATCTCGGCCGTGTCGCGGTTGCGGATCTCGCCCACGAAGATCACGTCGGGATCCTGCCGCAGCGCGGCCTGCAGCGCCGACTGGAAGGAGTCGGTGTCGTTGCCGAGCTCGCGCTGCACGATGATCGAGTTGCCGCCCTGGATGACGAACTCGATCGGGTCCTCGATCGTCACGATGTGCGCGCGCCGCGCCTCGCTGATGAACCGGATCATCGCGGCCATCGTGGTGGACTTGCCCTGGCCGGTCGCGCCCGTCACGAGGATGAGCCCGCGCAGCGCCATCGCGATGTCCTGAAGCACGGCCGGCAGGTTGAGCTCCGGCAGGCTCTTGACGTCGAAGGGGATCGCCCGGAGCACGATGCCGACCGAGCCACGCTGGCGGAACACGCTCGCGCGGAAGCGCCCCTTGCCGGTGATGGCGTACGAGACGTCGACCTCGGGAAACGGCTTGTGCAGATCGATGCCGCGCCCATCGAGCAAGAGCTTGCCGATGTCCTCGGTGTCCTTGGGCTTGAGCACGGCGAGCTTGGTCGGGACGAGCTCGCCGCGGAGCCGGTAGTGCGGCGGGTAGCCGACCTCCAGGTGGATGTCAGACATGCCGCGCTCGAGCGCGAACAGGAGGAGCTTGTTGAAGGTCTCGACGTCCATCCGCTGCGTTTCCTGGGCCACATGCTACGCCCAGGTGGACGGGCAGAAAAGACCCGGGATCCCCGCCGGCGCTCGTGCGTCCGAGGCGGGTGGAGGTCCCCATGCGGCTCGCCCTCGTGCTCTCGTCCGTCCTCTCGCTGTGGCCCGCCCTCGCCGGTGCCCATCGCATCGATCTCGATGGAGGGCGTCACACCCTCGAGCCCGTGGTGCGCGGGCCGCTCGCCGTGCTGCCCGTCGTCGCCGACCAGGTCGGCGCCGCGCCGGACGTCATGACGTTCGACGAGGCGAGCAAGGCGGGCCTCGTCAAGGTCGAGGAGGTCTCGCAGTCCGGCACGGTGAACCGCCTGGCGGTGACCAACCACGGGCGGAAGCCCCTGCTCATCCTGGCGGGCGAGGTGGTGCAGGGCGGCAAGCAGGATCGCATCCTCGGCCAGGACACCGTCCTCGCGCCCAGGGAGCGCCTCGAGGTCCAGGCGTTCTGCGTCGAGCACGGCCGCTGGAACCACCAGGGCAAGTTCGAGAACGCGGGCGAGGCCGCGAACGCCAAGGTGCGCTTCGAAGCCAAGAGCGGCAACCAGTCCGGCGTCTGGGCCGAGGTGGACAAGAAGCTCGCGTCCACCGGCGCCGCGAGCCCGACCTCGACGCTGCGCGCCGCGACCGAGAAGGGCAAGGGCTCGACCGACCAGGCCGTGCGCGAGCTCGCCGCCGCGCTCGATCGTCTGCCGGCGCACGATCGTGGGCGCATCGTCGGCTACGTCGCCGCGGTTGCCGGCAAGGTCGTGTCGGTCGACACCTTCGCGCACCCGTCGCTCGCTTCGCGCTACCGCGCCAAGCTCCTCCGCTCCTACGTCCTCGAGGCCGCCGGCACCGCTGCGTCGCCGAAGCCGGCCGCCCCCGCGGCGGAGGAGGTGGCGGGTCTGCGCCGCAAGCTCGACGCCGCCAAGGCCGGCAAGCAGAAGGACAAGCGCGCCGGCTACATGCTCGAGAGCGAGCGCGGTGACGAGGTCGTCCGCTCGCGCGTCCTCGGCGCGAAGGGCGAGCCGCTCGTCGATTCCATCCAGACCAAGTGACGTTGACAGCCGGGGCGAGCCGCCGCAGGATGACCCCTCGCAAGGCCCCGTAGCTCAGCTGGATAGAGCACCTGTTTCCTAAACAGGGGGTCGCCTGTTCGAGTCAGGCCGGGGTCACCTCAGCGAAGTCGCCGAAGTCCGCGTCGCGGATCGCCTTCGCATCCTTCGAGCACGGGGGCGCCCAGCCGCGCAGGAGCGCCGCGCCGCTCGGGCTAGCTTCATGATCCCGATCACGAGCACCAACGCGCCGGCAGGGCGCAGCAACTTCGGTGCGGTCTGGACAGGCTGCGAGATGGTCCTTGGGGGCGGAGGATCCTCTGGACTGCCGGACCGCCCGGACGGCGCGCGCTACCGCCCCTGAGGCAGCTCGCGTCGTGAGGTGATCGAGCCGATCGCTGGGTGGGGCGCCGCCCCGGCCATCCGGCCCGCTGCGCGTGGGGATCCCGGTAGTTGTCCTCGTGCAGCCTGGACCCGAGGCGGGCACGGGGCTCGCATTGAACGTGGGTCGCGCGACGACGCGCGAGGCGACCCATGCGTAGACACGGATACTTTCTCGGGATGATCGCGCTTGCGGCGCTGGCCGCCGGCTGCGGTGGCGGCGCGAGCGGCAGTGCCGGCCCTGGCGGTGGGGCGGGGGCGGGCGGTGGCGCAGGTGCCAGCGGGGCAGGGGCCTCCGGTGGCGGCGGCGCCGCGGGGCGCCCTGGCGCTAGCGGCGCAGGGGCGAGCGGCGCAGCCGGGCTGGGTGGCGCCGGAGCCGGTGGTGCGGGTCGAGGCGGTGCAGGGGCTGGCGGTGCAGGGGCTGGCGGTGCAGGGGCTGGCGGTGCAGGGGCTGGCGGTGCAGGGGCTGGCGGTGCAGGGGCTGGCGGTGCAGGGGCTGGCGGCGCGGGCTCGGGCGGCGCGGGCTCGGGCGGCGCCGGGGTGCAGGGCTTCCTCCGGACGCGCGGCAGCAAGATCGTCGACGCGCAGGGCAACGTCGTGCGCCTCACGGGCCTGTCGTGGTTCGGCATGGAGACCAGCAACTTCGCCCCGCACGGCCTGTGGTCGCGCTCGATGGGCGCCTTCCTCGATCAGATCCGCGAGCTCGGCTACAACACGCTCCGCATCCCGTACTCGAACCAGGCCCTTGCCGCGGGGAGCACCCCGAACGGCATCGACTTCGCGAAGAACCCCGAGCTCATGGGCAAGAGCGCGGTCGAGATCCTCGACCACCTCGTCGGCGAGGCCGGCACACGCGGCCTGCGGATCATCCTCGACCGCCACCGCCCCGACGCGAACGCGCAGTCGGCGCTCTGGTACACCGCTGCCGTGTCGGAGCAACGATGGATCGACGACTGGAAGATGCTGGCGCGCCGCTACCGCGGCAACGCCACGGTCATCGGCGCCGACCTGCACAACGAGCCGCACGCCGAGGCCACCTGGGGAGACGGGAACATGGCGACCGACTGGCGGCTCGCGGCCGAGCGCGCCGGCAACGCCGTCCTCGCCGAGAACCCCGACTGGCTGATCTTCGTCGAGGGCGTCGAGCGCATCGGAAACGACAGCACCTGGTGGGGCGGCAACCTCAGCGCCGCGGGCGCCGCGCCCGTCCGGCTGTCGCTCCCCGATCGCCTCGTCTACTCACCTCACGAGTACCCCGCCAGCGTGTTCGCGCAGGCGTGGTTCTCGGACCCGACGTATCCGGCGAACCTGCGCGGCGTGTGGAACGCACACTGGGGCTACCTCGTCGCCGGCGACGTCGCGCCCATCTGGATCGGCGAGTTCGGCACGAAGTACCAGACCGAGGTCGACAGGCGGTGGCTCGGCGAGCTCACCGGCTACATCCGTGATACCGGCATGAGCTTCGCGTTCTGGTGCCTGAACCCGAACTCGGGCGACACCGGCGGGATCCTGCAGGACGACTGGCAGACCGTGAACGCAGACAAGCAGGCGGCGATCCAGACGGCCCTCGCGCCGCGCCTGCCCTGATCCCTCGCCCCACGATCGAGGCGACCGAGGAGGCCATCGCCAATGCCCTCTGGGCCGCCGACACCATGACCGGCGTCGACGGCCGACGTGCCGAGAGGCGCTGCCGCGCGAGAAGGCGCGCGCTGGTCCTGCGCTACGCGCCGCCGTAGGCGCGCTCGAGCACCGCGAGCGCGTCCTCGTGGCGCACCTCGACGGGGTTCATGATGAGCGAGCCGTCGTCGAGCGCGAGCCGCGCGATCTCCGGGAGCTGCGCCCGCTGCACCTTGCCGGTCTCGGCGAGCGTGCGCGGCAGGCCCGCCATCCCGTGCAGCTTGTCTCGCAGCGCCCGCAGCGCCGCGATGGCCGCGGGGCCGCGCTCTGCCGCCGCCGTGCGCGCGTAGGCGTCCGGACCCGCGAGCGGCAGGAGCAGCTCGCCGATCGCCTCGCGCCGCGCCTCGAGGTTGTACTCGAGCACGTACGGCAGCAGCACGCTCATGCACACGCCGTGGTGCACGTGGCAGAGCGCGCCCACGGAGTGCCCGAGCGAGTGCACGAGGCCGACCATCGAGTTCGTGAACGCGATGCCGGCCATCGTCGCCGCCACCGCGAGCTCGAGCCGCCCCCTGGGCTCGTTGTGCTGCAGGACGCCTGGCAGGTGCGCCGCGATCTTCTGGATCGCCGCCGTGGCGTAGGCGTCCGACAGCGGGTTCTTCGCCAGGCAGGTGAACGCCTCGCACGCGTGCGTCATCGCGTCCATCGCGGTCGCCGCCGTGAGCAGCGCCGGCAGGCCCATCGTCAGCCGCGGGTCGAGCACCGCCGCGTCGGGCAGCAGGAACTGCGACATGAACGGCAGCTTCACGCCCGCGCGGTCGTCCTTGATCACCGAGACGCTCGTGACCTCGGAGCCCGTGCCGCTCGTCGTCGGGATGACGAAGAGGGGCCGCAAGCGCCGCTTGAGCACGAACGCCCCCTGGAACGCGTGGAGATCGTCGCCGCCCTCGGACGCCAGGATGTTCGTCGCCTTGGCCGTGTCCATCACGGAGCCGCCGCCGACCGCGACGATCGCGTCGCAGCCCGCCGCTCGGTAGCGCCTCGCCACATCGGCCACGACGCCCGTCGACGAATCCGGCGGGACCGCGTCGAACACGTCACCGGGCTTGACGCCGCCGGCCTCGAGCGCCGCCACCACCAGGTCGAGCAGACCCGCCGCGCGCACGCCCGCGTCCGTGAGCAGGAGCGGGCGGCTCGTGCCGTGCGCCCCGAGCTCGAAGGCCAGGTGCTCGAGGGCGCGAAACCCGGCGATCACCTTCACCGGGCAGAAGAACTCGAAGTACGGCTCGCTCATCGTGTGACCTCCCGCAAGGTGTCGCCGACCAGATGCCCGTACGTCGCGAGCGCGAAGCGCATCTTCTCGGGCACGCCGATGGGTGGGTACTGCTTGATCGCTCGCTCCGCGATCGCCTTCGGCAGCGTGATCGCCTGCATGCGATCCAGGCAGCGCGTCAGCCGCATCGCGAGCGCGATGTCGCCGCGCGTGATCATTCGATCGTTGGCGAAGGCGCGTGGCGTGCTCTCCTGGAACGACAGCACGCCGAACGCGTGCGAGATGTGCTTGAACACGACCTCGAGGTCGCACCGCACGTCGCCGGCCTCGCGCACCAGGCGATCTCCGACTTTGCGCACGCGCAGCCGCGCGCCGTCACCGAGCACGCTCATGCCGATCACGAGACCCTCGGGGAAGCCCCTGGCCTCGCTCGCCACGACCGGATCGCCCTCGGATGCGGCCTGGAGCAGGCCTCCCATCAGGCGAAACATGCCAACGACGTAGGCGCGCTGGGCCCGGTACGTCGCGCGAGGCCCGAGGGCACGGAAGCGGCTCGACAGGGACGGAGACTGCATGAGACCTCCTGCCGCGCAGCGTGACGCGTGGCGCGCGCACATTCAAGCGCCCTCGCGTGCGAGGTACAGTGGGGCGTGCGCATCGTGTGCCCGCGTGACGGCGGCAGCATCCTCGTCGAGGACGTCGGCGGCGACGAGGCGCGCCTGGCGCTGCGCGGCGACACGGCCGCGCCGTTCTCGCAGTGGTTCTGCTTCGAAGCCCACGGACGCGCCGGCCGAACGCGCAATTTCGTCGTCTCGAACGCCGGCGACGCAACCTACGCGGACGCGTGGGACGGCTACCGCGTGAACGCGACCGAGGACGGCCGCACCTGGGTGCGCGTGCCCACGCGCATCGAGGACGGCGAGCTCGTCTTTTCGCACTACGCGACCACCCGCCGCGCGCGCTACGCGTACTTCGCCGACTACCCGTGGCTCCGCCACCGCCAGCTCGTCCGCGCCGCCGTCGCGGAGAGCCCGCTCCGCCGCTGGACGCTCGGCCGCACCGCGCGCGGTCGCACCATCGACGCGCTCGTGCTCGGCGAGCCCGCGCTCGGCCGGCCGCGCCTCTGGGTCATCGCGCGCCAGCACCCCGGTGAGGCACCCGCGGCCTGGTTCGCCGAGGGTCTCGCCACGCGCCTCGGTCGCCAGCGCGACGCCGCCGCGCGTACGCTCGCACGCAGCGCCGTCGTCGTCGTCGTGCCCGCCATGAACCCGGACGGCATCGCCCAGGGAAACCACCGCACGAACGCGCTCGGCGTGGACCTCAACCGGTCCTGGGCCGACCCGGCAGGTGCGGCCGAGGTCGCCGCGGTGCAGGCCGGCATGGCCCACCTCGGCGTCGACTTCCTGCTCGACGTGCACGCCGACGAGCGGCTGCCGTGGTCGTTCGCGGCCACCTCGGGCGGCCCTGCAGAGGACGTCGAGCGGCTCTTCGTGGGCGCGCTCCTCGAGGCCAGCGACGACTTCCAGGACGAGCACGGCTACCCGCCCGAGGCAGAGCCCGACCTCGTGATGGCGCAGGGCTGGGCCGCCGGCGAGCTCGGCCGACCCGCGATCACGCTCGAGCTGCCCTTCAAGGACCCCGAGGACGCGGCCGACGACGACGGCTACTCCCCCGAGCGCGCGCAGGCGCTCGGCGACGCCTCCGTCCTGGCGCTCGTCGAGGTCGCCAGCGCGGCCTCCCCCCGTGGTATCCACTCCGCCCGGAGGGCTAGATGAGTGTCCTCCCAGGTCGGAACAACTACGGAGCCAGGGCCTCGGCCCGGGGGCGCACGAGGGCGAACACCCCGCACGTGCACACGACGAGGAGCGCCCACGCCTCGAAAGGCTGGTGCAGGATGCCCACGTCGATCGCGACGAGCGCGCTGAGCGCGCCCACCGTCCGTGCCACCAGGTAGCCGCGCAGGAAGCGCCCGAGGCGCGCGGGCCCAAGGGCGGCCGCCACGACGAGCACGAGGTCCGTCGGCCAGAGCACGCTCAAGGCCTCGTTCTGCCGTAGATCCTGCGACGTCGACACCATCGCGACGAACCACGCCGCCACGCCCATGAACGTCAGGAGCACGCCGGAGAGCGCGAGCGCCACGCGCTCGAGCCAGCCTCCGCGCCGCCGTCCGAACGCGCAAAGGACACCCAGCGCAGCCGCGACGCCGAGGCCGAAGACGTGGCCTGCGATCGGCGAGCCGGCGATCGGGTCGTTCGGCGCCTGGCGCTTCTGGATCAGCTCGGCAGGGAAGGGCGCCACCTTCCGGCCACCCGCCGACAGCACCGCCACCTCGTTGCGCAGGAGGTGCGGCAGGAACATCGCCTCCCAGCGCGAGGGCAGTCGGTCCAGCGTGCGCCCGATGATCGCGTCCGCGAGCCACTGCAGCGGCGGCCGACCGCCGAACCCGCGACGCACGCGCAGACGGAAAGTCTCGTCGCTGAGGTCGCCCTCGGTCTGCTGGCGCAGCGCGCCGCCCGCGGCCTCGTCGATGACGTCGCGGATCTTCGACGTGCAGTTCGCCCGGAAGTGGTCGTACGGGTACCGCCGGTTCTCGGGCGCCACGTCGTGGTCGAGCCGCGCGATGAGCCGCTGCCGACCCGCCAGGTCGAGGTCGAGCCGCTGCCGCCACACGTCTCGATCGCGCGCGCGGTAGTAGTACATGAGCCGCGCATACGGGATGGCCTCGACGTAGAACGGCATCTTCCCGCGCAAAAAGCCGATCGCCATGCCGCTCTGCTGGAAGTCGGTGACGCCGTAGTTGTAGCAAGTGCCGTTGATCTGGTCGCCGACGCACACCGCGGCGTGCCCGAACACCTCGAACAGCCGGTCTCCCGGGCCCATCGTCAGCAGATCGATCGGCTGCGCGATGGCCGGCGCCACGGAGGCTCCGGGCTCGGTGATCGCCGGCGGAAGCGGCCTGCGCGGCGGGTCGGCGAGCGCAGAGGCCGTGCACAGCACGCCCGCAGCGGCGATGGCGATCGCGACCCGACGAATCACGGCGCCGAACACTAGCAGGCTTCGGCCTCTTGATCGCTACGGCAGCGCGTCGTCGACCGGGATGGCGAAGGCCGCGCTCGCCGCCGTCGCGACGTCGCCGCTGGCGCACCTGGAGACCTGGGCGTATCCGCCGCTCTTCGGCTCCCGGTGCACGATCACGCGATCGACTGGTGCTGCCCGTCAGAAGTGGACCGGCATTCAGACACGTGAGCGCTGTGCACGCCAGGTGGGGGCAGCACTCGCGCACGCGGAGCCTGCGCAAGACCAGCACCCAGGGCCGTTCGTCGGACCAGCTGGAAGCCTGGGGAGGTCGAGGTCCTTGCGCAGCGTGGACCTGCGACCGTCACCCCGTTTCGAGTTGACATAATGCATCTTATCAGACGCTGCGGCCACGTTCTCTCGGTAATATGGCCTGGGCGTCCGTCGCTCAGCCCACGAGCTCGGGCGCAGCGGCGGCCGTCACCGGTGCCGGCACCTGGCCGCTGTTCCGTCGCTGCCTGGCCCGGAGCATGTCGTCTCCGACGTGCCGCGCCGCCATCGCGTAGCAGATGCCGGCGAGCGCCGCGCACGCGATGGGCAGCAGCATCGCTTGTGGCAGGCCCACACGGTCCGCCAGCCATCCGACCACGCTCGACGACGGCGCCGTGCCGAGCAGGTGCATCACGAACATGAACGACGCCTGCGCGAGCGCGGCTTTCTCCGGCGGGACGACGTCGTCGATGAGCGCCGCCATCGGGCCGTTGTACCAGGGGATGAAGAACAGCGTGAAGAACGCGGCGATCAGGAAGCCCACGCGCGTCGTCGGGAACATCGTGAAGTACGCGCAAGGTGTCGCCGCGAAGAACCCGATCGCGATCGTGACGGCGCGACCCCAC
The DNA here is from genome assembly GCA_964593795.1 of uncultured Myxococcales bacterium. Lineage (GTDB taxonomy): Bacteria > Myxococcota_A > Polyangia > JAHFDS01 > JAHFDS01 > JAHFDS01. The sequence continues at coordinate 10,244 of CAZQJC010000148.1, read as the reverse complement.
GGTCCGCGGCGCTGCAGCCGGTCGGCCACGAGGCCGCCCACGACCACGCCGCACACGCCGCCCAGGATGGCGATGCCCGCGACGAAGGTGCTCGCCGTGCCGCTCTGGCCGTGAAAGCCGATGTCCGGCGGCAGCCCGACGATGAACGTCACGAACCACGCCACGAACCCGCCAGCCGCGAAGCTGATGAGGACACCACCCGGCAGCGCCCAGCGCAGCGAGCGGATGTGGAACATCTCCTTCGTCATGATCCAGATCTCGCGTGCCATCCCGTGCTGCGTCCCGCCGCCGCCGGTGCGGATGGGCTGGATCTTCATCACCAGCACCGCCACGGTCAGCAGGACACCGGGCGCCGCCGCGACCAGGAAGCAGGCCCGCCAGCCGATCGACGCCCCGAGGATCCCGCCGAGCGCAATGCCACCCGCAGAGCCGAGGAACATCCCGACGTTGAAGATGGCGACGGTCCGGGCCTTGTCCTTCTCGTGATAGATCTCGCAGAGGATGGTGTTCGACGCGGGCCCGTAGGCAGCTTCGCCCACCCCGATCGCGCCGAGCGCGACGAGCAGCACGCCGAACCCGGGCGCGACCCCGGCGAGCGCTGCGCCCATGCTCCAGCCCACGATCCCCACGCTGATGACCCGCCGCCGGTCGAAGCGGTCGGCCGCGTAACCCATCGGGATGGTCATGAGCGCGTGCACGACCATCATGGCCGTGCCGAGCAGGCCCAGCTTGAAGTTCGCGTGCGGGTCGTTGGCGAACAGCTCTTGCTGCAGGCTCGGATAGAGCGCGTAGACCATCTGTCGGTCCACGTAATTGACGAAGTTCACCGCCGTGAGGACGGTCAGGACGAACCAGGGGCGGCTTCTCAGCATGGGGCGCCGGCGAGCACCGGCCCGGGCATCTTAGCGCGTGGGGGGCGCCGTGACAGGCGCGATCTGGCGAGGGGGCTACTTCTTGCGGCGCTTGCGGAACGCGTCCATCTTGCGGTCCATGTCGCTCTGCGCGGCGTCCGCCGCGCCGCGAATTCCCGCGAGAGTGCTGCCGAATCCGGTCAGGAACTTCGTGCGGTCGTACTTGCGCGGCGCGCGCTCGGCCGCCGTCCGGTCATCGACCATCTTCACGGGCGCGCGGCGATAGCCGACGTTCGTGGCCACCTTGCCGGTCTTCGGATCGGGCTTCGGCGGTGCCGCGGCGGCGGCGGGCGGCGGCTCCACCGGCTTGGCCTTGCCCTTGCGCGACACGTTGGCCTTGGACGCCGTGTCCTCCGGCACGTCCGGCGGCGGCTCCGCGGTGCCGGCCTTCGACGGTGGCGGCACGCTGGCGGCGACGGCGGTGTCTGCGCCGTCGGCGCCCGGCACCGGCGCGGTCCCATACGCCACCTGCACCGCGGCGCTGTCCTCGAGCCACCTCTTCACCGCGGAGGAGCGCAGGGCGAAGTTCACGCCGGTGATCGCGAGACCGCCCTCCCCTTGCCGGACGATGAACGAGTTCACGCCGACCTGATAGCCGCGGGCGTCGATGAGCGGCCCGCCGGAGTTGCCGCGGTTGAGCGACGTCTCCATCTGGAAGACGTCCTTGCCCTTGGTGCCGCGGTAGTTGTTCGCCATCCCGCCGATCGCGCCGGTGGTCAGCGTCCAGAAGCCGCCACCCTCGGGGTGGCCGATCGCGATGACCGTGTCGCCTGGGATGAGGTCGTCGGAGTTGCCGAACTCGAGCTTCGGCAGGTCCTTGACGTCGTCGATCTTGAGCAGCGCCAGATCGAGGCTCGCGTCGTTCTTGAGCACCTTGGCGACGAAGTGGTGCTGCAGGTCGTTCTTCGACTCGCCGGTCACCTTCTGCGGCTTGAGGAAGACGTGGCACTCCTTGAACGGCCGCTTGGCGTCCTCGTTGAAGATGACGTGGTTGTTCGTCAGCACGAGGCCGTCCGACGAGATCACCGAGCCCGTGCCCAGCGACGAGCCGGTCTTCTGGTCGTCCGACGCGATGATGAGCACCACGGCCGGACCCATGCGCTGGTAGATCTGCCGGGGCGTGAGCGCCTTGGCCGGCGCCGGATCGTCCGCGAACGCCGAGTGGATGGGCGCCACGGTCGCGCACACCGCCGCGAACGCGAGACCGAGAACATGACGGTTCATAGCTAACTCACCCTTCTTCCGTGCGAGGCGCCGCGTCGCCGGCTCCGCCCGACGAGAACACGACCGCCCCAGCGTCCTTCTCCCCCGAACCGGCGAGCTGCCGCGCCGCGTCGACCGCCGCGCGCTCCTCCGCCAGCCGCGGGAAAGAATAAAGCATCTTGCTCTTGCCCTCCCCCGCCGTGACATCCGCCTCGAGCGGCGCGAGCAGCGCCTCGAGCGCGGCCTCTTCCTCGGGCCCCTCGGCCAGCGTGCCCGGCGCCCGCGTGGCGCCACCGGACTGCCAGATCCTCCGGAGCACGCGCAGCCGGGCGTTCCAGCGGGCGCGTCGCTTCCGCGCGCGCGACTCCTTGGCCCAGCGCGCGAGCGGCACCGCGAAGAACAGAGACGAGAACCACAGCGGGAACTGCAGGAACGGCCCCGCGAGGGCCGAGAGGTCGATGCCGGTGCGCGCGGCGAAGATCGGGACGATCCATAGGGGCGCCAGCAGGTTGAAGGCGTTGACCAGGGTGATTGCAGCGTCCGTGCCGCCCTCGTTGCCGGTCAGCGGCCGGTCCGCGAGGGGCCGTTCCCAGGCCATCGTGGGCCTCGCGCCCGCCTCGCGCTCCCCTGCCGTGGTGCGCAAGTCCTTGAAGACGTAGAGCACGACCCCGTCGTCGGTGACCTCGGGCTCGCCCTCGTAGCTCGCCATCAGCCGGGAAGCCTCTTGCTCGGCCCGGGCGTAGTCCCACCCGGTCAGAGCGACGAGGTCGCTGGCGGTGATTCGTCCGCCATTTTCGCGGATGTACGCGAGCAGGATCTTCTCGTCCCCGAGCTCGTCCTTCGGCGCCTCGGGCGGACCGAACACGTAGTCGAAGACCTTCTTGTACATGGCCTTCTGTGACCTGCGGGGACGCCGCGCCCCGCGCCCGTAGCCGTCATGGGGGCCGTACGGCCCCGGTCCCCAGCCCCAGAACCAGATGAGGGGCATGAAGAAGTCCGGCCCGTCGTCGCGGTCGCGGTCGCCGCTCGACCGCGCGAACATGATCGCGATGAGCATCGCGAGGAACGCGACGAAGTAGAAGATCAGCGTACCTACGATCGCGATCTTGAAGACGAACTTGAAGCCCGACCAGAGCGCGCGGAACACCGGCTCGAGGCGCTCCCGCAGCGGAAGCGCGAGCCGCGACTCGAGGCGCTTGCCGAAGTCGTAGATGATCTCGCCCTTGTCGGTCGCCTCGAGGTGGCTCTTGTACGTCTTGACCAGGCTCTTGAGCGCGGTCTCGGCCTGGTAGCGCGGCAAGCCGGTCACGGCCATCGCGTCGGCGTGGGTCAGCCGGCCGCTGCGCTCCTCGAGCGCCTTGCGCAGGATCCGCGCCGCGCGGTCATCGGTGACGGTCTTGTCGAGTGTCGATACGGCCATGGTTCGCTCGTGGTGCTCGGTCTGTCGCGTGAACCTTGGACCTACACCCCCATGCGGAGGGTATAGTAGTGCGCCGGATGCTCGCGATCGTCAACACCGTCCGTGAGATGGACCGCATGCGCCAGATCGCGACGGTGCTGTGGCGTCACGGCTTCCGTGAAGTGGTCCAGCGCATCGGCCTCGGCAAGCCCGAGAGCTCGGATCCGCTGCCCGATTCCGAGGCGAAACGAGGTATCGGCGAGCGCCTGCGCCTCGTGCTGCAGGACCTCGGGCCGTCGTTCGTCAAGCTCGGGCAGATCGTCTCGACCAGGCCGGATCTCATCCCGGCCGACATCGTGCGCGAGCTCAAGAAGCTGCAGGACGCCGTCCCGCCGATCCCGTACGCGGACGTCAAGGAGGTCATCGAGACCTCGCTCGGGCAGAAGGTCGAGGACGTCTACAGCTACATCGACGAGAAGCCCCTCGCGAGCGCCTCGATCGGCCAGGTCCACCGCGCGCGCCTCCGCACCGACGACGGTGACATCGAGGTCGTCATCAAGGTCCAGCGGCCGAACATCCGGCCGACGATCGAGCGCGACATCGATCTCCTGTATCTGTTCGCGCGCATGGTGGAGCGGGCCATGCCGGAGTCGAAGATCTACTCGCCCGTGGGCCTCGTCGGCGAGTTCGACCGCGCGATCATGGCCGAGCTCGACTTCCAGACCGAGGCCACGAACGCCGAGACGTTCGCGAAGAACTTCGACGGCAACCCGAACGTCCGCTTCCCGAAGGTCTACCGCCAGGCCACCTCCAACCGCGTCCTGACGCTCGAGTTCTTCGACGGCAAGAAGGTCTACGCGGCGGTCGAGGGCGGCGCGTCCGGCGAGACCATCGCCAAGAACGCCGTCGCCATCATCGCGCAGATGATCTTCGTGGACGGCCTGTTCCACGCGGATCCGCACCCCGGCAACATCCTCATCCTCGGCCCGCCCGAGGCGCCGGTCGTCGGCATGCTCGACCTCGGGCTGGTCGGCCGCATGACGCCGTCCATGCGCGAGAAGGCCATCGACCTCATGGTCGCCGCCGTGCGCAACGACGTCAGCGCGCTCGCGGACGCGCTCCTCGCGATGGGGCGCCCGCGCGGCAAGGTAGACAAGCGCGCGTTCCACGCGGAGGTCGCGCGGCTTTCGGAGGTGCACCTCGGCAAGCCGCTCAAGGAGATGGAGCTCGCGGCCCTCATCCGAGACCTCGTCCAGGGCGCGATGAAGTTCGAGATCGAGATGCCGACCGAGATCGTCATGGTGGGCAAGGCCCTCATGACCGTCGAGGGGATCGGCAAGGAGATCTACCCCGACCTCGACGTGTTCGCCGAGGCGCGCCCCTTCTTCTTGAAGCTGCTCAAGCAGCGCTACTCGCCGCAGCGCATCGGCCAGGAGCTGCTCAAGGGCATCACCAAGCTCGGCAGCGCGGCGCAGGATCTGCCGGGTCAGGTTCAGGAGATCCTCGAGGACCTCCGCTCCGGCCGCCTGCGCGTCGAGGCGACCGATCCGAACCTCGTCCGCGCGAGCGACCGCCTCGGCCGGCGCATCTTCTCGGCCGTCGTGTTCGCCGCGCTCGTGTGGGCAGGCACGACGCTCGAGCTCGCCGGACGCCACGGCGTCGCGACGGGCCTCTTCATCGCCGCGGGCGCGCTCATCGCGCTGCACTGGTTCAAGGACTCGCGCGGGTGAGCGGGCTCAAGCTCCGGTTCCAGCACACGGAGATCGACGTCTCCGATGGCGAGATGGTCATCGGCCGTGCGCCGAACTGCCGCGTCCGCATCGATCACCCCGCTATCTCGCGGCGCCACGCCCGGATTCTGGTGAGCGGCGACAGCGTCGAGATCGAGGACCTCGGGAGCCGCAACGGCGTCTTCGTCAACGGCGACCGCATCCAGAGCCGAAGGCCGCTCAAGGTCGGCGACCGCGTCTCGCTCGGAAACACGGAGTTCCAGCTCGCGGGCAACCTCAGCCCGGCAGAGCAGGAACGCACGACCGGTGCCATCGCCATCCGGCGCTGCCCGTTCTGCAACCGCATGTTCCCCTCGCTGCTCGACAAGTGCCCGAGCTGCAAGGCCACCTCCCGCCCGCCGGAGGCGCTCGACGAAGAGGAGCAGGCCCGGGCCACCACGCACACCGATGCGTCCATGCACGTCCTCGCGGGTGTCGGCGAAAAGGCCCTGGCCCTCGGGCGGGTCGAGGAGGCCGAGCGCCTCATCGGGCGCAACCTGGACCTCCTGCTCGAGCGGGTCCGCGGCGGCGACCGGCTGGATCCCCCCTTGTTCGAGGAGGCCCTCAAGCGGGCGCTGCGCCTCCACCAGGCCACGAAGAAGCGGGAGTGGCTGCAGTGGGTGTTCGACCTGGGAACCGCCCATCAGTCCGTCCTGCCGAGCTCGATCATCGACGAGCTGCACGGCACGCTCTTCGGCCAGCGCATCGACCTCGGGACCTCGCTCGACGCGTACATCGCGACGCTGGCGAGCACGACGCAGCGCCCCGAGGAGGAGCAGCGCATGCGCCGGATCGGCGCTCTCCTCAAGATGGTCCGCGGCGAATCGCTGTCGTAGCTTGCGAGTGGCCGCCTCGGAAGGCTGCCACCGCCGACCCCCTACCGCCTCGGTGCCGTGCGCACGCCGTGCCGTCGCCGCCCCCTTGCCTGTCGGGCCCCCTGACCTGCGTCTTCGCTCGCCATGTCCCTGCGGCTCGCTGCGCGCGCCTCGAAGACCGGCACCTCCTGCCCGCGGACCCCGTGGCGAAATTTGCCGGGTAGGTCGTGACTGATGCGACGCAGCATACTTTACAAGCGCACCGGATGAGGCTACAGAGGGGACAGGTGTGAGGGCGATCCGCTGGAGGGCCAGGATCTCCCACGGGGCGAAGCATGCGAATTCTGAAGCTGCGGTACCGCAATGGCGGCGATTTCCTGGCCCACTGGGATGCCTTCGAACAGCACGTCGAGGCTGCGGGCGAAACGTCCGCGCTCGGCGAGGGCGCCGGCCTGCGTGAGCAAGGCGGAGTCTTCTATCCGACCCGGGAGTCCATCCCCGTGGGGACGCCCCTCTTGCTCGAGGTCAGGTTTCCCGAGCTGAAGAACCGGTCGGTCCTCCAGGGTCAGGTAGCCTGGCGGCGGCCCGGTCGGCACTCCCAGAAGATCCGGGCCGGCATCGGCATCGTGATCCTCGCGACGGAGGCCCAGAAGCGGGACTACGTCCTCGGCGTGGCCCGGGGGCAGCAGCAGGAGCACTCAGGCAGGCGGCACCGTCGCCTGCCGATCGCCCTGCCCGTCTCGTGGCGCGTCCCGCAGAGCAAGGGCGTCTTCGACAGCGTCATCGGGGACATCGCGCCCGGCGGCGCCTTCGTGCGAACGTCCTTACCGGTCGAAGCCGGCGCGGACGTGGTGCTGGACATCCGCGCACCCGGTGCGGAGCAGCCGCTCTCGATCGCGGGCCGCGTGGTCTGGTCGGCCCTAGATCGGGCCGACTCGGGCTTCGGTATCGAGTTCCGCTGGCGAGACGCCGGCGGGGCGCGCCGGCTCAAGGAGCTCGTGCGCCGCATCGAGCGCGGCGCCGAATTCTAGTCCGAACCCACATCGATACGCGAGAGCTCCGGTGCTTCGGTGGGCACCACGAGCAACTCGTGGCTGAGCTGTGTTTCCCCCCACTCCGGCCTCCGGCCTTCGGGGGGCCCCGTGTCGTCCTCGGCACGGCCTGCGGCGACACCACGCTCGCTTCGCTCGCGGCCGGTCTCGGTATCGCCGAACGAGGGAGGTCCCCGTGCCGGCAAAGCCTGCGGGCCCACCCCGGGAGGCTCGCGCGGGAGAACCCCCTACAACTCGAGGGCGTAGACGGAGCCGCCGTTCGACAGGGCGTAGACGTCGTGCCCGTCGACCTCGGCCGGCGCCGAGAAGCCGCGGCCGGGGGCGAAGAACGCGCGGAGGTGGCCCCTGTCGCGACCGATCACGTAGAGCCCGCCATCCGTTCCGCCGACCACCAACGAGTCATCCGGACCAAGCACCGGCGTGCCGAATGAGCCGGCCGTCTCGACGGCCTGCCGCCAGATCAGGCGGCCCCGCAGATCGATGGCGTGAAGACCATGGCTGCCCGTCGAGAAGTAGAGCCGCCCGTCGGCAGGGACGATCTCGCCGGCGCCCTCGGCCTGGAAGCGCCACATCACTGCGCCGTCCTTGGGGCCGAGCGCGTAGACGCCACCGGAGTAGGAGGCCGCGAAGAGCAGGCCCTCGTGGAACACGGGCGTGCTGTCCACGTCCACGAACTGATCCGAAACCGCGGCCAGGGAACGCGCCCACTGGACCTCGCCCGAATCGGCCGAGACGCAGGCGACGTAGCCGTCCGAAAAGCCGGTGCAGACGTTCTTGCCGACGACCGACGGGCCGGCGAAGCCGCGGATCGTGAAGTGCTCCGGTGACTCGCGCTCGTACTGCCACTTCCAGCGCCCCTCGGTGGCGGTGACGGCGTAGAGCCGGTTCTCGCTGGTGGTGAAGTAGAGGACGCCGTCCCGGTGGATGGGTGCGTGCTCCATCGTGCCCTTGGTCGCGAAGCGCCAGCGCGCCTTGCCGGTCGCGGCGTCGAGCGCGTACAGGTTGCCGTCGTTGGCGCCCACGTAGAGCGTGCCGCTCGCCACGGCTGGAGGACGCGGCGGCGCTCCCAGGAGGCGGCCCAGCCAGGTCATGCGCTCGGGAGCCGCGGCCGCCGGGGCCGGCTTGGGGGGCGGAGCTGGAAGGTAGAGCGCGGGGCCGTCAGCGCCAGAAGGCAGGGCGTGCCACCGGACCTCGCCCGAGCGGCGATCGAGGGCGAACACGCCCCGGGCGCGCACGCCCACGATCACGAGGTCGCCGGCGACGACCGGCGTCGCCGCCTCCTCGGGCTTCCAGCGCGACTCGAGGGCGTCGCGCAGCTCGGCGCGCCAGCGCACGGAGAGCGGACGCGGCGCGTCGAGCGCACCCGTGCTGGCCTGGCGAAAGCAACCGGAGAGCGCGCCGAGGAAGAGCAGCGCGCAGCCGAGGGGACGGATCACGATGGCTCGAGCGAGGCGAGGCGGCCGTTGACCTCCTCACGCAGCCCGGTCGACGGGCTCTTCTCGAGCACGCCCTTGAGCAGCTTCTCGGCACCGGCGCGATCGCCCTTCTTGACGAGCAAGCGCGCCTGCCCCACCTGGGCGCGCGGCGCGTAGAACGGCGCCTCGCTCTCGAGCAGCTTGAGCTCGGCCAGGGCGCCATCGACGTTGCCCTTCGCCTCGAGCACGACGGCGCGGCCCTGCCGGGCCAGGAAGCGGAGGCTCGAGTCCTTCGCGCCGGCGAGGTAATCGTCGTAGATCTTGAGCGCGTCGTCGTACTTGCCGAGATCCACGAGCAGCGCGGCACGGGCGAGGCCCGCCTGCTGCGACGTCGGCTGCGGCGCCGACGTCGTCACCTGATCCACTTCCTTGAGCGCGGCCTCGACCTTCTCGGACTGCGTCTTGAAGCGCGGGATGTCGTCGTCGCCACCGGGGTCCTGCCCCATCTGCGCGAGCTGCTCCTTGGCCTTGTCGAGGAAGGCGTCCGTCTCCTCGTTCTTGAGCTGCGCCCCGTAGATCTTCGCGGCCTTCGCGAGATCGCGCGAGGCCCGCTCCTTCTTGCCTTCCGACATGCGCGTCGTCGTGTACGACACGAGCGCGAAGATGAGCGCCGCTGCGACGCCGATGGCGATGGGGACCACGCGCCCGCGTGCCTGATCACCCACGCGGCCCCAGAACGAGGTGAAGTCGTCCTGCGCGAGCGCGGGGTCGACCGGGACCTCGGGCTCGACGACCTTCGGCTCCTTCTTCTTCGGGGGCTTCGCGACCAGCTTTCCCATGGTGGGCGGAATCTAGTCGAGGCCGGCGGGGCAGTCAAAGCCCGTGTACGCCCCAGACCGGGCGTTCACTTCGAGGTGGAAGCGGTCTACCCTGCGCGCGATGCGTCTCGGGCTCGCGATGGCGATGGCCTCCCTGCTGGTGGCGAGCCCTGCCCTCGCGGAGGAGGGCGAGTGGCGGGCCGGCGGGCAGGTCGGCTATGCCACCTCCACGCTCGGACCGCGGTCGGGCGGTGGACCTGCCGCGTTCGCCACGGGCAGCTACGGGATGACCGAAGCCCTGACGCTCAAGTTGCGCGGCGGCTACAGTCGCCACGGGCTCGATGCGGACAGCAAGCTCAAGCTGACGGAAGGAACGAGCCAGGTCTGGCTCGGATCTCTCGGCGTCGAGTACACGCTCGACGTGCTCGTCGTCGTCCCGACCTTCGAGCTCGGCATCGGCTACACGCACATCTCCGAGGACGGCCGTCCATCCGCCTCCGAGCTCCTGCTGCTCGTCGGGATCGGCCTCGATTACCTCTGGTCGCGCACGTGGACCCTCGGCATCGGCGCCCAGTACCACGTGCTCCTCACGGACCCGCAGCGGACGCCGGTCTACGTGGCGTTCGGCCCGCGCATCGCCTACCTGTTCTAGTCCCCCGACCACGTACTGATCATCGAGCGGGCGGCATCGAATCACGCCCGGGTCGAGGCACTAGACCAGGGGTTCGCGATTCCCGATCGCTCTCGCACCCCGCTCCATTTCGCGAGTTTGCAGGCTCCGATGGACAGGCTTCAGGCTACGGGCTTCAGGCTACGGCCGGACCCGGATCTCCGGCCGTAGCCCGTGGCCCGAAGCCCGTCG
>CAZQJC010000147.1:0-90492 GCA_964593795.1 uncultured Myxococcales bacterium | reverse complement strand
CCAAGCCCGCAGCCAAGAAGGCAGCAGCCAAGCCCGCAGCCAAGAAGCCAGCCGCCAAGAAGCCAGCCGCCGGCAAGGACGTCGCGACGCTCGCCCGTAGGGCGCTCGACCTGCGCGTCGCCCACTGGCTGAGCGAGGGTTCGATCGGCGCAACGCCCGTGTCCTACACGATCACGAAGGGCGTCCTGGTCTACCGCAAGGCAGGCCAGCCCAGGTCGATCGCACCGAAGGACGAACGCCTGATCGCCCGCAAGTGGTGCCCCTCACACGCTGCATTCCTCAAGGCCCTCGACGCGGTCGTCGCCGCGGTCGCCGCGGGCGACCGGCTCGACGACGACGCGCGGCAGGCGCTGGCCGACCTGGCCCACCCCTGGGTCGCCACCGCGGCCGAGGCGCGCGGCGAGAAGCTCCCCGCGCCCGGCAAGCCCGCGCCGAGCTCCGCGGCGGCGTTCATCGCGCTCCACGCCCGGCGGCTCGACGTCATCGAGGAGCAGATCGCGGCCGGCGTCGACCTCGAGGTCCGCGATCAGGGATACACCTTGCTGCTCCTCGCCTCGAAGCTGGCGTTTCGCGCCGCGCTCGACCGCTTGCTCGCGGCCGGCGCGGATCTGCAGGCGACGCTGCCGACGGGGTTCAACGCGCTGCACCTCGTCATCGAACACACCCAGAACCGGCCCAGGAACTTCACGGTCACCCTCACGCGCAAGGGGAAGCGGGTGACGCTGACCGACCGCGACGAGATCCGCGCGGCTACCGGCGGCCACCCCGACGACGAGTACGACGACTGCGTCGCGATCGCGCGCACGTTGATCGAAAAGGGGATCGCCGTCGACACGCCGACCTCGACGGGGCAGAGCCAGCTCATGCACGCGGCGTCCTACGGCAGCCCCGAGATCCTCGAGCAGCTGCTCGCGACCAGGCGCGTCGACGTGAACCGGCGCGACGGCGACGGGCTGTCGTCGCTCCACTGGGCCTCGCGCAACGGCCACGCCGCCGTCGTCCGCGCCCTGCTCGCGGCGGGCGCCGACCCGAACGTCGCCGAGAACTACGGCTTCACGCCGCTGCACGAGGCGGCCGAGAACGACCGCGCCGACGTGGCCACGGCGCTGCTCGAGGCCGGCGCCGATCGGACGCGCGGGCTCACCAGGGCGTTCGCCCCCTATGCCATCGGCGCGACGGCGCGCGACGTGGCGCAGCACAAGGGGCACGCGAAGCTGGTCGCGATCGTCGGCTGATCGACGACCGGCTCGAGGCTAGGATCGCGATCAGGAGTGGCCAGCCGTGGATTACTTCGAGGCCAACGTGCGGCTCGCGGTGGACAGCACCGGCGCCGCGTGGATCGCTTCGCTCCAGCTGCCGACCGCGGTTCCGTGGGCGGTCGACCTGGAGCCGGGAACGGACTCGTGGGTGCGCCTCGCCCGCATCGCGGGCGCGAGCCCCGCCGTCGAGGTGACCGAGGCCCGCGCGATGCTGGGCGGAACCGCGGACCCCTTCGACGTGGTCGGGTTGAGCGGAGGCGGGGCCATGTTGCTCTGGCTCGGCGGCCAGGGCGGTGAGATGGGTGCGGCGATGCCGAAGACAGTCCAGGTCCGCCGCATCGGGCCATGACGCGGCGTTCGTGGGCTCATCGCCTCTGCGCGCTCGGTCTGGTGGCGGCCTGTGGCAGCGATCCACCTGGGAGCGCCGGGCGGCCGACCTGTGACGCCCTCGCAACGGCCTGCCACGACGCGCACGGCCTCTCCGAGCAGGCCCACGCCTGCTACGAGCTGGCCATGGCCGCCACGAGCACGGAGGCGCAATGCGCGGCCATGCAGGCAACCTGTACGGCGGCGTGCTCGGGCGCCGCGGGAAGTGGAGGTAGCGGCGGGAGCGGCAGCGGCGGATCAGGGCGTGCGCGTGCTCCTGCTCTTCACGGACGGTCACTGCGAGATCCGCGGCTTCCTGATCCCCGAGCACGGACCACGCGTCCCCTTCTCGCACTGGGCGCCGACGCCCGCCTCCCATCAGAGGAAGCCGCGACGCTAGGAGGGGGCACGCCGGAGAGATCAACGCGGCGCCGTCCTTCACGGAGGCAGGCCCGCTGCCCGATCCGGCGAGCAACGATTGTGGCGTCGTCCCCGCCGTCGTGCGACGGCTCTCGCCCGAGAGCGCCAAGCGCGGCGCGCCCTTCTCGTCGACCGCCGGGCTCGAGATCGAGTGGAAGCCCAAATGGGGCAATGCGCACGCGTCCGCCGGTCCGGACATCGGGGCGCACGCTCGCTATCGCGCCGTCCGGGAGAACAATGGCGCGCAGCGGGGCTTCGACGTGGGCTTCAATGCGGGGCTCGGGTTCCTGCCGATGCTCGAGCGCAAGCCCTTCCGCAGCGCCTCACACTTCCACGCCGCGCTCGATCGCGAGTGCGCGGCGCTGCCTCCTGGTCCCCCTCCAGAAGGGGAAGCGTTGCAGCGCAATGGTTGCTCGGGGCGCGCCAGGTCGTGCCAGCGCACCCGACCGGGAGCCGTGAGGTGTCGAGAATCCTTGAAGTCGGCGCTGGCTCGGGGGTTGCCTTGCGCTGGAGCATGAGATCGTCGGGACCTATGTGGATTGGCGGATGGATGCTGCTCGCAGCGGCGGCGCTCGGCTGTGGCAGCGATGTGGCGGGGGACGCAGGGAGCGCGGGGATGGGCGGCGCGGGGATGAGCGGCGCGGGGATGGGCGGCGCGGGCGGCGGGGGAACGGACGAGGGGATCGGCCGACCGTCGTGCATCACGGTGGCGGAGCTCACGGATTTCTGTCGCGCGCGGACCATCGCGGCGCTCCCCAGCGATCTCCAGGCGACGGACGGTGGGTTCGGCGCCGAGTGTCAGCGCGCTGCGGCCGGCAACCGGATCGACCTCGATTTCACGATCAATCGCGCGGGGCCGGCGCCACAGGTGTGCTTCTCGAGCCCACGCTGGGAGGTCACGGTCGGGCGGTTCGATGGCGAAAGGTGCCTGGGCGACCTCAGCCTGCGCCGGGGATCGCCGGCCGACCCGATGGGTGTGGAATCAGCGGAGGTGCAGATCCTGCTCGGACCGTACCCGGGGGCCTTCCAGCGCTACCAGTGGGGCGACGGTCGAGCCTGCGCGGCGGAGGGCGGCCTGTCGATCGACGCCAGCCCGGTCGACTGGCTCGCGCGCACCTGCGCGCCCCGGCCGGCGGCCACGTGCTGGAACGCGGGCGACTGGCGCGTCGACGGCAGCGCGCTCGGGCCTACCTGCCGCGCCGACCTCCTGGAGAGCTTCCTGCCCCGCCCCCTCCAGCTCGCGGTCGACGGCGATCTCGCGTGCGCGACGGTGCTGGCAGGAGCGCCACCCACGCTGACCATCGACAGCGCGTGCAACGCGGAGATCACCTGGCAGCACACGCACCCGTACACCGACCCGATCCTCGGACGGACCACCCTCTCCCTGGCGTTCTCGAGCCCCACCGCAGCAACCGGCCGCACCTCCGTCGCCATCACGAGCCCCGACTACTTCGCGTGCACGAGCGAAGGCGCCGTCACGGCCTCCCTGAACGGCTACTCCCAGATCACTCGTTGAGCTCGGCGTTGATCTTCTTCTTCAGCTCGACGAGCGCCGAGGTGAAGGAGGACTACGACCTCGTGTGCAATGCGGTCGCGCGCTCGGGCGCAGACAAGGTCAAGGATCCGGGCGAGCGTGCGCAGCGCGTCGCGGCCTTCCTCCAGCGGAGCATCAAGTCGCAGGAGGTGAGGGACTTCATGGCCAGCCTCGCCGGGATGCTGCCCGAGCAGAAGGGACCGGCGCTCGAGAAGGCCGCCGCGCGAGCGGGCTACAAGGGCAAGTGCCCGCTCGCTCGCATGAAGTGATCGGCCGCCGGCGTGCCGCGCGCGCCAGCGACATTCCAGAGGCGGTTGCGCGGGGTCTCCGCGACGACGCACCTTCTGCGCAGGAATTTGGCTGAAAAAGCCGTGTAGCACCCGATACCGACGGCCCCGCCGTTGCACCAGATCTCGTCGGAGGTAGCCATGACGCGCCTTCCCGCGAAGATCGTGCTGGTTGCAGGGGGCTGCATCCTGAGCTTCCAGCTCGCTTGCTCCGAGGACGCGACGAAGGCTCGCCCCGACGCGGGTGGCGGCGCTGGCGCGAGCGGCGGCGCTGGCGCGGGCGGCGGCGCTGGGGCGGGCGGCGCGGGCGGAGGCGCAGGCATGGGCGGCACGGGAGGCGCAGGCGCGGGCGGAGGCGCAGGCCTGGGCGGCACGGGAGGCGCAGGCGGAGGCGCGGGCGGAGGCGCGGGCGTGGGCGGCGTCGCCGGGACGGGGGGCGGCGCCGGGACGGGGGCCGCCGGCGCCGGGACGGGGGGCGCCGGCGCCGGGACGGGGGGCGCCGGAGCGGGCGGCCAGGGAGTGACCGGACCGAGCAGCCTCTCGCTCATCCGCGAGGACATGCGCACCGGCCGGATCGACCACGAGACGGGGCTCGAGTACCTGGCCTTCGCGGTCTACGGCGATCCGCGGTTGCCTGCGTCCTACCGGTCCCCCTATCCGGAGCGCTCGGGCAGCGGCGCCATGCACCTCGTCGCGGAGGAGATCGACTCGCTCTCGCCGGCGGCGCAGGAGGTGCTCCGCCCGTTCCTGCTCCCGCCGATCGATCCCGACAGCTGGTACGCGCGCCGCTTCGGCAAGCGCTCGATCGCCCCCGCGACGACCTGGGACAAGGTCGCGACGGAGCACTTCGCCGTGTGGTACCGCCACGAGCTCGCGGGCGGCGCCGCCACGGCGCTCGCGCTCGCGCGCGAGGGCGACGCGAAGATCTGGCCGAAGCTGCAGGAGGCCTGGGGCGCGGACATGCCCAACCTCGCGGACAGCACCACGCCTGGATTCCGCGGCGAGCACGGCAAGCTCAACATCTTCATCACCAAGGACCTCGCCTACCCGGGCGTGGAGAAGCCCTACGGCAAGGCCCCGGCGCCGTCGTACATCGAGCTGCGCGAGGGCCTGCCGCTCGACGGCAAGGACCCGCCCGGCCTCTACCAGTGCGCTGCGCACGAGGCCACCCACTCGTGCCAGGACAGCCTCAAGCACCACGAGCCCTACAAGTCCGCGCGATGGATCTACGAGGCCGTCGCGACCTGGGGAGAGGATCACGTCTACCCCGCCACCAACACGGAGCACGAGTACGCGCGCGAGTTCCTCGACGCGATGGACCTGCCGCTCGACGACGACACCGGCGAGCGACCGTACGGCGCCTACCTCTTCTTCCAGGTGATCGTGCGCGCCACCAACGATCCGACGTTCCCGCACCGAGCGTTCACGAACTTCCAGACGATGGTCGCGCTCACGGCGGTGGACCTCGCGCTCCCCGGCGACGTCGGCTTCGGCCCCAACTGGGGCGGCTTCCTCGAGCTCATGTGGAACCGCGATCCGACGGCGGGGCTGTGGCTGGGCGACGGCATGAAGGAGGGCGCCAAGGCGGAGGGCGGCGCGCCCCAGCCGGTCGTGCTGCCGGGGCAGGACGTGTTCCTCGAGATGGAGCCGGGCGTCAAGCACCTCGCCGGGCGCTATCACCACTTCACGTTCCCGGACAACACGGCGCGCTCGGTGATGTTCTACGACGGCCTGAGCTGGGACCTGTCGCAGGGCCGGCTCGACGACGGCACCACGTTCATCCGCGCCGATCCGCTGACCGCGGAGGAGATGCGCGGCGTGACGACCCGCATCGTCGAGAAGGTCGGGGGGAAGTGGAAGTCGGTCGCGAACGCGATCGTGCCCGGTGGCGTGACGATCTGCCGCGACGATCCCTCGCACCACGCCGACGAGATCGTCGTGATCTTCGGCGACTCGGTGCCCGAGAAGAACCACACGCGCGAGCGCAAGGGCCTGCCCGCGCGCCTGTTCGTGAGCAACCTCGGCTGCAGGGAGTGGCAGGGCACGATCCAGGGCGTCACGAGCCCGTCCGACTCCGAGCGGCCGCAGGAGACGACCTCCGCGACCGTGACCTTCGAGCGCGTGGCCGTGGCCGGCCCCCAGGCCCTCTACCAGGTCAAGGTGGGGCAGTTCAGCTGGAACATCAGCGGGACCGTCGGCTCGTGCACGTACTCGGGCAACGACTCGTGGTCCGCCTCGGGCATGACGTCGGGCGTGCTGTCGTTCCAGCCGAACCTGACGGGAGGTCCGCTCTATCGCGCCTACGCGGGCGGCGGCGGCGGACGTTCGGCAGAGTACAAGAGGACCTGCGTCGAGCCCGACGGCAGCACCTCCATCACGACGAGCCAGCGGAACATCGTCTGGTGGAAGCCCGAGAAGGTGGGCGAGCCGCACTGGCGGCCGTCGGTGTCGGCGGATGGCCTGCGCCTCTCGGGCAGCGTCGACTCCGGCCAGATGACGTACACGTGGAACCTGCGCTCGACCTCGCCGTGAGCTCTCGAAGACTCGTCGCACGCTCAGGCACCGAGAACGTGCGGGCTTGGTACTCTGCGTCATGCGTGAGCTGCTGGCTCTCCCACGCCCGCGGCTCCCGGAGCTGGTGGCGCAGCGCCGTCAGCCAGGCGACGTGGCGGAAGAGGAGCTTGCGATGGTCGTCGCCCTGCCCTTCGACGACACCGAGTCGCTTCGCCCGGACGTGCGGCGTACTGCCGCATCGCCATGCGCAAGGTGCTCCCGTAGCATCGCCCTGATGTCCCCCGCTCGACTCTTGCCGTCCGTCCTCGGCCTCGTGCTCCTCGGAGCTTGCAGCGCGAGCTCCGACGGCGGAGGGGCCGCCGGCGTCGCGGGGAACACCGGGCGCGGAGGCGCCGGCCGCGGCGGCACGGCGGGCTCCGGCGGTGCGGCGGGCCGCGGGGGCGGGGTCCCAGCCGATGCGGCGACGGCGCATGATGCGTCCCGCCCGGGCACCGACGCAGGTCGGCGACAGGATTCCGGCGGCGGCCTCACGGCGTTCGATGCAGCGCCACCGTCCATCGAGCTTGGCGTCTGGACGACCGGCTTCGTGGCGCTCGCCGACGGCGCGAGCGTGAACGCGCTCGTGGGCCCACAGGGCGCCCTCATGATGGTGTTCGGGGCTCGCGTGCGAGGGATCGATTCCGGCTCCACGACCGAGGTCACCGAACAGAGCCCGGAGGTGGTGGTCCAGTGCGATGGCGATCAGAACGACCTCGTTGCACGTGGAGGAGGGCGGCGCCTCTGGCAGCGCAATGCCGACGCCATCGAATCCGGCGAGATCTGGGTGGTGTTCAACACGCTGCGCCCCCCGGGGCCCGTCACGCTGTCGTGCGTGGCGCGCGTGACCGCCGGCGACGGGCGCACGGCGAGCGATCGGCGTCGCGTGGAGACGGTCCTGCCGCCGCCCTGACGGCCTCCGGCTGATCATTGATCACATCTGCCAAGGCGCATGGATAGGGCGGGAGCGAGGCCCAAGCGATCGATTTTTCTGGGGTCCTGGACTCCCAGAAGGACATCCCATCTGCCTAGGCAGATGTGACGAAGCATGAGGCGCTCCGGGCTGCGCGGGTCCCTGTGGCGTGCCTTGGGCGGCCCGGCGGCCCGCCACGTAGTACCTCGCCACAGCGTTCCTCCAGAGCTCGAACCCCTCATCTTCACTGTGGCGAGGTACTAGAACGCGCCGCCGGGCTCGAAGACGGGCGCGGTGCCGCGGCCGTCGTCACGCGCGGTGAGATCGAGCGCGCCGCCTGCGCTGCCCCGGTTCGGGATGCGCGTCCCCGCCCCGCCGGTCACGCCCTCGAAGTCGTAGGCCGCCACGAGCTCCGCGGGGGGCGAATCGAAGCGCCGGAAGCGGTTCGCGGCGATGTCTCCCTCCGAGCGCGCCACGCTCCAGATGCGCACCTCGTCGATCGAGCCGGTGAACGGCTTGTCCTCACCCACCACCGAGTCTCCCAGGCGGAGCTGCTGGCCCACCGCGGTCGCGGTCGCCATCGCCTTGTCGCCCTGGAGCACGCCGTCGACGTAGAGGCGGTACGTGGTGCCGTCGAAGGACGCGGCGACGTGGTGCCAGCGCCCCGGCGTGAGCTGCGTGCTCGACGTGTAGTCGTCGCCGTTCTGCGTGATCAGCGGGCGGCGGCCGATGGTCCCCAGGAGGATCGACGCCGTGGTGGCGAGCGTGCCGTAGCTCACGGCGTACTGCTCGACGGTGGAGCTCGTGCGGAGCCAGAGCTCGATGGTGCGCGGCGCGCGGCCGGACGGCAGGAGGTCGTCGGGGCCGTCGGCGCGATCCCCGCGGCCCGACAGGGTCATCGCGGTGCCCGACATCGTGCGCGGCGCGTCGGGACCGGGCGGCCCATCCGGCCGCGACGGTGGACCGTCGGCGACCGGCGCGTCCGTGATCGGCCCGTCCGTGGGCGCGGAGCCGTCGGGGCCAGGATCGCCGCCCGCGCCCGCATCGGCCGGCGTCGCCGAGCCCCCTCCGAGCGCGGGCGCGCCGGGGACGACGTACGGCGGCACCCGCTCGATCCCACACCCGAGCAGCACCATCGCGAGGAAGAGGCCAGCGCGGCTCACAGCTTGCCCATGAAGTTCCCCGTCCGCTTCGGGTTGGTCGTCACCTGGACGAAGAGGCCGAAGTTGAAGGCGTAGGGCGGCGCCCAGGGAAAGATGCGCACCATGTCCGGATCGTTGAGCGAGACCTGCATGCCGAAGTTGAGGAAGGACCTCTTGTCGAGCCCGAGGCCCGCGGTGGCCACCGCGAACGGCCGTGGCTCACCCTTGGTCCCCAGGAAGCGGAGGACCGGCGGCTTGACGTAGCCGACCGAGGCGGTGCCGAGGGTGAACTGCGCCCCGACGCGGGCCAGGTGGAAGAACGGCTCCGGGTGCGACGCGACCGCCAGCTCCACCTCGCCCGCGATCCCCATGCCCTTGACGCGCTTGGTGACGTCGAACGTCGAGTGCAGGTGGTGCGTGAGGAAGAGGGCCGACCGCTCGACCTCCGCGATCTGGTTGCCGGTCGTGGGATCGACGCGCACGCCCGACGACAGCTGCGAGCCGCGCGCGAAGAGCGAGGTGCCGAGCTGGGCGGCGAAGGCCTCGGCCTCCTTGCGGCTGCGCTGGCCGATGAGCTCCATGAACGTCTGGTCGATGTTCATCAGGCCGGCGCGCAGGTACGCGAGGTCGGCCAGCTTGTCGGCGAGGATGGCGTCCGCCGAGAGCCGCAGCACCGGCAGGCTCGCGCTGGCGTAGAGACCATTCGAGCCCACGTAGCCCGCGCGCGCGGTCGCCCAGCCGTCGATCGCGATCTCGGCGCCCGCCATGTAGTCGTAGACGTAGGACTGCACGTTCTCGACCTCGCCGTCGCCGAACGCCGGCGCCGCCAGGCCCAGGTAGACGCCCTGGAGGCCCACGACGTGCGCGACGAAGTTGTCGGAGAGCTTGCCGGTGAACAGGCGCGAGACCGTGATGTTGCCCGCGTAGAGGAAGCTCGCCCGCACGATGTCCCAGCGCCCGCCGATGCCGAAGCCGGTCGACGCGGAGGTCTGCGTGGTGAACGTCCGCGCGCGACGATCGATGGGGCTGCACTTGGCGTTCTGCGCGATCGACGGCAGGAGCGTCGTCGGACCGAGCGACTGCATGCGGAAGCCGTAGGCGGCGTTGGCGCCGTCGTCGAGCTCGGGCAGGATGTACTGCTCGAGGAAGCGGCCGACGCCGAACGCCGCGGCATGCGTCTGCCGCGCGAGGATCGCGGTCTGGTACGGCACCGTGCCCGCGATGGGCCGGTACTCGCAGTCCTGGATGTTCGCCGACTCCTGCTGCGCGCGCGCGGGCGCGGCGGCGAGGACGAGCCCGAGCGCGAGCGCGACGCGCTTCAAGAGCCCCCCGGCGTCAGCATGCGCGCGCACTGCGGGGACACCGCGAGCCAGCGGTCGAACGCGTCGCCGTACTGCGTGACGTCCGCGCACGACAGCGCCTGGATCGACACCGGACAGTGGTAGAGGTCCTCGGGGATGAAGCCGTCCCGCGAGGACATCGCGGTGAGCGTGCAGCGGTACGTCTTCTCGAAGCGCTCGGCGCGGGCGTTCGCGGCCTTGACGTCCGCGCCGCACGCGAACGAGCGGCTCGCGATCGCCGACGCCACGTCCTTGCACGGCTCGGTCGGATCCATCTTCTCGACCACGCAGCCGCCGAGGAGCGCGATCAAGCAGGCGGCTCTTTGGAACGATCCAAGGATCACGCGTCCATCAGAATACGCGGCCTGGAGCGTGGGGAGCAACTTCGCGTGGCGAGCCCGCGGGCCGAGCCGGCAGGATGCCCCGAGCCCGCGTGGAGTTGTTCTCGTCGCCAGAGCCGCCCGCGCGCGAGCGCAATCCGCGGGCGCGCAGATCGAAACTCTCATGCACGGGCTCAATGGCCTTCCTCGCTTCGACGCGCCCACCGGCGAGTCTCACGCGTGCTGTTCCATGGAACCTTCGATCTGCGCCCGTGCGCGTCGATCTCCCCGAGAGAGCTTGGGAATTGCCCTGGCTCGATCGCTGCATCAGCGACCGTCGTGCCCGGCCTGACCGGGTTGCGAGGAGTGACGGATGACGCTGGCGAGATCGAGACGACAGACAACGAATGGGCTCCTGGTCGCAGGTGGCCTGCTGGCCTTCTGCATGGCTGGCTGTGGCGTCGAAGAGGAGACCGAGGTCGCCTCCGAGGAGACCGAGGCCTCCCAGGCAGCCGCGACGGTCTGGGACGTCTACAATGCGCTCAAGGCATTCGAGGCGCAGAACCCGTACGAGGGTCCGGCGAACGAGACGGTCGATCTGGGGTACTTCTACGCGACCCGCAGCTGCGCCGCGCGCGGTGCCCAGCCCTCGTTTTGCTTCCCGCAGGGCGGCAAGTGGTCTTCGACCTACGTCGGCGGGCGCTTGCTCTGGGACAAGCAGGCGCGTCGTGTGGCGGTGCGTGGTCGGTCGGTCTCCTTGAAGATCAGGGTGTCGGGAGCGTCCACGATGACTGCGGTCGTCAACGGCCGCACGTACACGGGTTCGACGGTGACGATCCCGCTCGGTGCAGCGCCCTCGGTCACCAACATCCGCCTGAGCGCGGGCTCCGCCGTCGATGACGAGGTCATCCAGCTCCAGCAGGGCCCGTTCGTGGGCGCGGGCGCCTTCACCATCCCGGTCCTGCCGCTGGGCGTCGTCTACGAGCCGCCGCAGCGCCCCGGATTCAACCCCAGCGACCTCTGGCACGTCCAGCACCAGCGCAACTACCAGTCCTATACCCAGTCGACCACGGTCGGCTCGAGCATCGAGCACACCGCGGGCTCGACGCGCTCCACGACGACCTATGAGCCGCCGTCCTCGATCGGCAACAAGCTCACGACCATCTCGAACGCCTACGAGGCGGTCGGCGGAGGAGGCGCCGTTGGCAGCGCTCTCAAGGGGCTGGCCTCGGGGTTCGGCACCGTCAGCGGCACACAGACGCAGGGCGTCACGGACCTGACCGGCCGCGGCTTCAGCGTCGCGACGACCATCTCCTCCACGACGACCACCAACTCGGGCCTCGGGCCCGGGAAGGGCGACCTGCTCTTCTACATGAAGAACGTCAAGGTGGCGTGGTTCTGGAGCGGGAGCGGCAGTCCTCGCCTCACCGTCCTCGGACACGACGGCGTGATCTCGCTACCTGCCCAGCAGATCAAGGATCACGTGAACGTGCTCCAGCAGACCACCCCCGGACACAAGGACCTCATGGGTCTGCGGAGCCTCATGGCCCTCGATCCGTTCATCGCGGGTGGGGCGAACGCGCCGCTGGCCGGTCCCCGTTTCGAGTACATCGGCATCTTCACGCCGGGTGGCCAGACGAATGACTTCCTCGAGCGCACGGTCGTCGCCCGCTGGAACACCACTGGCACCGAGCGCCTGAGCGTGCAGACGGAGGATCACCACGCCGGCTGGCTCAGCAGCATCGGGATCGGCGAGACGTCGAACTACACCGGCTCGCTGTCCTTCACGTACGGGACGCACAGGTCCGTGAAGACGACGGTCGAGCAGTCGGCCCTCCTGCACCTGTTCGGCACCGCGACCGACAAGTACCAGGTGCTCGCGTACCACGACCACGTGTCCAACACGTTCGCGGTCAAGGCGGTCCCGACCGGCGCGACCTGCGTGGGCTGCACCAACAACTGACGGGTGGAGGCGGATCCCGGGCTCGCCGAGGGAGAGGAGGGGGGCGGCGAGCGCCGGATCAGGTCTGCGAGGACTTGAGCTTCTTCACTTCCTCGACGAGCGCGGCTCGGCGGCCGGCAATCCCGGCCACCACGCGCCTGCCGCTTCATGGCAGGCTTCCGGAGTGATGTCCCTCGCGCCCCTGTCCACCCAGAGGCTGCGCAACGTCCTGCTCCCGCCGGGCAGGCAGACCCTCGCCGCCGACCAGATCGCGCACATCGCCACGGCGCGCGCCTGGATCGTCGGCATCGCCCTCGCGATCGACGTGGTCCTCTGGTTCGGGCTCGACGTGGAGGGCATCCGATCCGACGTGCGCCGAGGGGTCCTCGGGTTCAACCTGGCCGCGCTCCTCGTCGATCTCGCGATCAGCCTCGGCCGGCTCCGCAAGCGCCAAGCAGGGCACGAGGTCGTGCAGGGGGCGATGGTCGTCATCGAGGTGGTGACCTCGCTGGTCTGGGTCCAGGCGACCGGCATCGTGTCGAGCTACTTCCTCGTGATGCCCATCTTGATCGGCTTCTTCTACCGGATCGGAGTCGGCTACTGGTCGGGCCTGCTCGCCACGACGACGGCGTGCGTCGGCCACCTGGCGCTCTTCGGCGGCGAAGAGCTCGGCTTGGTGCGGTCGACGTCGCTGTTCGACGACGCGTTCGCCGCGGGCCTCGTGCCCCGGGCGGTCCTCACCTACCGCTGGATGGCCATGCTCTCGATCGGGAGCCTGTACTGGATGACGTTCGTCATCGGGTGCGCCATCGCGGTCGTCCTCCGGGAGCGCGAGGTCGCGCTGCGGAACGCGCGCGTCGAGCTCGTGCGCCTCGCCGGAGACGTCAAGCAGGGGCGCCTCTCGGGCAGCGTCCTCGACGGCAAGTACGAGCTCGGCGATGTGCTCGGCCGGGGCGGCATGGGCGAGGTCTACCAGGCGCGCCGCCTGAGCGACGACCGGCAGCTCGCCGTCAAGGTGCTGCACCCGCACCTGCTCGGCGACGACACGCTGATCATGCGCTTCCGCCGCGAGGCCGAGGCCGTGGCCCGCCTGCCCCCCTGCCACGCGCCGGCGGTCCACGACGCGGGCACCACCCGCGAGGGCCAGCACTACCTCGCGATGGAGCTCCTCGAGGGCGAGGACCTCGGCGCCCGGTTGCGCCGTCAGGGCCGGCTCGAGCCCGGTGAGGTGGTGTCGATCATCGAGGCGATCACCCTGTCCGTGGGGGCCGCGCACGACGCCGGCATCATCCACCGCGACCTCAAGCCGCCGAACGTCTTCCTCACCACGGACGGCGCCGTGCGGCTGCTCGACTTCGGCGTGGCGCGCTTGGTGCTGTCCGCGGAGGACCTCACGTTGACGACCAGCGTGCTCGGGTCGCCGGGCTACCTCGCACCCGAGCAGGTGTCCTCGGGCGACGTCACGCCGGCGACCGACGTGTTCGCGCTCGCGGCCATCGCGTACCGCGCACTGACCGGGCAGAACGCCTTTCCGTCGCGCAACCCCACGGTCGCGATCTTCGAGGCGCTGCATCATCACCCGCCCCCCCCGAGCCGTTGCGCGCCGGGCCTGCCCGTCGAGGTCGACCTCGTGATCGCGCTCGGCCTCGCCAAGCCAGCAGAACAGCGCTACGCGGACGCGAGGGAGTTCGCGCGCGATCTGCGGAGCGCGATCGATGGGCACCTGCCCGACTCCATCCGCGCCCGTGCCCACGAGATCGCGCCCGCGGGGGCCGGGGCGACGATGACCGCGATCACCTCACCGGGTTGACGCACCACATCGCGGGGTTCCGGCAGCGGAGGTGTTCCATGGAACGAACGCATCACGCTCGCCGCGCTCCGCAGCCGCCGAGATCCGCGAGCTTCTGGGGCGCGCGAGTGGCACGTGGGTTGCTCTGCCAGCGGCCATGAGAATCCCACGCGCAGCCTTGATGACCCTCCCGCTGCTCGGTCTGCTCGTTCCCGCCGCCGCCAGCGCCCAGCTGGCCATCGGGCCGCAGGAGAGCGTCCACGCGGGCACCCGAGCGGGTGGGCCGCTCAACCTCGACGACTGGGGCTCGGGACTGGTCGTCCAGCTTCCCTCACGTCCCCCGCTCGCGGTCTCGCCGACGGCCGAGGGCGACGGGTTCGCGCTGGCCATCCCATCGCATGATGGTACGAGCGCCTCCGTCTACTTCCCTGCCGAGATGAGCACGGACGTCGCCGTCTGCACCCCGGCCTGTCCCGGCACCAGCGCGGTCGTGTCGCTCGCAGCCGGTTACGAGGCGGTCGTGTCGGTCCTCGGCCCGACCGCAGAGGTATCCTTCCCGAACGGGGCCGCGCTCGATCTCGGGGGCTCGGAGGTCGAAGTGCAGTTCCCGGGCGGCGGCGTCCCGATCTCGCTCAGCAACGACGACACCGAGCGCCTGGCGATCGAGTTCCCGGCGCAGCCTGGCGTGCCCGGCGTGAGGGCATCGGTGCGCGGCAGCATCGCCATCGACTTTCCCACCGGCACGCGCATCGCGCTCGACACCACGTGGGGGCCGCTCGACCTCGCCGGACCCGACCTCACGGTCACCCTGCCGTCCGCGGAGGCGACCGTGGTCGTCCGCTCCGCGCTCGGCGGCCTCACCGTGAGCTTCCCGAGCGGCTCGGCGGCCGTCGTCGCCGGACAGCTGCGCGGCTACGTGGTCGGTGCGGCCGTGGTCACGCCGGCGGTGGTCCCCGCGGGCGCCCAGGAGTGGGCTTCCACAGCGCTTCCCCTCGGTGCGTGCGGCGGCCGCGTCGTGCAGGGCGACTTCGATGGTGATGGCTTGGCCGACCTGGCCTGCGGGCTGGACGCCGCCGGCGCGACCGACAAGGTCTGGGTCCATCGTTCGACGGGCGCCGCCTTCGCCGCGTCGCCCTGGTTCCAGAGCGCCCCCGGGCAGTTCGACATGAGCGCCTGTGGTGACCGCTTCGAGGTGGGGGACTTCAACGGCGACGGCAAGGACGATCTGGCCTGCGGCTACGACTACGGCGCCTCCACCGGGGAGGTCCTCGTGTTCCTCTCGACGGGCACGCGGTTCGAGCTGCAGGGCTGGTACAGCAGCGGCGCGGGCCAGTTCCGGATGCCCGCTTGCGAATCGCGCTTCGTCGTCGGTGACTTCGATGGCGACGGCAAGGACGATCTGGCCTGCGGCTACGACTACGGCGCCTCGACCAGCGAGGTCTTCGTGCTCGTCTCCGCCGGCACCCGGTTCACGCTGCAGAGCTGGCACCGCAGCGGGACCGGCCAGTTCCGCATGGGCGCGTGCGAGTCGCGCTTCGTCGTCGGCGACTTCAATGGCGACGGCAAGGACGATCTGGCCTGCGGCTACGACTACGGAGCCTCGACCAGCGAGGTCTTCGTGTTCGTCTCGGCCGGATCTCGCTTCGACCTCCAGGGCTGGCACCAGAGCGGAGCTGGTCAGTTCCGGATGCCCGCTTGCGGCGACCGCTTCGTCGTCGGCGACCTCGACGCCGACGGCAAGGACGACCTGGCGTGCGGCTACGACTACGGAGCCTCTCTGGGGGGCGAGCTGCTCGTGTTCCTCTCCACCGGATCGCGGTTCGGGCTCCAGGGGTGGGCGCGGACGAGCTTCGGACTCGCTCAGTGCGGCGGACGATTCAGGGCCGCCGACGTCAATGGCGATGGGCTCGCCGACATCACCTGCGGCTACGACTACGGCGACGGCCGCTCCTCGGGCATCTTCCAGTGGCTCTCGACCGGGATCAGCGCCGCCTTCGTGCACCGGTTTGGCTCGAGCAGCTTCGACATGGCGACGTGCGGCAATCGCCTGCTGGCCAGCAAGGTGTCGAGCCGGGGCCGTCGCACGGACCTCGTGTGCGCCGCGGACGTCGGCTCCTCGACCGCGCGCATGTACGTGTGGCGGGCGCCGCGCATCCCGCGGACCTCGTCCGGCCAGTTCATCGTCCCGACGACCAACTGACGTGGCGGGCGGTTCCAGCGCAGGCCGCGATGCGCCGCGCGGAACGCCTCGGACGCGACCTGCTCCGCATCCTCGCGCTACCGAGACGGGTTGTTTTCTAGTACTGCGTTCTCGAGGCGGTAGAATGGCGTGAGATGCGATCGCTCATTGGAGTCCTCTTCTGCTGCGTCGTGCTCGGGGGCTGTGGCAGGTCGGGCAATGGGAACCCGGGCGCCGGAGCTGGCGCCGGTGGTGAGCCCGGCGAAGGCGGCGCGGGAGGAGCGGGCGTGGCCGGAACAGGTGGTGCGGGGGTGGGCGGCGCAGGAGGCGCAGCGGGCGGTGCGGGCGGCACACCCGGCGCGATGGATGGCGGTGCCGGGACCGATCGCAGCGTGGGTGAGCCCATGCCGCCGCGCCCCTCGCAACAGCAGGCGGCCAGCGCGCTCGCGAGCGTGGCCGACCAGCTCCGCGACGTGGCGGCTGCCGGCGACGACCGGTGGCTGCGCTCGCACGATCTCGCCGTATCCCTCCTCGACCTCGGCCTCGATGCCGCCGGTCCCGCAGAGCAAAAGCTGCGCGGCGGAACCGGCACCATCTCCAACCCGAGCTGCCTCGAGGTGACGGGGCATACGACCGCCTACCGGATGTGCCGGGCCGACAACTTCACCATCGATGGCGCGATCACGTCCGAGACGGACGGCTCAGGGGTGACTCACCTCATCTACTGGGCGCTCACCCTGGAGCAAGCGACCGCAGGCGCGAGCGTGACCATGGCGCTCGATGGCGAGGTCTGGCTCTCGCCGACCGCGATGCGCGGCGTGCTCACCGTCAAGCTCGACTCCCGGGTGAACGGCGCCCCCACGCAGGTGACCACCCGCGTCAGCTACAACGACGTGACGATCTCGCCCTGCGGCATCTCCAGCGGCTCGATCCGCGTCGACTACGACATCGTCGTTTCCACCGTCGGAGGCATCGGCCTCCCGCCGATTCACAGCGGGGGCAGCGTGCTCCTCGAGTGGACGGCCTGCAACGATCTCACCGCCCGGAACTCCTGAGGCGCCCGCACCAAGCGCACCGGCGGCCAGGCAGGCGAACACGCAATCGGCGCCGACGCGCAGCACTCGCCGAAGCCCTTGCGCGCACCACCGCTGCCACATCTGCCGCACCCATGACAACGGTGATCGGCCGGCGTTTCAGGGCGTGTAGAATCGAGGAGGCTCGATCGGAGGACCGCGTGAGGCAGCTGGTGATCGTCGTGATGGTGCTCGGTGCGTGCGGGCCGACCGGTGGCAGCGGCCAGGGCGGCGCCGCGGGTGGCGCGGGATCGGGCGGCGCGGCAGGACGCGCGGGATCAGGCGGCGCGGCCGGCGGCGCAGGTGCGGCGGGCTCGGCTGGAGCCGCAGGCAGGGCGGGCTCGGGCGGCGCCCCGCAATGCGTGGGCAACGACCAGTGCAGCGCGCCGACCGGCGTGTGCAGCGGCGGCCGCTGCGTGCAGTGCGCGGTCAACACCGACTGCCCGATGACGGCCCCCCTGTGCAGTGACGGCACGTGCATGGCGAGCTGCGCCGGAGCCGCGGTCGCGGGCACGCTCTCGCGCGGGCCGGTCGACATCATCTGGGTGGTCGACCAGTCGGGCTCGATGAACCAGGAGACCCAGTACGTCCAGCAGAAGCTCAACGACTTCGTCGGGATGATCGACGCGAGCGGCCTCGACTACCACGTCGTGATGATCGCCGCGCCCACCGGGACGAACCTGATCTGCGTGCCGCCGCCGCTCGGCGGCATGGACTGCGGCAACGGCCCGCGCTTCCGGCTCGTGCCGCAGCGCGTCGGCAGCCACAACGGCCCCCAGCTCGCGGTCACGCAGTACCCGCTCTACTCGGACTTCCTGCGCCCCGACGCCGTGAAGCACTTCGTGTTCGTGACCGACGACGAGAGCACCTGGACCGCGATGCAGTTCACGATGGAGGTCGGCGCGCTCGCGCCTGCCGGGATCTTCATGGGCCACAAGGTCCACGGCATCTACGCCTACGGCACGCCGCCCGACGGCTGCGACGGCCCGTTCGGCGCCGGCGCCGCCGAGGGCACCGTGTACACCCAGCTCATCACGCAGACCGGCGGGGCGCGCGGCGTCATCTGCACCGGCGACTGGTCGCAGGTGTTCACCGAGATCACGCAGTCCGTGATCACGGGCGCGATGATCACCTGCGACCTCGCGATCCCGGCGCCGCCGATGGGACAGACGCTGGACCCCGCGCGCGTCAACGTGCGCTACCTGCCCGCCGGCGTCACGCCGGGACGCCAGATCGTGCGCGTCGACTCGGCCGCCGCGTGCGGCACCACCGGCGGCTGGCACTACGACGACAACGCCGCGCCGACGAAGATCCTGCTCTGCCCCGCGACCTGCACCGAGGTCCAGGGCGATCCGATGGCGAGCCTGCAGGTCGAGTTCGGCTGCTCGAGCGTGATCGGAAAGCCCCAATGACGTGAGCTAACTGTGCGCGCCCACCGCCCGAGGTCGTCGCCGAACGCCTTGACCTGCTCACAGGCGAGCCCGCTGATCTGGAAGGGGCACGCATACAGCCCTCGCGTGTCGGGCATGCCGTTCTCGATGGCGCCGAGCGCCTTCGGGATGCAGGAGTATTCCTTGGCCAGCCTGTCGGCCAGCTTCTCGGCGCGCGCGACGTCGCCACTGCAGGAGAACACGCGGCTGGCGATCGCTCGCCCGACCTCTTGGCACACGTCGCTGGGCGGCAGGGCCTCGTGCGGCTCGCACCCGGAGGCGGCAGCGAGCACCATCATCGCGGCTGCCCAGCGCCGTCCCAGACTCAGCCATGTCTCAGTCCCCGGCATGCTTCCCCCCCAGGGCGCCCCACGCTCCCCGTCTCTCACGTCATGGGCGCGCCGCCCCGAGATCCAGTTCCTGGCGGCATTTGTCTGCCCAGCTGAATGTCACTCCTCCGAAATGCGAGCTCAGGGCGCCCGCGCCTTCGCCAGGAGCCGGTCCACCGCATCCATGGTTCGAGATCGCGCAGAATCACAGGAGGATCCTTCACGCCGCATGCAGCGAGTGGACGTCATCAGCGCCTGTCGGACCCTGCGCCCGCGTTTGCCAGCCGTGAGCCCAATCCGCGGGCGCGCAGATCGAAGCTCCTGTTCACTGGGGGCCCGGGTGGTACGCCCGCAGTGGGTGAGACTTCGGCTACGATGACTCTTCGTCGAACGCGGACTCTCGAAGGGGGCCATCCGAATGAGACACCTCGTCGCTGCGCTGATGATCGTATCGATGCTCGGTTGCGGAGATGACAAGGGCGGGGCTGGAGCCGGCGGGGCTGGAGCTGGCGCGGCAGGAGCTGGCGGCGCGGGAGCCGGTGGCGCTGGGGCCGGCGGCGCGGGAGCTGGCGGCGCGGGGGCTGGCGGCGCGGGGGCCGGTGGCGCGGGAGCTGGCGGCAGCGGTAGCTGCCCATTTGCCGGAACCTACCAGCTCGAGAGCATGAGCTGCGGGGGCAATGACATCACTGCGGCGTGGAAGAGCATCATCCCGAGCACGACGATCACGTTCTCCAGTCAGGGAGGCGGCTGCAAGCTCGCGGTGGTCAACACGTCGACCGCGTGCGTGGAGACCGAGGAGATGCTGGTCACCAATCCGGGCACGAACGCGACCACGATGTGGGCTGGCGTCACCTCTTGCAGCCCCGCCATGTGCAAGTTCACCGCGAACGACGCACCCTGCGTGGTCGGGGACCGTGCGCGCACCATGATGGGGCAGAGCCTCGTCGCGAACGGCGTCCGGATCACCTTCACGAACCCGACGACCGCTCCAGACGACGTCTGCCGCGGCGCCGCAAGCGTGATCGTGCTGGCCCCACAATGAAGGGGGCGGGCCGCCCTACGGACGCTCGCGCGTGCACGCCGGTGGCGCCGGCCTCGAAGCCCGGCCTGGACTACTTCCGCACCCCTGACTGGTACTCGGTGCGGCGCTGTTCGAAGTATCGCTCGCGCTGCTCCGACACCTTGCGCTCCCACACCCGCTGTTCGTAGCTCGACGAGCTCGAGCTCGAGGACGGCCCAGGGCCGTTGCCCGAGGGGCGCGCGTTGGCGGCCGCTTCCTCCTCCCGCTTCTGTAGATCGCGTTCCTGAGCCCGGTGGCCTTGAGCGCATCGGGCAGACCGGGGGGCCCGGGACCCCTATAGCCCCTGGCTATCACTGCCATCGAAAACTTGTATTTCGCACATCAGGCCCTCGGCCCCACAGTCAGTCCCAGGGAGAGGCCGCGAGGCCGCCCGAGGAGGAGACGAAGATGCCGATGAGGACCTGGTGGGCACTGCTGGCGACCGGTGCGATGACGTTGTCGGTCGGGCCGGTGCGCGCTGACGACGGCGGAGCGCCGAGCCCGAACACGCGCTGGTGGCCCGAGCTGCTCGACCTCTCGCCGCTCCGGCAGCACGCGCCGAGCTCGAGCCCGCTCGGTGCGGACTTCGACTACGCGAAGGCGTTCGCCACCCTGGACCTCGCTGCGCTCAAGGCGGACCTCAAGGCGGCCCTCACCGCGTCGCAGGACTGGTGGCCGGCCGACTACGGCACCTACGGCCCCTTCTTCATCCGCCTCGCCTGGCACACCGCGGGGACGTATCGCACGCTCGACGGGCGCGGGGGCTCCGACGGCGGCCAGATGCGCTTCGAGCCGCTCGGCAGCTGGCCGGACAACGCGAACCTCGACAAGGCGCGACGTCTCCTGTGGCCGGTCAAGCAGAAGTACGGCCAGAAGATCTCCTGGGCCGACCTCATGGTCCTCGCCGGCAACGTCGCGCTCGAGTCGATGGGGTTCCAGACCTTCGGCTTCGCGGGCGGCCGGCGCGACGATTGGGAGGCCGACCTCGTGTACTGGGGGCCGGAGAGGAAGTTCCTGGCCGACGAGCGCTACAGCGGCGACCGCAAGCTCAAGCGGCCGCTCGCGGCCGTGCAGATGGGCCTCATCTACGTCAACCCCGAGGGCCCGGGCGGCAAGCCCGACCCGCTCGCGGCGGCGCGGGACATCCGCGAGACCTTCGGACGCATGGCGATGAACGACGAGGAGACCGTCGCGCTCATCGCGGGCGGACACACCTTCGGCAAGGCGCACGGCGCGCACGCGCCCGGCAAGTGCGTGGGCGTGGAGCCCGCGGCGGCGCCGGTCGAGGCCCAGGGCATCGGCTGGGAGAACCGGTGCGGCAAGGGCAAGGCCGGCGACACCGTGACGAGCGGGCTCGAGGGCGCGTGGTCCACCGATCCGACGCTGTGGGGCGTGGGCTACCTGCGGAATCTGTTCCGCTTCGAATGGGTGCAGTCCAGGAGCCCGGCGGGCGCGATCCAGTGGATCCCGGCAGGCGGTCAGGGCAAGGAGAGCGTCCCCGACGCGCACGATCCCTCGCGACACCACACGCCCATCATGTTCACCACCGATCTCGCCCTGAAGGCCGACCCGGCCTACCGCGTGATCGCCCAGCGCTTCCTGGACAAGCCAGAGGAGTACCGGCTCGCGTTCGCCAAGGCGTGGTTCAAGCTCACCCACCGCGACCTCGGGCCGCGCACGCGGTACCTCGGCCCCGAGGCGCCGAAGGTCGACCTCGTCTGGCAGGACCCGCTGCCCCGGGAGGCCGGCCCGCGCCTCGATGCGCGCGACGTCGCCGCGCTGAAGTCCAGGATCCTGGCCTCGGGGCTGTCCACCTCCGATCTCGTGCGGACGGCATGGGCTGCCGCGTCGACGTACCGCGGGAGCGACATGCGCGGCGGCGCCAACGGGGCCCGCATCCGGCTCGCGCCACAGCGCGACTGGGCCGTCAACGAGCCGAAGGAGCTCGCCAGGGTGCTCGGCAAGCTCGGCGCGATCCAGAAGGACTTCGACAAGGGGGCCGGCAAGAAGGTGTCGCTGGCGGACCTCATCGTGCTCGGCGGCGCCGCCGCCATCGAGGACGCGGCCAGGCGCGGCGGCATCGACGTGCAGGTGCCCTTCACGCCGGGACGCGTCGACGCCACCCAGGCGCAGACCGATCCGGCCTCGTTCGCGGTGCTCGAGCCCTCGGCCGACGGGTTCCGCAACTACCACGGCAAGGGTGCCGCGCGCTCGCCCGGCGAGCTGCTCGTGGACAAGGCCAGCTTGCTCACGCTGACGGTGCCGGAGATGACCGCGCTCGTCGGGGGCCTGCGCGTCCTCGACGCCAACGTGGGCCACGCCAGCCACGGCGTCTTCACCGCGAAGAAGGGCACCCTCAGCAACGACTTCTTCGTGAACCTGCTCGACGTCTCCGTGAAGTGGAGCAAGGGGAGCAGCCCGGGCATCTACGAGGGCAAGGACCGCAAGACCGGCGCGACGCGATGGACGGCGACGGCGGTGGACCTGGCCTTCGGCTCCACCTCCGAGCTCCGCGCGATCGCGGAGGTGTACGCGCAGCGTGACGGCAAGGACCGCTTCGTGCGCGAGTTCGTCAAGGCGTGGGCCAAGGTCATGGACCTCGATCGCTTCGACGTTCGGTAGCGTCCTGCACGCAGGACAGGTACCAGTCGGCCGCGGTGTGGGCCCTCGTCAGCTCCCCGGCGCCGTGGTCGCGACCAGCTTCGCGAGCTGCCTGGCCAGGACCTCCGTCACGCGCGGGACCCGCAGAGGGCTCGTCTTCATGCCGACGCGGATCTGCTCGAGCACGATCGCGAACGCGCGCTCCTCGTCGAGGCGCGCGACCTGACGGCGCAGCGTGGCGTCGATCAGCACCTTGAACAGCAGGCCGAGCGCGCCGACCGCCGCGACGCAGACCGCGCAGATCGCGAGCTCGCCGGGGAGCCCCGTCAGGCGGGGAGACACGAACACCGTCGAGATCACGGCGCCGATCACGCAACCTGGGACGATCGCGCTCGCGTGGGGGCGCGAGCCCTCGGACATCTGGGTGAGCACCGAACGGCGCCCGCACCACACCTCGACCGCCTCGAGCGGACGCGGCACGGGCCAGAACAGCGCGACGTTGCCGTTCCAGTCGGTCGCGTGCAGGCGGATCGCGCACTCGAGGCCCTCCTCGATCAGGGCGCGCCGCTCGAGCCCCGCGTCCCAGGCGAGGCGGACCAGCCAGTCGGGGCGCTCGCACGTCTCGACCGCCTCGAGCAGGCCGCGATGCGCCGCGCGGAACGCCTCGAAGCCCTCGTCGCTCACCGGGAGTCGAGGATACCAGGCGCCCTGGCGAGGCCCTGCCCGCGGTTCGAGATCGCGCAGAGTCACGGTAGGATACCTCGCGCTGCATGCAACGAGTGGACGTACCCAGCGCCCATCAGCCCCTGCGTCGGCGCCTGGCGGGCGTGCTCGCCGCCGTAAGGGCGCTCCGGATCGCGAAGATGGGCGCGACCCCTCCGCGCTGAAGGCTGCCATGGCGAAGCGGAGGCCTCCGAACAGGGCGCGCCAGAGGATCGAGCCAGCCGCACCGGCTCCCGCGGGGGGGCTCGTCGAGGTCGCCGCGCCGGGGGCTCCCGCCGCACCTGGGCGGCCGGATCGCGTCATCGCCGGCGCGCTGTTCCTCGTCCTTTCGGCCCTGTACGCCGCCACGATGCCGCCGACGGTCACGCTCGAGGACACCGGTGAGCTCCTCACGGTGGCGCACCGGCTCGGCATCGCGCACCCGCCCGGCTATCCGCTCTACACGCTCCTCGCCCACGTCTTCTCGTGGCTGCCCTTCGGCGCCGCGCGCAGCGTCTACGCGCTCAACGCCGCCCTGGCGGCGGGCACCGCGGTGGTCGTCTACGCGATCGCGCGGTCGCTGGCGCTGCGCCGTGAGACCGCGGCGTTGTGCGCCTTCGGCGTCGGCATCACGCGCACCTTCTGGAGCCAGGCGATCATCGCCGAGGTCTACACGCTCAATGCGTTCCTGTTCGCCGGCATGGTCCTCGTCGCGCTCTCCTTCGGTCGCACCGGGCGGCCGCGCCCGCTCGTCGCGTTCGGGCTCCTGCTCGGGCTCAGCTTCGCCAATCACTGGCCGCTGACCGTCCTCGCGGTCTGGCCGTTCGGGCTGCTCCTCCTGCGCGACCTGCGCAGACACCGCACCGGCGCGCGAACCCTGGCGCTCGTGGCGGCGGCGTTCGTCGCGGGCCTCTCGCCCTACGCCTACCTCTACGTGGTCTCGAAGGGGCCCCTCGACGTCGCCTTCCTCGGCCCCGTCGACACGCTCGGAAAGCTGTGGCGATACGCGCTGCGCGAGCACTACGACCGGCTCTACGAGGGCAACTTCTACCGCGTCGAGTACTCGTTCCACCTGATGCTGCGCGTGCTCCGCGCCGGCGCGGCCGAGCACGGCTACGTGGGCCTGCTCCTCGTGGTGCCGGGCCTGGCCCTCGCGGCGCGCCAGCCGCGCCGCTTCGCGCTCCTGTGGCTGTCGCTCCTGACCACGCCGCTCGTCCTGCCCTTCGCCTTCCGCGACTTCTACGATCCGCTGGCGAGCTACAACCACGTCGTCTTCAACGTGATCCCGTACGCGTTGCTGGCGCTCTTCGCGGGCGTGGCCATCGAGGCGCTCGCGGCGCGGTTCCCGGCGCGGCGCTGGCCGTTCGTCGCCGCCGGCGCGATCCTGGTCGCCGGGGCGGCGGTCAACTTCCTCGCCAATCAATCGACGCGGGACACGCTCGCGCTCGACTACGCCCGCGCAGTGCTCGAGACCCTGCCGAAGGACGCCCACCTGCTCGTCTCCGACGACATGGACAGCGGGCCCATCCTCTACGCGCGCCACGTCGAGCACATTCGCCCCGACGTCACGCTGCAGTCCCAGAGCGGGCTCTTCGTGTCGCCCCCGCTCGTGGATCCTCTCGAGCCGGACGGCAGGAAGCTGCAGCAGGCCTTCTCCGCGCACATCAAGCGGCACGGGCGCCTGTTCGTCACGCTGGCGCTGCGCGGCTTCGACCCCGTCAAGGCGGGCGTGACCTCGCGCTACAACGGGCTCTACTACGAGTACGCGACCTCCGACGCGACGCCCTCGCACGACGGCCCCGGCCTTCTGCAGCGCGCCCGGGAGCTGCTCGACCGGGCGCACGCGGGCCGCTACAACCCGGCCTGGCTCAAGCACCGGAACGCCATCGTCAGCCGCATGTGCAACGTCCTCGTGCTGGCCGGCCGCGATCACCCGCTCCTGCACGCGGACCCGGGGTGCATGGTCACCCTCGGCAGGCACCTCCTCGCGCAGGGGCAGTGGGCGCAAGCGGCGCCGCTCTTCGAGGCGGTCATGCGCTCGCCGACCCCGATGTTCACGGTCGATCGGTTCAACGCCTTCGAGAGCTACTTCCGCGCGCGCCTCGCCCTGGCCAATGCCGCTCCGGCAGCCGATCGTCCTCGGCTCTTCCAGGAGCTGGCCGACGCGACGCTCCCGGCCGCGTGGTTGCTTCCGCAGTGCGAGAACAACGTGGTCGGCTGGCTCGCGGAGCTCGGCAAGCAGGCGCGCGTCTCGCTGCCGCTTGCGCGCCTCGAGGCCGAGTTCCGTCACTGCCCGAAGCTCACGACGGCGTTGCGCGCGCTGCGTTGACGGCGCGCATCTTCAGTCCGCCGCCTGCTCCGCCGTCACGTCCTAGTTTGGAGCACCGATCGGGTTGATTGTCGTTTGCTGACGACACCATTGCGCGACACGCGCAGTGCCCTGCGTGGTTCGCGCAGCAGATCCTGCTGAGGGGCGAAGGTCACGGACACTGAGCCAGAGGGCTCAGCCCGGGCAGCTGGCGACGATCATGCCTGGAGGAGCGGTCATGCACTCCCCCGGGAGCGCCTCGGTGCACTGGCAGGTCTCGAAGCCCCCGACCGACGCGCGGATGCAGCAGTTGAGCTGGGCCGGGCACCGATCGACCGGGTTCGGCGGCGTCGCCGGGCCGTTGAGGTTGCAGGTGCAGATCCCCTCTTGGAGATCGCAGCGCCACGTACCCGACGTTCCTCCCGAGCCGCCCCCTCCGGCCATCCCGCCCGAGCCGCCCGCACCGGCGCCGCCACTGCCACCCGCACCGCCCGAGCAGAGACCACCCGCCGTGAAGCCCTGCAGCGTCGCCGCACAGATGGCCTCCGCACCCGAGCTCACCGCGTTCTCGCAGACCATCCTGGTCTGGGCGTTCGGCAGCGTGCCGCAGCAGGCCGACAGGGTGGCGCACGACGCGGCGCCAGCGCCGCCTGCCCCGGCGGAGCCCCCACTGCCCGCCGAGCCGCCGGTGCCCGCGCTGCCGCCGCCGCCCGAGGAGCCCGAGCCGCCTGCGCGCCCCGCGGAGCCCGCGCTGCCTGCGGAGCCGCCGCTGCCCGCGCTGCCTCCTGTGCCTGCGCCGCCGCCCCCTCCCGCACTCCCGGCGCTGCCCGCACCGCCCGCCGCGCCGCCGCCGCCGCCCGAGGAGCCGCCACATCCCAGGCTCGCGGCCAGAAGCACCACGAGACAGCCGATAGACACCCTGCTCTTCATCGCGACCTCCTTGAGGTAAGGCTTAGGAAGCCAGAATACGCGGCCAGGGGACGGATTCAAGTTGCGGCGATCACGTCGCCCGCTCCTCATCTACAGGGGATCAGGCCGACGCCGTCGCCCGTACGAATGCAGATGGCCGAGCTCGCCTCGACGAGCCCGGCCACCCGGGGTTGCCAGCGCTGGGCTGCGCTGGTGGTGTCTACTGCGCCGTGAAGGCCTTGTTCATCGCGTTCTCGAAGACGGTCTTGGGGCTCATCTGGCCGTTGATCATCACCATCGCGGTCACGCCGTTGTCGCAGCTGATGAGCACCGTGTTGAGCTCGGCGCCGCCGTTCCAGCTGCCCGGGAAGTAGCCGCCCTTGCCGAAGCACCTCGTGCCGTCCGCGAAGGTGCCGTAGTCGCCGAAGCCCAGACCCTGCGCCTTGAGCTCGCCGAGCTTGGTGCTGGACAGGAGCGTGCCGCCGAAGGTGGCCGCCGCGAAGTCGGCGAGCTCGTGGATGGAGTTGTGGCCACCCGCGCTGCCCGGCTTGAGCGTCCAGTCGCCGTACGAGGTGCCGTTCGCGCTGCCCGGCGGGTTCGGGTAGAAGAGCGTGGGCGCCGCGCCGCTCGCCTTGTACTGCACGTCGTAGATGCCGATGGGCGCGAAGATCTTGCCGTTGACGTAGGTGATGAAGCGCGCCGCGCTGCCGTCGCCGTTCGACCAGTCGGTGTAGCCGTCGAGGCTGGCCACGAGCACGCGCAGGAGCGCGTAGTTGATGTTGGCGTAGGCCGGCACCTTGTCGGCCATCGAGATCGAGTGCTCCATCACCTGCTTGACGTTGGCGAACAGGTAGTCATTGCCGGCGTCCTCGTTGCGCAGGCCGCTCGAGTGATTGAGCACCTCGGCGAACGTGATGGTCTTGTTGTTGGCCGGGATGTTCCAGCTCGCCGGCAGGTAGCTGTGGATCGGCGTGCTCACCGGGATGCCGCGCTGCTCGAGGAGCTGCAGGGTCGCCACCGAGGTGATCGTCTTCGACACGCTGGCCGGGTTGAACCGATCGTGCACGCTGAAGCTCGTCTGCGGAGAATCGGCGCTCGTGCGGCCCGGGCCGTCGGCGCGCTGGATCACCGAGAGGCCGCGGCGGACCTCGAAGCCCCACTTGGTCATCGACGGATCGATGGCCGAGGCGATCTGGTCGGCCAGGGTCTGCAGGCTGAAGCACTGCGAGCTCTTGCAGTAGTTGCCGGTCTTCGCTGTCGGCTCGGCCTCCCAGATCGCCGCGTAGCGATCCGAGAGCCCGGAC
This sequence comes from uncultured Myxococcales bacterium, assembly GCA_964593795.1. GTDB lineage: Bacteria > Myxococcota_A > Polyangia > JAHFDS01 > JAHFDS01 > JAHFDS01. The sequence goes on along the minus strand of CAZQJC010000147.1, from coordinate 62,735 downwards.
GGCGAGCCGTCGACCTGCTTGAGGCGATAGCCCTGCAGCGCACGATCGCTGAACTCGTGCTGGTACCCGTGCGAGGAGAGGGCGTGGCGCGCCACCCAGGCCGGGCCGCTGGTCTTCTCCCAGATCGCCGCGTAGCGCTCCCCGCCGGTGACCTGGTAGGCGCTGACGTGCTTGAGGCGATAGCCCTGGGCCACGAAGGTGTCGAAGGCGCTCTGGTATTGCGCCGAGGTGAGGCCGTGGCGCGCCATCCAGGCCGGGCCGCTGGCCTGCTCGAAGATCGCGGCGTAGTGGTCGACGCCGCCGACGCCGTAGCCCTGCACCTTGGTCGGCCGGTAGCCCTGCGCGGTGAGGGTGTTGAACTGCGCCTGGTACTGCGCCGAGGTCATGCCGTGGCGCGCCACCCACGCCGGGCCGGTGGACTTGTCCCAGATGGCCGCGTAGCGGGCCTGGCCGCCCTGCTCGTAGCCCTCGACGACGATCAGGCGATAGCCCTGGCTCGTGAAGGTGTCGAAGTTGCTCTGGTACTCCGCGGAGGTCATGCCGTGGCGCGCCACCCACGCCGGCCCGGAGATCTTCTCCCAGATGGCGGCGAAGCGTGGCGTGCCGCCGACGTTGTAGGCGCTGATGTGCGTGAGGCGATAGCCCTGCGCGACGTACTCGTCGAAGGCCGCCTGGTACTGCGCGGAGGTCATGCCGTGGCGGGCGATCAGCGGCTTGGGCAGCAGGACCCCGAGGAGGCCGGGATCGAGGGTTAGCTCCTCGGATTCGCTGGCGGTCAGGGGGCCGAGGTCGTCGTCGGCGCAGCCGGGAATCACGGCGGCGGTGAGCGACAGGAAGCTGGCGAGCAGGGCGGTCGACTTGACGAAGCGATGCATGGCGTCTCTCCGGGTTCGAGGGGTTGCTCCGGAGACGCCGGCCGCCGCGGATATTCCCGCAGGAATTTCTCCCGGGTCGTCCTGCACCCCGGCGCCCACGCGCCCGGCCGCCGGCCGCCGCGACGGCTACCGAGGACGGCGCCCCGGGACCGTCACGGCCAGATCGAATGAGCCAGGACCGATTCGACGACGCGGCCGTCGTCGCGCCGGAACCGGGTCACCTCGATGTCGTCGCGTGCGCTCCCGCCGTAGACGTGATGCTCGATGCCCCGCGTGATCCTGCGCAGCGCGGGGAGCCGCGACGATCGCGCGAGCGCCTCGACCGCCTCGTCGCTGATCCCGAGCCGATCGCGCTCGCCCTCGCCGAGGTGGACCTGCTCGAGGCGATCGAGCGCGACCGCCTCCGTCGCGAGCGTGAGCACCCCGAGGTCCGTGAGGCCCGACGCCGCGAGGTTGAGCGTCTCGAGCGCCGGGAACGCCCGCGACGTGGCGACGAGCGCGGCGACCTCGTCGCCGATGCAGTTGCGGTGGAGCCGCAGCTCGGTGGCGCCGCGGTACTTCCCGGTCGCGACCAGCTCGCGGACCTGCTCGACGCTGAAGCCCGGCCTGCCGAGCTCGAGGACGCCCCCCTCGTACGGCACCGCGGGCAGCCTGCGCGGGCGGACGCGCTCGTCGCCGAGCGCCTCCCACAGCGTCTTGATGATCGATCGGGGCTGGAGGCTGCAGAAGCGAACGTCGAGGCGCTCGAGCCCGCGCGCCACGACGAGGTCGATCAGCGCCGGGACCGCGGCCGTCGAGAGCCGGCCGTCGAGCCTGAGCACGCGAAGCGCCCCGAGGCCGCGCAGGTCCTCGGCGAGCGCTCCGACCGCGGCGGCGGTGTCGAACCAGTCCGAGGTCTCGAGCTCGCGGAGGCCCGCCAGGTGAGCCGACGCGAGGACGGCGGCGCGATCCTCGCGCGGCAGGGCGCCGAGGTGCAACCCTCGGAGGCGGGCCAGCGTCGAGCACCGGGCGACCGTCGGACCGAGGCTGGCGAGCGGCGTGAGCTCGACGACGCGAATGGGCGCGTCACGCAGGAGCTGCTCGCCGTGGGCGATGAAGTCGAGGGCCGAGCAGGCGATCGTCTCGACGAAGCCTCGCGCCCGCCACTCCTTCCCCAGGAACGGATAGCGGCGCTCGGAGAAGTAGGAGAACTGGGGCATGCCCTGACAGCGCGCGGCGAGCTGCTGGAACCCCGGGGCCTCGTCCTCGAGCCTGGCGAGCTCGCACGCGAGGCGGATCTGCTCGCCACGCGGGTCGCCGCGGGCCGTCAGGAGCTCGGCGAGCGCCAGCCGGGGCGCGTCGTCGTCCGGCGCCGCGAGGATCGCCTCGAAGTACGGAGCGAGCGCGGGATCGACTTGCGGGGGCGCAGGCGCCGCGGCTGGGGCCTTGCTGGGCGCGCGTGGCGACTCGACCCGCGCGGGCCGCGGCGGCTGGCCGGGCGGCTCGTCGTAGCGCCACTGCACGCCGGGCCAGCGCGCGCGCAGCGCGGCCATCCGGGACGCGTCCTTCGCGAGCGGGGTGTCTTCGAGGTAGATTCGCTTCAGGTTCGGGCACACCTCGGCGATGCCGAGGTCGAGATCCTCGAGACCGCTGCCCACGCAGCTCAGCCATTCCAGCGCGGGGACGCCGGCCAGGTCCTCCCTCGCGATCCGCCGCAGGCCGCGGCCGAACAGCCCGAGCTCCTTGAGCGGCCGCGCGAAGCCGCGGAGCGCGCTGCCATCGAGCAGGTCCTCGTCGAGCCACAGGGACTCGATCGCCGGGAAGCGCCCGAGCCCGGCGGGCAACGCGGTGAGGCCGCAGTCGGTGAAGCTGACGGAGACGATGCGCTCCGCCGCCTCGTAGGCCGCGAGGATCGCCTCGACGTCGCAGCGCGGCGCCGTGATGGAGACGTGCGCGCAACGACGGGCCTGCGCGATCAGCGCCGCACGCGTCTCCTGCCGGACCCGCGTCGCCGTCGCCTCGTCGCCCTCGGAATCGGCCTCGTCGATGATCGGCGCCGACCAGCTCGCGTACGTCGACTCGGCGCACCCGAGCCTCGCGAAGGCGGCGGAGATCACCGGCCACGCCGCGAGCTTGCTCGCATACGGCCCGGACACCTTCACGCACACGCTGCTGATGGTCGGCTCGGGCTCGTCGGGGCCGCGCAGGCCCTGGCTCGCCGTCAGCTCGAAGGAGAGGTCTCCGCGCGTGCCGCGGGCGGTGACCGACCGCGAGTAGAAGTCGCGCGGGTTGCCCTCGAGCTCGCCGACGGTGGTGGTGACCGGCGCGACCGCGCGCTCGAGGGCCTGCTCGCACTCGGCGATCGACAGCGAGCGCGGGTGCACGTAGGACAGGTACCAGTCGGCCATGCTGCGGGCCCTCGTCAGCTCCCCGGCGCCGTGGTCGCCAAGATCGCGCAGAATCACGCTACGATACCTCACGCCGCATGGAGCGAGTGGACGTCATCAGCGCTGTCGGACCCCGCGCCCGCGCCTGCCAGCCGTGAGCGCGATCCGCTGGTGCGCAGATCGAAGCGCCCATGCTCCGGCGGGCATCAGCCCGGGGGATCGTCGCACCGCACCGCGACGAGCTCGCTGCCGTTGTTGCCCTCGTGGCACTCGACGATCGGCTGCACGCCGCCGACGTCGATGGTCGCGCGCATCGGCACGGCCCGGTTGAGCTCCGAGGGCAGCCACGTGCACGCGACGCGCTCGCAAGCGCCCGGCTCGAGGACGCGGCTCGTCGGCGCGGCGCAGGCGACGCGGTCGACGCGTCCTTGCTCGTGGAAGAGGACCGGCGTGCCCGCGGCCAGATCCGCCATGCCCCGGTTGCAGGCGCTCGCGGACAGGACGAGCGGCGAGCCGTCGCGCGGGCAGGCGAGCTCGATCCCGCCGACGGTGGCGTCGGGCAGCGCGGTCGGCGGCGGCAGCGAGCCCTGCACGTTCTGACGGAAGTTGTCGAGCGACGGCTCGAGCCAGTTGCGACGCCACGAGGACGTGCGCGGGACGTGCCCGTCCTCGTCGATGTTGGTCACCGCGTAGGCGTGCTGGTTCCAGATCATCCGCGACGGAGGCCACCGATCGAGGCGATCGCGCAGCACGCGCACGCCCTGGAGCAGCGCCGCGGGGTGCGCCGCGCGGCAGACGCGACCGTCGGCGGACGGCCCGGCGGGCGGATCGACGCACCGGCTGTGCTCCCCGCATTGCGCGTCGTCGGTGCAGCGGCAGCGGCCGCGGACGCACCGCAGCTCGGGCGGGCAGTCGCCGGGCTCCAGACAGCGGAGGCCCTCGAAGATCGGATCGAGCTCGGGGCAACGCAGGTCGCAGCCGGCGGTGTTGGCGTTCATGCCGATCACGAGCTCGCTGCGCCCGTCGCCGTCGGTATCGGCGATCACCGGGTTCTCGTACCAGGTGCACGAGGTGCGGTGCTCCGAGTAGAGGACATCGCCCGTCACGCCGTCGTAGACCCGCGTGAAGCACTCGTCGGCGTAGACCGCCTCGGCGGTGCCGTCGCCGTGGAAGTCGAACACCGCGGAGCCGGTGACGCTCGAGGTCACGTCGCGGGACGGCCGCGACCACAGCAGGCCGTCAGCGCGCCCGGTCGCGCAGCGATCCGGGGACGCGGTGCCGTCGCAGTCGAGGTCGAAGACCGAGAACGCCCCGCGCGACGCGACCGCGATCTCGGGTCGCCCGTCCCCGTCGAAGTCCCCGACCGTCGGCGGTCCGCCGAACGACGGGGGCGCGGACCAGGGCAGCGGGACCGGCCCGAACACCACCCGACCGTCCAGGTCGAGGGCACGCACCTCGTGGTGGGCGACCACCACGATCTCGGGGATCCCGTCACGCGCGGCCGCACCCCCCGCCGGGCCGAAGGTGCCGAGGTCGGCGATCGCGACCTGGCCGCGTGGCCCGAGGCCGCTTCCGCGCAGCACGAACCGGCGCGTCGTGCGATCGAAGGACCACAGGCTGGCGCCGTCGGTGAGCTCGGGCTGGCCGTCGCCGTCGAGATCGGCGACCACGGGCACGAGCCCCGTGGTGTCGTACTCGGCCGCCCCGATGTCGGCGGGGGCGCGGGCCGCGCTCGCATCGACGAGCTTGCCGTCGGCCGAGATCACGAGGCCGTCCGCGATCACCTCCGGCACGCCATCGTCGTCGAGGTCATGCAGCGACGGGCCGTTCCAGTGGCACTCGCCGGCCCAGGTCGTGATCTCCTCCGGCAGCGCGCTTCCGTCCAGGTGCCACAGGAGCGAGAAGGCGCTGCCGTGCGCGCGCCACGCGGCGAGCCCGCCGCCGAGCGTGTAGGCGACGACGTCGGGCCGGCCGTCGCCGTCGAGGTCGCCGATCGCGACGGGCGCCGACGGCACCACCCGCGGCACCGAGATCGTCGCCTGCTGCGCGCACGTGGCGCCGTCGATCACGCGGAGCACGCCGCTCGTGGCCCCCGTCGGGTCGACGCCGCAGGCCGGCATGTCACCGTCGTCGCCGTCGTAGGACGCGAACACGAGCGACGGCCGGTGGGTCGCGCGGTCGCCGTCGAAGTCGGCCACCATCACCGTCGCCAGCACGTTGCGGTGGTCCGGGAAGGCGTCGCCGCGCGGGGGGCCGGTCCAGGCGCATTGCACGGCCGGCGAGAGCACCCGCGGCCTGCCGTACAGGCAACCCTCGTCGTGCTCGCCGGCCACGAAGGGGACGCAGCGCGCGCCGTCGCAGCGCCGGTCACCCGAGCACGCCTCTCCGGTCCTGCAGTCGAGCTCCGCCGGGCCAGCGTCGGGCCCGACGTCGGGTGGACCGGCACCGGCGCCGCCGTCGGCGTGGGCGACCGGGGCATCGGGGCCGACCGCCGCGTCGAGCTCGACGCCCGCGGCGAGGTTGCCGCAGCCGACGAGCAGGCCGAGGAACCAGGCAGCTCGTGCCGGCTCCAACGAACGGAAACGCTGGAAGCTCCATGACATGTCTCCAGGCGGTGCATCGGACGGGCCACCGCGGATCGCGCTCCGGGCGGTGCATGCGCGCAGACGTGTCGGGCGCCGGAGTGAAGGCCGCAGGTGGTGCGCGATCCTTCAGGGGCGATAGGAGAGACGCCGGCCGGCCAGCTCGCGTATCCAGGTCAGGAAGTCCAGCGCGTCGCGCGGGGACAGCGTGGGGATGATGGGCATCCGGCGGACCGCGCGCTGCTCTCCGAGGACGCGGGCGTGCGCGAACACGTCGCCCGTGTTGCGGTAGCGGTGGAGCGGGACCGGCTCGAGCAGGTCCGGTCCCATCGAGGCGCCGATCCGCCGGACACCATGGCAGAACTGGCAGCTCTGGGTGAAGACCTCACGGCCGCGCTTTCCGGGGTGCCCCGTCTCGAGCTGTCGCCGGAAGGCCACCGCCTGCACGAGCTCCACGCCCGTCAGGGAGGCCACGTGGAACCACGGTGAGGTCGCGTCGCCGCCGGGCGCGAGGTCCGGATGCCACGCCTCGGCGGCCACGAGCTTGTTCCCGGCAAAGCGCGTCGGTCGCGTGCTGAACGCGCTCTGTCCAGTGCTCACGTCGGGAAAGCTCGACGACATGGGCTCACCCGGGGCACCTCGCAGGAGCGCGACGAACAGATCGAGGCGCTTCCTCGCCGCGGCGTCCCGGAACGGCCACGGGACCACCATGCCGTTCGTGAAGTGCAGGAGCGCAAGGTCGGCCGACGGGGGCACGCGGTACATGGCGAGCACGGCCTCGAGGCGAAACCCCTGGTAGCGCGCACGGGTCCCGTACTGCGGGTCGACGCGATCGATCTCCTCGAGCGGCGGCGCGTCGAGTCGGACGCGGATCTCGTCGCGGCGGGGGGTGGCGGCATCGCCTTCGCCGCGTGTCCACACCGCGATCTCGGTGACCGGATCGGCGCGCGCCGGAGCCGGCAGCATCGTCGCGAGGAGCAGCCACAGGAAGCGGAATCGCGCGGGGTGCATGCCGACGAGAGGAGCAATCCGCGGACCAGCCGGCTCACCTTCCTCGGATCCGGAACGGGCTCCGGCTCCGCTTGCTCCCTCGCCCCTGGGTCGATGGCGCGCAGGTCGACAGGCCGATGGACTGCTACTCCTCGAGGAGGGCCAGGGTCCGCCGCGCCTGCTTGCGCAGTGCCTTGCCGGTCATCTGGACGGCCGGAGAGGTCGAGAGAGTCCCCAACGTTGCACGTACCCGCGCCAGGCTGTCGGGCAGCGCGTCCGCTGCCTCGCGAACCAGCTCGACCAGGTACGCGGGGCGCACCGCGATGGCCTCGGCGAGCGCGCGCCAGTCGGTTCCGCGGAGTTGCCCCGGATCGCTTCGGCCGCCCACCGCCATGGCGAGGCGGCGATCGACCAGGCGGTACACGGTGGTGCAGAGCAGATCGTAGAAGGGCGCGAGGCGCAGCCCGCCGCCATCCTGGCGCAGCAGCGCCAGGTTCTTGGCGTGACCGTCCGCATTGCCGACCACGGCATTGAAGGCCATCCAGCGCAGGAGGGCCCGCGAGTCGAGCGCTGGCTCGACGCTGTGTCGGAGGACGGTGGCGTAGCAGGTCGCGAACGTCGGACCGCCCTCGCGCTCGTACTTGCGCGCGGCTGGCAGCGCGAGCGCCTGGCAGAAGTCTTCCTGGTGCAGCCGGCGGACCACTCCGTCGGGCTCGATGACGCGATCGTAGCGGCGGACGACGAGCACGGGGCCGGCCGCCGTCGGCAAGAGGCTCGACTCGCAGACCGGAAGCCCGAGGTCGGCCGCGAGGTGGGCCGTGAGCAGCTCATTGGCCGGCAAGTGGGCGAAGTCGCGATTCGGGAACTTGAGGATGTGCGTGCTCGGCGCGTCGCCGACCGGCAGCAGGATGCGCTCGCCGTCGAGGCGCACAGGGAGCTTGTCCTGCGCTCCGGCGAGGGAGAGCCGCATCCCGTGCGTTCCGACCTGGGTGGCCAGCGCCCCGCCCGCGCGGACGACGGTGGCCAGGGTGTGCGCGTCGAGCTCCGCGTAGCCTGCTTGCACGGGCGCGTCCCCGATCGTCAGCGCTCCGGCGCATTCGCCGCCAATCGCCGCGAGCAGGGCCGCGTCGTTGTCCTCGGACAGCCCGAGTCGCCGGCACACGAGGGTGCGGGACCGGCCCTCCGGCAGGAGGTTCGCGAAGAAGGCCTGCGCCGCGCCGCCTTCGACGACGCCTGGCGTCAGCGGCAGGGAGACGGAGATCGGGAAAGCGCGCGGCTCCGCCAGCCACGCAGCGTCGTAGGCAAACGAGGTTGGTCCGCCAGAGGGGGCCGTCAGCGTCCCTACGAGCCTGCCGGCCAGTCGAACGAGGAGCACCATCGTCAGGCGCCCCGCGGCACGATCGATACGACGAGGCCGAGCCGAGAAAGGACCTGCAGGACCTTGCCGAGCTCCGCGGTGGCCTTGCCGTTCTCGAGCTCCGACAGGAAGCGAATGCCGACCCCGGCCAGCGCGGAGAGCTCCACCTGGGTGAGGCCAATCTGGCGACGCTTTGCGCGCACGAGGTGCCCCAGCTCGGCCGGCGTACCGATGCTCCCGTACGGGATCGGCACAGGACCATCGGAGGCTGTCACGCCTGGATACTACCGTACGGGATAGACTCCGTCGATCCAGGGCTGAGGGCCCCCCGACATTTCCCGTACGGGACAGTCCTGTCGGTGCTCATCCCGGGCCGGATCGTCCTCGGTCCGCCCTCGCGTCGCCGTCGCGGTGTGCGTGGTCCGTGGGCCCCCACCCGGTCCGCGTCGTGCTATCGGTCGATCGTGGCCGAGCCCATCGATCCCCTGCTGGCGGTCCGGCGGCTGCACTGGGAGGCCGGCGCGATCGGCCAGGTGCTCTACCTCGAGGCCGAGGCCGTGGGCCTGCGCGGGACCGGCATCGGCTGCTTCTTCGACGACGTCGTCCACACCGTGCTCGGCCTCGAGGACGAGACCTACCGCGACCTCTACCACTTCACCCTCGGCGGCCCCGTGGAGGACGAGCGCATCCAGACCGAGCCGGCGTATCCGGACGCTCGCTAGCCGGAGGACGACATGCCAATCGAGATCGGACGAATCGAAGGGATCTTCCGCTATCCAGTGAAGTCCATGCGCGGCGAGTCGCTCGAGGCCGCGAGCGTGGGCTGGTACGGCCTCGACGGCGACCGGCGCTTCGCGCTCCGTCGTCTCGACGAGCGCGGCGGGATGCCGTGGCTGACCGCCAGCAAGCTCGCCGAGCTCCTCCTCTTCACGCCCGAGCGGCGAGGCGGCGAGGGCGAAGCGCTGCCGACCCACGTGCGTACGCCCGAGGGGGCCGAACTGCCGATCCTCGGAGACGCGCTCGCGGCCGAGATCGGGCGCCGCTTCGGGGCCCCCGTGCAGATGATGCAGCTCGCGCACGGCATCTTCGACGAGACGAGCATCTCGGTGATCACGTCCGAGACCGCCGGCGAGGTCTGCCGGCTCGCGGGGCGGAGCGCGGACGTCCGGCGATTTCGCCCGAACATCGTCGTGCGATCGACGCGCGCGGTGCCCTTCGAGGAGGACGACTGGATCGGCGGCGTGCTCACGCTCGGCGACGGCGACGCCGCGCCCGAGATCGCCGTCACGATGCGCGACCTCCGCTGCGCGATGGTGAACCTCGACCCCGACTCGGCCAGCTCCGCCCCCGAGGTGATGAAGGCGGTCGTGCGCGTCAACCAGAACCACGCGGGGATCTACGGCACGGTCACGCGCGTCGGGCGGATCGCGGTCGGCCAGCCCATCGTCCTTCACCGGTGACGCCGGCCGACGCGCGCGGGATGCCGCTCGCGGTCCTGGTCGCACGCCGGCGCTCTACCAGGAGGCCACCGAGCGCGGCGACCTCTACTCGACGTGGGTTCGGACTAGGGGCTGTCCCGGGTTCGGGCCAGGGAACACTGAGCCGCGAGCGCAGCGAGCGCGTGCCGCCCGCAGGCTTTGCCGAGGACGGCACAGGGACCCGCGGAGCGCGGAGCGCGGAGCGGGAGAGACACAGCTCAGCAGCGAGTTGCTCGAGGTGTGCATCGAAGCACCGGAGCTCTCGCGTATCGATGTGGGTTCGGACTAAGCCGTCAGATCGCGCGTGATGTTCTTCTGGTGCGCCTCGACCGTGCCGCCGCCGATCTCCATGAGCTTGGCGTCGCGCCAGAACTGCTCCACGCGGTACTCGGTGCAGTAGCCGTAGCCGCCGAGGACCTGGATCGCGGAGTCGGCGACCTCCTTGGCGGCGGTCGCGGCGAAGAGCTTGGCGGCGTCGGTGCCGAGGCGGTTCCGGCGATCGGGCCCCACCGTCGCGGCGACGGCGTAGACGAGCGCGCGGACGGCCTCGACGCGCGCGTAGGCGTCGCCGATGTGCCGCTGGATCTGGCCGTGCTCGTGGATCGGGCGGCCGAAGCTGCGGCGCTCCTTGGCGTACGCGACCATCTCGTCGAGGCAGCGCTGCGCGATGCCGAGGCTCATGGCGGCCAGGCCCAGGCGCTCGATCTCGAGGTTGCGCATCATGTTGGTGATGCCGCCGCCCTCCTTGCCGACCAGGTGATCGCCGGGGATGCGGCACTCCTCGAAGACGAGGTCCGCCATCGTCGACGCGCGCATGCCGAGCTTCGGGATCTTGCTCGAGGTCTCGAACCCCGGCGTGCCGCGCTCGACCACGAACGTGGTGATGCGACCGTCGAGCTTCGCGTAGACGAGGAAGAGATCGCCCTCGGTCGCGTTCGTGATGAAGGTCTTGCGGCCGCCGAGGACGTAGTCGCCACCCTCCTTGCGCGCGACCGTGCTCATGCCGAGCACGTCGGTGCCGCCGCCCGGCTCCGTCATCCCCATGCCGCCGATGCGCGCTCCCGACAGCGCCGCGGCGAGGTAGCGCGCGCGCTGCGCGTCGTTGCCCGCGTGATAGAGGTTGTTCACGAACAGGAGCGCGTGGGCGAGGTAGCCGAGCGTGAAGCCCGGGTCGCAGTACGCGAGCTCCTCGTGCACGATGGCCGAGGCGACGGCGTCGAGGCCGGCGCCGCCGTCGGCCTCGGGGATGGTGATGCCGATGAGCCCGAGCTCGCCGAGCTGCCGGAGCAGCGCGGTGTTGAAGGTGCCGCTCTCGTCGTGCGCCATCGCCTGCGGATCGACCTCCGCGCGCGCCAGCTGGCGCACGGTGCGTCGCAACATCGCGTGCTCTGGCGTGGGGTTGTAGAGCGTCTCGGTGAGCGCGGACCCGATCATGGGCGCGGTCTTACCATCGTTACCGCCTGCCTTGAACGTCCCGAGGCCCTTCCAGATCGATCCGCCCAGGACGCCCGTTCCCGCGCACGTTTGCGCGCTGCGGCACGGCTGGATGAAATTGAAGTTGAAAATCGTTTTCGTTCGTGTGAACGCTCTGGAATGTCCTCCCGCAGCATCGTCCTGTTCCTGGTGCTCGCCACCCCTTCGTTTGGCTGCAGGAGCGCGCGGTCCGACGCGCGACCCGCGCCCGGCAGCGGCGGATCCGGCGGCGGTGGAGAGGCCGGTCCGCGGCAGAAGCTGCTCATGGCCGCGGGCACCTGCATCCAGGCGACCCTGGAGACGGTCGTGATGCGCGCGCAGGGTCGCTCATTCGATCGACGTGGGCGCGCGGTTCCACCACGATCGTGCGCGCTACCTCCACACGCAGGCGCGCTACCTCGTCGCATCGGGTGAGGTCGTCCCCGAGGGGACACCGACCGAGACGACGGCGAACCAGACGCTGTCGAGCTACGCTGGCGCGATCCACGTCATGGACACGCTGTTCATGGGGAGCTGGCAGCTCAACGGCGGCGTCCGCACCGAGATGATCCGCTCCCATCTCGACGATCGGCTGCACGCCACAGTCGGGGGGGATACCTACGCGGTCCTGTTGCCTGGCCTCGGGGCGACGAAGGAGATCGGACGCGGGGTGTCGGTGCTCGCGGGGGTCTACCGGGGGTTCTCGCCCAAGGCACCCGCCCAGGGACCCGGCGTGTCGCCCGAGCACACCTGGAGCTTCGAGAGCGGCGCTCGGTTCGAGCAGAACCGACTGCGGGCCGAGACGATCGGGTTCTTCAGCTACTACACGAACTTCTCCGATCAGTGCTCGGATGCGCGCGGCTGCGCGGTGGACACGCCGATCCTCGGCGGACGGGCGCGCATCTACGGCGCGGAGGCGTCGTTCGACGGCGAGGTGCGCGTCGCTCCGGGCGTCATCGTCCCGCTGTCGCTGGCGTACACCTTCACGAAGACCGAGTTCCTCGATCCGTTCGACGCCCTGAATTCCCAGTACGGGCACGTCGAGCCGGGCTACGAGATGCCGTACGTGCCCGCGCATCAGGTCGCGGCGAGCGCTGGGATCGAGACGGATCGGGTCGCGTTCGACACGACCGCCACGTTCATGGACCGCATGCGCGAGCAGGCGGGCGAGGGCGAGAGCCAGGACGGCCAGTGGACCGATCGCGCGCTCTTGCTGGACGTGTCGCTGCGCGCGCGGATCTGGGATCGGCTCTGGGCCTACGCGCAGGTGCGCAACGTGACCGATGAGGCTGCGGTGCTGTCGCGCAGGCCGTTCGGCGCCCGGCCCACCGCGCCTCGATGGTTGATGGTGGGGATGAGCTGGACGCTGTAGATTCCTGGCGGCTCCGGTTCGGAAGCCGGGGAAGCCGGCCACCAGGAAGGGCAGTGCTGCCCCTTTACATGGATGGGGAAAGCGGCGGGGGAACAGGGTTCCCCCGCCCACGAAGGTCTGGTCAGGGGAGGGTGAGGATCAGCATCGCGGCGTCGTCGTTGCCGCCCATGGCCGCCCCGCGGAGGCCGGTGATCGCGGCCCGACGGCCGTCGGGCGAGAGCGCCAGGCCCCAGAAGAAGTCCGAGGGGCCGCCCAGATCGTAGAGCTTGATGCCGTTCGGTGCGAAGGACGTGTCTCGCTGCCCATCGGGCGTCAGCATGACGAGCATGCCGTCGACGTTGTCCGTCGTGGGGCGTCCGCCGCCGATGATGAGGACGCGGTTGTCGTGGAGGACGGCGACGTTGCGCGCGTTGTCGTTGAAGCCGGCGACGTCGATCCGCGCAACACCGGCGGTGGCGTAGGTGGTGTCGAGCTGACCCGTCGCGGTCAGGCGGAGCGAGACGAAGTCGAGCGACTCGTTGGCGTTGTCACGCCCGTAACCTGCGGTGACGAACTTGTCGCCCTGGCGCGCGGCGCCGTAGCACTCGGTCGTCGCAGCGAGGACGTTCTGGTTGAAGATGCCGTTGACGCCGAAGGTCGGATCGAGCAAGCCGCGCGAAGTCAGCTTGAAGGCCACGGGGCTCACCACGCCCATGAAGCTCATGTACCCGGTCGCGACCACGCTGCCGTCGTCGAGGATCGTCGCTGCGCGCGGGCTGTGCCCGCGGCGCCAGAGCCCGCGCCATCGCCGGCTGCCCCAGTGTCGTCGCCGCCGGTACCCGCGCCGGCACCGCCTGGTGACAGTTTCATGCGCGCATCACATCCGAGGGCGAGGGCGAGGGTCAGGGCACCAGAGGCGACGAGCGCGCTCCGGAAGGTGTCGTGAGTGTTGGATCTCTTCGTCATGGTCTCTCCGTTCGTTGTCGCGTCCGCCGAGCGAACCCCGTCATGAAAACGATTCTGATAACCATTTTCAACAAAAATCGGCGGAAATTTCAGGAACTCCGGGTTCCGCGCGGCAGACGGATCGATGGGCGCCGCTACGATGTCGGCGACCGCCCGCGCTGGTCAGGGCGCGGGTGGACGTGAGCAAGCTGCAGGTTGTGGGAGGGCACGGTCTCCATGATCACTCCTGCAGGTCCCCGGGCGCAATGCCCAGCGCACTGGCCACGCCCTCGCCGTAGGCTGGGTCGGCCTTCATGCAGTTGCCGATATGCCGCAGCTTCACTTCCCTCGGCGCGTCGCCCATTGCGCGCGCGGTGTTCTCGAAGAGCGCCTGCTTCTGTGCGGCGCTCATCAGCCGGAAGAGGGCGCGCGGCTGCGAGTAGTAGTCGTCGTCCTCGCGGTGGCTCCAGTGGTCGGCTGCACCCTCGAGCCCGAGCGGCGGCTCGCGGAAATCGGGCTGCTCCTGCCATTCGCCGTAGCCGTTCGGCTCATAGCCGAGCGTGCCGCCTTGGTTGCCATCGACGCGCATGGCGCCGTCGCGGTGGTAGCTGTGCACCGGACAGCGGGGGGCGTTCACGGGGATGAGGTCGTGATTGACCCCCAGGCGATAGCGCTGCGCATCTCCGTAGGAGAACAGTCGCCCCTGCAGCATCTTGTCCGGCGAGAACGAGATCCCCGGCACGACGTTGGCCGGGTTGAAGGCCGCCTGCTCGACCTCTGCGTGGTAGTTCGCCGGGTTCCTGTCGAGCTCGAGCACGCCCACCTCGATGAGCGGGTAGTCCTTGTGTAGCCAGACCTTCGTCAGGTCGAAGGGGTTGTACGGGCACTTCGCCGCGCCCTCTTCGGGCATCACCTGCACGAACATCTTCCAGCGCGGGAACACTCCACGCTCGATGCTCTCGTACAGGTCGCGCTGGTGGCTCTCGCGGTCCTTGCCGATGAGCGCCTCGGCCTCGGCGTCGGTAAGGTTCTTGATCCCCTGCTGCGATTGCAGGTGGAACTTCACCCAGAACCGTTCGCCCGTCGCATTGATGAAGCTGAAGGTGTGGCTGCCGAACAGGTGCATGTGGCGGTAGGTCGCCGGGATGCCACGATCGCTCATGGTGATCGTGATCTGATGAAGCGCCTCGGGCAGCGAGGTCCAGAAGTCCCAGTTGTTCCTCGCGCTGCGAAGGTTGCTGCGCGGGTCGCGCTTGACGGCGTGGTTGAGGTCCGGGAACTTCAGCGGATCGCGCAGGAAGAAGACCGGCGTGTTGTTGCCGACGAGGTCCCAGTTGCCTTCTTCGGTGTAGAACTTCATCGCGACGCCGCGGATGTCGCGCTCGGCGTCGGCGGCGCCTCGCTCGCCGGCGACCGTCGAGAAGCGCACGAAGACGTCCGTCTTCTTGCCGACCGCCGAGAAGAGCTTGGCCCTCGTGTATCGCGTGATGTCGTGGGTGACCGTGAACGTCCCGTGGGCGCCCGATCCCTTCGCGTGCATGCGTCGCTCCGGGATCACCTCGCGATCGAAGTGGGCGAGCTTCTCGAGGAACCAGACGTCTTGCAGGAGCATGGGGCCACGGCGACCCGCGGTCATCACGTTCTGGTTGTCGGTGACCGGGCATCCCGCGGCGGTGGTCAGCTTCTTCTTGTCGGTCATGACCCTCCATCCCTGCGAGGCCCGTGCCAGTGCCCGGGGTTGGGGCAGTACCCGTCGCGGTGGCCCTGCGCTCGGGGACACAGGCCGTAGAGCTCGAGCTTGTGGCGCACGATCTTGAACCCGCCGATGCCGGTCGCGACCTCGGCCTGGATGCGCTCGATGTCCTGGTTCTCGAACTCGAGGATGTGGCCGCAGGCGGTGCAGATCAGATGGTCGTGGTGGCTCGCGACCTCGTCGGCCGCCTCGTAGGACTTCTCCTTGTCGCGGAACTGCTGTTCCTGTGCCAGGCCACAGGCGACGAGGAGCTTGATCGTCCGATAGACGGTCGCATGGGCGACTCGCGGGCTGCGCCTTCGCACCAGCGCATGGAGCTCGTCGATGGAGACGTGTCCTTCAGTGGCGAAGAACGTCTCCACGATCAGCTCCCGCTGTTGCGTGGTGCTGAGGCCGCTCTGGCGCTGGAACTCGGCCCAGCGCTGCTTCGCCGCGCCTGCTTCAACGTGCTGGCACACGCGCAACTTCGACTTCCTGATGCGTCCTGCGGCTCGGCGTGTGGCTCGACCTGCCGCTCGCCGCAGTTGGGGGTTGGCGCGCACACGCCGGACGAATGGAAGTAGATTGGGGCCCTGAGCGGCGACGATCTGGACTCGACCCTGTCGGCCGATCCGGCCAGCGCGCGGACCCAGCAGGCGCCCGCGCAGCCCTCGGATGGCCTCTTGCCACGCGGCGCGAGCCTGGGCCGCTACCTCGTGCTCGGCCGGCTCGGCGGGGGAGGCATGGGCGTCGTCTACGCGGCGCACGATCCGGAGCTCGACCGGAAGGTGGCGATCAAGCTCGTCCGCCACGACGCCTTCGCCAGCAGCGAGGGGCGCGCGCGCCTGCTCCGGGAGGCGCAGGCGCTGGCACGGCTGCAGCACCCGAACGTCATCGCGATCCACGACGTCGGCACGTTCGGCGAGCAGGTCTTCATCGCGATGGAGCACGTCGCAGGCCAGACGCTGACGGCCTGGCTCGGGAGCGGCCGGCCCTGGCGCGAGATCGTCGCGACCTTCACGCTCGCGGGACGCGGCCTCGAGGCGGCCCACCGCGCCGGGCTCGTCCACCGCGACTTCAAGCCCGACAACGTGCTCCTCGACGCCGAGGGTCGCGTTCGCGTGCTCGACTTCGGCCTCGCGCGGAGCGCGCAGGACTCCGAGTCGCCGCCGATCGACCCGGCGGCGCCGACGGGCGCAGCGGCCCCGGTCGCGGCGCTCACCGAGACGGGCGCCATCCTGGGCACGCCCGCGTACATGTCCCCGGAGCAGCACCTCGGCCAGCCCACCGACGCGCGCACGGACCAGTTCAGCTTCTGCGTGGCGCTCTTCGAGGCCCTCTACGGCCTTCGCCCGTTCGCTGGCGAGACGGTCGCGACGCTCGCGCTGGAGGTCACGACTGGCCGGGTGCAGTCGCCTCCTCGCGGCGCGAAGGTGCCCGCGTTCGTCCACGCCGCGCTGCTGCGGGGCCTCCGCAGTCGCCCCGACGAGCGATTCGCGTCGATGGGCGAGCTCCTCGCGGCGCTCGCGCGCGATCCGCGGCGACGCGTCCTCGGACGACTGGCGCTCCTCGGCGCAGCTTGTGCCGCCCTCGCCGCGGGCGCCGGTTACTGGCAATGGGCGCGTCTCCGCCTCGGCTACTGCACCGAGGTCGGTGAGCGCGCGGGCGCACCGTTCTGCGTCGGCTCGGCGACGAAGCTCGGCCGGCTCCACCCGCCGCTCCGCCTGGTCGAGCAGCGCGGCCGCGTGCTCCGGCTCGAGCACCTGCGGCCCGACGGCGAGGTCCTCACCGTCGACGAGTACCTCTACGATGGCGACCGCGTACGCGAGCGCATCGTCAAGAGCCACCTCACCGTCGCGCGGGTGAAGCAGCGGTGGGTGTACTCGAGCGACCTCTCACGGATCGAGCCGCGCGACGCGCGCGGAAACCCGCTCCCGGACGAGGACACCGACGTCACCGTCCACCTCGTCGAGCGCGACGGCGCGGGATTCGTCCGCAAGCTGCGCTTCGGGAACCTCTTCGGCACGCCGAGACCCGACCGGGATGGCGTATTCGGATATGCGTATGTGAGAGACGCGCGCGGCCTCGAGCTCGAGCGGACGGCGCTCGGGGTGGACGGCGCGCCTGCCCCGAGCCGCAGCGGCGTGCAGCGCTGGGTCTTCGAGCGCGATCGCGAGGGCCGGATGACGCGCGAGAGCTTGTTCGGCGCCGACGGGCGTCCCTTCCTGAGCCGCGACGGCGGCTTCGCCTCGAGGTCCATCGCGTACGACGGCGACGGCTGGCAAACCGACGTCTGGTTCTTCGACGCCGCGGGCAAGCCCTTTGCGAGCGACTGGCATGGCGCGCACGAGCGCGTACGTCGGCAGACCCGCGGTGACGCGCTCGTCATCACGAGCGAGTCCCTCGAGGAGGACGGCCGTCGCCACCGCGACGCTCGCGGCAAGACCGGCTCCCGCGCGGAGCTCCTCGCGGGCGCGGAGTCGCGCGTGACCTCGCTCGGACCCGACGGCGCGCCCTTTCGCTGGCCAAGAGGCTACGCGACGACCCGGAACCTCGTGGACCGTGCGGCCCGCGAGCACCGCACGGACTTCCTGGACCCCGAGGGCAAGCTCGTCCAGAGCGGCCTCGCGAGCGACATCGGCCGCTACGACGAACGCGGCAACTACGTCGAGTTCCGGTACCTCGGGGCGGACGGCCGCCCGATGGCCGTCGGGGGGTGTGCGTTCTTCCGCATGGAGCACGACGCGCGCGACCTCGAGATCTCGAAGCGCTGCCTCGACGCCGAGGGACGCCCCGCGGTGCAGATCCTCGGCTGCTCGCGGATCGAGACGCGCCACGACGAGCGCGGCCGAGAGATCGAGATCCGATACTTCGGCGTCCGCGACGAGCCGGTCGTCCTCGAGGGCGGAGCGGCCATCGTGCGGCGCAAGTGGGACGAGCACGGCCGGTTGGTGGAGGAGTCGAGCTTCGGCAAGGGCGGCGAGCCGATGCTCGTGGAGGGCGTGCACGGCACGCGCAACGTCTACGACCTCCAGGGCAACCGGATCGAGGAGGTGACCTTCGGCAAGTCTGGCGAGCCTGTGCCGGGCGAGAACGGCTACTCGATCCACCGCTTCCGCTTCGATGCCGGAGGCTACGTTGCCGAGGAGTCGTTCTTCGACGCAGCCCGGCACCCCGTGGCGGGCCGGGACGGCGTCGCGCGGATACGGTTCGAGCGAGACGCTCTCGGCAAGGCGCGCGCCGAGGCCTACTTCGACGCCACGGGCGCCCCCGTCCGGGGCGCGGCGGGATACGCGCGCGTCGAGCGCGATTTCGACGCCTTTGGCCAGGTCGCCGGGGAGCGGTTCTTCGGGCCCGACGGCAAGCCCACGCGGCATCCCGACGGCTACGTCGCGCTGCAGAGGAAGCACGACGAGCGCGGCGTCCTGCTCGAGGAGCGCTACCTCGGCGCCGATGGCCGCCCCGTCCTCCATCGCCTCGGCTACGCGGAGCGGCGCATCCAGAGCGACGCCCTCGGACGCCCGATCGAGGAGGCCTTCTTCGGCGCCGACGGCCGGTCCCTGTCGGCGGAGCACGGCCCGGCGATCGTCCGCAGGCGTTACGACGAGCTTCCGACGGGTGTTCGGGCGACGGCGGCCTTCCTCGGGCCCGACGGCCGCCCGGCGGCGATGCCGGACGGTGCCGTTGGCGAGACGGAGCTGACCGGCGACGGGCAGCGACGCTGGCTGCGATTCGACGCCACTGGCCGCACCACCTCGGCCGGGGTGCAGACGCCGGAGGCCCCGGACGAGAGCTGGTCGATGGAACGGAGCGGCACCGAGGTGCGGTTCTTCGACGGAAACCGCCGGGAGATCACGCAGGCGCAGGCCCGCGCCCGGCACGCCGCGCAGGTGACGGCTTACGAGGCGGCGCGCCAGCACGAGCTCCTGCGTCAGAAGGAGCCGACGCTGTTCGGGGGGGCGCGGGGCGTGCTCGTGATCGGCGTGCGCGACGACTCGGCGGCAAGGCGCGCGGGTGTCGGCGTGGGCGACCTGCTCCTTTCGGTGGCCGGCGAGCCGCTCCACACGCCCGAGTCGCTCGCGTCGATCACGGGAGCGCGGCCGGGGCAGGTCCTGCCGATCGTCTCGCTGCGGCACGGCAAGCTGGTGCGCTTCGAGCTCCCGGCCAGCGAGATCGGAGTGGAGACCGAGCTCGAGTGACCATCGCGGTCGTCACGACGACGGCCACGCCGTCTTCCATGGAGACCGAGCACCGTCCGGAGGGGTTGCGTGGCCGGTGCTCGTGCTCCGAGAATGGTCGACCGGAAGGAGCTCTGCGCCCACCCCGTGTCGTTCCCCGACCTCGCGTACTACCTGCCGCGGAAGGACACCTGCGACGACGTGAGCCTGTACGGACAGCGCGTGGCGGAGCGGTACGACGACGCCACGCTGGCGGTGCTGGGGAGCTTCCCGAGACTCGCGAAGCTCGAGCTGCTGAACCATCACATCACGCGGATCCCCCGGGGGCTCCGGACGCTGCGGCACGCGTGGATCGGGCAGTCGCCGGGCCTCGCCACGCTCGAGGGGATCGAGGACGCGGTCGGGCTGCAGGGGCTGCAGCTCTCGAACCTGCCGGCGCTCGATCTGGCGGACGCCTTCGAGCGGCTCGCGGGGTTGCCGGAGCTCGTCTACCTGACCCTCGACGGCGAGCACGTGCGGGAGCTCCCGGCGGCGTTCGCGCGGCTCCCGAAGCTGGCCCACCTCGCGCTCGAGTACACGCCCAGCCTCGACCTCGATCAGGCGCTCGCGAGGATCGCGGAGGTCCCGACGGTGCGGGTGCTCGAGCTGGGCAAGATCGTCGTGCCGCCCTCGATCGGCGCGCTCGGCGAGCTGCAGGTGCTCAAGGTGGTGGCGGAGGGCACGCTGCCCGACGAGCTCGGCGCGCTCGCCGCGCTCGAGGAGCTGCACCTTCCGAAGGCGACGTGCAAGGCGCTCCCGGGCTCGATCGGCAGGCTGTCGCGGCTGACGAAGCTGAACCTCTTCTACTCGAAGGTCGCTGCGCTCCCCGACGAGATCGGCGAGTGCCAGTCGCTGCGCGAGATCCAGGCGCGGAGCAGCGCGCTCAAGGCGCTCCCCGAGTCGATCGGCAAGCTCACCGCGCTGCACACGCTCGATGTCTACAACACCAAGCTCAAGAGGCTGCCGGCGTCGCTGGGCGCGCTCGCGAACCTGCGCGTGCTCGAGCTCTCGTACGACAAGCCCCTCGAGGTCCCGGAGGAGGTCTACCAGCTCTCGCTCGAGAGGTTCACCGGACCGCAGGAGATGCTGGGCAGGCTCGTCCTGCGGCGGCTGCCGACGCCGGAGACCGGCGAGGCCCTCTACCACGAGCCCGAGCGCCTGCCCGAAGACTTCGGCGACGTGGTCAGCTTGCAGCTCGCCCTCCACACGCACTCCGCGCCGATCCCGCAGCTCGCCAGGCTGCCGCGCGTCCGGCAGGTGACGATCGACACCGAGGACCTCGGCGACGCGTTCACGCGCCTCGGCGGAGCACCGCACCTCTGGCACGTGGCGGTCCTCGGCGAGCGAGACGCCCTCCCCGCCTCGATCGCGGAGCTCGCCCAGATCACGTCGCTCGAGATCGACAGCGGCCCCTGGGGCGACTCCGACAAGCCGGGCACGCTCCGCGAGCTCCCCGCCGCGCTCGGCGCGCTCGCCGGCCTGCAGTCCCTCGTGCTCAAGCGGCATCGCCTGGCGGCGCCGCCCGAGGTGATCGGCGAGCTGGCCTCGCTCGAGAAGCTGACCCTGCGGACGGGAGAGCTCCGCGCGCTGCCGCGGTCCCTCGGCAAGCTCCAGCGCCTGCAGAAGCTCGAGGTGCAGGGCCTGACCGATCTGCACCTCCCCGACGAGCTGGCGGGCTGCGCCGCGCTCGAGTCGGTGACCCTGCACGGCGGGTGGGGAGAGAGCCGGATCCACAACCTCGCGGTGCTCGGCCGGCTCCCCGCGCTCAGACGGCTGTGGATCCACTACGTCCGGGAGCCCCAGGACTGGGCGGGCCTGCTGGCCGCGCTCGGGAGCGGCGCGCTCGAGCTCCTCGACCTCCAGGACTGCGAGCTCGGCGTCCTCCCCAAGGAGATCGGCGGGCTCGGCAAGCTCCAGCGCCTCAGGCTCGAGCAGACCGGCATCCGTGAGCTCCCGCCGGAGCTGCGCGCGTGCACGGCGCTGCGCTGGATGAGCTGGTCGAGCTGGCAGTTCAGCGAGCAGGGCCAGGCCCAGCTCAAGAAGCAGCTCCCACCCGGCCGCTGGCGGAAGCAGAAGCGGGACCGCGTCGAGTTCTACGAGCGCACGGCGTAGCGACGGACGCCCGCTACGTCATCACCGCCTGGGCGAGCCCGGGGTTCCAGAACCTGATCTGACGGCGCCCGCCGGACGCGCGCTATCATGCCCCCGTGGGGCGAACGTGGCGGGGCCTGGCGATCGTGGTGGTCCTGGTTCTTGCGTCGCGCGTGAGCGAAGCGCAGACGGCCGGGGCGATCGAGAAGCGCTCGGCAGCCGCGGCACCGCCCGCGCCGCTCCTGCAGCTCGTACGGGCGGCGGCCTCGCTCGGCTACCGCGCCGGCCCGGAACCCGCGGGATTCCGCGCGCAGTCGCCGTGCGTGGACCCGGCACCGGACTGCTCGCGGCTCGCGGTGTGCGCGGGCCTCCGCACGTCGTATCGCACCACGCTGGTGCCGGACGCGGCCTTCTGGAAGGGCCAGGGCACGCGCCACCAGCGCCTCCACGTCTGGCTGTGGGCGCTCACCTACGAGGATGCGGGTGCCGCGATGCGGGCGGTCGACGCGCTCGCGTGGTTCTCCTTCCTCGTGGACTTCCCGGCCTCGGACAACGTCCGTCAGCACGTGGTGTCAGCGGAAGGTCCGACCGTGCTCCTGCTCGTCGGCCACCGCATCGACGCTCGCGTGCTCGAGGTCACCGCCGGCCGCATGGTGGCCGCGCTCGGCACTGCGAAGCCTCCCGCGCTTCCGCGGCCGCGTTCGCTCGACCGTGCGTGCGTGCGACCGGCCCCCGACGCGCGCCGGCTGTCCGATCCGACGCTGGCGGACGGCGAGCTCGAGGTGACCGCGCTCGCAATCGCGGCGTGCCAGCCGGGGACAGGAGCGCGCGAGCAGCTTGCGCGGCAGCTCAACGCCCGCGGCATGCGGTTCTTCCAGGCAGGGGATCTCACGCGCGCTGCGGTGGCGTTCGAGGTGGCGGTCCGTGTCTGGCACGAGGCCCTCAAGGCCCTCTACAACCGTGCCTGCGTGGCCGCGCGTGCGGGCGACGCCGCCCTCGCCGCGCACTGGCTGTGGAAACTGTCGTACGTGGACAAGTCCGACGGGCCCGACTACGGCCGCGGGTCCGAGAGCGCCGCCGCGCAGCTGGCCCGCGCGCACAGGGACAGGGACTTCGACGGCGTCCGCGAGACGCCCGAGGTGCGTGCCGCGCTGCAGTGCACCATCGGTCACCCGCGCTTCGACAAGCCGCTCGACTCGCGCTGACCGTCGCCGGCGGCGTCTGCCCGCCTCGCGATGCTGCGCAGGACGCTGCGGATCACGCCCCCGAGGATCACCACGAACAGCGCGCCCACCCAGCTCAGACCCGACAGGATGCCGTAACCGAGGTGATCGTCCCGGCCCCGATCGAGGTCGCCGGCCATCAGCAGCGGCAGGAGGAAGAGCAT
Organism: uncultured Myxococcales bacterium; assembly: GCA_964593795.1. Lineage (GTDB taxonomy): Bacteria > Myxococcota_A > Polyangia > JAHFDS01 > JAHFDS01 > JAHFDS01. The sequence goes on along the minus strand of CAZQJC010000147.1, from coordinate 39,912 downwards.
CGCGCCGCCGAGCGCCGCACCGATCAGCACCGCCCTGCCCGCGCGCCGCAGCGCCTGCCCGTCCGCCACTCGTAGATTCTACCTTCCCTCCTGTAGCGCGCAGATCGAAACGCCCATGCACTGCACGCGGTCGTCCCATTGCAGGAAGGAGTCAGCGACTGTCCCCAGGCATTGGCCGCTCGGTCATCCTGGCGACCCGCCTCCGATCGGTGACGGGGCCCGTCGGATGAGGTCCGTACCGGTCCCAGACCCGTTCGTGCACGTTCCCCAGCATGTCCGCCAGACCCCACGAGTTGGCGAGCAGATAGAGGTCAGCGCCTCGGTCCCCGGCCGGAGCGAGGTAACATGAGCTCACCTTGTCCGAGTCCACCGAGAACACCGCGCTCGCCGAGCTCCTCGGCGTCATCGCGGATCGGCGTATCCGCCGCAAGGTGCAGAAGCTGCTCAACCTGGGCGAGGAGGCCGTGCGCGCGCTCGGGGAGCTCGACTCCGCGCTGTACGCGCGCGAGGGCGGCGAGGCGCAGATCAAGATCGTCTCCGACGCCGTCACCAGCCACCTTCGCCGTCTGCTCGAGTACCTCCGCGTCGCGGCGACGGAGGCTCTGTCACTGCCCGACCACAGCGGGCCGATCGAGATCGATCCCGCCGTTCGCCCCGGCAGGCCCAGCATGCACACGATCGAGGTCGGCGCACAGCTCGGCATCGCCACGTCGCGCACGAGGACCGACGAGGAGAAGTGGCAAGCGCTCAGCGCCGAGATGGACACGCTCCACTTCGGGCTCAGCTCGGAGCTCCGCGAGTACGATCGTCGCTTCGGCGACGCGCTGTCCCACGACCGCCGGGAGCAGGCGCTCACCGATCTGAACGACGCGACCACCGCGCTCATGGACGGCGTCTTCGCGGCGATGACGTCCGTTTACGAGTGCTTCCTCGGGTACGCGGAGCCCGAGCGGATGATCCCCGGGCACCGGCACACGCTCGGCAAGGCGCTGGCAGTGCGGCGTGCGGTCGCCGAGCTGCAGCGCAGCGTGCGCGAGCTCAACCGACCGATCCAGGATCGCGCGACCGATCCGGCGGTGGCGCAGGCGAGTTACGGATGCATCGTCGAGCTCGTCAGCGACTTCATCGGGAGCGTCGAGTTCACCTACCTGCGCTCGGACACGCGCAAGGAGTTCGAGCGCGTCCGCGACGTGCTGGCGAGCGGAACGCCGTCACTCAACCGCAACGACTGCGAGGGCTTCGACAAGTACCTCGACTCGCTCGCGGTCATCTCTCAGCGCGGCGTGCTCATCAAGCACGACACCGACATCAAGGCGAAGGTCACGGCGGAGCTCGACCGTGCCCTCGCCTACGCGGACCGCATGCCCCTTCTGGTCTGTGACGTCATCGTCGAGGCGTTCGCGAAGGCCGAGCGCCTGCTCGGCCTCAGCGACAGGATCGACGAGCTCATCGAGCGCTGGCAGAGGCTCGACGAGGCGCAGCGGGCAGACGCCGCGCGGACCGTGCCGCTCGCGCGCGCGCTCGTCGAGCTCGTGCGCCTCCCGCCCGAGCCGGCGACCCCGGAAGGCAGCGACTTCCTCTGATTCCGTCGACCGGTGGGGGGGCTCGTGCGGCCGGGCCCCGCGTCAGGTGGCCGGGCCCAGCTCGCGCAACCTCGGCACCCGCAGCGTGGTGGCGGCGACGGTCGCGCACACGAGCGCGGGCAGGACGAGCGCGGAGTAGCCGAGCGCGCCCGCGACCCGGTAACCCACGGTCGCGCCCACGGCGAACGCGAGCAGCTTGGTCGCACGGAGCAGGACGCTGCGCCGCGCCGCCGGCGCCTCGGAGCCCCGCATCCACTGCGCGAGCGCGACGCCGAGGTCGGTCGCCGGACCGGTCATGTGCGTCGTCCGCACGAGGTTGCCCGTGGCCGTGGAGACGCTGGCGTTCTGCAGCCCCATCGCGAAGGCCAGGAGCGAGAGGAGCCCGAAGTGCCCTCGCGTCTCGGGCGCGCTGCCGAAGTCGCCGAACACACCGAGGCGGCCGAGCGCGGCGGCGCCGAGGAGGAGGGCCGCGGCGAGCGCCAGCGGCAGCCACGCCAGCGTCGGCGCGGGGCGCCCCGGGGGATGCGCGAGCAGCACCGCGGCCATCGCGCCTCCGATGAAGCACGCCACGACGAGCAGGTAATCGATCGCCACGAGCAGGCTCGCGTGGACCCCGAGGTGCGTGACCGTCCCCGTCACGTGCGTCACGAACCGCTCGCAGGCCGCGAACGCCGTGGCGTTGAGCGCGCCGGCCCCGAAGGCGAGCGCGCCCCAGCTCGCGAGCTGGCGCGGGGCGTAGACGAGGTCGCCGGAGAAGAGCGTCATGGTCCCTCCAGCGCGCCGACCGCGACCGGCTCGTGCGGGATCGCCGCGAGCGGCCCGAACTGACCCGACCTCGGATCGTAGGAGAACACCTCGCCGGTGGTGAGCTTGTAGACCCAGGCGTGCAGCCGCAGCTTGCCGGCGGCCACGCGCGCCGCGACGACCGGGTGCGTGCGGAGGTTCGAGATCTGCGCGAGCACGTTCTCCTGGATGGTCACGCTGAGGAGATCCTCCACCGCGCGGTCGCGATAGACCTCCTGCACGATGCGCTTGGTGGCCTCCGCGTGGCGCAGCCAGTGGCTCACGGCGGGCAGGTCGGCCACCTTGGCCGGCTCGAGCAGCGCGTGCATCGCGCCGCAGTGGGAGTGGCCGCAGACCACGATGTCCTGCACGCCGAGGCCGGCGACGGCGAACTCGATGGTCGCCGCCTCGCCCTCGCCCGAGCCGTGGGGCGGCACGATGTTGCCCGCGTTGCGGAGGATGAACAGGTCCCCCGGGTGGGTCTGCGTCAGGAGGTTCGGGTTGATGCGCGAGTCCGAGCACGTGATGAAGAGCGCCTGGGGCTTCTGCCCGGACCCGAGCCGCTCGAAGAGCTCGCGCTGCCCCGCGAAGACCTGGTTCCGGAACTGCTGGACGCCGTCGATGAGGTTCTTCATGGCTCCCAGGATGGGTCCCCCACGAGAAGACGACCAGGGGCATAATGCAGACACTACATGTCGAATAAACAGACATATGAATGGCTCAACTATCACCACCTCTTCTACTTCTGGGTGGTGGTGCGCGAGGGCGGCCTCATCCACGCCGCGCGCAAGCTGCGCGTCACGCACTCGACGGTGGCCGCGCAGGTTCGCGCGCTCGAGGAGCGCCTGGGCGAGCCGCTCCTCGAGCGGCAGGGGCGCCGCGTGGCGGCGACCGAGGTGGGCCGGGTGGTGTTCCGCTACGCGGACGAGATCTTCGGCCTCGGGCGCGAGCTCGTGGACGCGGTGGCCGGGCGGGCGCAGGGCCAGGGCAGCGTGCTCGCCGTCGGCATCATCGACGCGCTGCCCAAGCTGGTGTCGCGCGAGCTCTTGACGATCGCGCTGCAGCTCCCGGGCACGCGCGTGGTCTGCCACGAGGATCGCCTCGATCGCCTGCTCGGCGCGCTGGCGAGCCACGAGCTCGACGTCGTCCTGGCCGACGCGCCGGTGCTCCCGAGCTCGCCGGTCCGCGCCTTTGGCCACCTCATCGGCCAGAGCGAGGTCTCGTTCTTCGCGGCCCCCGACCTCGCGGCGAAGCTGCGGCGAGGCTTCCCGGCCTCGCTCGACGGGGCGCCCGTGGTCCTGCCGACGCTCGGGACCAGCCTGCGCGCGTCACTCGAGCGCTGGTTCGCGGCCCAGCGCCTCCGGCCGCGTGTGGTGGCCGAGGTCGAGGACAGCGCGCTCCTCAAGAGCCTCGGGCAGGTCGGGGCCGGCCTGTTCGCCGCCCCGCGCGTGGTGCGCAAGGAGATCATCGCAGGCTACCGGGTGAAGGAGGTCGGGCTCGCCCGCGGCGTGGTGGAGCAGTTCTACGCCATCACCGCGACGCGCAAGTTCGAGCACCCTGCCCTCGCCGCGATCACCAGCGAGGCCGCGCGCCGCTTCGCCCGCTGAGGACCCGTGTTGGCGTATCGTGTACTGGTGTGTCGTCCGAGGCTCCCGGTCGGCCAGGTGCAGCGGCGGACGGGGAGGCTGACACGCCGGGGCGCCCGCCCTCGCCGGCCGCCGTCGAGGAGGGAACGGCCACGGTGATCGCCGGCCCCGAGCCCCAGGCCACCCTGGGGTTCAGGGCAAGAGCAGGTTCTTGAACGGCTTGCGGTTCTTCCAGCGGTAGGCACGGAAGTCCCGCTGGTCGGTCGACAGAATACGCCCGGTGCCCAGGTCCTCCGCGAGGACGACCAGGGAGGCATCGGCCAGATCCATGGGCAGCCCGCGGTAGCGCTCCATGAGCGCGTGAATTCGCTCGCCGTGGGCCGCCGACAGCTCGAACAGCCGCACCGCGCCTCCGATCCAGCTCCGCACGAAGGCGAGCTCGGCGTCGACACCGAGCCGCGCCACCAGCAGGTGACAGGTCTCGGTGAGCACGGGCCACGTGGTCACGAGCGGCTCACGGACCTGCGAGAGTGCGGCGCGGGCCAGCTCGTGATGCGTGTCGCGCCGGTTCGCCAGCGCGAGCCAGAAGCCGGTGTCGGTGAGGATCACGTCTTCGAGCGCAGCGTCCTGGCGAGGTCGCGCTTGTAGTGGGTCGAGAGGTCGGCCGGGCCGTCCGCGCAGCCAATCAACCCTGACTGCTCGACGATGGCGGCGGCCGAAGGGCCCCCTTCGACCTCGCTCCGGTAGAGGTGCTCGATCGAGCGGCGCACCACGTCCGTGGTCGAGGCGCCGAGCCGGCGGCGCAGCACCTCGATCTTCCGGGCGAGCTCGGCGTCGATCCGGGCGTTCAATCGCTCGCGCATGTCATACACAGTGTATGACGCAGGTCGGACGGTCAAGCGCGGCTGGCGTCGAGGGACAGCTCGGCTCACCAGCGCCCGACGGAGCCTGGGGGAAAACGCTCGAATCGCCGCGGGGCGCCCCCCTCAACCGGCCCTGATCGATCAGCGATTCAAGCGGGTTACCGCTGGCACGGGGTCTGCTTCACTCCCCGCTCGATGCAGCCCATGCCGAGCCCAGCCAGCGCCGACCCGTCGCGTCCGCTCGACCTCACGTTGCGGATCCAGGGAGGGTCGCTGAGCGGGCGCACGCGGCAGCTCAGCGCCGAGGACGTCGTCGAGGGCATCGTGGTGGGCCACGGCGCGGACTGCCTGGTGAAGTTCGACGCGCTCCTCGACCCCGCCGTGGCCAAGCACCACGCGATCATCATCCTGCGCGACGACGAGCTCGTCGTGCTCGACATCCCGGGGCACGGGGACGTGCTCCTGCAGGGACGGCCCGTCCCGGAAGGCGGCTGCCCGCTCCCGAACGGCGCACGACTGCAGGTCGGACGCCACGGGCCGACGCTGCTCGTCCAGCACCGCGGCACCACGCGCCGCTCCACCCCGCCCCCGATCCGGCTCGTGCGGACGCCGCTGCCCGCCGCGGCGGTCGCGCCCGCACCGCCGCAGGAGGCGATGGCGGTCCTCCCGGCGTCGGCTCCCCCGGTGCCCGAGGCCGTCCTCGAGCCGGTGCCGCTGGCGCTCTCCGCCACGATGGAGCTGACGCCGGTCGAAAGGCCGATCGTGCCCTCGATCGCGTACGAGGCGACGCTGCAGATCCCGCCGCCGGCGCCCCGGACGGAGTTCTCGTTCGACGCGCCCGCGGCCACGTCGGAGGGCGTGGCCGGGTTCGTCCCCGGCGACACCGCCGCGCCCCCGTACCCGACGATTGCTCGTCGGTCCAGGACGCGGGGCTCGATGGTCGCGCTCTTCCTGGCCGCGCTCGCGGCGGGCGTCACGGTCTTCGACGTGACCGAGCGCGAGGCCGCCGACGAGCGCGCGCAGCTGGTACGCCGGCACCTCGAGTCGAAGGCGGCACGCAAGCTGGCCGCGGCGAACGCCGAGCTGGAGCGGACGCGCGCGGCCGTCTCCCAGGCGCGGCAGCAGCTCACGAGCACGGCGGCGGCGCTGCTCCCCTACGGCCCGCCCGACGAGGACACGCTCGAGCTCGTCGAGACCCGACGCGCTCTCGACGAGGTGGTGACCACGTTGACGCCCCCTCCCCGGTGAGATCTCGTCCCTGCATCGCCATCGACGGTCAGCAGCGCCGCCGGGGCCTCTCCCTCGTCCGCTCGTGTGCCGCCGGCGACTCGAACCCCTTCGACGTGGAGTGGGCCCACGTCTTCGCGATGTACGCGGCGGCGTCCGGTGTCTTGCAGTCCGTGTCGCCGTGATCGACCTCGACCTTGCCGATCCGCTTCGCGGCGGCGAGGGCGGCCTTGCGCAGGCTGGCGCTGCGGCAGCCGATCAGGATGAGGGCCATGTTCATCCCCTCGCGCTCGGCGCTCGGGGCAGCGTGGATCGTGCGCTCGATGTCGGCGAGTCGCTGCTCGAAGAACGCGTCGGGAGTCGCCTCGTCGCGCTGGGCGAGCTGTCCGAGGAGCGACCAGCCGGCGCTGCGCTCACGGCCGTCCCTCGACGCGAGCCACTCGGCGGCCTTCCTGGCGCCGTGGGCGCCCTCGGCTGCCAGCATGCCGACGTAACCGCCGCACATCCGCGACGGGGACGCCTCGCGCGCCCAGCGGTCGAGGTCGGCCGGCGTCATCCGCGCGGGGTCCACGATCTTCACGGCGAGGTTCCGCGCGTCGAAGTTGCCGGTGTCCCAGAGCGCGAGCGCCAGCTCGTGGTCGACGTCGATGCGCTTGGTCAGCGCCTTGAGCGTGGCGAAGCTGACGCCGAACATCGGCTCGGCGGCGCCGTGCCGGGCGTAGGTCTTCCGCGTCTGCGCGGACCCGGCCTGCTCCAGCGCGCGCATGGCCTCGTCGAGCGTCATCCGCGCCTTGGGCGCCTTGGGCGCCTTGGGCGCCCTGGGCGCCTTGGGCCCCCCCGCGATCGCTCGCGAGGCGGGCTTCTTCTTCGGGGGGGTCTTGGCTGCCATGTCAGAAGCCTATCGAATCGACCATCGCCCGAGGAGCGCCACGACGCGCTACGCGACGCGCGGAAGGCGGCGCTCGCACGACCCGAGGCACGTCGTCGGGTCCTGGATCAGGGCTGCCACACCGGCCCATCGTCGGTGACGACCATCGACTGCACGCCGCTCCGGAAGGTCGTGGTGGCGCCGCCGACGGTGATCGAGCCGCCCTGGGAGGTCATGCCCTTGTCGAAGGTGACGCGGTTCGACGCGTCGAGCGCGACCACGAACGACGTCCCGCTGTCCGTGACCGACGGCGCCAGGCTCGCCGCGGCGGCGTCCCGGGCCTGGAGCACCGTGAGGATGTAGCCCTGCGCCGTCCCGGGCACGGTGTCCACCTCGATGCGGTGCTGGCTGTGGACCGCGGTGCCCTCGCGGACCACGCGGTACGTGCGCTGCGCGGGCAGGAGCGTGGTCATGACGAGCGCCTGGTCCCCGACCGTGCAGATCGCGCTCGTGTTGCCCGACACGGCCGGAGCGGTCTCGCAGTGGTTGAGGAAGGTCCTCGTCGCGGTCGCGCCCGCCTGCACGCGGTCGAGGATGACGAACGTCTCGAGGGCGCGCACGAACACCACCTCGCGCCGCCACTCCTGCATCGCCGACGCGGGCGGCACGAGGTCCACGACCGCGTACGAGTAGCCGCGCTGCGACTCGAGCCGCTCGACGACCGCGGCGGCCCGCGAGTACTGCGGGCCCGGGTTCGCGCCGTCGACGAGCAGCGTGTTGTGCGCGATCCCGAGCGCGCCGTCCGTCGTGCCCATGCCCGAGTAGCCGACCACGTCGGTCGAGGACGAGCCGGAGTACCCGACCGATTCGTGCGACAGGAAGCGGCCGCCGCGCCAGATCTGGAACGTGCCGTAGTCGCCGTGCTGGTGGCCGATGGTGTTCTCGGCGCCGTCGCCGAGCTGCAGCAGGAACGCCGTCGACCGCGCGCCCCACGCATTGCGCCCGTAGAGGTAGCGCGGACCCGACGCGTAGAAATCGAGCGGGATCGAGTCGAAGGGCAGCGGGGTCACGGCCTCCGCCACGGCCTGCACGTGCCGCCACGGCGGAGCGCCCACCATCGTCAGCCATTGCTGCGCGTGCCGGCCCACCGACGTCGTCGGCCAGACCTGCGCAATGGTCGCCATGAAATCGGGGAAATAATGCGTCTCCGCCTGGAAGCGCTCGTTCCAGCGCTCCTCGTCGGAGAACGGGTACACGGTGTAGCCGGTCCCGGGCACGCCGGGGATCGTGGTCGGCCCCTGCGTGGTCTGGTGGATGACGCCGTAGACGAACTCGCGCCAGAAGTCGGTCTCGTCGTAGAGGTTGCGCCCGAGCAAGCCGGCGGTGACGAACGGCACGAGCGGATAGGCGCCGACGACCGGGCCGTACTCGGAGCCCTCGTACGCGATGCCGCCGCGGCTCGCGCCGCCGGGGCGCGTCGACGGGTTGAACGCATTGGCGAGGCGGTCGTCGAGCACCCAGCCCAGCATCGCCTCGGCCCACGCCGTGTTCTCCGTGTACGAGGTGATCGCCCACTCGAGCTCGTTGCGCAGGTAGCCCCAGTAGTAGTTGTTCTGGAACATCCCAGGGCCGCCCCAGTCATTGCGGCTCCAGGCCTGCAGCCCCGCGTTCATCGCGGCGATGTACGTCGTGCGATCGGCCGCAGACATGTAGGCGTGGCACCAGTCGAACACGAGGATGAGCTGCTCTCCCGTCCAGCGGCACGGGTCGCACGCCACGCCGCCCGTGTCCCGCACGTCGCCGAGGCGCGACAGGCCCCACGCGATCGCGGTCGTGCACGAGCCCGTCGCGTTGTCGGTGAGCAGGCCGTGCAGCGCCACGTCTCCGTAGCCGCCGGCGTTGTCCTCGCCGTCGGGCGGCGCAAAGGGATGCGCCGCGATCCACGCGCGGGCGCGCGCGAGCCGCACCGGGTTGAACCACAGGCGCGGGTGCGCGTCGGGGATGGTCAGGCCGTGCGTCGGCGTGCCCGAGCCGCCGCACCTGTTGGGGACGCCGGCCCCGCCGCAGAAGGCGGGCGCGGTGCAGGCGCCGCAGTCGAGGCGGCCGCCGCAGCCGTCGGGCCGCGTCCCGCACTCGAGGCCGAGCGCCTGGCACGTCTGGGCCGTGCACGGGCCGTCGGGCGCACCGGCGCCGTCGCGCGTGGCGCCGTCCGGGGCGCCGCCGCCGCCGCTCGCGCCGTCGCGGACGCCCGCGTCCTGGGCGCTGGCCCCGGCCCCGCCGGCCCCGCCCCCCGCGCCCGACCCGGCCCCGCCGGCACCGCCGGCCCCACCGGCCCCGACGCCCGGCTTGCTCTCGCACGCCGTGAGGAGCCCCATGATCAGAAACACGCGCCAGCCACGAGCCATGAGCCCTCCCGGGTACGATCGGCGCCACGAGCGGCGCAACCCCAGGATAGTGCGTGCACCCGCGCCGAGGACAGCGCCCACGCTCCGGCAGAATCCGCGCGGCACTTGATGCGAGTCAACGGCCGCCGGCGCCCCGGGACGATACTGGGGGCATCTCAGCAGGCGGTGCGGCATGACGCGGCGGAAGAAGGCGCTCATCGCGGTCGCGAGCGTGGTCATCGTGGCGACGCTCGGCCTCGGCTACACCCACGCAGGGCTGCGCGCGCAGTTCATGCTCGGCGGGGCGCTGGCCAACCTCGGCTACCGCATGCAGGACCACCTCGAGAGCTACGACTTCGAGCACCACCACGACATCTCCGCCGAGGACGTCTGGCGCGAGGTGCTCCGCCAGAACGAGCTCTCCGCCCGGGTGCGGAGCACGTTCCCGCGGACCTTCCGGCACCCGCTCGTGGCGATGGTGGTGTGCATGGACGCGCGCCTCGACACCAACGAGCTGACGGGCGACACGCGCCACTACTACTACGTCATCCGCACGGCCGGCTCGGTGGTGTCCGACCACGAGGAGGACATGCTCGAGCTCGCGGTCGAGTCGGGCGTCAAGCTCATCCTCATCACGCGGCACTCCGACTGCGCGGCCGAGAAGGTCGCCGCGTCCGAGGCGCAGCGGAAGCGACTGCCCGCCCTCGCCAAGGCCGTCGACGAGCGCGACGAGCGGCTACGCGAGCTCCTCCGCCGCCCGGTGCTGGCGCAGCGCATCGCCGAGGGCAAGCTCCTCGTCAAGCTGGTCGACATCGACACGATGACCGAACGAATGCTGCCGCACTGACGATCAGAGGCGACGCCACTCGAACGACGACGACGAGTAGAGGCCGCGCGGCCAGCGGCTGTTGTATCCTCGAACCATGAAGGTTGCCGACGGCACGCTGGTGACGATCGACTACGTCCTGCGGAACGGCCGGGGTGAGATCATCGAACGCTCGGAGGAAGGCAAGCCTCTGTCGTTCACCCTGGGACAACCCGGCCTCCTGCCGGGCCTCGCCAAGGCCATGCAGGGCATGCAGGCGGGTGAGTCGCGAAAGGGCACGATCCCGGCCGGGCAGCTCGTGCCGCGCGAGGTCTCGCCCATCAGCAAGATCGCGCTCGCCGAGTTCCCCGCGGGCACGGATCCGCAGGTCGGCGCGCGCTTCCAGGCGAGCGGCCCCGGCGGCCTGCCCGTCACCTTCGAGGTCGTGGAGCGAGGCGCGGACAGCGTCAAGGTGCAGCTCCTGCATCCGCTGCACGACGAGGACGTGCAGTACGAGGTCAAGCTGCTGACCATCCGCAAGCAGGGCGTGCCGCCGCCCGCGCCGATCGACGTGCCGGACCTGACCGACGAGCTCACCGAAGGCGCGTAGTCCGAACCCACACACCGGTGTCGGACTCTGTGCGCCGGTATCTCCCCGAAGTTTCGCATCTCGCGAAAGGGGATTGCGAAGACTGCTTACGAAGAAATACGATGCCCCCCTGGACCTGATCCCTGCAATGGGAGGGGGACGTGATTGGCAAGTAGTTCACGGCATTGGCATTGGTTCTTCTCGGCATTGCTAGTGGTGCCGGCCTGCGGCGCCCCGGACGGCTCGGTGGACCCCTCGGTCCCTCCCGAGGGCTCGCCCGATCTGGTCGAGGAGCTGCCCGATCCAGGCACCATCACGTCGCTCGAGGTCCTCGCCGCCGGCGGTGAGCCGTCGACACGCTTCGAGGTCCTGCACGCGCTCCGCGTGCGCCTCCAGGTGGCCACGCAGCCCGGCTACGATCCGACCCGGAACCAGCCCATCCAGGTGGGCCTGATCCGCGCCTCCGCGCCCGACCAGCTCGCGCTCGACGCGCTGTGCCCGCTCGGCACCTTCGGCCTCGGCGACCCCAAGCGTGCCTGGCAGCCGCCACGGATCATCCAGACCGACGGGGGCCCCGTCATTGCGCCGCCCGAGGACGCCGGCATTGCGGATGGCGGCATTGCGGATGGCGGCGCTTCCGACGGCGGCACGGACGACTTCGCCGTCGGCGTCACGCTCACGCTCGACCAGACGTTCCCGATCCCGCCGCGGTGCCTCGGAGGCGGCGGCGCCGACACCTTCTACCTCTGGGCCGCGGTGAACCCGCCGCCGGACGGCGTCGACGTCCCACCCGCGAGCAGGCGCCTGCAGATCTTCTCCCCTGCGCGCGTGGACACGACGGGCAAGGACCGAAATGCCCTCTGCACGGCGCCGGGCGGCGAGGCCGGCTGCGCGTACGAGCTGACGGTCGGCCCGACGACGGGGCCCGACGTCGTGATGAGCACGCCGAAGCTGAAGTCCTCGGTGGCCGTCCTGCCCGCGAATTGCCCCGTGGACACCGCCGATCCGCTGCTGAGCGTGGTCGTGGAGCCCGCGCTCTTCGGCTTCGAGCAGGAGGCGGACGGTCAGCCCATCGACGCCCTCCAGGCTGCCGGTGGCGACGCGTCGGTGGCGTTCGAGGTGTGTCCGCGCGCGGCCAGCGCGGGGGACGCCCCCGACGCGCCGTGCGTGGCCGGCACCACCTACACCGGCCTCCAGGTCCAGGTCCAGAGCCGCGCCCAGGGGAGCAGGGAGACGTTCGCGCCCTCGATCCCCATCCTGAAGATGGTGCCCGGGCTGCCGACCGCCGTGGACGCGTCGCTGGCGGCCGTGCCGGGCTCGGACGCGTGCGAGCGGCTGTCGGGCCGCGGCGACGAGCCCTGGGCCGGCCATGACCTCTTCAACCTCCGCGCCTGCGTGACGCCCTCCTTCGCCGAGCGAGGCCCGGCGGCGGACCCCGCGGGGAACAACTGCCGCGTCGTCCCGGTGCGGATCGTGAGCCAGCCGGCCACCGCCAACCTCGATCTCATCAACCTCAACCTCAGCATCGAGAAGCTCTTCGGCTCGGACACCCTGAGCGCGGGCCCCTATGGCGTCGCGACGCTCAAGGTCTCGGGCGACCAGTGCGGCGTCAAGCCGGAGGCGTCGGCGGGGTTCGGCGCGAAGGTCCAGTTCAACATGCTCGGCTCGAGCCTGTCGCTGATCCCGCTCGCGGTCGGCTGCTTCTATGGCGAGGACCCGGCCGAGCCCGACGAGGCGAAGAAGGACAAGTTCGAGTGCAGCGTCCGGGTCTTCGGCGTCCCGATCAAGATCAAGCGGTTCAACAAGCCGAAGACCAGCATGGACGCGTCGGCCTGCGAGAAGCCCGAGCCGGGCACGTGCCGGATCGGCTGCCCGAGCGGCTCCACCTGCGTCGACGGCGCGTGCGTCAAGCAATGCCGGCCGCCGTGCGGCGCGGGCAAGGTCTGCAAGCAGAGCGCCGACGGCCGGACCGCCACCTGCGTCGCCGGTGCGCCGAAGACCTGCAATCCACGCTGCCGCGCGCCGCACCGCTGCGATCAGGTGACCGGCACGTGCACGACCTCGGCGCCGCCGCAGCACGACGACACGTGCAAGAGCAAGCCGGCCAAGTGCGCCAAGGGGATGAACCTCTTCGCGCTCACGCTGGCGCAGGAGGAGTGCTTCAAGATCCGCCGCGGGCTGCCGCACATCGCCGAGATCTCCGGGCAGGTGTGCGCGGAAGGCGAGATCTCCGCGGCGCCGACGCTCGACTTCTGGCTCCGCCCCACCGACGAGGATCCCACCAAGGCGCTGTTCCCGGGGACCAACCAGGAGGGGCAGTTCACCGTCGAGATCGGGCCCTCCGCCGAGGCGGGCCTGTCGGCGGGGATCTACCTCACGCTCGTCATCTTCCGCGGCGGCATCGAGGCGACGCTGACGTTCATCGAGCTCAAGCTGCACCCGTTCCTGCGCTTCATGTTCGGCTTCGACTGGGGCGGCTCGTTCCAGAACCGCTTCACGAGCGGCGTCTATTTCACCATCAAGCTGCTCTTCGGCGAGGTCAAGGCGAAGGTCGACATCTGGTCGCTCTGGGACGACTGGGAGGAGATCTACAAGTACACCCTGTGGAAGCTCGACCCGCTGTTCTCGTACTGCAAGCAGTGGTTCCCGAAGCCGCTGACGGTCAAGCACCCGTTCTGCGCGTACTGCGGCGCCTGCAGCAACTCGAACCGCGCCGCCTGCGACGCCCTGAGCTGGAGCGCCTACATCGCGGAGAACGCGGAGGACGGGGCGCCCTGCGGGGACGAGGACACCTGCCGGCGGAACCGGTGGTGGAGCAACAAGTACATGCTCGGCCTCTGCTCGACCCTGTGCCCCGCGACCGTCGAGAAGTACCGGCCCGGTGACGACATGTGCGAGGAGGAAGAGTGAAGCGGCGCGGTTGGATCCTGGCGCCGGCGGTGCTCGCCGTGGCCGGCGGCGGCGTCTTGCTGCTGCGCGAGCTGCGCAGGGGCCCGAGGCCCGACCCGGGCGCCCTGGCGCCCTCGCCCGCGCGCAGGGCCCCCGCGCTGGCCTGCGCCTTCCAGCCAGGGGATCGGCTCGCGTGGCGGGTCCGCACCCGGTCGGAGGTCGAGATCGGCAAGTCGCGCGTGAAGGCCGGCTTCGAGGGCACGATGATCTGGGAGGTCCGCGCGCGCGCCGCGGGGACCGGGAACGAGGTGGTCGCGCTCCTCGAGGGCGAGCTCCAGCACCCCGATCGCACGGGCACCGCGACCGTGCCGATCGTCTTCGACCTCGACTCCACGTGCCGGCTCGGCGCGATCCGGCCGGGCGCCCTCGACGAGCGCGGCCTGCGCCTCGCCCGCGGCGTCCTCACCGAGATGGAGTTCGTCTTCCCGCGGCAGCCGCTCGCGGGCTGGTCCGCGAGCCAGCGCGACGAGCGCGGCCACGTGCAGGTCGATTACGTGCGCGAGGGCGACGTCGTCCGGCGGCGGCGCATGCGCTACGCGCCCGAGGGCCGGCTCGCCACCACGATCACGCGCTCGGAGAGCACGGGGCACTGGGCGGGCAACCGGCTCGGCTGGCAGCGCCTCGAGGTCCACGAGGGGTCGCGCTCCGAGACGAGCCTCCTCGCGCCGGGCCAGCGCGCGAGCCTCGTGGTCCTCGAGCAGAGCGCGCTCGAGCTCGAGGCCGTGGCCCCCGATCCGGCGCGCTTCGCGGCGCTCGCCGGGCGGCTGCACCTCGGCCCGCCGGCGGCCCCACGCGCCGACAGCGCCTTGCGGTTCGCCCACGATCCCGTGCCCGCGAGCCTGGCCAGCCGGCCCCTCGCGAGCGTCCTCGAGGACTTCACGGTGACCCTCGGCAAGGGCGCGTCGCACTTCAGCGAGGCCCAGCGCACGGTCGTGCAGTACCTGCGCCTGCGCCCCGAGGCGATCGACGAGCTGACGGCGATGCTACGGCGGCGGGAGCTGCCCGCGCGCACCGCCGCGATGGCGTTCCTGGTCCTGCAGCAGACGGGCGGCGCCCGCGCGCACGGCGCTCTCGCGGGCCTGCTCGCGGATCGGGGCGCCGGGACCCTGGAGCGCGAGCACGCGGCCCGGCACCTCGCGATGGTCACCGATCCCGGGCCGCTCGCGGCCCAGGCGCTGTCGGCCGCGGTCCACGACGCCGACGAGGAGGTCGCGAGCACCGCGCGGCTGGCGCGCGGCACCCTGGCGGGCAACCCCGCGCTCGCGCCGGCGCTCCGCGGCAAGCTGCTCGTCGAGCTCGACGCCGACCTCGCGCGCTCCGAGGGCCGGCCGGAGCACGCGGCTGCGATCCTCGCGCTCGGCGCCGCGCGCGATCCGAAGCGGGCGCCGCTCGTGCGGCCCCTGCTGAGCTCGCCGCACGACCTCGTGTGCATCGAGGCGCTCGATGCGCTCGTGCTGATGGGCGCACCGCCCACCGCCACCGAGTCCGCGGACCTCGCGGCCCTGCGCGCGGGCCTCGTGCGCCAGCAGATTCGCCTGCAGGCCACGCAGGGGCAGCTCGCTCGCCCGACCGCGGCGGAGGTGCCCGATCTCGCGGCGCGCCTCGCCTCGGCCCCCGAGGATCCGGTGCTGCGCGAGATCTACATCCGCCTGCTCGGCACGGCCGCCAGCCGAACGCCGGCGGCCAGACAGGCGCTCTCGCGCCATTTCCGCGTCGAGCGCGAACCGGCGCTCCTGCGCGCGATCGGGGAATACGTGGATGCGCTCTCGCTCTGAGCTCGGACTGGCGCTCCTCGCCTCACTCGCGCTCGCGGTGGCCGCGTGTGACGAGCGCGCGCGCCGGCACTACGCCGCGCCACCGCCCGAGACCACGCTCACCCTCGTCATCGCCGACGCGATGAGCAAGCTGCCGGTCACGGAGGAGGTGGACGTGGACCTCCTCGGCGCCGACGGCGCGCCCTTCCTCGGGCTCGAGCCGCTGCCGGGCACCACCGAGCCCCCGACCCGCATCCGCAGCGCGAGCCCGGTGACCCTCAAGCTCGCCCCGGGCGTCGCCTTCCCGACGCGGCTCGTCGCGCGCGCGACCCTGCCCGGCTACGCGCAGTCGGCGCTGCGCATCACGCTCCAGGGCTCGGGCGTCCACACGGCGCGGATGCTGCTCGTCCAGCTCGCCGCGCCGCCACCGGGCGTGAGCGTCAACAGCCTCCCCACCGGGGCCCCGACGTCGCCCGACGGGACCACCACCGTCCCGATCGAGCTCGCGAGCGACTCCGGAGAGGTGAGCATCCCGGCGGGCTCCCAGCTCCAGCTCGAGGACGGCACGCCCGCCGAGGGACCGGTCGCGGTCTCGATGGTGGCCGTGGACACGACGGATCCGAACCTCCTGGCCTCGCTCCCGGATCAGCGCGACCTCAGCACGACGTCCGCCGGTGGCGCGAACCAGGGGCCGATGGAGATGCCCATGCCGGAGGGCGGCATGCCGTCGGGCGGCGAGCCGTCGGGCAGCGAGCCGCAGGGCAAGCCGCGCGTGGCCGCCGCCGACACGGGCTTCACCCAGGGCACCGGCCAGCTGCTCCTGCCCGCCGTCTGCACCACGATCTCCGTGGTCGACGCCCAGGGACGCCACGTCACGCAGGTGGAGACGGGCGTCAAGGTCAAGCTCTCCATGAGCAAGCAGGCCGTGGCCTTCTGGGAGCGGCGGCCCCTGCGGACGGGCGACTCGCTCAACATCATCACCACGGCCGCCGACGGCACGCCGAAGTACTCCGGCACCGCCCTCGTCAAGGAGGTCCCCTTGCCGGCGGGCGCGCGCTCCCAGGGGCCGTGGGCCGGGCCCGACGAGGCGATCCCCGCCGTCCTCGCGCGACCCACCGACCCCGCCGCGTCTCCCCTGCCGGCCGCGGAGCCGCTCGCCGCGTGCCGGCCCGACGAGACGATGTGCACCGGACAATGCGCGAACCTCAAGACGGACTATTACAACTGCGGCACGTGCGGGAACCGATGCGCCGACGGCCAGGTCTGCAATGCGGGCACCTGCGCGGGGGATTGCCCGAATGGACCGGGCCTGACCGAGTGCAATGCCGGGTGCATCGACCTCGCCACGGATGCGCGCAACTGCGGTGATTGCGGCCGCCCCTGTGGAGAGGGCCAGTTCTGCAGCGACGGGACGTGCTTCTGCAAGGGCTTCGAGAGCGTCGACCCCACCCAGGTGACGGACACCTGCCCGAACCCCGACCCGACCAAGCCGCCGCTCTGCAAGAACTTCATGATCGACGAGAACAACTGCGGCGGCTGCGGGAACCGGTGCGCGTCGCCCAAGGTGTGCCTCCAGGGGACCTGCCGGTGCGGCCGCCTCAAGCCCAACTACTGCGGCACCGCGGCGGGACCGGGCACCTGCGTCGATTTCCAGGCCGACCCGATGAACTGCGGCGGTTGCGGCAGGGCGGTGGGCGCGAACCAGATCTGCGAGGCCGGCGTCGCGAAGACCTGCACCGGCAAGACGGCCTGCAACAACGAGTGCATCGACACGATGACGGACGGCGAGAACTGCGGCCGCTGCGGCAACAAGTGCGAGTACAGCCTCCGGTGCATGAACGGGGCGTGCCCGATGGTGACGCCAGTCGAGTCGACCTTCACGGTGCAGCAGACAGGGAGCATCTGCCTCGGCACGCTGGTGCCCGCGAACTTCTGCTACGACCGGCCCAAGGAGCTCCCCTACCAGCGCGTCATCCTCGTCTTCGAGAACCTGCCGACCGTGCCGGTCGACGCGGTCATCAAGATGAAGAGCTACGCCAAGACCTACCGCCTCGGCGTGGACGACATCGTGGGCTCCGGGACCCGCGGCACGGACCGCAGGACCGGGCAGACCACGTGGTCGCACCCCGAAAACGGCGTCAAGTACATGAACGGGGACAGCGTCCACCTCGCGCGCTACATCCTGCGCCGCAAGGCGGATGGCAAGCCGGAGACCTGCGGGACCACCACCGCGTGCAGCGTGGCCGGAGACGAGTGCCGGGCCGCCCTCTCCAATGGCCGGAACAACCCGTACTCGGGCATCCGGACCCGGGAGAACCCCGAGCGGCCCATCGCGCCCGGTGAGCTCTGCGAGGTGGACTGGGGAGACGACGAGGCCTGCATGTACCTCGAGCGAACCCGGGCCAACTGCGGGGAGGGCCTTACGGCCTGCAACCCCATCGCCGCGTGCGTCAGGCCCATGGCGCCCACCACCACCACCTCGACGGAGCGGGCCGCCGTGGTGCGCATGGCCCTGTTCCCCCCCAAGGAGTACGTGGACGTCCTGCAGCCGACGATCGACATCGTCGAGCGCGGCACGAGCTCGGTGCTCAAGTCCTTCACGGTGGAGGACGTCAAGCGCGCGGTCGGCGAGCTCAGCGACTACCAGATCTGCGGGTCGGTGCTGAAGTTCCGCATCCCGAACACGAAGGACTCCGTCAAGCTCTACGCGCAGTCCTTCGTCTCCTGCCCCGCGGCCTCGTCGCTGCGCACGGTCGACGTCAACGCGCGGTTCCCCTCGGGCCAGGGCACCGGCACGGGCAACAGCCGGTACCCGACCTTCGGCCGGGCGATCCTGGGCGACCTCGTCCGTGACGCGACGACGCTCGCGAGCGGCACCAGGCTGGCGCCGCAGTTCGACGTGCTGCCCGGCAGCATGTATCCGCTCTTCGCGACGTACACGTCCGGGACCACCACGCTGCGGACGCAGGGCGCGGTCACCATGGGCACGCTGGACTACACGACGGTCGACGAGCTCGTGTACGCCGGCGAATGCGGCGCGTCCAGCATCCCGACGTCCTCGCTGCTGGTCGAGGACCTCGCGCGCGGCGTGGCCCCGGGCGCATCCGAGAGCCAGGCCGGCGGCTCGCTCAAGCTGCGCAGCCGCGTGGCTCCACCCACGAACTACTCGCAGACCGGAGGCACGATGAACCTACGCTCGACGCTCTCCGGAGGAGGCAATTGATGTGCTCGCGTCTTCCATCAACGACGAAGCCCGAGACGCTGGCCGGACGCGTGCATCCGGGAGGTGCCTGATGCTTCGACCGGGAACCTCGGCGCGCCTCGTGGCCGCGCTGCTCGCCTTGTTCTTTGCGCGTCCCGCGGAGGCTGCCTCCGTGCTCCTGACGCACAATGGCTACCTCACGGGGACCAACAACGCCCCCGTGACGGGCAACAAGACGTTCGTCTACAGCATCGTCTTCGGCACCACGACCTCCTGGACGGAGACCCAGCTCGTGTCGGTCACGGCGGGCGTCTTCTCGAACACGCTGGGCAACACCGTGCCCATCCCGGGCAACCTGTTCGACGGCACCGAGAACGCGGTGCTCAAGGTGACGATCGACGGGATCGCCATGACGCCGGATCTCAAGCTCGGCCACGTGCCCCGCGCCATCCGCGCGGAGTCCGCCGCCCGGGCAGACGTGGCGGCGCGGGCGGAGGTCGCGACGCGGGCGGACGTGGCGGCGCGGGCGGACACGGCGACCCGCGCGGACACGGCGACCGTCGCGCAGAGGCTCGCCGATGGCAACGGGCAAGCCGTCTCGGACGCCTCCGGGTGGCTCGGGAACTTCAGCGCGCGCGGCAACGTGGGCATCGGCGGGCCGAGCGGCAACGCTCGCCTGAGCGTCCAGGCGCAGCCCGGCTCGGTGGGCTTTGCGCAAAGCGGAAACGGGTCCTTCATGATCGACGCGCCGAACGTCGGGGGTGGCCGGTTCGCCATCCTCGAGAACGGCAACGTCGGCATCGGCACCGCGACCCCCACGCAGAAGCTCGACGTCCGGGGAGCCCTGGCCGTCGGGGGCCAGCTCGTCATCAACGCGCTCGGGCAGTGGGTGGGGCCGGCCGCGGCCAAGATCTCGATCGCACCGCCGGCCGGCGCGGTGGGCTTCGCGCAGAATTCCAATGGATCCTTCATGATCGACGCACCGAGCCGCGCCGGTGGCCGGTTCGCCATCCTCGAGAGCGGCAACGTCGGAATCGGCACCGCGACGCCCGCCCAGAAGCTCGACATCAATGGGTCGCTCGCCATTGCGGGCCAGACCGTCATCAATGCGCTCGGCCAGTGGGTCGGCCCCGCGGCGGCCAGGATCAGCATCACCCCCGCGGCCGGTACCGTGGGCTTCTCCCAGAACTCCAATGGCTCGATCATGGTCGACGCGCCCAACGTGAGCGGCGGCCGGTTCTCGGTCCTCGAGAACGGCAACGTCGGCATCGGCACCGGGGCGCCTGCCCAGAAGCTCGACGTCCGCGGAGCCGTGGCCGTCGGAGGCGTGACCGTCATCAATGCGCAGGGGCAATGGGTGGGTCCGAGCATCGGTGTCCAGGGCCCGGCAGGCCCCGCGGGTCCGGCCGGCCCGACAGGCCCGGCAGGCCCGGCAGGCCCGGTCGGTGCCACGGGCGCGACCGGTGGGATCGGGGCGCAGGGACCGGCGGGTCCGGCCGGCGCCGTCGGTGCGACGGGTCCCGCGGGTCCGCAAGGGCTCACAGGACCCGCCGGCGCCACGGGCCCCGCCGGTGCGGTCGGCGCCACCGGACCGCAGGGACCTGCAGGACCTGCCGGCGCCGCAGGCCCCGCCGGTGCGCGCGGGCTCAACTGGCTCGGCAGCCACAGCATCCTCGTCACCTACGTCGCCAATGACGGCGTCTTCAATGGAGGCTCCTCGTACGTCTGCGGTAGCGGCGGGAATTGCGGCTCCGCGCCGCCCTCCGGGGACTGGCAGCTGCTCGCGCAGGCGGGTGCGACGGGGCCCGCCGGTGCGACCGGTCCTGCGGGTGCGACCGGCCCGGCAGGTCCCAGCGGCGCGGCCGGACCCACGGGCCCCGCGGGCGCGATGGGGCCGCAAGGTCCCGCCGGTCCCACCGGTGCGACGGGAACGCAGGGGCCCGCTGGCCCGGCGGGTGCGATGGGGCCGGCAGGTCCACAGGGACCCGCGGGGCCCGCGGGAGCGCGCGGGCTCAACTGGCTGGGCAGCCACAGCACCCTCGTGACCTACCTCCTCAATGACGCCGTCTCCTTCGGCGGGTCCTCCTACGTCTGCGGCGGTGCCGCAAGTTGCGGGGTCGCGCCCCCGGGCGGCGACTGGCAGATCCTCTCGCAGGCCGGCGCCGCCGGCCCGGCGGGTGCGACGGGGCCGCAGGGGCCAGCAGGTGCCGTCGGTGCGACGGGTCCGCAGGGGCCCGCAGGCCCGGCCGGTGCCGTCGGTGCGACGGGTCCGCAGGGGCCCGCGGGACCTGCCGGTGCCGTCGGTGCGACGGGGCCGCAGGGGCCCGCAGGCGTGGCCGGTCTGACCTGGCGTGGCGCCTACAACGGCGTGACCGCGTACGCCACCAATGACGCCGTGTCGAACGGCGGCTCTTCGTTCGTCTGCATCGTGGCGAGCTGCACCGGCGACGCGCCACCGAGCGCGAGCTGGAACCAGCTCGCCCAGGCCGGCGCAACCGGACCTGCTGGACCCACGGGCGCCACCGGCGCGACCGGCGCTGCGGGACCCACCGGTGCGACCGGCGCTGCGGGACCCACCGGCGCGACCGGCGCCACCGGCGCCACCGGCGCGACCGGTGCCACCGGCGCGACCGGAGCCACGAGCGCTGCCGGACCCACCGGCGCGACCGGCGCCACGGGCGCTGCCGGACCCACCGGCGCGACCGGCGCCGCGGGCCTCGTCTGGCGCGGTAACTACAATGGCGTGACCACATACGTCACCAATGACGCCGTGTCGAACAGCGGCTCCTCGTTCGTCTGCATCGTGGCGAGCTGCACCGGCGACGCGCCGCCGAGCGCCAGCTGGAACCAGCTCGCCCAGGCGGGCACCACCGGCGCGACCGGCGCGACCGGCGCCACCGGAGCCACGGGCGCTGCCGGACCCACCGGCGCGACCGGCGCCACCGGACCCACGGGGCCCGCGGGCGCCAGCCTGAACTCGCGCCAGATCGCGCTCAAGCGCTGGTGGGCCGCCGACCAGACCAGCTACAACGTGACGACCGGGGCGTCGCCGATGGGCGCGGTCTACGACGGCGCCAACATCTGGGTGGCTAGCAACACGGGCAACACGGTCACGCAGTTCGACGCCAACACCGGTCAGAGCATGGGCGGGTTCGCCGGCTCGGGCGGCATCGGCGGCTCGGGCGGCATCGGCGGCTCGGGCGGCACCGGCGGCACCGGCGGGGGCGGGGTCAGCGTGACCGCGCCGTCCTACCTCGGCTTCGACGGCAAGCGGATCTGGGTGGGCACGACCTCGGGGAGCACGGTCACCCTCATCAACCGGAACGACCAGACGACGACCGCGGTGACCACGGGCATCGGCACGAACCCGTCGCATTTCTGCTTCGACGGCACGAACATGTGGGTCACCAACAACGGCAGCGACAGCGTCAGCAAGCTCGTCGCCAGCACGCAGGCAGTCTCCGGGACCTCTCCGTTCGCGACGGGCGCGAGCCCGCGCGGCTGTGCGTTCGACGGGACCAACATCTGGATCGCGAATTCCGGGGGCAACACCGTCACGGTGCTCGTGGCGAGCACCGGCTCGCCCGCCGCGTTCTCGCCGGTCACCGTGGGCAACGCACCCTTCGACATCGCGTTCGACGGCACGAACATGTGGGTCACCAACTCGACCGACGGCACCGTGACGCGGGTCGTCGCCAGCACCGGCACCGTCTCGGGGACGTTCTCCACGGGCGGCACGGTGCCGAGGGGCATCGCGTTCGACGGCCAGAGCCTCTGGATCGCGAACGCGAGCTCGAACACCGTCTCCAAGCTCACGATGGCCGGTGCGGCGGTCACCGGCTCGCCGTTCTCGACGGGGACCGGGGCCGAGGCGGTCGTGTTCGACAGCGCCTACGTCTGGGTGACGAACGCCACCGCCGGCACCATCACCCGACACTGATCGTCGCCGCCCCTCCCCGCTCAGCGAAAGCCAGGCGCGAGGAGCGCGGCCATGCGCTTCGGGGCCTTGATGCGCTGGCCCTCCATCCACGCCGTCGCCGTCGCCACGAGCGCCGCGCCCGACTCGCCGCCGACGAGCTCGCCGCGCTGCAGCCGCGCCGCCATCGCGTGCAGGCGCAGCCCCTCGGCCTCGAGCTGCGCCTCGGCCTCCGCGAGGATCTCCACCGCGCGCTCGCGCTGGCCGCGCTGCGCCGCCACCGCCGCGCGGATGAGCGCGGCGAGCGGCGCGGCCCACGCCACGTCCTCGCGCGCCATGCGCCGGGCGTCGCGCTCCGCGGCGCGCAGCGGCCGCCGGTCCCCCGCGGCGCCGAGGGCCGTCGCCACCGCGCAGCGCGCGCGCAGGCCGATCGCCTCGAGCCGCACCGCCTGCAGGCGCAGGAGCTGCGAGTGCCGGAGCGCGGGCCACTGCTGGTGCAGGCGCTCCCAGCCGCGCCGCGGGCCGCCCGTGTAGAGGTCGATCTGCACGCGCGCGAGCAGGTCGTAGTAGTGCTGCAGGTGGAAGCCCTGCCGCGACCACTCGCCCATCGCCTGGCGCGTCTCGTGGCGAGCCTGCTGCACGTCGTTCTGCGCGAGCCAGACGACGTTCGTCAGGCCGAGGCGCAGGTTCGTCGCCGTGTACTGGTCGCCGCGGTCGATCGCCTCCTGCAACAGGCGCGGCACGCGCCGCACGAGCTCGCCGATCTCGCCGAGGTAGTAGAGCGCCCACAGCTCGAAGAGCGCGCCGTTGGCGACCTCCCAGCCGACGTCGGTGCACTGCTCGCGGAACATGCGCAATGACGGCAGCGCCGCCGCCGCGACCTCCTTGAAGCGCCCCTCGAGGAAGGCGCAGATGCTGACGGTGCCGAGCGCGAGGGCGATGCAGTAGGGGTTCTCGGTCCTCTCCGCGAGGCGCTGCACGAGCGCGAGCAAGGGCGCATGGCGCGCCGTCGTGCCGGCGCCGCCGAAGGACGAGCGGAAGGCCGTCTCCATCGCGAGCGCGCGGACGACGCGCGTGGGCTCTCCGGCGCGCAGCGCGAGCAGGAGCCCGAGCGTCTGGAAGTACGTGCCCCGGATGGTGTCGTTCATCGAGAAGCCCATCGCGGCGGCCCAGCAGATGTCGACGCGCAGGAGCGCCGCGGCGGGCACCTCCGCCGTGGCGCGCTCCTTGAACCCCACGCCGCGCAGGCGCAGACGCGCGCGCTGGTAGAGGAGCGCGAGGAGCGTGCGGAGCGGCGTGGGCTGCAGGCGCAGGCCCACCTTCTTCGTGAGCCGGACGAGCACCTGCAGGCCCTCGTCGTGGTAGCCGCCGCGCAGGAACTGCTCGGAGGCGCGCCGCTCGAGGTCCATCGCGGTGGCGTCCGGCGCGAGGTCGGCCGCGGCGAGGTACTGGTGCCCCGCCTGGCCGCTGCGGCCCGCGTTGGCGAGCGCGTCGCCGAGCCTGACGCGCGCGCCGATGGCGTCGTCGTGGCCCGCGGGCAGCCACTCGAGCGCGGCCTCGTAGAGCGCGGCGGCGCGATCGAACGCGAGCGCCCGCTCGGCGCGCTGGGCCGCGAGGGTGGCGTATTTTCCGGCCTGCTCGAGCGATTCGGCGCCGACGAGGTGTAGCATGAGCACCTCGGGATCGGGGCTCGGCGTCTCCTCGAGCACGCGCGCGAGCTTGCCGTGCAGGCCCCGCCTCCTCGTCGCCTCGAGCCCCGCGAGCACGGCGCTCCGGACGTGGTCGTGGTAGGGCTCGATCAGCGCGCCGCCCTGCGCGCCCGTCGTGGCACGGAGCAGCCGGCCGACCTTGAGGCGCGCCGTCAGCCGGTCGAACGACGCGAAGTCGGCCCCTGCGGCGCGCGCCAGGATCCCGGCGGTCATGGGGCCGGCGGCCACGCAGCAGAGCTCGAGCGCGCCTCGCTCGTCCGGCGCGAGCCGGTCGATGCGCTCGCCGAGGACGCGCTGCAGGTCGGTCTTGCCGATGCCGAGCGGCTCGGCGCGCGGCCCCGCGCTCTGCGCGAGCTCGAGGATGTAGAGCGGGTGCCCGCCGGCGGCGCGCGCGATCGCGGGCGCGGAGTGCACGGAGAGCTCGGGCGCCCGCTGGAGCGCGAGCCCCGCGAGGGCCGCCGCGTCCGCGGCCTCGAGCGGCGCGAGCTCGAGGCGCTGCGCCGCGACGCCGTGGAGGAACTGCTCGAGCAGCGCGCCGTGGGTCGCAGGCGCCTCGCCGGGCGGGCGCATGGACACGACGAGCAGGAGCCGCGGCGCGTCGGGATCGCGCACGAGGTCGCCGAGGAGCGCGAGGCTGTCGGCGTCGGTCCACTGCAGGTCGTCGATCGCCATCACCACGGGGCGCGTGGCGGCGACGCGGATCAAGAGCTCGCGCAGCGCGACGAAGGCCTGCGCGCGCAGCTCCCGCGGATCCGCCACCGCGTGATCCGCGGGCGCCTCCGCCACCGCCTGCACCCGCCGCAGCACCGGGAAGAGCTGCCCGAGGAGCGCCGCCCGCCGCGGCAGGAGGCTCCACTGCTCGAGCGGGTCGAGGGCCGCGAGGAACTGGCTGAGCGCGTCGATGGTGCCGTCGACGCCCTTGTACGGCACCTGCTCGCGCTCGAAGCAGCGCCCCGCGAGCACGACCGCGCCGGGCCCCGGCAGGGCCGCGCCGGGCTCGGCGAGCCGGCGGATGAGCTCGTGCACGAGCGCGCTCTTGCCGATGCCCGACTCGCCCTCGAGCGCGACGGTGACGGCGCCGCTCCGCGAGGCGGCCACGGCGGCGAGGAGCGTGTCGAGCTCGCCGCGCCGCCCGATGAACGAGGCCTCGTACGCGACCGTGGGCTGCGCGGGCGCCTGCTCGACCTCGTCGGCGAGCCGCTGCAGCACGCCTCGCCCTGCCAGGCGCGCCGCGGGATCCCGGCGCAGGAGCTCCATGCACAGCCGATCGAGATCGGGCGGCACGCTCGGCTCCACGAGGATCGGCGGCAAGGGCTCACCGCCCTGCTTCTGGGCGAGCATGTCCGCGCTCGTGCCGTCGAAGGGCAGGCGCCCCGTCAGCGCCTGGTAGAGCAACACGCCGACGCTGTACCAGTCGGCCGCGGGCGTCGATGGCGCGCCACTCGCCTGCTCGGGCGCCATGTAGGCGGGCGTGCCGGCGTTGAGCGCCGGGGCGGCCAGCGGCGCGCGGATGAGGTCCGTCGCGAGGCCGAAGTCGAGGATCACCACGCGACCGTCGGGCGCGACGAGCACGTTCGACGGCTTGATGTCGCGATGCACCTTGCCCGCCTGGTGCAGCGCATGGAGGCCCTCGGCGAGCTGCCGGAGCGCGGGGCGCAGGAGCGCCTCGTCGACCTTGCCCCCCGCGTGGGCCGGCGGGGCCGCGGGGGCCGGCGTGCCGGGCCCGAGGCGCCGCGTGTCGCGCATCGTGTCGTGCCGCGACGAGGTGTCGGCGAGCGGGCTCACCTCGGGCCGCAGGTACGCCAGCAGGTCCACGCCGTCGATGAGCTCCATCGTGAAGAAGCAGTGGCGCGGATCGATGATGAGCTCACCGAGCGCGATGAGGTTCGGATGGCGCAGATCGGTGAGCGTGCGGAACTCGTTCTTGAAGCGCAGGAGCGCGTCGGGGTCCGCGTCCGGCAGGCGCTTGAGCGCGACGCGGCTGCCGTGCTCGCGATCGAGCGCCGCGTAGACCTCTCCCATGCCGCCGCGGCCGAGGAACGAGAGGACCTCGAACCGCGTGGTGCCCGCGAAGCGGAGCACGCTGGGATCGGTGCCGTCCTCCGCCATCGCTACGGCGACGCCTCCTCGGCCGAAGGTTGCGCCGACGGATCGGAGGCGACCTGCTCGGCGGGCTTGCCGGTCGTCGAGGTCACGACGCCGTCCTTGTAGACCTGCACGCCGAGCTCGGCGCCGCTTCCGTCGTAGGTCACCCACGGGCCCTGCTTGACGCCCGCCTTCCACGCGCCCTGGAAGCGCTTCCTGCCCGCGGGGTCGTACTCGGTGAACGTCCCGTCCTTCTTGCCGCCCGCGAAGCGCCCCTCCATGTACTTCGTGCCGTCGCGCTCGCGGAACACGGTCCACGTCTCGACCTTGCCGCCGTCCTGGTACTCGGTCGTGCGCAGGCGCGCGCCGCCCGGGTACCAGCTGGTCCACACGCCCACGCGGCTCCCCCCTTCGTACCGGCCCTCCTCGCGCTTCTTCCCGCTCTCGTGAAACTCCGTCGCCTGGCCGTGCATCTTGCCGCGCTCGTAGGGCAGGTCGCGCTTGAGCTGGCCTCCCGGGAAATAAGACCTCCAGTGGCCCGTCAGCGCGCCGCGCTCGAACGCGCCCTCGCGCTTCTTGTGCGGGGGCGTGCCGCCCGACCACTCGACGAACGGGCCGTCCTTGACGCCCGCGCGCTCGCACCACTGCGAGGTCCCGGCGGGCGGTGCGAGGCCACCCACCTGCGCGCCGGGCGGGCACGGGGTGCCGTCCGCGAGCTTCGCGGCGCCCTGGCACCCGGCCAGCGCCACCACCACCACCACCATGCGGAGCTTTCTCATCGGGGCCATCCTGTCTGGGCATCGGGGAGCGTGAGCGCGGCGCTCGTGAGGCCGGGGTCGCACGACCGCCGCAGCATCGCCAGCCGGCGCTTGTGCTCCGCCTCGCGGGGCCAGCGCGTCACGGCCTCACGCGCGAGCGCGAGCGCGCCCGGGCAGTCGTGCTGCGTCGTGAGGATCTCGAGCGTGAGCGCGAGGAAGCCCTGCGGCTGCCAGGCGGTCGACGTCCACTCGCGCTCGTCGATCGCCCAGCCGCGCCGGCAGTAGACGAGGGCCTCGTCGAGCTGCCCGGAGCGGGCCTTGGCGCGACACAGGTTGCCGAGGCCCTCGCGAAAGCCCGGGCTGCGCGCGACCTCGAGCGCGAAGAAGTGCTCGTTGTTGGCGTCGTTGGCGCGCCACTCGGCGTTGCGCAAGAGGGTCGCGCGGAGGACCGGGACCGCGACGAGCAGGAACAACGCGGGCGCGAGCATCGGGGCGAGGCGGCGGGAGCGCACCGCGAGCCGGCGCAGCAGGCCGTCGGCCGCCCACGCGGAGACCAGGATCGGCGCGAACGACGCGAGATACAGGTAGCGATCTCCGCGGAAGTGCCGCTGGCTGACGAGGTTCGCCGTGGGCGCCAGGCAGACCAGGAACCAGCCGAGGGCGAAGGCCCAGCGGCGATCGCCGCGGCGGAATCGCAAGAGCGCAAGGCCGCCTGCTGTCAGGAGCGCGCAGAGCGCGAGTGCGACGGCGCCGTCGAGGCCGTGGCGCACGCGCACGACGTCGGAGGCGCGCGGGTCGAAGGGCCAGAACACGCCGCGCAGGTTCTCGGCGAGGACCACGAGCTCGGTGAGGAAGCGCTCGCCAAGGCCATAGGTGACCTGGAAGCTCGGCGGGTACCAGAGCAGCGTCCGGCGCACGACGAGGTAGCCGATCGCGAGGCCGCCGAGCGTGCCGTAGACGGCGAGCGCGGCGCGGCGGGGCACGCGGAGCGCGCCGAGCCAGTGCGCTAGCACGAGCAGCGCAGGCAGGACGATCGCGGTCTCCTTGGAGAGCAGGCCCGCGAGGAATGCGAGCGCGCAGAGGGCGATGCCGCCGGTGCGGAGCGACGTGGCGGGGGTCTCGTCGGCCCGTCGCAGCGCGCGGAGCGCGACGAGGAGCGCGAGCAGCGAGAAGCCCTGCAGCACGTTGCAGCGATCGGCGATCCACGCGACGCTCTCGGTCTTCCACGTGTGGATGCCCCACAGCACGGCGCCGGCCGCGGCGACGGGGACCACGCGCTCCGCCGGCACGCGCGCGGCGCCGCGCCCGCCCCGCTCGAGCAGCTCGCAGCCCACGAGAAACAGCAGGACGGCGTTGCCCGCGTGGAGCAGCACGCTCGTCGCGTGGAAGCCGGCCCAGCGCTGGCCCCAGACGAGGCCGTCGAGCGTGTTCGACAGCACCTGAACCGGGCGCAGGTAGTTGTTCTCGCGGAGCTGATCGGGCAGCCAGATCTTCGAGACGTCCTCCCAGCGGCGGACGATCATGTGCCCCTGATCGATCTGGAAGAAGTCCGACCAGACGAGGTAGTGGCCGATCGTGGAGGCGAACGCGGCGGCGACGATGACGAACACGCCCGCCGCGACGAGGCGCCGGGGGGTGCGAGCGTCAGACATGCGGCCCCCGCGCTTGTACGGGCCGTCCGCGCCGCGCGAGCAGCGCGAGGAGCGCGAGGACCGCGAGGCCACCGGCGGGACGCGACGCGCCGGCCGCGCACCCAGCGGGCGGACCCGGCGAGGCCGCGGGCGCGCGATCGCAGGGCCGCCAGCAGCGGCAGCCACCGGCAGCGCCGACGCACGTCCCGCCCTCGCACGCGTCCGTGCAGCTCGCGCCGAACGAGCCCGGCGGCAGCCCACCGAGCCCACAGCTCCGGCTCCCGTCCTTGCGCCCCGCGCACGCCATGCCGAGGGGGCAATCGCCGTCGCTGGCGCAGCCGGCGGCGCAGTAGTCGCGTGCCGGATCGAGCGCCGGGCGCGCGGGCGGGGGGCTCGCCTGCACCTCCGCGATCGCCGCATCGAGAAAGCCGCGGAAGGCGTCGACGCGCTCGTTCAGGCCGAGGCGACAGGTCGGCCCGCCGGTGGACGTGATGCCCGCGACGACCTCGGTGCCTGCCTGGTCGACGAAGACCGGCCCGCCGCTGTCGCCGCCACAGCTCATCGCCGGCGCCGCGACGATCGTGAAGTCCTCGGCGCTCACCGCGGAGATCCTCGCCGTCCCACCGCGGCGCGTGCCCGTCACGCCCGCCGGGCCGGTGTCGTCGAGCCCGAAGCCGACGACGGTGACGGTGCGCCCCACGTCGCCCTGCCCGAGCGCGGCGGAGGCGAGCGCCACCGGCGCGAGGGCGACGGCCTCGTCGAGCACGAGGAGCGCCACGTCGTTCCTGCCGCTCTCGTGGTCGGGGTGGACGTACGCACGCACCGGCCGCGCCACGGCGGCGTCGGCCGCGTCGACGCGCGCGCCGAAGACGACGCGCGTCGTGGTGAGCAGCGACTCGTCGAGGCAATGGGCGGCGGTGAGCAGGACGCGCGGGGCCACGAGCGTGCCGGTGCAGAACGGGGCCGGCGGCGGGCCGAGCGCGCCGCAGAGCGGCGAGACGGTGACGAGCGCGGCGGTGGCGAGGTGATCGGTGTCGGGGGCGCCGCCGGTGACGGCGAGCGTGCGCACCGAGGGCTCCGGCGCCACGGCCTCGCAGGCGCCGCCGAGCAGCACCAGGAGGACCGCATGGGGGCCGCGAGTGCGGGCGACGATCATGGTGGGGCCGAAGGCGTGAGGCGCGCCCGGCGCAACCCGGTCAGCAGCCGTCGGCGCAGCTGCAGTTGCTCGCGCAGTACGGGGTCCCGCCGGAAGTGTACACGTTGGCTGCGAAGGTCGCGTCGTCGGCGCAGTCGCCGAACGGGCCGATCATGTAGTCGTGCTCGGCGCAGTCCATCGTCCACTTGTTGTTGCCGCCGGTGTGCGCCGAGCCGCAGCCCGCGCCGCACCGGCCCTTGCAGTTCGGCGAGTTCAGGCCGGTCTGCTTGTAGGGCGTGCAGTAGCCGTGGGCGGAGTCGCCGTAGAGCGTGCGGCACGAGTCGCCCGCGCCGATGTTGACCCAGCCGCGCGCGCTCTGGGCGTGGACGTCCTGCCAGGCCACGCCCGGCACGGCCTGCGTCATGAACGTCGCCCAGCCGGTCATGACCCGCTCCGCCGGCGTGGCGCGGTCGCCGACCACCGTCGCCAGCTCGGCGTCGAGGGCCACGAAGGCGTCGAGCTCCTCCTGCGTGAGCGCCGTCTCGGCGCCCGTCCCGCGGATGGTGCCGGTGTCGAAGTTCGCGTCCACCGACAGCGTGCGCACGGCCGTCGTGAGCTGCAGGTGCACGACGTTCTGCGAGGTCTCCTCGGCGTGGAACGCGATGCGCGCGACGCCGTCGTCGAAGTCGCCCTGGAACGTGGTGGCCGTGTGCGTGGCGATGTGGAGCTGGCTCTCCTGCGGGCCGGGGGTGCCCTCGGCGCCACATGCACCTACCACCATCGAGAGCCCCAGAATCGCGATCGTCCTCATCAGTGACCTCCCAGTCGGGCGTTGAGCTGCTTCGGCTGGAGGGTTTTGCAGCGGCCGTGCCGCGCCGCGAGTCCTGCGATCTCGGGGACTTGGGCGAGCACCCGCGTGGGCTGCTCGATGGGTGCGCCCGGAGCTTGAGCAGATTGCGCAAGGGTTGAGCTACTTGCGCGGGCGCGTGATGCCGAAGGCGTCCATGCGCGACTGCAGGGTGCCGCGCGCGATGCCGAGCAGGCGCGCGGCGCGGGTCTGGTTGCCGCCGCAGTCGGCGAGCGCCTGGAGGATGCGCTCCTTCTCGAGGCGCGCGACCTCGTCGTGGAGCGCGGTGGGCGAAGGCGGCGCAGCGGGCGGGATCGTGGCGGCGCGGTCCGGGCTCGGCGTGGCGGCCGGACGGGAGCGCGGCAGGAGCGTCGGCGATGGCTCCGCATCGTCACCGAGCGCGAGGCCGAGGTGCCGCACGTCGATGAGGCCGTCTCCGGCAAAGAGCATCGCGCGCTCGACGGCGTTGCGGAGCTCGCGCACGTTGCCCGGGAACGGGTGCTCGCGCAGCGTGGCCAGCGCCTCCGCCGAGAAGCCGATCGTGGGCCGGCGCGCCTGGTGACAGGCCCGCGCGAGGAACGCGTGCGCGAGCCCCTCGATCGCCTCGGGGCGCATCCGCAAGGGAGGCAGCGAGATCGTCACGCCGCTCAGGCGGAAGAAGAGGTCCTGGCGGAAGCGCCCCTTTTCGATGTCGTCCTGGAGCGCGCGGTGGGTCGCGGCGACGAAGCGCACGTCGACCGGCCGGCTCTCGAGGCCGCCGACGCGGCGCAGCTCGCGGCTCTCGAGCACGCGCAGGAGCTTCGACTGCATGCCCGGCGAGAGCTCGCCGATCTCGTCGAGGAACAGCGTGCCGCCGCTCGTGGCCTCGATGAGGCCGACCTTGGCCGATTGCGCGCCGGTGAACGCGCCCTTCTCGTGGCCGAAGAGCTCGCTCTCGAGCAGCGTCTCGGTGAAGGCCGCGCAGTTGACGCGCGTCAGGGGCTTCTGCGCGCGCGGCGACAGCCGGTGCAGCATCTCCGCGCAGAGCTCCTTGCCAGTCCCGGTCTCTCCGCGGATGAGCACGCTGATGGTGGCCGGCGCGACCTGCTGGATGAGCTCGCGCACGCGGTCCATCGCGGTCGGCCCGAGGCCCGGCGCGGTGGTCGCGCGCTCCCAGGCCAGGCCCGAGAGCTGCTCGGCCGTGGTGCCCTCGCCGGGGTAGCACGCCATGCCGACGCGCACCTCGAGGCCAGCCTGCTCGCAGCGCGCGCGCACGCGGTCGATCACGGTGCGCGCTTCTGCCGCGCCCACATCGACGAGCAGCGCCTGGAGCTGCCCCGGCGCGCTCTCGCCGACCACGTCCGCGCTGCGCAGCGACCCCGCGAGGATCTCGCCCACGCGCTCGCGATCGGCGGGGCGGACCGCGTGCACGCGCGCGTGGCAGAAGGGCGCGCCCGAGCGCGCCGAACGCGCGCACTCCTCGCCGAGGCGCCCCTCGAGCGAGCGGTCCTGTTTGGCCGCGGCGGGCGCGGTGCCGGCGACGCGCTGCAGGAGCACGACGACCTCGCCGAGCGTGGCGAGCTCGCCGACGTCGAGGCGCGCGGCCACGCCCGCGGCCAGCCTCTCGCCGCGCAATCGCGTGCCGTTCGCGCTCGCCTTGTCCTCGATCGTGATCGGATCGAGCGTGAGCACCGCGTGCACGCGCGACACCGAGGGGTGATCGATCACCACCTGGTTGCCGCGCGACCGCCCGATCGAAAGCGGCCCCGGACCCTCGAGCGGGTGCCGGCTGACCAGGCCGCCGTAGCCCACGAGGAGGACGAGGGCCCCCTCGCGGGCCTCGGGACCGACGGCGGCGGTGATCGCGTCGCTGTTGGAGGTCACCACGCCAAGCGCGCTCCGCAGTCCACCATCTGGAAGAGTAAAGCAACGTCGATGCCACCGCGAGCGCGCCCGATTCCGGGGAGTTGCGGGTCGGGCACGGGATGTCGCGGGCAGCGGCGGCGGGGCGGTGTCCGGGGCGGACACAGGGACGAAGGCCCCGTGGTACGAACGCGTCCCACCCTTGCGGCAGGAGAGCTCATGAGCGCAGCGCAGACCTCGGCGACCTCGGGCATCTGGAAGCACCACGTCGTCGTCCCGAACACCCCGGCGGGGTTCACGATGCGCTCGACGTTCCCCGCCAATCCCGACGGCGTCGAGGTGATGCTCGAGCGCTGGGAGGCCGGGACCGCCGAGCCGCCGCACTCGCACCCGGGCGACGACATGACCGTCGTGGTCGAGGGCAAGATGGCGATCCAGTTCTTCACGCGGGGCCCTTCCGGCCTCGTCCCCGACGGCGAGCCCGTGCTCCTCGGCCAGGGCCAGGCGGGCTACATCGCCGCCGGTCGCATCCACGACGCGCGCTACCTCGAGCCGTGCAAGCTCGTCTACGTGCACGACCGCGCGTTCGGCTTCCAGGCCGAGGGCTGAAGCAGTCCCCCGCTCAATTCGCGAGGCGCTCCGCCACGCGATCCGCGACCGAGGTCACGCCCGCTTCCGACCCGCGCCGCATCGCCGGTGCACGGCGTCCGCGAAGGCGTCGATCCCCTCTGCCGAGAGGGGCGCCTCGAGCGCGAGGAGCGGCTCGCCGGGCGAGAAGCGCTCGAGCATCGCGCCGAGCTGATCCGCGCGTACGCACGCGACGACGAGCGCGCCCTCGGGCGACGCGGCCTCGAGCGCGAGCCGGAGCGCGTCGTGGTGACCGCGGCCCGCGACCTCGAGCTTGCTCACCTCGTCGAGGACGAGGACGTCGCAGCGCCCCACGTCCGACGCGACCCACGCGCGCGCGCGCTCGAACGCGGCGGTCGCGAACGAGAAGCCGCAGAACGGCTCGAGCCCGGGCCGCTCCTTCGCGCCGCGCAGCGCGAGCGAGACGCGCTCGTCGGCGCCGAGCCGCACCAGCTCCTGCGCGCCGTCCTCGCCCGGCTGCTGGACGAAGCCGCGCACGTCGAGGCCTCGCGACGCGAGCGCGGCGGCGAGCGACGCGGCCTGCGAGGCGGGCCCGGGGTGCGGCCGCGTGACGAGCGCCCAACGCATCACGTCCTCGCGCGCGGCTGCGCCGACACCTGCGCGACCGGCTGGATCTCGAGGGCGTCCACGCTGTAGAGGGCGAAGAGCAGGAGGCGCGCCTGCGGATCCGGCAGCCCCGCGGCGACGAGGTCCGCGAGGGTGCAGGGGCCGGCCTGGAGACGCTCGATCCCCAGGCGATCGAGCGCGTCGAGCTCGAAGCGCTCGACGATCGCGGCCCGCGCGGGCTTGAAGCGCGCCTGCCGCTCCGCGAACCGGCTCGAGTGGCGGGCCAGCCGCGCCTCGTCGTGCGTGTCGCGGATCCCCTGGTGGATGAGGCGGTACAGATCGAGGGGCTCGGCCGGCGCCGGCACGGGCAACGGCTCGACGGCGTGCAGCGCGTACTCGGCGTCGTCGAGCTCGAAGAGGCGCAGCAGCGTGCGCTCGAGGAGCGCGCGGCGTGCCCGCGCGATCTGCGCGAGCGACACGTCCGCCAGCGCGGCGAGCGCGGTGTCCTCGCTCTCGCCGCCGGCGGCCATGAGCTGGAGCTGACGGCCGACGATGCGGTCGAACCGCGCCTGCTCGAGCGCGCCCTGCTCGACCAGCACGCGACCGAGCCAGACGGCGGGGACGTCCGGGTGCTCCGCGTCGATCGGCATGCCGTCGCGCAGCTCGACGCGCCCCTCGGCGCCCCCCGCGAGCAGCAGCGTCCCGGAGAACGCCTCCCGCGACAGGCGGTAGAGGAGCCTCGGCAGGGGGGTCTGCGCCAGCGTGCCCGTCGCGACGGGCGGGTCCTCGAGCGCCCCGGGCGCGTCGTCATCGGCAGCCTGGATGAGGACCGGCTCCTCGGACGGCGCCCCGTCGACCGGCGCGAGCGCCAGCTCCTGCAGCGCCGCGACGTACGCGACGAGCGGCTCGGGCAGCAGCTCCGGCGCTTCGAAGCGCACGCCCATCGTGCCGGGCACGTCGCCCTCGGGATCCCTCGCCCAGACGACGGTGCCCGGGACGTCCAGCGACTCCCCGGACGGCAGCTCGAGGTGCACCACGATCGGCGCGTCGACGAGCTCGGTCGCCTCCCCGGTGACGAGCATGCAGCCGCCCGCGGCGATGGTGCGGCACTCCGACGGCGTCGCCTCGCTGACGAGGTCCCCGATCACGTGCGCGTACGAGGCGGGCAGGACCGTCGCATGCCGGGTGAACCGGCGTCGCGCGTTCATCCGGC
Source organism: uncultured Myxococcales bacterium (assembly GCA_964593795.1). Taxonomy (GTDB): domain Bacteria; phylum Myxococcota_A; class Polyangia; order JAHFDS01; family JAHFDS01; genus JAHFDS01. The sequence goes on along the minus strand of CAZQJC010000147.1, from coordinate 4,989 downwards.
GATGGTAGCGCAGGCGATGGCGATCAGCGGCGAGTCAGGAGCGAGATGCGCCGTCCGCTGATCTGCTCGATCGGGATCACGACCCAGTGCGACTTGAGATCGTCGCCGGACCACGTGCGGAGCCCGATCGCGGCGAGGCGCGCGCGCTCGTCGTCCGCATCGACCAGCCGTGCGTGCCCGCGCACGAGGACGCTCCAGCCGCTCTCGAGGAAGTCCTGGATGTGGTCCACCTGGAACGAGACCGCAGCGCCCCGCTTCGCGGCCGTCAGCTTGCTCCCCTCGGCGGTGCGGAGGGCGATGCGGTCGCGGTCGAGCATGTAGTTGACCGGCAGCACCACCGGGTGCACGCCCTCGAGGTAGGCGAGCCGACCGACGTAGCCCGAGCGCTCGGACAGGTGGGCCAGGCACGCCTCCGTGTCCAGGATGGTCAGGTCCGATCGGGCGTCGATCATGTGCCCCTCGAGGTTACCCCAGGTGCCCGCCGGGCACATGGGGTCTCAGGCGCTGGTCCGGAGCCAGCGGCACACGGACAGATCGAGCTGGCTGCCGACGAGGCCCATCACGCTCGCGAGCTCCGAGGCGCCGAGCTTCATGTGCTCGCAGAGCAGGCGCTGCGTCTCCGCGAGGACCTGCTCGCGTGTGCGCGCGATCCGGCGGGTGATGGTCGAGGCGTGCACGCGATACAGCGCGCCGATCGCCTGCACCGTCAGCCCGTCGAGGTAGTAGAGGCGCAGCACCGTGCGCTCGTCCGCGGGGAGCGCCGTCATCGTGGCCTCGAGCGCGCGTCGCAGCTCCTCCTCGCAGCGCCTCCGGAGGTGGGCGATCTCGGGATCCGGGCCGGGTGCGCGCGCGGCCACGTCCTCGAGCGGGACGGCGGGCCTCTGCGCCCGGCGGAGGTTCCGCGCCGTCCGGATGGCCACGACGCGCAGCCAGCCGCCGAGCGGCCCCTCGCCCTTGTACGCGGCGATGCGCGGCGCGCGCTCGCCGTCGCGGACGAGCAGCCGCTCGCGCATCACCTCGCGCACCTCGTCGGCAAACGGCCCGGCGGGATCGAGCCGGCGCACGTAGTCCGAGATCGCGGGCAGGAAGGCGCGCTCGAGGTGCGCGAGCGCTCGCGCGTCTCCAGCGGCGCAGGCACACGCGAGGAAGAGATCGGTGACGCGCATTCGAGTCAGCGCCACGGCCGCCGCCTCGCCTGCGGGCACGCGCTCGGCGAGGTAGGGAAGGAACACGTCGGGCGCGAGGTCGACCCCAGGCCACGCGCCGCGGGCGGCCTCGAGGAGCGCCGCGAGCAACCGCTCGAGGCCGGGCTCGTCGCCCCTGCCCATCGTCTCGCCGCGCGTCCGGCCCGCGAAGAGATCGACGAGCGTCGCGCGTCCTCGCATCGGCTATCCTTTGTGCATCCCGTGTGAAATACTTTCAAGCGCGATGGGTGGAGCCGAGGTGAGCGCCTGTCTGGACGACAGCGCCTTGCTCGAGCTCGTCGAGGGACGCCTCGACCCGGAGCGCGCCCCTGCCGTCCACGCGCACCTCGACCTCTGCGCGAGCTGCCGCGAGCTCGTGGCGGAGAGCGCGAAGTACTGCTTCCAGGAGGACGACGCGCCGGCGGACGAGGTGTCCACCGAGGCGACGTTGCCGGCCCGGGCGCGGCGGGCACGGCCCGAGCCCACCGTGCAGCCCGGACGGACGATCGGGCGCTACGTCATCGGAGAGGTGATCGGCGCGGGTGGCATGGCCGTCGTGTATCGCGCGCACGACCCGCAGCTCGGACGCCACGTCGCGCTCAAGCTCGTGCGCACCGACCGGCGCGCCGCGCACGACTGGCAGCTCCGCCTCCTGCGCGAGGCCCGGGCGATGGCGCAGCTCTCGCACCCGAACGTGGTGCACGTCTACGACGCCGGCGTGGTGGACGATCAGGTCTTCCTCGCGATGGAGCTCGTCGAGGGGCAGACGCTCGATCAATGGATGCGCGCCGCCGCGCGGACCCCGACCGAGATCCTCTCCGCGTTCATCGAGTCCGGGCGGGGCCTCGCCGCCGCTCACGCCGCGAACCTCGTGCATCGCGACTTCAAGCCGTCGAACGTGCTCGTCAGCCACGACGGCCGCGTGCGCGTCACGGACTTCGGCCTGGCCCGGAGCGCGCTCTCGTCGCCGCAGGAGGGGCTCGAGGCGCCGCCGGCGGAGCTCCTGCCAAGCGTCACGCGCACCGGCATGGTCGTGGGCACGCCGGCGTACATGGCGCCCGAGCAGCTCCGCGGCCTCCCCACCGACGGGCGCACGGATCAGTTCGGCTTCTGCGTCGCGCTCTTCGAGTTCCTCTACGGGGAGCGGCCGTCGATCGAGACCACGTCCGTGCCGGCGGCGCCGCCAGAGGCGACGGCGATCTCGCTGCCGCTCCGGCAGCGCGCGCTCGGCTCGCCGGTGCCGGGGGTGTACCGGGTCCTCGAGCGCGGGCTGCGGCTCGATCCAGGCGAGCGCTATCCGTCGATGGAGGCGCTCCTCGGCGAGCTGGCGGCCGTGGGGCGCGCGAGGGTGCCGGCGCGCTCGCGCCGGATCCTCCTGGCCGCGGTCGGCGGCCTCGTCGGCGTGGCGGCGGTCGCGGGGTTCGCGGGGCTCGCGCTGTGGCCGGAGAAGGACGCGCCCGGGACTGCCGCGCCCCCTGCCGCCGCGCTCGCGCAGCCCGCGGCCCCCGCTGCGCCGGCGACGATCGCCCCGGCGGCGCCACCGGTCGCGGCGCCGGCCTCCGACGCACCTTCTCGCGTGGCGGCGCGCCCCGTGCGCCGCAAGCCCCCCGCGGTCACCCGCACGAGCGCCGTGCAGAAGCCATCGCCCAGGAAGCCCGACGCCGATGCGCTCAAGCCGTTCGCCGACTGACGGCCCCGCGCCGCGGCGTCGGTCGCGACGTCCACGCCGGCTGCTCGCGGCGATCGTGCTCGCCTCGCTGTGCGCGCCGCTCGTGGCGCGCGCGCAGCGAAGGCCGGAGGACGAGCGCGAGAGCCCGGAGGCGCTCGCGGCGCGGGCGGCCTACGAGGACGGCGTGGCGCGCTACAACATCGGCGAGTTCGACGCGGCGATCGACGCGTTCAAGAAGGCGTACCTGCTGACGCGGCGCGCGGGCCTGCTCTTCAACATCGCGCAGGCGTATCGCCAGAAGGGCGCGGGGAGCTGCGCGCTGTCGCTGCGCTTCTACCGAGCGTACCTGCGCGAGAAGCCGGGCGCGCCCGATCGCGCGGACGTCGAGGCCCGCATGGCGGAGCTCGAGGGGTGCGCGAGGCGCGAGGAGGCCGCGGCTGCGCCCGTGCCGCAGGCCGCGCGACCGCCGGCCGGCGAGACGGTGCCGCCACCGGCCAGCTCCACCGAGCCACGCGCCGGCCTCCCCGCGTGGATCCCGCTCGCCGCAAGTGGCGGCGGCGCCGCGCTCGCGATCGCAGGGGGCGCGCTCCTCGGCTCGGTGGCGCTCGGCCTCGACGAGTGCACGCCGCGCTGCTCGCCGGATCGCACGGACACCCTGCGCGGTCGCGCGACGCTGGGCTATGTCCTGCTCGGCGCGGGCGTGGCCGCCGGTGCGGCGGGCCTGGGGTCGTGGTGGTGGGGCGGGGCGGCGCCCACCGGGCGCACCGCGTGGGTCCTGCCGACGCCCGCCGGGATCGCGGCGGGGGGCGTGTTCTGAGCATGCGCGCGGCCGTGGCGCTCCTCGTGGCCCTCGCCGGGTGCTTCGACTTCGACGCCGCGGGGCGCTGCTTCCGCGGCGGGAGCGGCTGCCCGGGGGACGCGGGCGCGGGCGGGATGCAGCTGCCCGCGGACGCCGCGGCTGCCGGGGCCGACGGCGCGGCGGGCGGCGGGGCCTCGCTCTGCGCCGGGCTCGCCGTCCAGCTCTGCGAGGGCTTCGAGGACGCCGCGCTCGGCGCGCCCTGGTCCCCCGACCGGCAGCCGGCCGGATCGAGCGTGGCGATCGATCGATCGCGCGCGTTCCGCGGTGCGGGCTCGCTGCACGTGCACACCGAGGGCGTGGCCGCGCGGGGCATGGCCATCGCGACGATCCAGGAGGAGCGCACCGAGGCGGCGAGTCTGCCCGAGCGATGGGTCCGCGCCTTCGTGTTCTTCTCGGGCGCGCCCTCGGGCGCGATCAACCTGATCTCGCTCGCGCAGGTGGAGGCGCCCTTTCACGCGATCACGCTCGGGCTCGAGGCGGGCGCGCTCGTGATCGACAACGAATTCGCTCCCGGCCGCACCGTCTCGGGCGCACAGCTGACCGGGGACCGATGGGCGTGCCTCGAGGTCGCGGTGCGGGTCGGCGACCCCGGCGAGATCCGCGTGCGGCTCGACGGCCAGGAGGTGGAGGACCTCCACCTGACGCAGCGGACGAGCGCGTCTCCCCCCATCGGCGACGTCGAGATCGGCCTCGTCGTCCGCGGCGAGGCCTCCCCCGCCGACGTTTGGTACGACGAGCTCCTCGTGGACGGCGCCGAGACCTCCTGCGCCCGGTAGCTCACCGGCGGTGACCCGGCTCGGTGTCCCCGGGCCCGGTCGCCCGATCCCGGTCACGCCGACCGATCCCGGATGCCGGTCACCGGCGACCGACTCCGGATGCCGGGTGCCGTTCCCGGATGCCGGCGACCGATCCCGGATTGCCGGGTGCCGTTCCCGAGGCGGAACCGGAACCGGAACCGGTCCCCTCACGGTTTCCGTACCCGTCTCGCAGCACTGCGCTTGTGTCGATCAACCCTCTCATGCGCCTATCCGCATCTCTCTCACCTCCCGCGTCCGGTATTCCGTCCAGCGCGACGGCCCGCCGTCCCTCGCCGGTCGGTATTCCGTCCGCCCGCCTCGTCGCACGCTGCAAACCCGCGGACCGTCGTCGCCCCCGACTCGGCACCGCGCTTGCTCTCCCCGACCGCGCCCGTGTCCGCGCCCCGCATGGTCCTGCCCAGATCGAGCTACCTCGTCACGAGGCGCTGCTCCGAGCGCCGCTTCTTCCTCCTCCCCTCC
>CAZQJC010000146.1:0-25642 GCA_964593795.1 uncultured Myxococcales bacterium | reverse complement strand
GCTCTGTTGTTCTATTGATCTATTTCGTCGTTCAGCCCTTCGACTCGGTCGGTACGAAGATGTGACGAATCATGAGAGTGCACCCCTAGCGCTCGGCGTGCTCGACGCTGGCGCGGAGGATGGGCAGAGCGGCCTTGATGGCCAGCGTGAGGACCATGAGGCCGAGGGCCCAGACGCCGGCGGTGATCTTCCACTCGGCGAGGCTCGGCAGGTACTCGACCAGCTCGTGGAGCGTGCTCGGGATGAAGCCCGGCACGATGAGGCCCATGCCCTTCTCGATCCAGACGCCGGTGAAGGCGGCCACGCAGGCGAGGTCCAGCCAGCCGCGGCTGCCGCGGCGGTGGTGCACGTAGAGCAGCAAGAGCGAGCCGAGGTTGAGCGCGACGCTCGTCCAGATCCACGGGACCAGCGCGTGCTTGCCGTGCAGCCCGAAGAAGAGGTAGCGCGCGCTCGTCAGGTGCGAGCCGCCGGTGTAGAACGCGGTGAAGAGCTCGGACCCGAGCATGAAGAGGTTGATCGGGATCGTGACGCGCAGGATCGCGGTCAGCGTGCGCAGCGGGCCCTCGCCGACCTTCACGTTCCCGAAGCGCCGCACGAGCTGGAGCAGCACGATGACGAAGGCCGGGCCCGTGATGAACGCCGACGCGAGGAAGCGCGGCGCCAGCAGCGCGGAGTTCCAGAACGGCCGGCCGCCGAGCCCCGAGTAGAGGAACGCCGTGACGGTGTGGATCGAGATCGCCCAGGCGATCGACAGGAACACCACCGGCACGTACCAGCGCTTCGCGGGGCGCCGGCCGAGGAAGCGCATGTAGAGCAGGTAACCGACGACGTGCAGGTTGAGGACGAGGTAGCCGTTCAGGACGATGACGTCCCACGTGAGCATCGAGATGGGCCAGTTGAAGCGCCCGAGGCCCGGCAGCACGTGCCAGAAGCGGTCGGGGCGGCCCATGTCGACCACGATGAAGCCGAGGCAGACCACGATCGCCGCGATGGCGAGCAACTCGCCGATCAAGACGACGTCGTGCATCTCGTGGTCGTCGTAGAGGTAGGCGGGGATCACCATCATCACGCCGCCCGCCGCGAGCCCGACGCCGAACGTGAAGTTCGCGATGTAGAGGCCCCACGACACCTGGTCCGTCAGGTGCGTGACGACCATGCCGTGGACGAGCTGGTGCGCCCACTGATTGAGGCCCACGAGCGCGATCGCCGACAGGATCGTCATCCACGCGTAGAAGCGCCAGGTGCCGTCGAAGCTCTGGACGACGAGGCGCCACAGGAAGCGCGGGTAGCTCTGGACGTGGCGGGCCGGCAGGACTGCGCTCATTGCGTGCCTCTCAGGTCACTTGTGCAGGCCATCATTTGTCGAAGAAGTAGAAGAAGCGCGGCCGCGTGCCGAGCTCCTCCTTGAGGACGAAGACGCGCTTGTCCGCCAGCACCTTGCGGACGGGGCTCTCGGGATCCAGGAGGTTGCCGAAGACGCGCGCGCCGGTCGGGCACGCCTCGAGGCACGCCGGCTCCCTGCCCTCGCGCGTGCGGTGCAGGCAGAACGTGCACTTCTCGACGACGCCCTGCGGGCGCACGCGGTTCGACAGCAGGCCCTGCTCGGGGTTGAGCTCCGCGCTCGGGACCTCGGGCGCCTCCCAGTTGAAGCGGCGCGCGCCGTACGGGCACGCCGCCATGCAGTACCGGCAGCCGATGCACCAGTTGTAGTCCACGACGACGATGCCGTCGGGCTCCTTCCACGTCGCCTGCACGGGGCAGACGTTGACGCACGGCGGGTTGTCGCACTGCTGGCACTGCACCGGCAGGTAGTACTTGCCGGGCGCGGGCACGGGGTGGTCGTAGGTGCTGTCGCCCTTCTCGAGGTCGAAGCTGCCCTGCTCCATCTCGAGCACGCGGATGTAGGACTGGTTCGTGCGCCGGTCGTGGTTGTTCTCGACGTGGCAGGCCTCGGCGCAGCGGCGGCAGCCGATGCACACCGACAGGTTCAGCGCGTAGCCGAACTCGACGCCCGCGATGGGGCGCGGATCCGCGATGCGCACGTCGTCGCGGTGGTACTTCGCGCGCGCGTCCGCCTCGAGCTGGTGGACGACCTTCGCGATCTGCTCGGGTGACAGCTCGCGGTAGTGCAGGCGCAGGAACTCGTCCATCGACTGCGCGGGCTTCCACTCGGTCAAGGGCGCGAGCGCGCGGGCGAAGGCGCCGGCCCCGAGCGTGCTGCCGAGGACCTTGAGCGCGACGCGGCGCTTGACCGGCGCTGCGGGCGTATCAGCCGGCGTATCAGCCATGCGGGTGGCCCTCCCTGGGCTCGAGGAAGCGGTCGCGCGGCGGCAGCACGGGCAGGCCGCCCTGAAAGCGCGGCGCGTGAGGGTCGTGGCAGTCGACACACGAGTTGCGCTCGCGCGCGCCCCGCGTGAGGTCCCAGTGGCCGCGCATGCCGCCGTGCAGGCCCCGGTCGTAGTCGCGCTTCTGCGGGCCGTGGCACTGCCCGCAGAGCGTCATCACCTCCGTCGTCGGCACGAGCTCCCCGCTCGCGAGGCGCAGCGCGTCCACGCGCCCCTCGACGTGGCAGGACCGGCACACGTTGCTCCCGTGCTCGAGCGTGAGCCCCGCGTGGAATTCGCGCAGGTCCTGCGCGGACGCGGGCAGCGGTTTGCTTTCGCGCAAAGCATGGCAACTGGCGCACGGGACGCGCATTTCCTGCGCGAAGCCGCCGCCCGCTCCGAGGCGCTCGATGCCGGTCAGCTTGATGGGCGTGCGCACGGTGGTCGCGTGCGTCTTGCCGCCCTCGTGCGACTGGAATCGCAGCGGCTGCACGGGGCGGTTGCACGCCGAGAGCAGCGCGGCGAGCCCCCAGATCGGCCAAAGGCGACGGTCCACGCAGCCTCCTCGAGCAGCCTTCGTGCCAGGTGTCCCGCGGGCCCCTGGTCCGCCGCCTGCAATGGCTCCGCCCGGAGACTCTGCCTTGGTCACGAGCGCCCTCGTCGTCACTGCTTTGCCGGACCACCGGCAGCAGGTCCTCGCCGCCCTGAAGGATCAGCCGCACGTCACCGTCGGCGAGCCGTTCGGCGACTGCGTGCCCGTGGTGCTCGAGACGGCGACGGCCCAGGCCGGAGAGGCGATGGTCGAGCGCATCGAGGGGCTCGATGGGGTCGCGCTCGTGGCCGTGGTGCGGATCGACTTCCCAGAGGAGCCCGATGGATCGGCGTGATTTCCTGAGAGGCAGCGCGATGGTCGCCGCGATCGCGGTCGCGATGCAGATGGCCGGCGAGGCGCGCGCGGCGGTGGGCGCGAAGAACGGCGGCGTCGTCTGGGACAAGGCGCCGTGTCGCTTCTGCGGCACGGGCTGTCACGTCCAGGTCGGCGTGCAAGGCGGGCGCGTGGTCGCGATCGCCGGCGATCCCCTGGCGGAGGTGAACAAGGGCCTGCTGTGCGTCAAGGGCTACCACGTGGGCCTCGCGCTCTACGGCAAGGACCGGCTCACGCGGCCCATGCTGCGCTCGGGCGGCGTCCTGCGGCCGATCTCGTGGGAGAAGGCGCTCGACGTCATCGCCGATCGCGTGCTCGCGGATCCGGCGGGCTTCGCCGTCTACGGCAGCGGGCAATGGACGATCCCCGAGGGCTACGCGGCGAGCAAGCTGGTCAAGGGAATCCTCGGACACCACCAGATCGATCCCAACGCGCGTCTGTGCATGGCGTCCGCGGTGACGGGGTTCCTCGCGACCTACGGCGTGGACGAGCCGGCCGGATGCTACGACGACCTCGACCGCGCCGACGTCGTCATCCTCTGGGGCAACAACCCGGCGGAGATGCACCCCGTGCTCTTCTCGCGCATCGTCGACCGACGATCGCGCGGCGAGGCGGTCGAGCTCATCGACATCGGCACGCGCCGCACCCGCACGACGGCGTTCGCGCAGCACTTCCTGCAGTTCAAGCCGCACGGCGACCTCGCGATCGCGAGCGGCGTCATGCGGCTCCTGCTCGAGCGGGGCACGTGGGACCGCGCGTTCGTGGAGAAGCACTGCGCGTTCCGCGCGGACTCGGCGCCCCGAACGCTCACTGGCAAGGCGATCTCGTTCGACGAGTTCAGAAAGGCGCTCGACCCGTACACGCCCGAGCACGTCGAGGAGCTCTCGGGCGTGCCGGCCGCCGGGATCCGCATGCTGGCCGAGCGCTTCGGCCGGCGCGACCTGCGCATCGTCAGCCTCTGGTGCATGGGCATGAACCAGCACACCGAGGGCACGAGCATCAACACGCTCGTCCACGGCGTGCACCTGCTGTCGGGGCACTTCGGCCGGCCCGGCGACGCGCCCACGAGCCTGACGGGGCAACCGTCGGCGTGCGGCACGGTGCGCGAGGTCGGCACGCTCTCGCACGCGCTGCCCGGCGGCCGCGTCGTCGAGAACGAGGAGCACCGCCGCGAGACCGAGGCGCTGTGGAACCTGCCGGCGGGCCGCCTCGGCGCCAAGCCCGGCTACCACACGGTGGAGATGTGGAAGCGCTTCTCGACGCCCAAGGACCAGGGCGGCGGCATCTCGACCATCTGGGTGCAGGTCACGAACCCGGGCCAGACGCTGCCGAACCGCGCGGCGCTGTTCGAGGCGAGCCGCAAGATCCCCGGCAAGTTCCTCATCGTGTCGGACGTCTACCCGACGGCGACGACCGCGGCGGCGGACCTCGTGCTGCCGAGCGCGATGTGGGTCGAGAAGAACGGGATGTTCGGCAACTCGGAGCGACGCACGCAGCAGTGGTTCCGCATGGTCAAGCCGCCGGGCGAGGCGCGGGACGACTGCTGGCAGATCATCGCGCTGGCGAGGCGCCTTTACGAGCGCGGCTTCGCCGGCGCGAAGGACAAGGACGGCAAGTTCGTGTTCGGCATCCAGAAGGACGGCAAGGAGGTGCCGATCTGGCAGTTCCCGCACTACTACGACGTGAACGTGGACCGGCACCTCTTCGACGAGTACCGGCAGTTTGCGCGCAAGAAGCACAAGGACCTCGCGCCCTACGACGAGTACGCGCGCGCGCGGCCTGCGCTGGCCGGTCGTGCAACAGAAGGACGGCACCTGGCGCGAGACGAAGTGGCGCTTTTCGAAGTTCGACGACGGCTACGTCGCCGAGGGCAAGGACATCGACTTCTACCACTCGGTGACCAAGGACGGCCGCGCGCAGATCTGGTTCCGCCCGTACACCCCGCCGCCCGAGGTGCCGGATCAGGAGTACCCGTTCTGGCTTTGCACCGGGCGCGTGCTCGAGCACTGGCACTCCGGCACGATGACGCGGCGGATCCCGCAATTGCGCAACTCCGTGCCCAACGCGTACGTCGAGATGCACCGCAATGACGCGCGCAAGCTCGGCGTGCGCGACGGCGAGCGCGTGATCGTCGAGAGCCGGCGCGGCAAGGTCGAGGTGCCGGTCTGGATCGACGGGCGCGGGCAGCCGCCGGAGGGCTCGCTGTTCATCCCGTTCTTCGACGAGACGATGCTGGTCAACCAGGTGACGCTCGAGGCGTACGATCCGTTCTCCAAGCAGCCCGACTACAAGAAGTGCGCGGTCCGCGTGCGGCGCAAGGGAGCGCGCGGGGCATGACGACCGGCACGCGGCCGCCGCTGCGCCTGGCCCACGTCGCGGTCACGGCCGCGATCGTCGTGGCGGGTGCGGGCCTGCTCACCGGCGCGCGGACCCCGGCCGAGATCGTGCGCGCGGAGCCGCGGCACCCGCGGGGGTCGGGGACGAAGGCCGTGCCCCGGCAGGCCGATCTGGGGCGCGAGCGCCGCGGCCCTCACGCGAGCATGTACGCGGAGGCGTTCGACGCGCTGGCGGAGCGGCTCCCGCGGCTCGATGCGCCCCTGCCGCCCGTGACGGCGGCGGATCGCGCGCGGGCCCTGCGCGAGCGGGCCGAGCGCCGCGCCTACGAGGGCGCGCCCCCGACGATCCCGCACCTCGTGGCCGAGGACGCCGCGACGGATTGCCTCGCGTGCCACGAGCGCGGAGCCCTCATCGCCGGGCGGATCGCGCCTGCGATGGCGCACGAGCGCTACGGGAGCTGCCTCCAGTGTCACGCGCCGGCGGTGCGCGGAGCGCCGTTCGGCGAGCCGCCGCCCGTGGCCGGGACGACGTTCGCGGGCCTCGAAGCGCCCGGGCGCGGGACGCGCGCGTGGGCGGGTGCCCCGCCGACCATCCCGCACCGGCTGGAGATGCGGAGCAACTGCGCGAGCTGCCACGGCCCGAGCGGGCGCGCGCCGCTGCGGACGCCGCACGCGACCCGCCAGAGCTGCCTGCAATGCCACGCGCAGGACGCGGCTGCCCAGGCGCGCAACCACGTCGAGGTGGAGGAGCGATGAGCCAGGGGATCTCGAGGCGCGGACTGCTGGCGAGGCTCGCGGGGCGCCGCCCGGATCCGACGACGCGCGATCCTGCCACGCCGGCGCCGAGCGGCTTCGACCTTGCGGCCTTCTACGGCGCGCGCGCGGAGAAGGGCGAGATCACCCCGCGTGACATCGAGCCGGTGCGGGTCGTGCCAGCGGCGCCCGCGAGGCCGGTGCGCCGCGGCGTGCCCGGTAAGCGCCCGTGACCGGCCGCGACGCGCCCGCCGTCATCGACGACGAGGTCGTCGGCTGGGACGTGGTGGACCAGCTCCTCGAGGACGTCGCGCTCGGCGCCGAGCTCCTCGAGGTGCACGTCAAGGCCGGCGCCGTGCGGTACGCCGAGGCGGGCGCGCTCGATCTGCCGGCCGCGCGTCGCGCGCTCGTCGCCGGCGCGGGCGTGCAGCTCCGCTACCGCCACGCGGGCACCGCCTGGTGCGACACGCTGCTGCCCGTCGGCGGCGGCGTGCGCATCGTCAGGATGCAGGTGGGGGCGTAGCGGCGGGAGCTGTCTCGGGCGTCCCCCTGAGTTGCAGTCGTCGATCTTCGACCGAGCCCGACGAGAAGAACGACGAAATAGAACAGTAGAACAACAGGGCAACAAGGAACACGGAGCGCCTGAGGTCGCCCGCATCGGCGACACGACGCGCACGTCATTGACGCTGTCGGTCCAAGGCGTCCCTCGCGCAGCGCGAGCGATGCCGTCGTCTGGAAGGCGAGCCCAGCGAGCCGCAAGGGCGTCCCGCGCGACGCCAGTCGTCTGGGAGGCGAGCGAAGCGAGCCGCAAGGGCGTAGCGAGCGAAGCGAGCGAAGACGCCCGTCGTCTGGGAGGCGAGCGAAGCGAGCGAAGACGCCCGTCGTCTGGGAGGCGAGCGAAGCGAGCCGCAAGGGCGTAGCGAGCGAAGACGCCCGTCGTCTGGGAGGCGAGCGAAGCGAGCCGCAAGGGCGAGCGCAGCGAGCGAAGACGCAGGGAGGGGAGCCCAGTTGAGCTTTGCTCAACTGGGGGAGGGGCGGCGCGCCCCTCCTGGTGGCCGCCTTCCGAGGCGGCCACACGCAAACTAGAACACCAGGGGCACGTCGAGCTGGATGATCTGGTAGCCCTGCGCGTCCATCGGATCGTCGAGGCCGCGGACGTAGGCGATGCCGGGGCGGAGGAACACCTTGTCGGCCACGGGGATGTGGAAGCGCGCGCCCAGGGCTGCGGACAGGTTGTCGCGCGTCGCGCCGGTCTTGTCGGCGTCCACGGCCGCCGGCGTCGACAGCCAGCGCTGGTAGCGTAGCTCCGCCCCGAAGGACAGCTCGGGCACCACGAAGTAGCCGAGGTGCAGCCCGCTCGTCAGGTTCGTGCGCGCCTCGTCCTTCTCGACCTTGCTGCCGCGGGCGCGGATGAGCTCGAGCATGGTCACCTCGACCTGGGCGGTGAAGCCGCCCTTGACGTAGGCGAGATCGGCGCCCGGGAACACGGTCAAGAAGTTGGCCGCGAACATCGCGTTGTCGAGCGCCGCGCGGGTCGGGATGGCCGCCTTCATGGTGGCCGCCTCGGCGGCATCGGGCGTGTCGCCGCCTCCCATGCCGAGCGGGAGCGCGACGCCGAGGAAGGTCGACAGGCGCAGGTCCTTGCCGAGCGCCTCGAGCTTGGGCGCCCAGACCGCGCCGACCACCGGGTTCGCGAACGTGGTGCCGGAGCTGCCCGTCGACGGCGCGTTGTGGATGACGCCGAGCCGGAGCAAGGGCGCGAACGTGGGCGTCACCTTCCTCGACACGAGCAGCGTCGAGGCCAGCGTGTCCGCGTCGGCGTTGGCTGACGGCGTCGAGTGTGCGCTCGACGTGTCCCACCGTACGACGTTCACGGCGGCCGCGGGACGGAGCTGCCAGGGCAGCGAGTACGGTGCGGGCGCAGGGGCGGTCGTCTGGGTTTCCGCCTGCTGCGCCGCCGCGGTCGTCGCCTGGGCCGCGGCGGGCTCCTCGGCGCGCGCGAGGCCCGGCACCAAGAGCGCCGCGGTCAACACCCAGGTACCCCTCTTCGCGAACGGTTCCATCTCCATTCCTCCTAGCTGCGGTCCACCACCAGGGCGAGGAAGAGCCCCGTCAGGTAGACCATCGAATACGCGAACAGGTTGCGCGCCCATCGCCGCCCCGCATTGGGCCGGAGCCCCACGCCTGCGAGGAGCAAGAACAGTGCCCCGAGCGCAGCGGCCGTGACGAGGTAGCCCACGCCCGCCATCCGGGTGAGCGCCGGCAGCAGGCTCGCGCCCACGAGCAAGAGCGTCTCGAGGGCGAGCGCCCGCCTCGCACGGCCCGCCCGGGTGACCACGCCGACGAGGAGCCCAGCGCGAGCGTAGTCCTCGGCGCGGAAGAGCGCGATCGCCTGGAAGTGCGGGAGCTGCCAGAGGAACAGGATCCCGAAGAGCACAGCGGCGTCCTGGCCGAACGAGCCGGTGACTGCGGTGAAGCCCATGACCGGCGGGATCGCCCCGGCGACGGCGCCGACGTGGAGCGCGAAGCGAGTGCGGCGCTTGAGCGGCGTGTACAGGGCGACGTAGGCACCGAGGGCGATCAGACCGAGAGCCCCGGTCGCGAAGTTGACGGCCGACAAGAGCGCCGTCGCGATCACCGACAGGGCGATCCCGAAGCCGAGCGCGGTGCCGGCGCGCAGGCGGCCAGCCGGCAGCGGACGGCTGCGGGTACGGGCCATCTGCGCGTCGCTGTCGCGCTCGAGCCACATGTTGAGCGCGTTGGCGCCCGCCACCAGGAGCCACAGGCCCACCGCCCAGACGACCTCGCCGAGCACCGCCAGCCGCCCCGGTGCGAGGACGAGCCCCACGACGCCGGTCGAGACCACCATGAGGGTGATGCGGGGTTTCGTGAGCGCGACCAGGTCGGCGAGCATCGTCACCTCCGTCTTCGGCCCCTCGAGAGACGTCCGGGCGGCACGAGGGCCGGCGCGCGCGCGCGCAGCGGATCGGCGTGCACGGCGGCGTAGCGGGACACGTCGGCGAGCGTGGTGCGACGCGCCCACGCCTGCGCGGCCTCCTTGAGCTCGCTCCACGTGCCGTGCAGCGGGCACGGCCGCTTCGCGTCGCACGTGCCCCAGCCGAACGCGCAGCGATCCGGGCTCGCCGGGTTGTGCTCGCCCGCCGCGAGGACGTCGCCGAGCAGGATCTCCGCCGCGGGCCGCGCGAGCACGAAGCCGCCGCCGTGGCCCCTGGACGCGTGCACGAGGCCGGCCGTCACGAGCCGTCGCATCACCTTGGACAGGTAATGCACCGGGACGCCGGTGCCCTGCGACAGCTCCCGCGCATTGACGGCGACGCCTTCGTCCTGGGTCGCCAAGTGCGCGAGCGCGCGCAGCGCGTACTCGGCGGTCTGGGAGAGCTGCAGCGTCCACGAATCCCGGCGCGTCCTCATCGATCTGCTCCCGACCCCGGGGCCGACGAGCCGTCGCCGTGCCACGAGAAGCCTGAAAGCCGGTCGAATAGCACGACCCTCCTCCGCCGCGCGTCGAACGTCGGCGCGCGCTCGTCGCGGAACGTCCACTCCGCGGGATCGGCCGTCTCGCCGATCGCCACGGCGATGCGGTGCGGCCCCGCGCTCACGGGCACGTGCTCGATGGCGATGCTGTTGCCGTCTCCCGACAGCCCGCGCGGCGCGTACCGCCGGTCCACGACCACCGCGTCGTCCACCGTGACGCGCAGGCGCACGGACGCCCGGCCGCGCTCGCAGATCTCGTCACGGCGCATGTGCACGGGCAGGCGAGCGTTCTCCTCCGCCGTCGCCTTGCGGCAGTGCTCGCCGGCCTTGCCGGGGTGCTTGAACGAGACGACGAGCTCCGCCCCGTCCGCGCTGGGCGCCGAGTACCCGAGCTTGCTGCCCGCCCCCACGACGAGGGCGCAAGCCACGATCAGCGCCGCGCCCGACGCGAGCTGCCTGCCGCGCCCCGCCGGCCGCCCCATCGCCGAGGCGGGTCGCTCCGCGCGCGCGATCACCGCCGCCGCGCGCACGAGCGCCGCTCCCTGCGTGCGATCGAGCGGCACGAGGTGCACGCGGCCCGGCTCCGCCTTGTCGGGGCGCAGCGCCGGTGCGCGCATGCCCTCGAGGCGCTCGGCGGTCCAGCGCCCGCCCTCGCGGTAGGTGCAGCTCGTGTCCGCGCAGCCGCCGAGCAGCACGTCCGCGGCCCCGTGACGCAGCGCGCGCTCGACCGTGAGCATGTGGACCCAGCCGAGGCAGGCGACGGGCATGACGCGGTAGCCGGGCAGCGCCGCCGCGCGGCCCGACGCGGCGTCCACCACGAGGCCACCGCCCGCGGCGCTCGCGCACAGGAACGCGATCCGCGGCCTCTCGCCCCCGGCGAGCAACTCGTCGATCCAGCCGTCCATCCGCGCCCGCGCGTCCACGGCCGACACGAGCGGCAGGCCGATGCCCGCCGAGTCGCAGGAACCGGCGCAGATCCCGCAGCCGACGCACTTCGACGCGTCGACCACCGCCTGCGACGCGAAGCCGCGGCCGTCCGTGCGCGGGACCATCGTGATGGCGTCGTAGGGGCAGTCCGCGTGGCAGACGCGGCAGCCGTTGCACTTCGCGATGTCGACCTCGGCGACGGGCGCCCTTCGGCGCGCCACCCACCAGGGCGCCGACAGCAGCACCACCCCGGCGACCAGGACGAGCCCCCAGAGCACGCCGCCGCCGAGGCGGTCGGTGAGCAGAAGCGGCAACAGGTACCACGCGTCCATCGCGAAGCGCCCTGGATCCACGGCCATCCGCGCGGGGTCGCCGCTCGTCGCCGGCATGAGCAGCGACAGCCCCACGAGCGAGACGACGATCCAGACCGTCATCCATTTGCCGGCCAGGAAGTGCGGGCGATTGAGCCGCGTGATGTGGAGCCAGAGCGCGATGCCCATCCCGAGCGGGATGAGCATGTGGAAGAAGAACACCATGAAGAAGAGGAGCGAGTTGATGCTCCCGTCGGTGAGGAACGAGCGCGACAGCGGATCCGCGAAGATGGGCAGGCCGTCGAGGAGCTTGGCCGTGCCGAGCGCGACCTGCCTCGCGGGCTCGTCCCACACCAGCCAGTAGCCGAGCCAGCCCACCACCCAGAGCAGGCCGAGGAGCAGGATCCCCGTCACCCAGGCGAGCCAGCGCGCCCCCGTGAAGCGGCGCTCGAACGTCAGCCGCAGCGCGTGCAGGATCACGAACAGCATGCAGCCGTCGGAGCTGTACCGGTGGAGCGACCTCGCGAGCTGCGCCGTCAGGGGAGAGGCGCGCATGGCCTCGAGCGACGCGTGGGCGAGGTGGACGCTCGGGCTGTACCAGACGAGGAGCACGACGCCCGAGATCGCCGCGATGAGGAACGTCGTGTTCGCGATGGCGCCCGTCTGCGCGAGCGGGCTCCACGCGGCCGGCAACCCGCGCGCCACGAGCCGGTCGAGCGCCAGGAACGCGCGCTCCCCGAGCCGCCAGAGCCCCTCGCCGAGGATCCGCGGATCCGGCCGGACGCTCTCCACGCGCACCGGCGTCGGCTGGAGCACCGGCAGGTGCTTCACGCGCGGGCCTCCGCCACGAGCAAGCGCAGCGCCTTCTCGAGCCAGCGCTCCTGCCGCTCGCCGAGCGAGAAGCGGTAGGCGATCCGACCGTGGCGGTCGAGCAGGATGAAGAGGTTCGTGTGATCGATGGCGCCCGTCTGCGCGTTGCGCTCGCGACGGATCTCGAGGTCGTCGAGCAGTCGATTGACCGTGGCGGCCTCGCCACCGAGGAAGTGGAACTGCGGGGTGCCGACGCCCTGCCCCGCCGCCATCGCCGAGCGGCGCGCGGCGTCGTCGTGCTCGGGGTCGAGCGTGACGGCCACGACCGTGACCTCGCGCTGCTCCTCGGCGGAGAGGCGCGAGATGGCTCGCTTCGCCTGCCCGAGGATCATCGGGCACGTCAGGCCACAGCTCGCGTAGACGCCCGTCACCATCACGACCCGGCCGCGCAGGCCCTCGAGCGAGACCTCCGTTCCCTCCTGGTTCTGCAGGCGAAACGCGGGCGGCGTGTGCGCGGTCCGCAGCGCCTCGGCCGGAAAAGGCAGCTCCGCGTCGCGCGCCCCCGGCTGGCGCAGCATGCCGAAGGAGGCCGCGAATGCGGTCACGAGCACGAGCGCGGTCGCCCCGGCGGGCGCGAGCCGCGACGGCCGCCGCCCGAGGAGCTCCCGGAGCTGGCGGCCCCACATGAGGAGGACGCCGCCGCCCACGACGAGCGGCTCGACCAGCATGGAGACCACGTACATCGGCTGCATCCGGCCGGTCGCCGGGTCGTAGCCGAAGCACCAGGTCTTGAAGTCCTCCGCGAACGCGCCGAGCGCGCCGCCGGCCGCGGGCAGGAGCAGGATCGCGACGAGCAGCGCCTTGTAGAGGAGGACGAGGCACAGCGCGAAGGCGGGGAAGCGATGGGCCTCGAACAGCCACGCCAGGGCGTCGATGGTACGAAAGCCCTGCCGCCGTGCCTCGTCCATCGGCCTACCTCACGTGCCAGACGTCGGCGAGGGCCTTCCAGTTCGCGAAGTAGTAGATCGCGAAGGACATCAGGAAGATCAGGGTCAGGACCACCGTCCCCGGGGAGCGGTGATCGTGCGCGCTCGCGGGCGCCGAGATGCCGGCCGCGACGTCCACCTTCGACGGCGCGGGCGACCACTCCGTCATCGGACGCCCGGCGTTGGAGCGACCGAAGAACACGGCCGCGACCGTGAGCAAGATGAACGTGAGCAGGCCCAGGAAGGCGAGGCAAGCGCCGACGCCGAGCAAGCCCAGCATGAGGTGCGCGCCCGAGTCGAAGCCCGCGCTGAACTGCGCGCCCGTGAACTCGACGTCCCAGTGGCGGCGCGGCACGCCGTAGGACCCGGCGAACGACATGCCGAGCGCCATGAGCGTGATGCCCGCCGCAAAGAGGTAGGGCTGGAGGCGCGCGAGGCCGCGCGCGTAGTACTCGCGCTGGAAGACGAGCGGGACGACGTAATAGGCCAGGCCCATGAAGGCGAGCGTCGTGCCGCCGACCACCGTCATGTGGAAGTGCCCGGGGATGCGCAGCGTGTTGTGCGCGAGGATGTTGATCTGCTGCGTGCCGAGCGTGACGCCGGTGATGCCGCCGCCGAAGCCGAAGATCACGAGCGACAGGAAGAACGCCGAGAACCCGGGGTTCCGCCAGGGCGCGGCCGCGAGCCAGCCGAACAGGCCCTTTCCGAAGCCCCGCCGGCGCATCGCGACCTCCACCGAGGCCGGCACGGTGAAGCCGTGGATCATCGACGCGAGGACCGCGAGGTACATGGCGTAGGAGGTGTTCCAGATCTTCCAGCTCGGGCCGACGCCAGGGTCCACGAGCAGGTGGTGCGCCGAGGCGAGGTTGATGAAGAAGATGTAGAGGACGAAGGCGCCGCGGCAGACGGCCTGGTTGATGGGCTTGGCGCCCGTCGTGATGGTGCCGAGGAAGTACCAGACCGAGACCATCGCGCAGACGTTGACCTGCTGCGACTGGTGGCCGAGCCCCCACCACACGAGGCGGTACCAGCCCGGATCCGGCTGGCTCATCAGGCCCACCGACCACAGGAACGTCGGGATCATGACGACCGCGCCGTGAAGCAGCGTCACCACCGCGATGATGGCCGCGGCGGTCGCGCCGAAGACCACGAGCGGCACCGAGCCCGCGTACGTGCGATCCCGGCGCGCGATGTAGAGGGTGCCGAAGAAGTTGAAGACCCCGAGGAGCGTCCCCACCGCGACGAGGATGATGCCGAGGTAGAACGCCGGATTGGCGCGGAGCGGGACGTACGACGTCATCATCACGTCGGCCTGTCCGGTCAGGATGCTGTAATCGACCATGACGGCGCCGACGAGCATCAGGCCGAACCCGGCCCACGCTATCTTCCCCGAGAAGAGCCGCGAGTTGAGCAATGACGTCGCGACGAAGTAGAGGATCGCAACCTCCATGAACAGGATCCAGAAGATCAGCATGTTCAGGCCGTGGAACGTGGTCAGCCGGTAGTACCAGACGGCATCGAGCAGGTGCACCGCGGGCCAGCGCGTGAGGCCAATGAGCAGCGCCGCGATGCCGCCCGCGAGGAGCGCAACCACCGCGATGACGGCATTGAGCTTGACGAAGCGCTGCGCGGTCAGACAGACCTTCAATCCGGTCGTCTCGCAGGTTCGCACCGCACCGGCCGGGTGATTGGGGGCCACGGCGGCGGGGCCGTCCCCCACGACGCCCGGCATTGGGATCGACGATGTGGACATTCCGAGTCTCCTATTCGACCAGGATCTTGCCGGTCATCAGGTGGTGGCCGATCCCGCAGAACTCGTTGCAGACGACCGAGAACGTGCCGGCCTGGGTGGGCGTGATGGTCAGGACGTGGTCGTAGCCGGGCAGGACCTGGAAGTTCATGTTCATGGGCAGGAGCGAGAAGCCGTGCTGCAGGTCCATCGACGACACGTGCAGGCGGTACGTCTGGCCCTTGCGGAGCTTGAGGATCGGGTACCAGCGCCACATCGACGCCTGCAGGTACGCGTCCGCGCCGGGCGCGGGCTCGACGATCGGGATGCCCTTGTCCTCGCCGACCTTGTTGCTGCGGACCGATTGCGCCACGCGCTCGGCGAACGCGATGGGCGTCACCGTGTAGGACTCGCCGGTGCTGTTCTGCTTACCCTTGAAGTGCCAGTACGGCATCATCATCGACATCACGAGGCACCAGGCGAGCGCGAGGCCCACCCAGATGCGTTCGCCGCCGGAGGGCGCTCGGAACCAGTCCTTC
Organism: uncultured Myxococcales bacterium; assembly: GCA_964593795.1. Taxonomy (GTDB): domain Bacteria; phylum Myxococcota_A; class Polyangia; order JAHFDS01; family JAHFDS01; genus JAHFDS01. Next base: position 10,507 of record CAZQJC010000146.1, on the reverse strand, counting down.
TCGGGGGTATGGATGCTCATGGGTCCCTCTCAGGGCAGCTTGGAAGCCGTCATGGTGGCCAGCTCGTACCAGCCCCAGATGGTGTAGGAGGCGAACGGCAGGACGACGCCGATGACGAGCAGCAGCCACGGGTTGTCCATGAGCTTCTGCAATGGGTGTTTTCTCGTCTCCTCGGCGTCTGACATGGTCACCTCGTGATGGGATTGCAGGTTTGAAGGCGCGCCGCGCGCACGTCCCGGAGGTGCCGGAGCACGATCGCGGCGATGATGAAGAGGAACGACAGCCCCCCCGCGATGGCCAGCAGGCCCCCGGCGCCCATGACGCCGAGCCCGACGTGCTCGCCCAGCGTGCGCACCTGCTGCTCGGCGGCGTAGGTCTTGCGCGCCATGCCGTGCGCGCCCGCGAGGGCGAAGCCGCACGCGAAGACGAGCTGGCCCACGCCGAGCATGAGCGGCTGCCACGGGACGAGGCGCGCGAGGCGACCGGTCGCGGCCGGCAGCCCCAGCCCCTCGAGGAGCGGGTACGTCGCGGCCATGAACGCGACGGTCACGCCGCCGATGGACGCGTGGTAGTGCGCGGGCACCACGGTGTTCGAGCCGTGGATGGCGGCGCCGAGCCCGAACCCGGTGACCGTCAGGGCCGCGCTCGCGAGGAAGCCCGTCACGCGCACGTCGAGGCCGCGCGATCCGTCGAGGAGCGAGTGGCCGGCGCGGCGGTGCCGGAGGAGCGCGCGGACACAGAAGCACAGGAAGACCAGCACCACGGGCGCGATGCCGAGCTGCATGAGGCGCGTGAAGCCGACGTGATAGGCGGAGGTGCTCGTGCCGGCCGACGCGAGGAGCGGCGCGCCGAGGAGCGGCGTGACGAGGGCGGCCGAGAGCAGCGCCGCCTGACCGCGGGTGACGGGGCTCCCGCCGAGGACGGGCTGAAGGAGCATCGCCCAGACGCCGAGCATCGCGGCGACGCTCGCGAACTGCAGGACGTGGCCGCCCCCCCACATGAGGGCCTCGTAATGCGCCTGCGGGCCGAGGCCCGGCGACGTCGAGAGGGCGGAGACGGCGAACGTGACGAGCGCGACGAGGATGGCGATGGCGCTCGCGCGCAGCCAGGGCACCGCCGCAGCCGGCAGGAGCGGCCGCCCGAGCCGCGACGGGTCGGGCTCGCTGCCCGGCAGGAGACGCGGGTCGAGGAGCGAGAAGGCGAGCCCCCCGCCGATGGCGAGCAACCCCGCGAGGAACAGCGGATGGTCGAGGACGGGCACGTAGTTCGCGAGGACGGGGCGCGCCTCCGGCAGCGCGGCGCTCACCATCAGGAACGCGACGCCGCCCACCGCCAGCCCGACGGCCCCGCGCCCCACCGCGCTCGGCGCGGCGCGCGACGGGATGAGCACGAACAGCGCCGCCGCGAAGGCGTAGAACCAGAGAACGAGCGCGAGGTCCACGTGCACCACGAGGCAGCGCTTGAAGAAGGCCGCATCCGTGATGAGCAGGCTCAGCGGCGGCACGCGCCCGATGACGAGCAGCAGGGCGAAGGCGCCGGCCAGGAAGAGGCTGCCGGTCGCCACCGCCAGCCAGGCGAGGGCTCTGCGCCGGTCCACCGCGGAAACCACGCTGCCGCCATCAATGGACATGCTTATCTACTATTCCGGCGCGCCCCCGGGTTCAAGACTTCCCTGCCCCTCGGGCCTCGGACGGCGCCCCGGGCATGACGGATGTCATGCCGCGGCCTATGACGATCGCATCGACAAGATCACCGCGCGCGCCGAGCAGCGCGCGAGCGCCTTCGACGACGAGCTCATCGGCATGCTGGAGAAGCGAAGCGTGGAGGTCGTCGGGCCGACACCGGCGGAGCTCGCCACGTTCCAGCAGGCCGTCGCGCACCTCGCCGACGCGCTCGGCAGGCTCACCCGCACCGAGCAGGGCATCCTCGCGTCCCTCCGGCGGGCGATCGCCGCCGAATGAAGGCGTGGAATACTGCCTCCATGCCCTCGTGCAGCTCTCGCGTGGCCGGCGCGCTCCTGCTCTCGTCCCTGCTCGCGGCCGCGCCGCGGACGGCTGCGGCGAGCGGCGAGGCCGGTGCGACCGTTCGCTCGCGCTGGTTCGTGGTGCGCCTGTCGACCGGCGTCCGCAAGATCGTGGGCCGCGAGAAGCGCGACCCGAGCGACCCGTGTCCGCACGTCGGCTACTTCGAGCGGGAAGAGCGCGAGCTCCTCGGCCGCCTCGGGCCCGCCATCCCCGCCATCTCGAAGCTCGTCTCGAGCGCGCGCGCACGGCTCGGGCTCGCCGCGCTCGAGCCGGCGCTGCCCGGGCCGCCCGAGCTGTCGCGCGGAGAGGACTTCCCGGCCGCCGAGGCCCGCAAGTGGTTCGCCGCCGAGCCCGGGCGCGTGGCCCTCGCGCGCGGGCGGTCCCGCGGCGAGCAGGGGCCCGTGGTGACGCTCGCGGTCGCGACGACGCGCGTGGCGGACGCGCGGCAGCTCGATCAGCTCGCCGAGGAGGTCGCGCGGATCATCGCGCGGACGCCCGCGCACCAGCCGGCCGCGCCGCGCGCAGGCGCCGACGGCTGCCCGACCCCGCCGCCCGCGCCGCCGCAGGTGGTGCTCGCGGAGACACGCACGGTGTACCGCCCGGGCCTGCGCATCCGCATCGGCAAGGCGGGCAGCGCGATCGACGCCGCGCACGCCGCCTGGTTCCAGGCGCAGCTCGACGACTACGCGCGGCGCCTCCAGGAGGCCTTCGTCGCGGAGCTCCGCGGCCACGCGGCCGAGCTCGGCCTGCCCGCCGACTGGCCCGCGGCGCCCGCGCGCGGCGCCACGGCGCTCGCCGGATCCGACCCGCCGGCGGCGAATCGGAAGCGCGCCCTCTACGTCTCCTTCAATGGCCTCGAGCCGAACGTGGGCTTCCTCGTCCCGCTCTCGGCCGAGCCCTCCGAGAAGCTGAGCGAGGCGCTCTTCAAGAAGCTCTACGCCCGCGTCGCGCCCCCGGACGCGCCCTGAAGCCGCTCCTCTCGATCGGGCCCGAAACCCTGCGCGCGGCGGGCCGTATTCATGGATGACCGGAATTTCCGGCCCATCCACGCAGCGAAAGGAACTGCCATGAAGACACGGACGAAGGTCCGCGCCGGCGGCTACGCCATCGGCGGCTGAACCAGTCACGGCCGCCCACGGAGGCCCAGATCGAGCCACCGTGGGCAGTCCGTGCGATCCTGCCGCGGGCGATGTCGGGGCGGCCTGGATCAGAGGATGGCGCGAGCGGACGCGGCGGACGAATCGCCCTTGCGGGCCTGATCTGGCTGCCGGGCATCGTCTGGACGCTGCGCTGGGCCGTGTTCCCGGACAGCGGCGGATGGGATCGCGACATCTACTGCGCGGCGCAGCAGGCGCTGGCGCAGGGGCAGGACGCCTACGATCCGGCGGTCATCGGCGCGCACGGCGCGTGGGCGCTGCCGGTCCTCTACTCGCCGCTCGTGCTGGCGATCCTGCCCGCGTGCGCGAAGGTGTCCTACGCGGCCCTCCAGGTGGCGCTGATCGCCGTCACCGTCGTGTCCCTCCGCGCGGCCGGCGTTCCGCTGCGCGTCGCGGGCCCGCTCCTGCTGTGCCCGATGCTCGGCATCGGGGCCGACGTCCGCGTGGGAAACGTCACGCTGCTCGAGCTCGCGTTCGTCGCCGGCGGCGTGCTCGCCCTCTCTCTCGCGCGCGGGCGCCTCCTCGGCGCCGCGATCGCGTGCGCCGGCTTCGTCAAGGTGCTGCCCCTGTCGTTCGCGGCCGGCCTCGCGGCGACGAGGTCCTCCGCGCCGGGCCGCTGGCGCACGGTCAGCGCGTGCGTCGCGACGCTCTCGGCCCTGGTCGCCGCGTCCTTCGCGCTGGATCCCGTCGTCTCGCGCCGCTGGCTCGCGCTCCTGTGGAGCCCGCCGAGCACGACCCTCGGGGCGATGTTCGACGATCGCCCGCACATCTTCGGCCACGGCCTGCTGCCGCTCCTCCGCTCGCTGCTCGGCATGGACGCAGGCACGATCGGCTACGCGCTCGTCACGCCCGTCGTCGCGGCGATGGTCCTCGTGCGCGTACGGCGGAGCGCGCTCGACGACGCCGCGCGCTTCTGCCTCGTCGCCGCGTGTCTCGTCCCGCTGTGGCCGCGGGTCAAGATGTACACGCACCTGCTGGCGTTGCCGTGGCTCGCCCTCGTCCTCGTGCGGCTCGACGCCGCGCGACGCGACCGCGTGCTCCTGGCGCTGGGTTGGGGCGCGCTCGCGCTGTACGTGCTCGTGCTCCCCGCACGCGTGGCCTACGAGCGCGGCGGCGCGTACGCGGCGTTCGCGGCCAACGTGCAGTGGGTCGCGCTCGTCGCGACGCTCGCGTGGATCCTGGCGTTCGAGCTGCCGCGACTGGGCCTCCGCGAGCCCGAGCGCAGGTGACGCGGAGGAGCCGCGCGACGCTCCGGATCAGGGCACGACGTAGATGTGGACCGCGAATGCGCCGAAGGTGTCCCTGATGGTGCCGCTCGAGACCGGCACGGTGCGCGACTCGCGGTACACGGTCGCCGACGCCGGGGAGCCAGGGACGGTCAGCGCGATGGAAGCGGTGATGGGCGTCGCGACCGGATTGACGACGATGAAGTACTTCCCGCTCGGCGCCTGACGCCACGCGACGCGCAGCGGCGAGGGCACGGTCGCGCGAATCCCCACCGGGTCGATCGGCCCCTGCAGCACCCGCGCGAGAGAGGTGATGATGGCGTTCTGCTTCGTCATCTCGGCGGCGACGTCCGGGGGCGTGCCGTCCCAGCCGAAGTTCGGCCCGGAGACCACCTCCGGGAAGTACACGAGGCCGCGCACGCCGTGCACGATCGACAGCCAGATCTCGGCGCGCAGCTCGTCGGGCGTCACGCCCCGCGCCCCGGGGATGAAGTCCTGGCTGCTCGTCTCCACGTAGTCGAACTGCGGCTTGGCGGTGAGGCGCTAGGCGATGGTCATTCCACGACCAGCGGTTGTTGGGGCGCTCGCACACCAGCGCCGACGCGATCCCTGGAGCTGGCTTTTCCGGCGCAAAGGGCGCGCCCTACGAGTCGCGCGAGATGCGACCACGGCACGGGGTTCTTACACCCGCTCCCGGGGGCTGCGGCTCCCAGTCGACCACGACACGCGAGGTGCACCGCTGTGCGCACGTGTTCCCACTCAATGGCGTGCGTAGCGCACCGCACCAATCGTCGAGGATTCTATTGTCGGGGGATTCGCGCGCAGGGGCGCACGTGCGGAAGGAGGCTACTCGACGACGGTGACCTTGATCATCTTGACCGGCGTGAGCGGACGATCGCTCTTGTCGCAGGGCGTCGACTCGATCTTCTTCACCACGTCCGTGCCCTCGATGACCTTGCCGAACACCGGGTGCTTGGACGCCCCAGGCGAGAACCAGTCGAGGTAGGCGTTGTGGACCGTGTTCAGGAAGAACTGGCTCGACCCCGAGTTCGGCCGGCCCGTGTTCGCCATCGACAGCGTGAACGGCTCGTTCGACAGCTTCGCCCCTGGGGGATGCTCGTCCTGGATCGTGCCCCAGGGGCCGTCGCCGGTGCCCGCGCGCGGGCTCTGCGGGTCCTTCGAGTGCGGGCAGCCGAACTGCGCCATGAAGCCCTTGATGACGCGGTGGAAGTGCAGGCCATCGTAGAAGCCGGTCTTGGCGAGCTTGACGAAGTTGCCCGCCGTGATCGGCATCTTGTCGACGAAGAGCTCGACCTTGAAGGTGCCGAGCGAGGTCTCACAGGTCGCGATTGGGTTGGCCATGGCCGAGGAGCATACGCGACCGCGCGCCGGGCGTCAGCGCCTCATGGAAGAGCTGGTACGGAATCCGTACCTACCCCGCCCCTACAGCGACCGCGCGATGAGCTCCTTCATGATCTCGTTCGTGCCGCCGTAGATCTTCTGCACGCGGGCGGCCGCGTACATGCGGGCGATGGGGTACTCCAGCATGTAGCCGTAGCCGCCGAAGATCTGCAGGCAGCGGTCGATGATCTCGCACTGCTTGTCGGTGGTCCAGTACTTGGCCATCGACGCCGTGGCGGCGTCGAGCTGCCGCTCGAGGTGCAGCGTGATGCAGTGATCGAGCAGCGTACGCGCCGCGAGCGCCTCGGTGCGGCACTCCGCGAGCACGAAGCGCGTGTTCTGGAAGTGCAGGATCGGCTTTCCGAACGCCGTGCGCTCCTTGGCGTACGCGATCGCGAGCTCCACGGCGTACTCGGCGGAGGCCACGGCCCCGACCGCGATGGCGAGCCGCTCCTGCGGGAGCTGGTGCATGAGCTGGAGGAAGCCCATCCCCTCGGCCGGCCCGAGCAGGTTCGCGGCCGGCACCCGCGCGTCCGAGAACGACAGCTCGCGCGTGTCCGAGCCCTTCATGCCGATCTTCTCGAGCACCCGACCCCGCTCGAAGCCCGGCAGGTCCTTCGTCTCGGCGACGATGAGCGAGAGCCCGCGCCCGCCCTGCGCCTCGCCGGTCCGCGCGACGACGATGACGAGGTCGCAGTGCGTGCCGTTCGTGATGAAGGTCTTCGTCCCATTGAGGACGTAGTGGTCGCCGTCGCGCCGCGCGGTCGTGCGCACGGCCTGCAGGTCGCTGCCCGTCCCCGGCTCGGTCATCGCGATGGCGCCGACGAGCTCGCCCCTGGCCATGCCGGGCAGCCACTGCCGCTTCTGCTCCTCCGTGCCGTAGTTGAGGAGGTAGTGCGCGACGATCGTGCTGTGCACGCTGTTGCCCCACGCGTCGTCGGCGATGCGCGCCTGCTCCTCGAGGATCACCGCCTCGTGCGCGAACGTCCCGCCGCCCCCGCCGTACTGCTCGGGGATGCTGATGCAGAGCAGGCCCACCTGCCCCGCCGCGTTCCAGAACGTGCGGTCGACGCAGCGCTGGTCGGCCCAGCGCTCGTGGTGCGGCTCGGCCTCCTTCGCCAGGAACGTCCGCGCGAGCTTGCGGACGCTGTCGAGCTCCTCGGTCATCCACGGGGATCGGTAGGTCATCGAGGCGATCTTATCGTGAACTGCTATCGTCCCGCGCATGGAGGGTGCGCCCGAGCCGGGCGGCGCGGAGGCCGCAGCGCCGCCGGTCAAGCCGGGAGATCTCGTCGCGGGCAAGTACCGCGTCGAGAACGTCATCGCGCTCGGCGGCATGGGGATGGTCGTCGGCGCGCGGCACGAGCAGCTCGGCGAGCGCGTCGCGCTCAAGTTCCTGCTGCCGGACGCCCTCGAGCGCGATGCCGCCGGGGCCGAGCGATTCCTCCGCGAGGCCAGGGCGACGGCACGCATCAAGAACGAGCACGTCGTCCGCGTCCTCGACGTGGGCGAGCTGCCGTCCGGCACGCCCTACCTCGTCATGGAGTACCTCGAGGGCTGCGATCTCTCCGAGCTCGTGCGGGGCGGCCCGCTCGCGATCGCGGACGCCGTCGAGTACGTGCTGCAGGCCTGCGACGCCATCGCCGAGGCCCACGGGCTCGGGATCATCCACCGCGACCTGAAGCCCGCGAACCTGTTCCTGAGCACGCGCTTCGACGGCACGCCCCTCGTCAAGGTGCTCGACTTCGGCGTCGCCAAGACGAGCGCGCGCCCGGCCGCTCCGGACGGCGACGACTCCGGGCTCACCGCCGCGAGCGTGGCGCTCGGCTCCCCGCGCTACATGTCGCCGGAGCAGATCCGCGATGCCCGCAGCGTCGACGTGCGCTCCGACGTCTGGTCGCTCGGCGTGATCCTCTACGAGCTCCTCACGGGCACCCTCCCGTTCGAGCACGGCACGCTCACCACCGCCCTCGTCGGCGTGCTGACGGGCGCTCCGCGCGACCCGCGCGAGCTGCGCCCGGACCTGCCGGAGGCGCTCGCGGCGGTCCTTCTGCGCTGCCTCGAGAAGGACCCCGCGAACCGCCACGCGAGCGTGACCGACCTCGCCCAGGCGCTCACGCCCTTCTCGAGCCCTGCGCGACGGGCCGCCCCCTTGCCTGCGGGGCCCGCGGCGAGGACCCCGATCGATCCGGGTCTCGTGGCCGGGCCGGCCGAGCGCACCGCCCTGCGCAAGCCGGCAGCGTCCAGCGCCTGGAAGCGGCACGCGGGCTCGGCGCTCGCGCTCGCGGGCCTCGCCAACGTCCTCGGCCTGCTGCCCATCGCGGGTCCGCTCAACATCCAGTTCGGCCTGACCGCGCTCCCGATCCTGGTCTGCGCCTTCTCGCTCGGTCCCGCGTGGGGCGCCGCGTGCGGGCTCGCCGGCGGCGCGCTGCAGGCGCAGCAATACGGGCACTGGGCCTACGTCTTCTACACGGCGATCCAGGGCGGCGTGGCGGGCTGGCTCGCGCGCGAGGTGACCCTGACGAAGCGCATCGCGCCGTTCGTCGGCTTCGTCGCGGGCTTCTTCATGGCGCTGTGGCTCGATCTCCTGCGCGCGAGCCCGTTCCGCCTCGCGGACCTCGGCGCGTCCTTCGCCGATGCGCCGCGGATCTTCGGGCCGGGCATCACGCTCGGTCGCCCCGCGATCGCGCTCGTCGCCGGGATGATCATGGCGGTCCTCGGCGCGGCCGTGGCGCGCGGCGTCTCGGGCGCTCGCGACACGCGGCACCTCTTCGTCGCGGGGGGCGCGGCGGCCGTGGCGTACGTGCCGTACGACGCGTTCGTCCTCTACCACGTGCAGGGCTACCCGTGGCTGCCCGCGTGGCTCGTGCTGGCCAAGGACCTCTTGCAGGACTTCCTGGCCGCCTTCCTCTGCGCCGCCGTCGTGCAGGACCCGCGCGTCCACCGCCTGGTCACGGGACGCTGATCGCTTCGGGCTGCCCCGCCCCGCCTGAGGGCGCGTGCTACTGTGCCGCCCAGGCAATGAGCCAACCTGCCGAGGTCGGAGGCCTCAAGAAGAGCCTCAACGTCTTCCACCTGTGGGGCATCGCGGTCGGCCTCGTCATCTCGGGCGAGTACTTCGGGTGGAGCTACGGGTGGGCGAAGGCCGGCACGCTCGGCTTCCTCGTGACGACGACGGTGATCGCGGCGATGTACACCGCGTTCATCTTCAGCTTCACGGAGCTGACGACGGCCATCCCGCACGCGGGCGGCCCCTTCGCCTACAGCTACCGCGCGTTCGGCCCCGTCGGCGGCGCCGTCACGGGCCTCGCCACGCTCATCGAGTTCCTCTTCGCGCCACCCGCGATCGCGCTCGCCATCGGCGCGTACCTGCACGTGCAGTTCCCGGGCCTCGATCCGAAGCACGCCGCGCTCGGCGCGTACCTCGTCTTCATGGCGCTCAACATCGTCGGCGTGCAGATCGCGGCCACCTTCGAGCTCTTCATCACGATCCTCGCGATCGCCGAGCTCCTCGTGTTCATGGTCGTCGTCGCGCCGGGCTTCTCGATCGCGAACTTCGTCGCGCACGGCTGGGCGGGGCAGTCGTCGTTCAGCCCCGCGGCCATCGGCGGGATCTTCGCGGCGATCCCGTTCGCGATCTGGTTCTTCCTCGCGATCGAGGGCGTGGCGATGGCGGCCGAGGAGGCCAAGGACCCGCGCCGCACGATCCCGATCGCCTACACCGCGGGCATCCTGACCCTGGTCGCACTGGCCTTCGGCGTCATGATCTTCGCGGGCGCCGCGGGAGACTGGCGCGCGCTGTCGGACCTCAACGATCCCTTGCCGCAGGCCATGAAGACGGTGGTCGGCGAGAAGAGCGGCTGGCTGCACATGCTCGTGTGGCTGGGGCTCTTCGGGCTCGTGGCGTCCTTCCACGGCATCATCATGGGCTACGGGCGCCAGATCTTCGCGCTCAGCCGCGCGGGCTTCCTGCCTGCGGTGCTCGGCCGCCTGCACCCGCGCTTCCAGACGCCGCACCTCGCGACCCTCGCCGGCGGCGTCGTCGGCATCGTCGCCATCTACAGCGACAACCTCGTCACGATCGCGGGTCAGTCGCTGACCGCGAGCATCGTCACGATGTCCGTGTTCGGCGCGCTCGTGATGTACGTGATGAGCATGGCGAGCCTGTTCCGCCTCCGGCGCATCGCGCCCGACCTCGAGCGGAGCTACCGCGCGCCGCTGTACCCCGCCCTGCCCGCCTTCGCGCTCGGCGCGGCCCTCCTCGCCCTCACCGCGATGATCTTCTACTACCCGACGCTGTTTGCGATCTTCGTGGGCGTCATGGTCGTGAGCTGCGGCCTCGTCCTGCGCCTGCGCGGCCCCGCCCTCGTCACCACGCGCTGATCCGTTCGGACCAGGGGCTGTCCCTCGTCCGGCGGCAGCGGACACGGAGCAGCGAGCGCAGCGAGCGCGTGCCGCCCGCAGGCTTTGCCGCACGTTGGCGTTGCGCGCCTTCGGCGCGACCGGCACAGGGACCCGCGCAGCGCTTAGCGCCTCATGATTCGTCACATCTGCCTATGCAGATGGAATGTCCTTCTGGGAGTCCAGCACCCCAGAACTTCTGGCCCCTTACACCACGCCCGGCCTCACCCCCGCAGAGCGTGCGGGTCGCGCAACCGCCCCTCTCCCGACGGGCCCGTCGGGAGAGGGGCCCCGCAAC
>CAZQJC010000145.1:0-4292 GCA_964593795.1 uncultured Myxococcales bacterium | reverse complement strand
CGGGCGCGCTCGAAGACCTTGCCCAGGTCCTCGCCGCGCACGAGCCGCATCGTGAAGAACGCCCGCCCCGACGCGTCGGTGCCGAGTTCGTGCACCGGCACGATTCCGGGGTGGTCGAGCTGGCTCGCGATGCGCGCCTCGTCCACGAAGCGTGTCAGCACCGCCGCATCGACCGGCGGCGTGTCGCCCGTCGGGCGAGTCTCGCCGCGGCCTAGCACGACCTTCATCGCGAGCGCCCGCCGCAGCTTCGCGTCCCAGACGCGCAGCACCACGCCGCCGCCGCCCTGCCCAATCACGCCGCGGAAGCGGTAGCGGCCGGCCTCGGGGAGCTGGATGCCGAGGCGCCGGATCAGGTCCTCGTCGGGCGGCTGGCGCGACCCGTCGTCGAGCGAGGAGCGCGGCACGCCGGCAGCGTCCTCGACGTCGGAGATCGAGCCCGGCACGACGCGCTCGAGGATCGGGGCGAAGTGGGCCCAGTCCGAGTGCATGCGGCGCAGCGGCTCGGCGTGCTCCGGGTGGGCGGTGAGCAGCGTGTCGAAGTCCGCCGCGCGTCCCGCATCGTGGGCCTCGACCCACTCGGTGAAGAGGTCCTCCGGAGCGAGTTCTCCCCTCGTCATGGCCCGATCAGCTCCTTCGCTTCTGTGAAAAAGCGCGCGTGCTCCTCGTTCTCCGGATCGAGAAGACTCTCCAGCGCGAGCAGCTCTGCCCGGGCCTCTTCGGCCCGTCCCAGCTTCCACAACGTCATCGCCAGGAACGCAACGTCCTCGACGATGCGCGCCTCGCCGCGGGAGCGCCGCGTCGCGTCCAAGCGACTCAGGTGGCTCAACGCCTCCTGCCATCGTCCCGCTCGGTACTCCGCGACACCCAAGGTGTTGACGAGGTGCAGTTGCTCGGGAAGCAGCTCGACGGCGCGACGGGCGCAGGACACGGCGAGCTCGACGCGCTTCGGGTCGCTCGACTCCTCGCCCGTGGCGATCTTCCACGCCACGGCATTGAGTGGTCCAGGCAACTCGGAGTAGCTCGACAGCCTATTCAGTGCCTCCGCACGCCAGTACGCGGGGTGGTCGCGGTCCGAGCGAACGAGTTCCTCCACGTGGCTCCGCAGGGGACATGGGTACCACAGCGATTGGAGCCACTCCTCCACTCCGTTGCCTCGCAAGGGCAGGCGTTCCAGGGCGGCCTCACGAACGGCCTCTGCGAGATCGTTCCGCTCGCGCACAACGGCGGCCGCGTCCTCGAGCGTCGGACTCGTCGCCAGCACGTCGTCGAGGACGGCCTCGGCCATAGAAGTCGCGGCCAGCTGGGCCGCCTCGCGGTGTGCGGGGTCGAGCTCGAGCGCATGGTGGGCGGCCTTGACGCTACGCGAGATGTCGCCCTGGTCGAGGAGCATGCGCGCGGCCCGGACGCAGACTGCGGGATCGCGAGGGAGGTTCGCCAGTCCGTGCTCGCGCAAGAACTCCTTCCGAGTCTCATCATCGAGTCCCTTCGCCCTCGCGATCTGATGCAGCGGATGACCAGGATCGAGCTCGAGGCATACGGCCTGGCCGCGCCCATCGAACGCTCCGTCGGCGCGTGTTCGCCGCGTAAGCGCTGCCCCAAGGCTCGCAGGGGCCCCCGGCCCGGACTGCAAGTGGAGCCGGGAGAGAGTGGCCCACGACGGGTTCGCGTCGGCTCGCTCCCGGACGCGCGCGGCGGCGGCTTCCCATTCGGGCACGGAAAGAGCCGTTACCTGTCCTCTCGCTTCTAGCCGCGAGCCGGTTGCAAGCTCGACGAGGTCCCGCGCATCAGAGAAGCGCATCGATGCGGCGGCCGCACGCAGATCCTGCGCCACGCCGAGATCGAGGAGCGCTCGCGTCGGGGGAGTCGAACCCAGGGAATCCCAGAATTCGACCAACGCGCGCCTTCCCGTGGGATCGAAAGTCGCATGGGATCCCCAAAGTTCATCGGAGATGACAAGGAGCCGCTCGCCAGTCTCTCCGTCCCAGAGAGTGACTCGTCGCTGGCCTGCAGTCAGGATTCGGGCGTCTTCTCGAGACCACTCGACGTGCCAACAGCCGTCGTGTTCGAGCTCGAGCAGCGGGGCCTGAGGATTCTCTGCTTCGTACACCAAGACCTTTCCCGACCTATCAGCGCAAGAGAAGCGCATGCCGGAACGACTGAAGCCGATGGCTTGCACTTGATCACGCAGCTGAACACGAAGTAAACGCTTGCCCGTGAGCGCATTCCACAGGTACACCTCGCGTCCCTCACCGTCGGCCATCCGATCTCCCGACGGAGAGAAGACCGTGCGCTCGCCGGGGACCCGGCCCTCGATTGCGACCGAGCCGTGGCCAGAATCGACATTGCGCACGAAGCCCATGCCGTCCTCGTGTATGACGACCAAGCGTTCACCATCGGGCGTCAGGCACGCATTCTTCGGGAGGATCGAAGAGTGTGGGAGCTGGATCAGTGCTTCCTGGATGTCCAGGTCCCACACGGCCGTCTGCACGTCGTCTGATGTGACGACGCGGCGCCCATCTGCGGAGTAGCAAGAGGGCCCGCTGCAACGACCAAGGGGTGGGACCTTGGATACCGTGACAAAACTACGGGACCGTGGATCGAAGCGGATGCGCTCCTTCGAGCCAAGGTATTGCCCATCTTCCGTGAAGTAGCGCATCCATGAGTCGTGGTCGTGGTAGCCCGTATAGGATTCGTCCAGTTCCTCGAAGTCGGAGACGCTGGTCGCGAGCAAATATGAGTCTTCGTGTGAGATCAACGTGTCTCCATCCGGCAGGAAGCGAGAGCGCGCACCGTCCCCGCCGCCGTGACGTGTGCGGGGCCCCAGTCCCTCCGATAGTGCGAGGTCCCAGACTCCAGCTGTCCCGTCCCTGCAGGCCGTGACGACCCTTCCTCCGCTCGGATCGAATGCGACGCGCTCGATTCTCGCTGGATGCACCAAGAAGAGATCGGGAACACCGCAACCGGGTCGCCAGATCTGTGCCGTTCCGTCCCAGAGCGCCAGAGCAATCTGCAGGCCGTCGGAGCTGAATGCGACGGCGCTCGGGCTCCCGGCGCGGGACTCGAGCTCCCTACCGGTCTCAGTGGAGTAGACAGATACGCTTTCGCCCCACCCGGTGCTCGTCACGATCCAGCTTCCGTCCGGATTGAAAGCCAGGCTCCCGCCACCATTGACTTGGGCCTTGGCCTTCATGGAGTCGATTGCGACCAGAGTTGTTGCCTCACCTCCATCGTCCACTGCGAGCCACTGGGACGTGACGGCGAGCGCATAGCTGCTTTCACCCCAACCGCTTGTCCGGCTTGAGACTCCTGTGGATAGGTCCCAGATCAGCACCGGATCGTTCAGGCCCGTCGAAACGAGGCGATCCTCATTCGGCAAAAAGCACACGGAGTCAGCGTCGCTGCCATGCCTGCCTGTCATCTCAAGCGCTCCATCAAGTGCGCTCCACACACGCACCATTCCGTCCCGGCATGCCGTCGCCACGTAACGCCCGGTTGGGCTGAACGTGGCGTCGTCGATCCGATCGGGGTGCGTCCATCTGAACACGAGTTCGGCGGTCTCCCCGTCCCACAGAGCCAACGTGTCGTCAGCCGCCAGAGTGAGGATGCGTGCATCATCGGAGGCGAACCGCGCCACGGACACGGGCGCCGCATGCGAAAGCTGCGCGAGGCGCTCGCCGCTCCCTGCGTTCCAGAGCGTCGCGCTGTGGTCCTCGCTGGCGGTGAGCACGCGCCGGCCGTCGTGACTGAATTCGGCGTCCACGACGGGACCGTCGTGCAAGAGGCGCAGACGTGGGAAGAGCGGCGTGCGCAGCGCGCCCAGCTCGAGGGCGAGCCGTTCCCAGGCGACTCCGTTCGCTGGATCGAGCTCGACGGCACGCGCGAGGTGCAGGAGCCCCTCGATCGTCTGCTGGTGGCGAAATGGCGGCTCGCCGCTTTGACTTGCGGCGATGGCGCGGTCGGCGTAGCGGAAGGCGTCGCGGGACGCAACCCTCAGCAGGCGCTGCGACTCTTCGTTTGCCTGCGCCGTAGACTTCCTGCCCTTGCTCGCCTCGTTCGCAAGGAACGCCGACACTGCCATTCCTATAGCGAGGGTGATGATCAGTCCGCCTAGCGCCGCGGCCAGTGATTTGTTCCTGCACATCCACTTACGCGTCTCCGCCCAGGTCCCCGACTCGAAGGCCGACACGACGCGGCCCTCGACGTACGCACGCAAGTCGCGCTCGAATGCCTGCACGTCCGGATAGCGGGCCTCGGGTTCGCGCGCCATCGCGCGCTCGGTGATCGCGACCAAC
>CAZQJC010000144.1:0-6110 GCA_964593795.1 uncultured Myxococcales bacterium | reverse complement strand
GTTGCGGGGCCCCTCTCCCGACGGGCCCGTCGGGAGAGGGGCGGTTGCGCGACCCGCACGCTCTGCGGGGGTGAGGCCGGGCGTGGTGTAAGGGGCCAGAAGTTCTGGGGTGCTGGACTCCCAGAAGGACATTCCATCTGCCTAGGCAGATGTGACGAATCGTGAGAGCCGCACCTAGTGCCGCTCGGCGCTCGCGCTGTACTCGTGGAGCTTGTACTGGATCTTGCGCTCCGAGATGCCGAGCATGCGCGCCGCCTTCGCCTTGCACCCGCCCGTGTGCTCGAGCGTCCTCAGGATCATGTAGCGCTCGACCTCGGCGATGGTCGAGCCGGGCACGAGCGGTCGCTCGTCCGAGCGCGCGAGGTGCACCGTGGCCGGCAGGTCCTCCGTCTCGATCCGGTCGCCCCGGCACACGACCACCGCGTGCTCGATCGCGTTCTCCAGCTCGCGCACGTTGCCCGGCCACGTGTGCGTCGTCAGCACCTGCAGCGCGTCGTCGGAGAGCCTCGGCACCGCGCAGCCGTTCTTGTGCGCGAACCGCTCGAGGAAGCGGCTCGCCAGCGGAAGCACGTCGGACTGCCGCTCGCGCAGGGGCGGCAGCTCGATGGAGACGACGTTCAGGCGATAGAAGAGATCCTCGCGAAAGCGGTGCTCCGCCACCTCGCGCTTGAGGTCGCGGTTCGTCGCGGCGACCACGCGCACGTCCACCGTGACGGTCTCGTTGCCGCCCACGCGCTCGAACTGCCGCTCCTGCAGGAAGCGCAGGAGCTTGACCTGCACCGACGCCGACAGCTCGCCGATCTCGTCGAGGAAGAGCGTGCCGCCGTGCGCCTGCTGGAAGCGGCCGTGGTGCCGCGCCAGCGCGCCGGTGAACGCGCCCTTCTCGTGGCCGAACAGCTCGCTCTCGAGCAGCGTCTCCGCGAGCGCGGCGCAGTGCAGCCTGACGAGCGGCCCGGCCGCCCGCGGGCTCGCGCGGTGCAGCGCCGCCGCCACGAGCTCCTTGCCGGTGCCGCTCTCGCCGGTGATGAGGACGCTCGCGTGCGACGGCCCGACGCGCTCGACGAGCTCGTGGATGCGCAGCATCTCGGCGCTCGTCCCGAGCAGCTCGCCGCTGCCGTCGGCGCGCGCGCGGCACCGCTCGAGCTGCCGCCGCCGCACCCGCTGCTCGATCGCCTGCTGCACCGTGCGGAGCAGCGACGGCACGTCGATGGGCTTCGGCACGTAGTCGAGGGCCCCGAGGCGCATGGCGCTGACCGCCGTGTCGACGCCGGCGAAGGCCGTCATGACCAGGATGGGGCGCTCGGGATCGAGCTTGCGCGCGCGCTGCATGAGCTCGATGCCGTCCATGCCGGGCATCTTGAGGTCCGTCAAGAGGAGGTCCGGCTCGAGCTCGGAGAGCTTGGCCACCGCGCGGAAGCCGTCGGAGGCGGTGTCGACCTCGTAGCCCTCTACGCGCAGCACCTCCATCACGCCGCACCGCACGTCGGCGTCGTCGTCCACCACCAGCACGCGCCCCTTGTAGGCCATGCCGCAGCTCGGACAGGCGCCTCGCTCCGGCGTCCACTCCGGCTCCGCCGCCTCCGGGGACCAGACCGCGTCCTGCATGGCTAGGGGAACGATGCGAGGCCCGTGCCATCCCCACGCGCCGCGGTCGGACCCCCGGACCGCGAAATGGCTGCGTGCATGGCCCGGAAACCCCCACATCCTTTCGTGCCCAGCAGGCGCCGCATGAGGCGAGGCTTGACGAGCTCGACGACGACGAGATAGCTGCCGACGCCCAGGACGAGGAAGCCGTAGTAGGCGGCCGGGAGGCGCGCGAGCCCGAGGGGGGCGGCCAGCGGCGAGAGAGGCAGCAGGGCCCCGATGGCCACCACGGCGAGCGTCGTGACGACGAGCGGGGCGCTCGGGCGGTTCTTCCAGGGCCGGTCCGCGGTGCGGATCACGAACAGCACGAGGGTCTGCGTGGCCAGCGACTCGAGGAACCAACCCGTGTGGAACTGCGCCTCCGCGAGGGCGAGCACGGCGAACAGCACGTAGAACGTGACGAAGTCGTAGAGCGAGCTGATGGGCCCGTCCCGGACTCGAACCGGCTGTTGAGGTGAGCGAGGAAGAGCGCACGCTCCGACGGCGCGCCGAGGGGATCGAGCGCCTCCGCGAGGGTCATCGTGCCGGCCGTGAGCGTGCCGGTCTTGTCGCAGCAGAGCACGTCGATCGCGCCGAGGTTCTGGATCGCCGACAGGTGCTTGACGATGACCTTGCGCCGCGCCATCCGGATCGCGCCCTTGGCCAGCGTGACCGTGGTGATCATGGGCAGGAACTCGGGCGTGAGCCCGACGGCGAGCGCGACCGAGAACAGGAGCGACTCCATCGCGTCGCGGCGCAGGACCAGGTTCACGACCAGGATGAGGAGCACGAGGAAGAAGACGAGCTGCAGGATGAGCATGCCGAAGCGCCGCATGCCGGACTCGAACTCGGTCTCCTCGGGCCTCGCCGCGAGGTGGGCGAGGATGTGGCCGAACGCGGTGCGCGCGCCCGTCTCGAGGACGATCGCGGTGGCCGTGCCGCTCACGATCGACGTGCCCAGGAAGGCGAGATCGGGCGCGTCCGCCCCCGTCTGCCCGCTCGACGCCGGGCCCGCGGTCTTCTCGACCGGCAGGGACTCGCCCGTGAGCGCCGACTGCTGGACGCGCAGGTCGTCCGCCTCCACGAGGCGCGCGTCGGCCGGCACGAGGTCTCCGGCCCCAAGGCGCACCACGTCGCCGGGTACGACCTCGCGGCGCGGCAGCTCGCGCCAGACACCGTCGCGCAGGACGGTCGCGGTCGGCGCGATCTCCGCCTGGAGGCGTCGGACGGCCCGCTCCGACCGGAGGCCCTGCCACACGTTGATGCCCGCGGAGAGGAGGACGATGCCGCCGATGATCGCGGCGCTCGTGACGTTGCCGAGGAACGCCGACGCGCCGCCGGCGACGAGCAGGATGACGGTGAGGGGGTTGGCGGAGGCGCACAAGAGCTCGACCGCCCGCGAGCCGACGTGGCCGGCGGGGGGTTCGTTCGGCCCCACGTCGAGGAGCCGGCGCGCAGCCTCCGCGCTCGACAGACCTGTGGATGCGCTCAGCGCGGCCACACCTTCCAGGTCAGCTCGCGGGGGTCGCGCCGTGGCCGTTGCGCGGGTGGCACACCGCCGCGAGCGTCGCCGCGACCTCGTCCACCTTGACCTCCGGCCGGCGCTGCTCGCGCTCGCGCTCGGCCTCGCGCGCGAGGTCGCCGAGCGACAGGATGCCGACGAGCTGGTTCTGGCCGTCGACGACCGGGACGCGGCGGATCTGGTGCCGGCTCATCAGCTTCTCGGCGACCGTGAGCTGGTCGTCGGCCTTGCAGGCGATGACCTTCCTGGCCATCGCGCTGCCGATCGGGATCTGCGAGATCGCCCTGCCCTGCGTGAACGCCGCCATGCAGACGTCCCGGTCGGTGATCATGCCGATCACCGCCCCCTTCGCATCGACGACGGGGAGGCTCCCGCAGTCGTGCTCCCACATGAGCTGCGCGGCCCGGCTCAGCGGCTCCTCCGCACGACAGCAGTGGGCGTTCCTCGTCATGATCTGCTCGATCCTCATGGCTCCCTCTCTCTCTCGACTCTCGACGTCGCGCCTCGCAACCCTGCAAACGACGTGCGCGGGCCGCGCGATCCCGACCGAAAGGAATGTCCGCGTGCCCCGCGCGAGCCGCAGCCTTTGCGGGCCGGGGCGTCCACCCACCCGCGCCGGGCCGGCACGGCGCCTGCTTCACGGATGGGCATGAAGATCCTGTGCGGCACGGACTTCTCGACCGTCTCGGCGAGCGCGATCAAGGTCGCGCTGAACGCGGCCCGGCGATTCCAGGACACGCTCGTCGTGGCCCACGTGTTCGACGCGAGCGGGCTCGCGGCGGGCGAGCTCGGGGGCTTCGAGCTGGCGATCCGCAACTCGGCCGGGAAGTCCCTCGCGACGACGGTGGACTCGCTGCGCGCCGAGGGCGTCGCCGTCGAGTCGTGCATCCTCGATGGTCATCCCGACGTGCAGCTCCTCGAGCACGCGCGCGCAATCGCTGCGCGTCTCATCGTGATCGGCACGCACGGCTGGCGAGCGCCGGTCCGATGGCTGCTCGGCAGCACGGCCGAGCGCGTGCTCGACGCCGCGGATCGCCCGGTGCTCGTGGTTCCGCGCGGCGAGGCCGACCTGTCCGAGTGGGCCGCCGGGCGCCGGCCCCTGCGGGCGGTCGTGGGCCTCGACGAGGGCCCCGCCGGCGACGCCGCGATCGAGGGCGTGCGCGCGCTCCGCGAGGCGGGCCCCTGCGACGTGACGTTCGTGCACCTCTACCTGCCGCCCGCCGCGCACCAGCGCTTCGGCATCGAGCCGTCGCAGGATCTCCTCACGCCCGATGCCCAGGTCAAGGTCCTGCTCGAGCGCGAGCTGCGCCCGCGCATCGCCGGGCTCGCCGGCGAGGGGCGCTCCACGCTGCAGATCCGACCCACCTGGGAGCCGTTCGGCGTCGCGCTCGGCGCGCTCTCGGCCGACGTGGACCTGTTCGTCGTCGGCGCCAGCCAGCGCTCGCGGTGGGAGCGCGGCCTGCGCAGCTCGGTGGCGCACGCGGCGCTGCGAGAGGCGCGCGCGCCGCTGCTCTGCATGCCGGCGGCGTCGCTCCCGCGCCCCGCGCTCCAGGCGGCCCCGAGGCTCTCGCACGTGCTCGTGCCGGTCGACTTCTCACCGCGCGCGAGCGCCGCGATCCGCTACGGGTGCGCCCTGGCCCACGGGGGCCTCGTGCACCTGTGCCACGTCGTCGAGCCCCCCTTCGCGATGCGCGCCGGCGACGGGCCCGCCGCGCACAGGATGACGACCGAGCAACGAGCGGAGCTCGCGGGGCAGCTCGAGAGCCTCTCCGTGCTCGCGACGCCCGACGTCACCGTGCGGACCCTGCTCATCGAGGGGGAGCCGGCCGTGGCGATCGTCCAGGCCGCGGAGCGCCTCGGCGTCGACGCCATCTGCCTCGCCTCGCACGGACGCTCCGGGCTCCGGCGCGCCGTCCTCGGCTCGGTCGCGGACCGCGTGCTCCGGTCCACGACCCGGCCCGTCTTCCTCGTGCCCGCGGACCCGCAATAGATTCGAGGTCTCACGATTGTCACTTCTCGGAGGAAGAGAACGCCAGGGCCGCCAGGCACGCCAGCCGGCCATCGCCTGGCTGTCGCGGCGAGTAGCCGGCGGCCGTGCAGGGAACGAGGCTGGCCGTGCGCAGCGGCAGCCACAAGCCGGGGAGGCCGCCCTGGCGGCCCTGGCGTTCTCCTTTCCATGGCCCGGCGGAGACATATCCGCTCATGCGGATGTGTAGAATCGTGCGAGATTCCCGGTAGGCGCCCCGCGCACACTTCCTCCGCAAAATGAGGGTCGATCGCGCGCGCCGGGAGCCTCGGGGGATCCGGGCGTGTACGATGGCCGCCAGTGCTCCACCGAAGTCTGCTCGCGTCCTTCCTGGCTTCCCTGCTCCCCCTCGCGACTGGTTGCTCCGGCCCGGAGTCGTCGGGCCCGCAGGTGCTCCACGATCCCTGCGCGCCGCTGCGCGTCGCCGCCGCCGCGGACGCCAGCGCGGAGGAGCGTGACGGCATCGAGCGCGCGCTCTCGCTCTGGAACGGCGCGCTCGGGACGCACCTGTCCACGAACGCCGCGGACGCGAGCGAGCTGCCGGTCCGGTTCCAGGACGCGGCGCCCGTGTTCCACGGCCTCTACGACGATCAGCGGGGGATCGTGTTCATCAACAGGGATCTCGTGGACGCGCACGAGCGCGCGGTCACCGTCGCGCACGAGCTCGGCCACGCCTTCGGCCTGCCGCACGTCCCCGCCGAGACGCGCGCCTCGGTGATGAACCCGAACAACCTCGCCGTGGAGCCGACGCCGGCGGACGTCGCGGCGATCGAGAGCCTCTGGGGCCCCTGCCGCTAGGCTTGCGTGTGGCCGGCTCGGAAGCCGGCCACCAGGAAGGGCACGCTGCCCTTCCCCCGCCCGGGCAAAGCCCGGTCGGGCCCCCCAACCTGCGTCTTCGCTCGCTGCGCTCGCTACGCCCTTGCGCCTCGCTGCGCTCGG
>CAZQJC010000143.1:0-43429 GCA_964593795.1 uncultured Myxococcales bacterium | reverse complement strand
GGCCAGCGCGAGCTCCCTCGTCGCAGGTGCGCGAAACAGCTTGAGCAGGTTGTGCGTCAGGCAGACCAGGGTCCACTCGCAGCGGACCTTGTCCAGGCCGCGTAACGAGAAGCGGCGGAAGCCGCGGGCCTGCTTGATCTGGCCGTAGGGCGGTTCGACGATCGCCTTGCGACGCGCGTAGATCTGCTTGCCGCGCTCGGTGCAGAGCTTGTCGCGCATTCGGGATCGCGCATGAGCGGCGGCGGTGTCAGGCTCGATCGTCTGCTCGCCAGTCGCGTTTGCTTGGCGCTCGCGTCCGACGGCGATGTAGGCGTCCGTTCGACCCTCGCAGGCGTCGGCGTTGCCCGTGGAGAAGAAGCCGCTGTCCGCGGTCATCACGGCGGGATCGGCGCCGCAGTTCTGCCGCACGCGGTCGAGCATCGGCACCAGGTGCTCACAGTCGGGAGCCTGGTTGGTCACGGCTTCGGCAACGATGATCTGCGACTCGGCATCGACGACGGTTTGCGCGTTGTACGCCTGCACGACTGCGCCGCTCTGGCACATGATCCGGCTGTCCGGGTCGGTGAAGTTGCGCTGCGCCTTCGGCTTGGGCGTGCCATCGAGCTCTGTCGGAATGCGGTGCTTCGGCAGATCCGCGCTCACCGCGCTGGGGCCCTGCGAGTCATCGTCGTCCTCGTCCTTGTGCTTGCTGGCGCTCGCCAGCACCTTCGTGCCATCGAGCGCGACGTGGCCGAGCTTGACGAGCTTGGCCTTCTTGCACAGCTGCAGTACCTGAAGAAACAGCGCCAGGAACGCGGCGCGGTGCTCGAGGCGGAACTGGTTGATGGTCGTGAAGTGCGGGTGGGCCTCGCCGCACAGTGCGCGGAAGGCCACGTCCTCGTAGGTCTCGCGCGCGATCTTGCGCGACGAATAGACACCCACGCAGTACGCGTAGAGCAGCAGCGCTACCATCATCCGCGGCGAGTACGGGCGCTCGCCGCGTGCATCCTTCGCCTGGATTCCGCGCTCGATCTCACCGAGGTCCAGCGTCTCGACGACCTCGAGGATGAAGTACGCGAGGTGTCCTTCGGGCAACCACTCGCGCGGCGACGGCGGCAGCAGGTAGAGCTGGTCGAGCTCCCACGGCCGGTACTGCTTGGCGGACATGCGCGAAGCTGATCATGGAACGGCGATCACGTCGATCTCCTGCGCGACGCCGAGCGACCTCTCGCGGGAATGCGACAATCCCCGCCCACGGTGTGGGGGAAGCGGCAGCAGCCCCCAGGAAGCCTGAGCCCGGACGAGCACGAGCACGAGCACGAGCACGAAGGCGATCTACGCCCTACAGGCTCCTACAGGGGGATGGGGCTCAGCGAGGACGAGACGGCGTGACAGCCCGCGTAGGGCCCGTCGCAGGGGGCGCACGCGTTGCCCGCGCCGTCGGTGAGCGCGGGGCCCCGGGCGCCGGGGGCGCACGCGCCTCCCGCGAGGCCCGCCCAGGTCTCGATGTCGAGGTCGAAGCCGTGGTTGCACGACATGCGCGTCGTGTCGAGCGACAGGGCCGTCGAGGCGTCGCAGCCGGCCACGAGCACGCCGGCGCGCGCGTTCTCCTCGATGAGCGTGTTCCAGACGCCCACGGCGCCGCCTGACACCTGCAGGCCGTCGCCGAACCGGCCGTCGGCGAGCGACCGCGTGGAGAGGAGCGAGCTGTTGACGAGGCTCGCGGGACCGGTGCGCTCGAGCATCACGCCCGCGAGCACGCTGCCCTGCACCGTGACCCCGTCGATCGTCACCGGGCACGCGCCGCGGACGCGCACGCCGGGGCCACCGCTCCAGAGCACCGTCGTCGCGCGCAGCGCGAAGCTGCAGGCGGCCGAGGCCTTCAGCTGCACGTCGATCCCGCCGGCGCGGTTGCCGAGGAAGCCCGAGTCCGCGATGACAACCTTCGAGACCGCCGTGAGCGCCACGCCGGCCTTGCCCTTCGAGTCGAGCACGTTCGACTGCCGCATGGAGAACTCGTCGACGGGACCGCGCACGCCGCTGTCGGCCCCGGCGCTCCCGGTGCCGCCGCCCGCGCCCGCGGCGCCGCCGGCCGCGAGGGCGCGCACGCCGACGCGATCGAGGCTCAGCGCGGCCGGGTTGGCGAAGGAGGAGGGCGACGAGCCGGTCAGGCCCGGAGCGAGCTGGATCCCCGGCGTACCGCCGACGAGGTCGAGGTTGCGCAGCGTGAGCGAGCCGCGCGGGCCCACCTGCACGAGCGCGCCGGCGCCGTCCGCGCGCAGCGAGGTCGCGTCGCGGCTCACGCCCTCGATGGTCAGGCGCTTGCTCCCGGTCACGACCCGCCCCACGAAGACCCCGACGGCCACGCGGATGATCGCGCCGTCGGACGCGCGGTCGACCGCCGCCTGCACCGTCGGGCACTGCGAGGGCACGCGGAGGTCGAGGCGATTCGCGAGCGCGCACCGATCGATCGGGATCCTGGGCGAGAGGAGGTCGGCCTTGCCGTCGCCCTCGAGGGCGGCCTCCGCCTCGGGCGGCAGCACGTCGCCACCGCAGCCGGCGGCCAGGGAGAGGAGGAGGGAGATGGAGAGCCTGCGGATCGTCATGGGATGCTCCTTGCACGCCGCCACCAGGCGGTCGTCGCGAGGGCATCGCAAGGCGCAGGCCACGTGCGAGGGGCGCGAGGGGCGCGAGATCGCTCGGGCGATCCGGCGATCGCGCCACCCAGGCACGCCAAGTTGGCGCGATGGCAGTTGCGCGTCGGGGCCGAGGCCCCGGCCGCGTCACATGCGGAAGGAGCGGACGTGCGCGCGCAGGGCGCGGAGCATCTCGGGCTTGGCGGCGAGGTCGGGGTTCGGCGGCATCACTGGGCTCTTGCCGAGCGCGGCGCCACCCTTGGCGATGACGTCCTCGATCGCGGCGTCCGTGGTCGCCTGCTGCCACGCGGCGTCGTGGAAGTTGCGCGGCGGCGGGACGAGCCCCTTGGCCGCGGGGATGTTGGCGTCGCCGTTCGGGCCGTGGCACACGGCGCAGCGCGTGGAGAACACCTGCGCGGCCTGGGCCTGCTCGGGCGTGAGGCTGGCGGCCGGCGCGGCGGGGGCCGGCGTGGGCGCCACGGCTGCCACCGGGGCCACGCGCTCCTTGAGCGGGGGCATGCCGGCGTACGGGCTCTCGTAGGTGGGCCAGTCGCAGGCGGTCAGGCACGTGACGAGGAGCAGGAGGCCGAGGGGCATCGTTCTTCTCATTTCGCCGATGCTAGCCACGCCGTTTCGCGCGTGATTGACGGGCGACAAGTGCCGGCGCTGCGAGGCGGCCATGCTCGGCGGATGGAGGCTCGTCGCGCCGCGCTCCTGATCTTCGTCATCTGCGGCGGCTGCTCGGGCGTGCGCGCGCACGAGCGGGAGCTGCTCGCGCACCCGGCGATGCAGCAGCCGCGCTGGCCGCTCCTGCAGCGCGCGGATCAGCACGCCTACGAGGTCCGCGAGGCCTCGCGCGGCGGCGGCGGCCCCTCGGGCGGAGGCTGCGGGTGCAACTGAGGCGGCTGTCGCTCGCGGCGCTCCTCCTCGCGTCGCCCGCCCGCGCCGACGCGCCGGCCGACGTGGTGCGCTCGGCCGAGGCCGCGCTGCGCGTGTACGCCGATGACGACCACGTGACGGTCCTGTCGCCGAGCGCCGCCGCGCACGCACCGCTCGGCGCGCGCGGGCGCCTCGACGTCTCCGCGGAGGTGGACGCGATCACCGCGGCCTCGGTCGATGTCGTGACGTCGCCCTCGCCGGGCACGGTGCACGATCTCCGCATCGGCGGGGCGGCCGCGGCCGTCCTCTCGGCCGGCGACGCGAGCACGGTGTCGGCGCGCGTCTCCGGCTCGCGCGAGAACGACTACCGCTCGCTGCTCGTCGGCGCGGGCCTCGGCGGCGAATTCGCGCGGCGCACGGCGCTGCTCGAGCTGAGCCTCGCGGCGAGCTTCGACGACGTCGGCAAGCGCGGGGACAGCGCCTTCTCGCGCGGGCGGCAGTCGCTGCACCTCACCGCGAGCTGGACGCAGGTGCTCGATCGCCGCACGTACCTCGACGTGGTGGCGGACGGGCTCGCGGTGCTCGGCTACCAGGCCAACCCCTACCGCAGCGTACCGATCGAGAGCGCCACGACCCGCCTTTCGCGCGTGGACGAGGCCGTCCCGTCGCGCCGGCTCGGCGTCGCGCTCGTCGGCAGGCTCCGCCGCGCGATCGACGCGCGCGGACACTGGTTCGCGACCGCGGAGTACCGTTTCTACGCCGACGAGTGGGACGTGCGCAGCCACACCGCGAGCGCGCAGCTCGTGCTCGTCGTGCTCGACGACCGGCTGACCGTCGGCGGCCTCGCGCGCGCGTACGTGCAGGGCGCGGCCGACTTCTACGCCGAGCGCTACGTCGATCCCGGCGGGGGCGCGCCCGCGCTGCGCACGCGCGACCGGACGCTCGGCGGCATGCGGTCGCTGCACGGAGCGCTCACCGCGGACGTGGCGCTCACGCGGGGCCGCGGCGCCGAGGCCGTGCGCGTCCTCGCCTCGGCCGGCGTCCTCGAGCTCGACTTCGATCGCTACGCCCCTCAGGCGCACCGCCGGGCGCTCCTCATGACGCTCGGCGCGGCGGCGCCCTTCTGACGACGGAGGTCTCATGCGCCTGGTGCTCGTGTCCCTGCTCTGCTGGCTCGCTGGTTGCGGCTCCGACGGCAAGAGCGCGCCCGGCGGCACACCCGACGCGGCGGTCGCCTGCACGGGCGGCCAGACCTACGCGGCGGGCATGGAGGTGTCGGGCACGGCGGGCCTCCGCGTCGCCCTCGAGAGCGCCGAGCCCGCGCCGCCGGCCCGCTTCGACAACCACTGGATCGTGCGCCTGTCCGACGCGGCGGGGGCGGTGGAGGGCGCCACGCTCACCGTCGTGCCCTTCATGCCGGCGCACCAGCACGGCACGTCGAAGCCCGTGGTGGTCACGCCGATGGGCGGCGGCCGCTACGACCTCGCGCCCGTCAACCTGTGGATGCCGGGGTTGTGGGAGGTGCGGATCGCGGTGACCTCGGGCGCGCTCACCGACCGCATCGTCTTCTCGTTCTGCATCGACGCCTGATCACCTGCAGGCGCGGCCGTCGGCGGCGGCGCTCCAGGTGCGCTCGACGATGGTGAACGTCGGCACGCGCGCGCGCACGGCCGGATCGAGCTCGCCCGAGGCCACGAGGTCGTCGATGACGTCGAGGTCCACGGGCCGAAGGCGCAGCGCCACCGAGATCGAGTCGGCACCGCCGGGCACGGGATACGCGCGCGTCACCGCGTGATAGAAGCGCGGATCGAGCACGTCCGACGTCACCGACGCGCCGAGGAGCGTGCTCTCCTGGCGCACGGCGTTCCAGGACTCCATCACCGGCGCGCCGCGGGCGTCGTACATCCAGCTCCCGAGCACCCACAGGTCCGGGCCGCCCGCCCCCTCGACGGCCGCGCCCTCGGGCACGACGCCGCTCTGGTAGACGACCTGCCCGCCGCGGCGCGCGACGACCTCGACCCAGGCGCGGCGCGCGTGCGTGACGCCGCTCGGCCACGCGTGGCCGACGAGGACGTTGTCGAGCGTCACCTGCGTCTCGTGCGCGGCGTTCGCCTCGGGCGGGCAGACCTTGATCGAGAGCGCCGGGCCGAGGTCGCGCTGGATGAGCGCGCGCTGCGCCTCCGCCTCGGGCCAGTCCTCGAGCGCGACGTCCACGCCCGGCATCGCGTGCTCGTGTAGCCTCCGCACCGGCGCGCCCGGCACCTCCGCCGCGCGGCCCTCGCGCGTCGGCATGTGGCAGCCGCCGCAGCTCACCGCCTGCGCGCCCGTGGCGAAGAGCGTCTGCTTCCACTCGGCGAACGTGCGCTCGAGCTCCACGCCCGCGGGCGTGACGACGTCATGGCACGCTCCGCACAGCTCCGACGAGCGCGCGGACTTGCCGTCGTGGAGCGGCGAGTACGCCGAGCGGTGCGCCTCCGTGGGCTGCGGATCGGCCAGGCCCCCGCGCATGACGCCGTCGCCGGCGCGATGCAGGGCGTTGTCGTGCGTGCCGCGCACGTCGTCGATGGCGTGGCAGTAGGTGCAGCCAATGCCCTTGAGCCGGCGCGGCAGCGCGGCGAGGTCGAGCCCGTCGGTGCTCGCGCCGGTGAGCGCCGCCATCGGCGCGTGGCACTTGATGCAGAAGTCCCCGAGCGCTCCCGCGGTCTGCCGCTGGCCGCGCGCGTTGAGCGCCACGAAGAGCGGGTCGTCGCTGGCGTAGGCGTGCATGCTGCCCGACCACTCGCGGTAGTGATCGGGGTGGCACGGCTGGCAGGTGACCGGATCGTCGAGCGCCGCGCGATCGAGCGCGACGCGGTCGCCCGCGCAGCCGGCCACGAGCCCGAGGGCGAGCAGAAGGCCCAGGTCCGCTCTCACCCGTGGAGCATCGGTCGCCCGGGCACGGGCCGACTTGTCGGCCGACAAATCGGCGTGATCACGCGACCGCCGGTCACGCCCTCATCGCGCGGCGGACAGGAGGTCCGCGTCCTTGTGCGGGGACGCCCTCGATGGAAGACGTGGGCGGGGACACGCCCCTTGTCGCGAAGTCCCTCGCCCGTCGCAAGCCGCTGGACAGGGCTTCTGCGAATCGGGCAAGTTCACGCCGACGCGAGGGCGCGTCGAGAGGGCCTCGCCGGCGGCACATCGCGTGCACGACGGCTCCGCCCGGTGACTTGCAGGAGGATCGCAGTGCGTGGATGGATCGTGGTGGCGCTCGTCTCGGCGGCAGTCGGCTGCGGCGCGGATGGACAGGGAGACAGCGGCGCGGCAGGCCAGAGCGGCCGGCGGGGCACGGCGGGTCGCAGCGGCGGCACGGCCGGTGGCGGCGCGGGTGCTGCCGGTGAAGCTGGCGGCGGAGGCACCGCGGGCGCGGGCGCTGGCGGCGCTGGAATGGCGGGCGCGGGCACTGGCGGCGCGGGCACTGGCGGCGCAGGCGCGGGCGGCGCAGGCACTGGCGGCGCAGGCACTGGTGGCGCAGGCACTGGCGGCGCGGGCGGCGCGGGCGCGGGCGGCGCGGGCGCGGGCGGCGCGGGCGCGGGCGGCGCGATGGGCATGATCGCGCCGGGCGGCGCGTGCAGCTGCGACGCGCAGTGCCAGGGCGACGCGGCGCATCCGGGCGTGTGCGCCTTCGGCATCTGCATGACGCGCGCGACGGGCGCGTGCGCGATGTCGGGCTCGACGACCGAGTGCGGCGCGGGCGCGCGCTGCTGGCAGCTCGAGGGCACGATGGAGCACCTCTGCTGGCCGGATTGCCAGGGCATCACGTGCGCGGGCGAGTGCGACACCGACGGCTCGTGCACGTACACCGCCACGACCAACTGCGACCGGAGCTGCGGCGCGCACTGCCGCGCGCCCGAGACGCTCTGCTCGCTCGCGTCGCCGACGGGGCCGTGCCCGCACGGCGAGCGCTGCGTCCAGGGGAGCTGCATCTCCGAGGGCTGCCCCGACTGGCACTGCACGGGCGCCGACTGCTCCACGATCGTGCTCATGCCCGGCTCGCACGCCAATGACGCCGAGGCGGCCATGCGCGGCTACTACAAGGGCAGCCAGGCGCGCTACTCGTACGTGCGCAAGGACCTGACGATGCTCATCGCCTACGCCGCGTGCGAGATGCAAAAGCGCTTCCCCGGCACCTCCCCGATTGCCCTCGCCGACCTCTCGCAGGCGGACGGCCGCACGCCGGGCACGGACGTCGGCAGCCCGCGCCACGGCACCACGACGCACACGGGCAACGACATGGACATCTCCTACTTCCAGACGGACGGCGCGAACGATCCGCAGATCGTCTGCGGCGACGGCTCCGACACCAACAACAACGGCACGGCCGGCAGGTTCAACGACGGCGCCTTCTGCACCACCGACGTGAACATCGTCGACTGGACGCGCGAGGGCTACTGGTTCGCCAAGCTCGCCGAGTCGCCGCTCGTGCGCGTCTTCGGCCTCGACCAGACGTTCCCCGACGACCTGCGCAGGCAGGCGCAGACGCTGCTCATGGCCGGCGAGATCTCGAACGAGGTCTACGAGCGCATGACGATCCTCGGCTTCGGGGCCTCGGGCGGCTGGCAGTACCACCACCACCACTCGCACATGAGCTACAGGCTGCCGACGACGATGCTGCTGCCGAGCCGCGGCAAGCTCGACTCGCGCGAGGCCTGCGGCACCGCGATCGCCTGCGCCGACCAGTAGCCTGAAGTCAGGGCCGGTGCCTTGCGCCGTCGGCGAGGTTCATCGAGCCCCGGGCCCCGCCCCAGACCACGAGCTCGCTGCCGGTCCACACGCCCGCCGCGCCCGAGCGCATCGTCGGGGCGCCGCTGACTGGGCCCGAACCGATCGTCGGGCCTGGGCTCACCGTGTCGAGCACCGCGATGTCGTTCTCGAGCAGGTACGCCCAGACGCGATCTCCCTGGACACCGAGCACGGGATCCCGCCCGTCGCGCATCACCGGCAGCGCGGACCACGTGGCCGTCGCGGGGTCGTAGAGCGCGGTCGGCCCCGCGGGCGCGCCGCCCACCACGACGACCCGGCGTCCCGCCCACGCGAGCCCCGCCCCGGTGCGCGGAGCGAGCAGCCCCGTGGGCGCGAGCGCCGTCCAGGCGTCCATCGCGGGGTCGTACCGCCACCCGATCGCACCATCGCTGCCGCCGAACGTGAACACGACCTCGTCGTCGGTCCACACCGCCGCCTGGCCCTCGCCGGCCGCGGGCGACATCGCGCGCTCCGTCCAGGTGCGCGCGCTCGAGAAGTAGAGGGTCGGGCGCGCGCCGCCGTTGCCGCCGAAGACGATCACGCCGCCCAGGTTGTCGGCGACCGCGACGTGGGCGCG
This sequence comes from uncultured Myxococcales bacterium, assembly GCA_964593795.1. GTDB lineage: Bacteria > Myxococcota_A > Polyangia > JAHFDS01 > JAHFDS01 > JAHFDS01. Next base: position 34,576 of record CAZQJC010000143.1, on the reverse strand, counting down.
GCGCCCGCCGCCGGGCAGCGGATCGGTCGTCACCCAGCGGTCCTCGGCCGGCAGGTAGAGGAAGGCGCCGCCCTGCGGCTGCCCGTTCTCGTCCGCGCCGCCCACGACGAGCAGGCCCGTGCCGGTCCAGGTGGCCGTGTGCGCGTGGCGACCGGCCGGGGCGTCGGCGCCGCGCGTCCACGTGTCGGTCGCCGGATCGTAGGCGTGCAGCGAGGCCAGCGGGAACGGCGAGGTCACGTCGATGCCGCCGTAGACGAGCATGCGCGTGCCGGTCCACGTGGCGCTGTGGCGGTTGCGCCCGCCCGGCGCGCCCGCGGCGGCGAGCGGGCGCCAGGCGGCCGGGGCGGCGTCGGGCGTGGGGCCGTCGGGGCGAGGGCCGTCCGGCCGGGGACCGTCGGCGCGGGGTGCGTCGGTGGCCTGGGGGGCGTCGCTCGACATATCTGCATCCGCGGATGCATCGCGGAGCCGCGAGGCGTCCGGGGTCTGCTTGATGCAGCTCGGGCAGTAGAAGCAGACGCGCTCCTCGGGGCTGCAGGCGAACGGGAAGGGGCAGTCCCCGCTCGTGCTGCAGGGCTTGCCTCCGGCGCCCTTGAAGTCGGAGCAGGCGCCGAGGAGCACTGCCAGGATCGCGACGCGGAGGATCACAGCTCCACCTCCAGGCCGAGCTCGGGGCCCCAAATGAAGATCCAGTTCGTGGTGGTCTCGGGCGGCTCGATCGTGATGTCGTCGCCGCCGACGTCGCGGAGCTCGCCGAGGAGCGGCATCCACGTCTGGAAGCGCAGCCCCACGTACGGCTTGATGCGGATGGGCCCGCCCTGGACCACGAGGCCTGCCCGGGCCTGGCCCGACGCGGGGAAGGACATGCCCTGCGCGCCGCCCCACCCGGGCCAGTTCATGCGCAGGTAGCCGACGCCGACCTCGCCCGAGACCGAGAGGAAGCCGGTGTCGCCGCTCCGCAGGACGCCGCCCGAGATCATGAAGTCCACCATGTCCTGCGTGCCGGTCACGAGGAACGGCAACGTCGGGATCGAGGCGGCGGTGACGGGGCCGAGGATGAGGAAGGCGCTCGGCAGCGAGAAGTGCGTGTAGCGCAGCATCGGGCCGTACTCGGTGTGGCCACGGTCGCTCCGGTCGCGACCGAGGAGGGCCGCGTCGACGGAGGTGTAGCTCGTCTTCCAGCGGACGTCGGTCTGGCCCGAGATGTCCCGGTTGTCGAAGGCGCCGTAGCGACCCGGGTGAGCGATCGGGCCCTCGACGTCCACGCGCCTGGCGCCGATGACGAGCGTGGCCGAGCCGATCTTGGTGCGTGGCTCGATGCGCCCGACGAGCATGCGGTACGCCTGCTGCGCGAGGCGGTTGCCGCCGATGACGCGATCCTCGGCGGTGCTGATGACCTGATCGGTGAAGTAGTCGAACTGCAAGCGGCTGCCGTAGATGGAGAGGTCGAAGCCGAAGTCGATGAGGAGCCCGTGGCCCGTGCCGACGTCGCGGTCGTCGATGATGAGCTTGTACTCGCTGCGGTCGCCGATCTCGTTGAACACGCGGTCCATGCGCGCGAACCACATGCCGGTGCGGACCTGCCCCTCGAGGGCGGGCGCGGGCTTCTCCGCGTCCTCGGCCAGCGCGGGCGTCGAGAGCGCGAGGACGGCGAGGCAGGATGCGAGGCGCGATCGCAGCATGCCGGCATCGTCGCATGCGGGTCTCCAGATGTCTCGTGTCGCAGCATGAAGCATTACTTCCAGCCCTACGAGGGCGCCGAGCCCTGGACGACCCGTCGCGATCTTCGCGCCTGCGCGCGGCACCATCGTGCGCGTGATGCCCGAGTCCTGGGGGCAGCAGCTCTGGATCGCGCCCGCGGGCCACGAATCCACGGTCGTGCGCATCTTCCACGTGACGCCGGCGGCCGGGATCTCGGAAGGCGCCGTCGTCGCGGCCGGGCAGCCGTTTGGGACCCACGCCAGCGGCGACACCATGAGCGACGTCGCGGTGGAGGTGCACGACGCCGGCGGGGGCCGCCGCTTGCGCTCCTACTTCGACCTCGTCAGCGACGAGGTCTTCGCGCGCTATCGCGCACGCGGCGTCCCCGATCGCGACGCGATGATCGTGTCCGCCGCGGACCGGGACGCCGACCCGCTCGGCTGCAGCCCCGACGGAGCCTTCACGGCCGCGGGCCACCTCGACTCCTGGGTCCCGCTGTCGCGACCCTAGCCGCCGGTCTCGGCCATGCTGAACGCCGCGCCCTGGTCCTGCGCGAAGTGGCCCGCCGACGGGTGCCTCGAGCGCTTGGCCGCGAGACCGCGCTCGACCAGGGCGCGCAGCTCGGCGTCGCTGGCGCCGGCGCGCAAGGCGACCGACAGATCCAGCCCGCCGTGCTCGTAGAGGCACCCGCGCAGGCGCCCGTCGGCGGAGAGGCGCACGCGGTCGCAGGCGCCGCAGAAGGGCGCCGTGTCGGACGCGATGACGCCGAAGACCACGCCGCGGCTCGTCCGGTAGAGCGCCGCGGGATCGGACGCGTGCCGGCGCGGCAGGGCCTCGAGCTCGAACGCCGCGGCCGCTCGCTCGACCACCTCGCGCCCCGACAGGAACGTGCGGGCCGTGTAGCCGCGCGCGCTGCCCGTGTTCATCTGCTCGATGAAGCGCACCTCGAGGCCGGTGGCCTCGGACCAGCGCAGGAAGTCAGCGATCTCGTCGTCGTTCTCGCCGCGCTGCACGACCACGTTCACCTTGAGCGCGAGCAGCGCCCGCGCCGCCTCCGCCCCCGCGAGCACGGTCGCGAGCTCGCCCTGCCCCATGATCCTCCTGTAGCGCTCGGGCCGCAGCGAGTCCACGTGCAGCGTCGCGCGCTCGAGGCCCGCCTGCGCGAGCCGCCGGGCCTGCTGCCCGAGGAGCAGCCCATTGGTGGTGAGCGCCAGCTCCGCGTCGGGCAATGCGCTCGCCCACGCCTCCACGATCTCCGGGAGATCGCCGCGCAGGAGCGGCTCGCCCCCGGTGAAGCGCACCTTGCGCACGCGCCGCCCGTGGAGGGCCCGCGCGATGCGCCCGTGCTCGGCCGCGCCGAGCAGGCGGGGCGCCGGCAAGAAAGGCCGCACGCTGCCGGGCAGGCAGTAGCCGCACCGGTACTGGCACCTGTCGGTGACGCTCACGCGAAGCGTGAGGCCCCCGAGGAGCGCCACCGGCGCGCCATTGCCCACGACCGGCAGGCGCGCGGCAGGCCGCATCGTCCGTTACTTGCCCTTCTTCTTGCCGGCCGCCTTGCCGGGCACCATCGTGAGCACCCAGTGCGTCAGCGCCCAGCGATCCTCCTCGGACAGGTGCGCAAAGCCCACCATCGGCGTGTCCTTGACGCCCGTCGAGATGCTCTTGAACACCTCGTCGGGCTTCGTGCCCTGCTTGAACGGGTCCTTGGCGAAGTTGCGCGGCTTCGGGTTCAGGGCCGCGGCGGCCGGGCCGCTGCCGTCGCCCTTCTCACCGTGGCACGGCACGCAGTTCGCGGTGAACAGCGCCTTGCCCTTCTCGAGCTGCTCCGGGCTAGGCCCCTTGCTCTTGCCGCCCGACAGAGCAGTTCCGGACATTCCGAGCAGGGCGACGAAGGCAAGGGAGAGCGTCTTCTTCATGTCTGATTCCTCCTGGGCTTGATGGCTACGAGCTCGTCGGCGCCGCAGGTGACCTCACCCGTGTCGCCGGGATCTGCAAGGGGATCGAGGGGCGCGGCCTTCACGTCGAGGCACGCGCACTCGGCCGCGACGAGCCGGCTGCAGAAGAGCGCGGCCGGACCGTAGAGGTCGTCGCCGGCCAGCGTCGGGCGCGCGGCGAGCGCGAGCGCCAGCGGCGCGAGATGCTCCGCGAGGAAGTCCCTGCGGGCCGCCTCGACGATCGAGACGCCCTCGGCGTCGCCGATCTCCGCGAGGTGCGCCTGCTTGACGAGCAGCACGGAGTAGAACTCGAGCTCGACCGCGACGTGATCCGGCATCTCGCCCTCGCCGTGGGCGAGGCCGAACGCGCGGTAGAAGCCGGCCACGTCGGCGAGGTCGTTGCCCTTGGACATGCCGCGCATGCGCCCGTACTCGGTCTCGTGCAGCGACGTGCGCCCCGCGCCGTTCTCGAAGAGCTCGAGGTACGTCGCCTCGAGGGCGCCGTCGGAGGCGCGCTCGAGCGCCGCGAGGAGCGGCTCCACCGCGGGCTCCGAGCCCCCCGCCCCGAGGGCCCGCAGTCCCGTCACCTCGGCGGCCGAGGCCTCGTCCGGGTACGCGAAGAGGCGCGAGGCGAGGCGGAAGTCGAGCGCCTGCTGCGCGAGGCCATGGCCGGTCACCGGCGTCACTTCGACACCACGACGGGCGTCCACGTCATCGTCACGCTCTTGCGCGAGCCGACCTCGGCCTTGCCGCCCTGCCACACCGCGAAGGCCGCGAAGCCCTTGCCGCCTTCCTTGAGCGTCGAGCCGCCCTCGACCACGAGCGGCCGCACGAGCGCGAGCGTCCACTCGCCGTTCTTCCACGTGCCCGTCGCCACACCGCCGTGACCGCTCTGCACCGAGCTCGTCGAGAAGCCCTCGGCGACGATCTCGTCCACGCCGGTCTTGGCGTAGGACTGCGGATTGCCCTCGGCGCGCCCCGGCGAGAAGCGGTCGCGCTCGGTCTCGGTGGCGCCCTGCGCGTCCTTGAACTCGAGCGGGTACATGTCGATCGAGAGGTTCGGGTAGAGGTCCCGCATCGTGGGCTTTCCGCGCTCGCGGTCGCGCTGGTACTGCGCGCGCCAGTGGAAGATGTGCACGGGGTTTCCCTTCATGCCCATCATCACGGGCGGCGGCGTCTCGCCCGCCTTCAAGGGGAACTGCACCGCGGCGGCGTCCGAGAACTCACCGAGGCGCCCCGCCTCGTTGCGGTCCGTGTCCTTCCAGCGCAGGCGAAAGGCAATGCGCTTTCCGTCGTGGACCGCCTGCACGGTCACGGCGCTCGTCTGCACGACGGCCGGGCGCGGCACCACCATCGGCTGCGCCATGAGGACCACGGCGGTCTCGGGGACGCCCTGCCAGTACTTCGCGTTCGGGTCGGCGGTGGAGACGTCGGCCGCGACCTTCTTGGCGACGATGTCGGCGCTCGCGGTGCCGGCGCCGAGGAGCGCCGAGAGGACGATGGCTGCTCGAAGCGTCATGTTCGTGTCCTTGCTCATGGGGTGTTCGTCCTCACGGCGCCGAGGCGCTCGTCGTAGGCGCTCCGCTCGGTCAGCTTCTCCGTGACCGGCACGCGCACGAGCTCCATGCCGTTGTGGTCGCGCCCGATCGCCTCGCCTCCCTTGACCGAGAAGCTGTGCATGATGCGATCGGTCGAGCCCATCAGGCAGAAGAGCCCCTGCGCCACCGGGTCCTTGACGAGGCCCTTGTAGCCCTCGATCGCGTCGTCGACCCGCGGCCCGAACATCTGGTGCAGGTACTCGCGGTCCGCGTGGATGGGCGGGATGTAGTAGATGTTCGGCTCGAGGCCGAGCTGCGGGTAGTACGGCAGCGCGAGCTGCTTCTTGTGCACGAGGAAGTCGATGGGGTTGTCGTCGCGCGCCTTCCACGGCGGGTTGATGAACCCCATGACGCGGATCTTGCCGATGCAGTTGACGACGCACTGCGGCTGCAGGCCCTCCTCGACGGCCGGGTAGCAACCGACGCACTTCTCGCTCGTGCGCGTGTACGGGTTGTACATGGACTTCTTGTACGGGCACGCGCGCACGCACTCGCCGTAGCCCTTGCAGCGCGACTGGTCGATGAGGACGATGCCGTCCTCCTCGCGCTTGTAGATGGCCTTTCGCGGGCACGCCGCCAGGCACGCGGGGTACGTGCAATGCGCGCAGGTGCGCGGCAGGTAGAAGAACCACTTGTCGTGGGGCAATGACGCGACATGCCCGCCCGCCTTCTCGACCATGCCCGAGCAGTCGTCCTCGCCGAGGTTCGGGTACATCCAGTCCTCGTCCGTCGGCGCGAAGTGCACGGCGCGCTCGGTCGGCGGGGCGGCCTCGAAGATGGTCTTGCCCGCGTACGCGCCGTTCTTGCCCCAGTCCTGCCGGCCGAGCTGCTCCAGCACGCGCAGGTCCCACATCATGGGATAGCCGCCGTAGGGCTTGGTCTCGACGTTGTTCCAGAACATGTACTCCTGCCCCTTGGCGCTCGTCCACGTCGTCTTGCAGGCGAGCGTGCACGTCTGGCAGGCGATGCACTTGTTGAGGTCGAAGACGATGGCCCATTGCCGGCGCGGTCGGCTCTCCGCGTACGGGTATTCCATCTCTCGGCCGAGGTGCCAGTTCTTGACGGTCGACATTGCGATCGCCTCCTACTTCCGCCCGGCGAAGTCGCCGCGGATGTAACGCTTCATGGCCGCACTCTCCAGGGTCGGACGGAAGCCCATCGACGCCGGCCGCCAGCGGCCCTTGCCGTCGATCCCGCCCGGCTGCGCGCGGGTGATGCGGACGAACGCCTCGCGCGGAGCGCCGACCGGGCAGTGCACGTCCGGCACGAAGCCCTTGACGAGGCCCTGCCCGACGAGGTCCTTGTGCACCAGCGTCTCGGTCATGAGCGTCGGCTTGAGCCAGGCCCGCGTCGCGCTCTGGTGCGAGCCGTAGCGGTACATCGCCTGGTACTGCGTCTCGGGGTTGCGCGCGAGGCCGTCGGAGCGCGTCTCGTGGCCCTTGACGCTGCCGTACGTGGCTCCGTACATGTTGTGCCACGTGCGCGCGACCCGCCGCGGCGTGCCCGGGTAGTAGCGGATGCGCAGGAGCAGGCGCGACAGCTTCGCCGCGTCTCCCGTGCGCTCGCCGCGGTACGGCCGGTCCTCCGGGTCGGCGTCGATCCACACGTAATCGCCGTCGTCGAGGCCGAGCTCCTTGGCGTCGAGGGGGTTGAGGTCCACGTAGCCCTCGGTGATGGACGGCAGGCGCTTGTCGTGGCGGTAGACGTCGCCGAACGGCCCGAAGAGCACGCCGGTGAAGTCGGTGTCGACGGGCGTCGTGTGCGCGCCGTGGCGGTACTTCGGCGTGTGGTAGATGTGCGAGAAGCTCTTCGCCATGAGCGGGTGGCGCGAGCGCATGAGCTCCTCGACGCTGCGCATCACGTGCCGCACCTGCCGCGTCTCGCACGACAGGTCCCCGAGCGCGAGCCCGTAGTCCTTCGGCTGCTTGGGCCGGAGCGCCGGGTGCGGCCGCGCGACGATGACGTTCGGCTCGTGGAACGTCGAGTCGATGGGCTCGCGGTGCACGACGAGGTTCTCGCCGCTGTCGATGAACTCGCGCTCGGGCCGGTAGAACTCGAGGCGCCCCGAGCGTGTGTGCCACGGCTGCTCGCCGCGCGCCTGCTCGAACGACGACAGGCGCGGGTACGTGCGGTTGTTGACGAGCGCCGGGATGCCGTCCGCCGCGCGCTTGTGCAGGAGCTGGATCGTGTAGCCCTTGAGCCCCGGCGAGCCGTCCGCGATGCGCTGCAGGTACGCCTCGACGTTGTCGTCGTCGACGAACTTCCACATCTGCGCGAAGCGCGGGTCGTTGTAGACCTTGCCGAGGGCCTTCGAGACGCCCGCGATGATCTCGATGTCGCTCTTGGTGTCGAAGACGCGCCGGAGCGGCGTCGTCGGGAACATCTGCACGAACGGGTTCGTGCACGACCCGGTCATGTCGGGGTGCTTGAACTCGGCCCACGAATCGCACGCGAAGACGATGTCCGAGTACTCGCAGGACCCTGTCCACCACCAGTCGGCGTAGGCGATGAACTCGATCTTCGGCAGCGTGTTGTGGACGACGTCGAAGTGCCACTTGACGTTGCCGATGACCGAATTGGAGTTGTTGAGCCACATCGCCTTGGTCGGCGTCGGGATGTGGCCCTTTCCGGTGAAGAGCGTGTTCCCGACGCGCAATGGGCGGTCACCGTAGTTGTAGTAATGCAGCGACTCGTAGTGCGTGTACTTCTTGACCTTGATCTTCCCGTCGGGGTCGAGCGTCAGGTCGAACGGATCCTCCTGGGCGAACTGCCCGATGCCGCTGAAGATGGCCGCGCGGTAGTTGCCCGCGTAGCTGCCGACGTTGCCGCCCGCAAAGCCCACGTTGCGCGAGAGCGCGGCGACGAGGAACACCGCCCGGTCCTTGAGGTCGGAGTTGAAGAACTGGTTCGGGCCCATGCCCATCGGGAAGAGCGTCTTCTCGCGGTTCTTCGCGATCTGCTGCGCGAGCGAGATGATCGCGGCCTTCGGCGCGCCGGTGACCTGCTCCACCTGCGCGGGCGTCATGTTGTCGTTGAGGTACTTCTCGAGCAGCGCAAACGACGTCTGGACCTCGACCTCCTTGCCGTCCGCCAGCTTGACCTTGCCCTGGTGGCGGAGCGCCGGGCTGCCCGCGAAGCCCTTGCCGAACTCGTCGCGGCTGACGGCGACGAGCTTCTTCTTCTTCCTGTCCCAGATGACGTGCGGCTGGCAGTCCGCCGCGACCGCCTCGCTCGAGAACTGCTGCTTCTGCCCGTTCGGCGGGGGCGGCTTCTCGCCCTTCTTCATCACGCGCAGGTTCTTCGGCGAGGACGCCACGTGGCCGGCGATGGCGTCCTCCGGCCGCAGCGGCTGGAGCGTGTCCATGCGGATCAGGAACGGCAGGTCCGTGTTCTTGCCGACCCACCCCTCGTCGAAGAGGTTCTTCGAGATCATCACCTGCGCGAGGCCGAGCGCGAAGGCCGGGTCCGTGCCGGGGCGGATGATGATGACCTCGTCGGCCTTGCTGGCCGTCGCGCTGTACTCGACGGTGACGACGACGACCTTCGTGCCCTTGAGCCGCGCCTCGGTCAGCCAGTGGCTGTCGGGCATCTTGGTGGTGATCCAGTTCATGCCCCAGACCACGCACAGCTTCGAGTGCTCGACGGCGAAGAGATCGAAGTCGTTGGTCTGCGCGCCGGTGACCATCGGGTGACCCGGCGGCAGGTCCGTGTGCCACGAGTAGCTGTCCCAGCCGCGCGCGCCGTGCGCCTCGGCGGAGGGGACCTTGCGGATCGCCGCGTCCGCGAGCGCCATCATGTTCGCGAAGCGGTAGAGGCCGAAGATGCGCGTCGCGCCCAGGAACGCCATGCCGCCACGCAGCTTGATGGTCTCGGTCCCCGCACCCTCGACCGCCTCGACCATCGCGGGGTCGTAGCCCTGCGCCGCGAGGTACTTGTGGCCCTTCTCCCCAGAGTAAGTGCGCGCGATGTTGTCGAGCGCGCGCGCGGAGTAGTCGTAGGCCTGCTCCCACTCGAGCTTGAGCCACTTGTCCTTGCCGCGCTGGAAGTACTTCGGATCGGGCTTGCCGGTGGCCGGATCGCGCGGGAAGCCCGCGTCGGCCCAGGCCTTGAAGCCCTGCCGGATCATCGGCGACTTCACGCGCCGGTCGCCGTAGATGCGGCGCACGAGCGCGAGGCCCTTCTGGCAGATGCGCGGATCCCAGCGGTGCGAGGCGCGGTTGCCGTAGAGGTCCTCGGCCTTGCCGTAGCCGAAGGTCGGCCCGATGCGCGTCACGATGCCGTTCTTGACGTACGCGCGCAGAAGGCAGTTGTGCGTGTCGTTCGGCGCGCACAGGAAGACGAAGGAGGAGTCGTACTTGAAGATGTTGCGGTAGGTGCGCTCCCAGCCGCGGTTCGGGTAGGCCGCGAGCGGGTTCGGCACGTCCATCGGCTGCAGGAATCGAAGCGGCGCCGCGGCCGCCTTCGCCGTCGCCGCGAAGGCCCCCGCCCCCGCCAGACCGGTCAGGAAATGCCGGCGTGAAACCCTCGGTCGTTCCTCGGACATTGGCTCCTCCGCGAAGGGAGGCTCGAGGACCGCCCTCGAGCCTGCTTCGCGCCAGGAGACCTCTTTGCGACGCGGGCCGCCATGACGGATGTCATGCGCGCGGATCAGGTCGTCTCGAGCACCGCGCGGGAGCCGGCCTCGCGCAGCGAGACCTCGGGGAGCCGGCGGCGCACCTCGCGGCGCAGGAGCTCGCCGACATCGACGTTGGAGGGCCCCTTGCTCCCGTGCTGCACCTCGTAGAAGAGCTCGCCCTCGGAGAGCCCGAGGAAGGTCACCTCGGCGGTCGAGTTGAAGCGTCGCACGCACTGCCGGACCTGCTCGAGCACCGGCGCGATGGGCCCGGGGATCGGCCCGAACCGGAGCGGGCTGCGCGGGTCCGCGAACAGCACGTCGATGCACGTGCGATCCCCGTGACCGCGACTGCGATGGCGCGCGTGGTGCGCGCCGGAGAGGCCGACCACGAGGCCGTCGATCGCCTCGCGCCAGGCGTCGCACGTCCCCGCGTCGGGGCAGCCGGGACGCTCGAGGAAGTGCGCGGGCACGCCGGGCGGCGAGCGCCAGGTGCCGCCCAGGCACGGCACGCCGAGCGCGCCGAGCAGCGCCGGCAGCTCGTCGAGGGTCGCGCGACCACGGTGGAACGACGCGTAGCCGTGGCCGAGGCGGAGGCCGTTGTCGTACAGGCCCCGCAGCGTCCGCGCGGCGTCGAGGGTCAACGCCAGCCGGACGAGGGCGTCGTCGTCGAGCGAGGCTGCCGCGGCGCCGGTGACCGCCAGGCAGGCCGCGCGCCGGGCGAGGCGCCAGCGCGCCGCCAGCTCCTCCACCTGGGCCGTGGGGGCACGATGCGATGAAGGTCGCGGGTCGATCGCCGAGCTCATGGAGGCCACTCCTCCACGAGCCCTCCTGCACGAGCCTTGCCGAATCCATTGCGGGCTTGCGGCCTCGCGGGGGCGAAACCCGCGCACGGATTTCGCCCGCGGCCCGGACCGGCCGCACATCGTTCGTTTCGATCGGTTGACGCCCCTCGGAGTTCCTGGCACGGATGTGGGATGTCGCCGCGACAGCACCCCGCCACGCGCAGCCTCGTGCTGTGCGCGCTGCTCGGTCTGCTCGCGCTCTGCGCGCCACGGGTGGCCGCCGCGACCGGTCAAGGGCCGACGGCCCGGACCGCCCGGACCGACCCCGACAAGGCCCCCGCGGCACCGCGAGCCCCGGGCACCCCCGCCGGCGACACCGGCGAGCCTGACGACGAGGACGAGGATCCCGACGAGTGCACGAGCGCGCCCCCTCCGCGCGTGCTCGCGGGCCGGGACGCACCCGCAGCCGCCGTGCCCGTCCGTTCCTCGACCGGGCGCCGCTCCCGCGTCACGCGCGAGCCCGAGACGCCTCCTCCGCGCGTTCGCCCCGCGGGCTGAGCTCGCTCGGCTCGCCACGGTGGGTGGTGGCACCAGCAGGTGCGATCGCCCGTGACCACGCCCGTCCACGGAGGCGCACGCGCGCGCCCCGCGAGGCCCCATGCTCCCGACGACTCTCGGGCCCGCGCTCCGTGCGCTCGCCCGTCGCTACGAACGACTCGCCACGCGCTCCACCGTGTTGCCCGCGACCCGCCTCGTGCGGAGCCGGCTGGCGCGCGGCCCCGTGCCGTCCCCGTGGGACGTCGCCGCGCACGCGTGGCAGATCGCGCCGGCGCACGAAGCGGAGGCGCCGCCGGCCATCGCGCTGCCCGATCAGCTCGCGCGCGTCACGGGCTGGGTCTTCGGCAGCGAGGCCGACCAGCGGCGCGACCTCGCCGGCGGCGCCGTCCTCCACGCGCCGACGCGCGCCTGCGTGCTCCGCGGCGCCTACCTCCTCGACGGCACCGTGCACGCCGGCCCCGCGCGCGAGTGTCTGCAGCCCCGCACGCGCCTCTGGCCGGGCCTGCGCGTCCACGCGGAGATCGAGCGCGGCGCGCTCGCCTGCTCCTTCCCGGGCAACAGGTGGTTCGGCATGTGGCTCATGGACGACTGCCCGCGCTACGCGCTGGCCGCGGCGGAGGGCAAGCCCGTCACGACGATCCAGGCGCCCTCGCCGCACATGCGGACGTACGAGCACTGGCTCGACATGCAGCCGCTCCGCGAACGGTGCACCTACTTCCGGGAGCTCGTCCTGTTCGACGACACCGGCCAGAACCCCGACAAGCGTGCTCGCTTCGCCGCGATGCGCGCGCGGCTGCGGGCCCGGGTCGGCGGCACGCGGCACGCGGGCGTGTTCCTCGTGCGCGGCCTGGCGGGCGAGCGGCGCGTGCTCGACGGCGAGCTCGAGCTCGCCGAGCGGCTGCGCGAGCGGCGCGGATTCCTCGTGATCGACCCGCTGGCGCACGACCTCGAGACGGTGCTGCGGGCGTGCGCGGGCGCCGCGGTCGTGATGGGCGTCGAGGGCAGCGCGCTCATGCACGGCCTCGCGGTCCTCGAGCCCGGCGCCGCGCTCGTCACGCTGCAGCCGCCGGACCGCTTCTGCTCGCTCTACAAGCACCTGACCGATCGGGACGGGCAGCGCTTCGCCTACGTCGTCGGCCACCCCACCCGCGAGGGCTTCGCGGTCGATCCCGACAGCGTCGAGCGAACGCTCGACCTGCTCTCCTGAGGATCAGGGCTTCTTCTTCGGATCCAGGCTGTCCTTGTGGGACTGGATGCGCTGCGTCTCGCTCACCACGCCCCGGTCCCTGAAGCGCTCCTGCACGCCGCCGTCGGCGGGCGGCTTCGAGCGCGCCGCCGCTGGCTTCCCCGCACCCGGCGGTCGCCGGGTCGGCACGCGCCTCTGCGCAGGCGAGCGCGGCACGACCTCCTCGCGCAGCCGCGCCGGCGCGCTCTCGCCCTCGCGCGCGCCGCGCGAGATCGAGTAGGCCCCCGACAGCGAGGGCGGCCGCGGCGTCCCCGTGCTCGCGGCGGCAGGCTCCTCGAAGCCGAGATCGACCGAGAGGTCCTCCGGCGGTGCCTCCTCCCCGGGGGCGTCGTCCGCCATGAGGTCGAGGTCCTCCGGTGGCGCCTCGCCGCTCGCCTCGCCGGCCGCTTCCTCGAAACCGAGGTCGACGTTCATGTCCCCCTCGGGCGCGGCGGCCTCGCCCCCCTCGGCGGAGGCCTCCGCTGCGGGCGCGGCCTCCTCCTCGAGGACGTCGTCGAGCATCGGCGCATCCGCGGCGGGTGGCGACGAACGCGCCGCCGGTCGGGCCGGCGCCGCCTTCGGCTCCGGGGCGGGCGCGGTCTCCGGCCTGGGCTCGCGCCTGCGCTGGACGCGCTCGCCACCGTAGACGATCCCCCAGATCCCGATGAAGCAGAGGCCGAGCCACGGGTTGTCGGACAGCCACATGAGCCCGCCTCGGAACTCGGTCGCGAGGCCCTCGGAGCTGCGCTGCGTGGACCAGCCGGGGATGACGCCGGCCCGATGCGCGAGCTCGTGCCCCGCCCAGTTGCCATACGCGGCGAGGTCATCCCGCGTGTTGCAGTCGAGATCGGGGCCGCACGAGGCGACGACGAACCCGGACTCGAGGCGCACGATCACGAAGGGCGTGCCCCACGTGTCCTCCACGAGATCCGCGCTCGTCTGGCAGCGCACAACGAGGGTGTGCAGCTCCTCCCCGAGCGGCGGCGGCCCGCCCTTGGCCGCGGCGGCGGCCTCGAGGCACTTGGCGAAGGTCTTGAGCCTGTGCTGCGAGGCCTGCGTGGCGCTCGATCCGCCGAGGCCGAGGAGCTGCGCGCCGAACGCCACGAGCGCGAGCACGATGCCGAGCGGCAGCGCCGTGAACGTCAGGGGCCTGGCGTCCAGCTTCGCCACGCGGGGATCTTCGCACCCGGAGTCGCGCAGCGTCCACCCCTGCTTGTGCGAGGCCCCTTGTCGCGGCCGGGGCCTCCTGCGACGATGGCTGGATCGTGGCTGAGGACCCTGTCGTCGTCCCCGAGTTCACCGTGCCCGAGTTCGCGGTGCCCAAGCACAGGGTGGGCGCGACCCTCCGCCTCCTCGGCCAGCCGCCCGTCGAGGTGGAGCTCTTCCTGGGCGACAACGCCGCGCGGCACTCCGGCCACGAGCGGCCGAGCGATCTCCTGCAGATGGCCGAGCCGTTCCTCGCGGTCCAGCTCAAGGAGGGCGGCGTGCTCTTCGCGGCCCGCCGCAGCGTCCTCGTCCTGTCGGTCGCGAGCGACGTCGAGCTCGGCGACGAGGATCTGCCGGTGGAGGACCTCGCGGCCGAGGAGTCGAAGACCGCCGCCGTGATGGTCCGCCTCGAGGACGGCTCCTCGATCTCGGGCAACGTGGTGTACCTGATGCCACAAGGCCACCGCCGCCTGCAGGACTACCTCAACGCCCTCCCCGAGACGTTCCTCAAGCTGCGCAGCGGAGACCTCGTCCACCTCGTCAACAAGGAGCGCATCGTGCTCGTGACGGCGCACTGACCGTGGCCCGCGTAGACAAGTTCATCCAGGCGCTCTACCAGTACAACGGCAGCCAGGTCGAGGTGGCCGTCAACAAGCGGGCGACGCTCTGGGCGGGCGGGGTCGAGCGGCAGATCACCGCGCAGCCGCTGACCGACTCTCAGGTCGAGATGCTGATCAGCGAGGTCGCGACCCCGCAGCAGATGTCGTCGCTCAAGCAGACCGGCAAGCTCGAGGTCGAGCTGCCCTCGGCCGCCGGTCCCGCGCTCCTCAAGGTGCAGACCGTCGAGGGCGGCCTGCGGATGGTCATCCAGAAGCCGCGCGCGGAGGGCGGCTCGTCGCCACCCGGCCGCATCCCGACCACCACCCCGCCGTCGGCGAGCGCTCCGCCCGCGGGCCGCGTTGCCACGAGCACGCCGCCTTCCGCCGCACCCGCGCGCCCGGCGGCCGAGTCGCGCCCGCCCGCGGCCGAGCCGCCGAAGGCAGCCCCTCCCCCCGCGGCGCCTGCCCCTGCACCCGCGCCGGCGCGTCCGGTCGCGAGCGTCGCGGCGCAGGCGGGCGACAAGCCCATCGACGCGCTCCTGCGCCTGATGATCGCGCAGAAGTGCTCCGACCTCCACCTGTGCAGCGGCAACCCCGCGCTCTACCGCAAGGACGGCGACATCGTGCCGCTCGGCGAGGACCGCGCGATGGGGCCCGACGAGGTCAAGGACCTCCTCTACGCGATCATGCCCGAGCGCAACCGGGTGCAGTTCGAGGAGCTCTGGGACACCGACTTCGCGCACGAGATCCCGGGCCTCGCGCGCTTCCGCTGCAACGTCTTCATGGATCGCAAGGGCCCGGGCGGCGTGTTCCGCCAGATCCCGTCGAAGATCCTCACGGCGGAGGATCTCGGCCTCTCGCCCCACATCCTCGCGCTAGGCCAGCTCCACAAGGGGCTCGTCGTCGTGACCGGCCCGACCGGCTCGGGCAAGTCGACCACCCTCGCGGCGCTCATCGACTACATCAACACGACGCGGCCGGGGCACCTCATCACCATCGAGGACCCGATCGAGTTCGTGCACCCGAACAAGCGCTGCCTCGTGAACCAGCGCGAGATCGGCGTGCACACCAAGGGCTTCAAGGCCGCGCTCCGCGCCGCGCTGCGCGAGGACCCCGACATCGTGCTCGTCGGCGAGATGCGCGACCTCGAGACGGTGTCGATCGCCATCGAGACCGCCGAGACCGGCCACCTCGTGTTCGGCACGCTGCACACGAACACGGCGGCCTCGACGATCGACCGCATCATCGACCAGTTCCCGCCCGACCGTCAGGCGCAGGTGCGCACGATGCTCTCGGAGTCGCTCAAGGGCGTCATCGCGCAGACCCTCTGCAAGAAGATCGGCGGCGGCCGCGCGGCCGCGCTCGAGGTCCTCATCGTGACGCCCTCGGTCGCGAACCTCATCCGCGAGGCCAAGACGTTCCAGATCGCGTCGGTCATGCAGACCGGCAAGAACGTCGGCATGGTGACCATCAACGACGCGCTCCTCGACCTCGTCAAGCGCAACGTCGTCGAACCCCGCGAGGCCTACGAGAAGGCCATCCACAAGGCCGAGTTCAAGACGATCCTGCAGCGCGCGAACTTCCACATCGAGGACTGAGGGCCCGCTACTCCTCCCCCACCCCGAACCGCACCGTCACGTGGTAGGGCTTGGGGCGGTCGCACTTGACCTTCGTCATCGCGGCGCGGTCGTCGCGGGTCGCCTTGATCGTGTGCTCGCCGAGCGGGAGCGAGAACACCACGCCGGCGCCGCGGTCGCCCGTGTACAGGCTGCGGCCATTGTCGTCGTTGACGATGACGAGGGCCTTCGGCACGGGGCCCTTCTGGTCCCACACGTCCACCATCACGACCGCGTTCTTGCCGACGAGGTCGAACTCGACGTTCTCGGTGACGCCGCGCAGGACGTTGCACTCCTTCTCGATGACGTAGTTGCCCTTCGGCTTGCCCTCGCTGTCGACGGTGACGCCGTAGAGGTAGACGAACCAGCGGCCCGTCGGCATCTTCGGGAACACGGTCATCTGCTTGATCATGCTGGCGAAGCGCCGCCCGGTCTTCGCGCCGCCCTTGCGCACCGCCTCCGCGTAGGCGCCCTCGTCGCCGCCCTTGAGCTTGATGGTCTTCTTGCGACGCGAGAGCGCCAGGCTGAAGAGGCCGCTCTCGAACTTCGTGTCGTACTCGAGCATGACCACGATCGTCCCGCGACCGCGGACGAGCGTGATGAGCCCGAGCAGGAGGAAGCCCGCGAAGAGCGACCCTCCCATGGTCAGGATCATCGGGATCCACGTTCGATCCATGAGCTTCGGGTCCTTGAGGGTCGCCAGCACGGGCGGCTCGATGAACGCGAGGCGGTGGATCGGCCTGAGCTCCACGAGCAACTGGTCGCCCGACTCCTTCTCCTGCACCCACGCGACGAGCTCGAACGAGAGATCGAGGTGGGCCTGCTTGACCTGCGCCCAGAAGGCCGCGGACGAGGCGCGATTCGCGGCCTCCTGGAGCTCCGTCGCCGGCGGGCGCACGTCGGCACGCGGCACGAGCAGCTTGATCGCGCCCTCGACCTGCTTGCGCAGCTCCTCCGCCTTCGGGCGCAGGCCCATCAGCCAGGTCGAGCTCGCCGAGAACCGGGGCTCGCGGACGACGATCGACAGGCTCGTGGGCCCGTTGGCCTCCGCGAGCGCGCGCACGAGCGGCAGCTTGAGCATCGCCTGCGCGAGCAACGAGGGCCTGGCGATCGCCTCGAGATCGCGCTGGTCGACCTTGCGCGGACCGCCGGCGGCCTCCGCGCTCGCCGCGCCCTGTCGCACGACCGCCTGCACCGAGGCCGACATCGGCGCCGCCATCCCCGGAGCCTGCAGCCCCTTGGCGAGCGCGGCGGCCGCGTTCGCCGCCTGGCCGTTGCCAAGCCGCTGCTCGACCGCGGCCGAGACGATCAGCGCCGAGACGTCCTGCGGGTTGGCCGCGAGCACGCGATCGATCTGGGCCTTGGCGGCGTTCGCGTCGCCGCCCATGAAGGCCGCCATCGCCGCCGCGCGCAGGGCCTCGGGGTCGTTGCCGTGGCCCGTCTGCCGGTAGACCTCCGCCGCGCGGGCGGGATCTCCCGCCTGCTCGAGCGCCTGGGCCATGAGCGGCCCCGGGTTGTGGCCGAGCAGCTTGACCGCCTCGCCTGCCTGGTTGCCGGCCATGTACGCGCGAGCGAGCGCCTCCCGGGCGCGAGGGTTCCCGCCGGCGCCGGCCGCGAGCAGGATCGCGCGCGCCTCGGCGCTCTTGCCGTCCGCCGTCAGCATCGCGGCCTGCAGCACCTTCTTGGCCGGGACCGAGCTGAACTGGACGATCATGTCCTTGAGGATGTCGTGGGCGGTGTCCTCCTTGACGGCGGGCCCGCCACCGGTGCCCGCGCCGCCTGGCTTCTTCGGGGCGCCGATGGCCTCGCTGAGCGCGTTGCGATCGGCCTCGGTGACCTTCTTGGCCTTCTGCGCCGCGGTGAACTCGAGCTTGCCGTCGAGCTCCGCCCTGTCGGCGGCCGTCGCCTTGTCCGCGCCGGTTGTCCCGTCGCGGTTGCGCGAGCCGCCAAGGGCCTCGTCACGCAGGAGGTCGGCCTGCTCCTGCTCGGTCAGCGGGCGCCTCTCGAACGCGGCGAACTCGGCCTTGTCGCCGGAGGTGATGGGCACGCCGGCCTGCTCGAGCCGCGACAGGAGCGCGCGGTCCTGCGTGCTCAGCCGGCCGTCCGGGGGCACGCCGAACGAGCTCGCGACGAGCGCGCGATCCTTCGGCGGGAGCTCGGCGATGCGCAGGTCCGTGACCGCGAGGTTCGTCGGCTGCGCGCTCCCCGGCGCACCCGCGGCGCCCGCCCTGGCGAATGGGTCGGCGATCGGCACGCCCGCCTTGAGCGCCCGCAGCGCGGTGGTCTGCGCGAGCGCCACGTCCCCGGCGGCGAGCAGGCGCTCGGCCGCGGCGCCGAGCCGGCGGCCGGCCCCGGGGTCCTTCTGCGCCACCTCGACCTCCGCCAGCGCGAGCATCGCGGCCGGAGCCTGCTCCGCGCCGAGCTTTACCACGCGATCGAACGCGGCCTGCGCTTCCTTGGGCTTCTTGAGCGCCCGCAGGGCCATGCCGCGCCAGTACAGCGTCTCGGACACCTCGGGCAGCGCCCTGAGCGCGTGCTCCGCCTCCGCCGGCTTGCCGAGCGCGAGGTGCGCCCTGGCCACGAGCGTCCCCGCGAGCACGTCGGCGGGTCGCTCGCGCTGCCACACGATGGCCTCGTCGCGCGCCTCGCCGGCCCTTCCGCTGATGAGCTTGGCGGTGACGCGGACCCACGTGGGCGCCGCGGCGTCGCTCGCGAGGCGGAGCGCGAGGTCCTCGTCGGCCCGGACGTAGGCCTCGAGCGCGGGGCGGTTCCTCGCCGCGGCCTCGAGCGCGGAGATCGCGCGCGGCGACTGACCCGCCTCGATGGCGAACGCCGCCGTGCCGAGGCTCGAGAGCTCGGTCAGGCCGAACCAGGGCAGCTCGGCGACCTCGACCTTGCGAGGGCGCTTGCCGCCGCCGCCCGGCGTGGTGGCTCCGGCGAAGTCGGAGAGCAGGCCGCCGAGGGCCTGCCCCGCCAGGGCGTGCAGGTCCGAGCCCGGGGAAGCGTAGCCGCGGGCGAACACCACCTGCCCCTCGCCGCCATAGACGCGCAGCATGAGCCGCACGCCTCCGCCGTCCGGCTCCAGCGTCCCGCCGATGGCGAACGTCGCGCCCGACCTCTGAAGCCACTCGGCGGCGACCGCCTGGTGCACCACGCGCTTCTTCTCCGACGCCTTCTCGAGCGTCGCGGCGTCGACGAGGGTCCCGAGCGCGCGGTTGCGCCGAAGTGCGGCGCGCAGGGCCATCGAGAGCCCTCGCGCCGCCTCGCGGTACTCGCCCGCGCCGTACAGATCCCCGAACAGGATCCGCGAGCCGCCCTGCATCGGCGCGTCCGGGAGCGCGCGCTCCGGCAGGCCGGTGAGCAGGATCGCGGCGAGCGCGACCAGGCACCGCCGCGCCGGCACGCCCGGCCACTCACGCTTGCTCTTGCGAGCAGGTCGACCCGTCACCCTGTGCTTCCCCGCCCGCATCATAGCCACGATGCCGCCAGGGCACACCAGGGACCTGCGGGGCGCCCCGCGTACCCGTACGACGCATGCAGCCGATCGGCAACGTGTGGAGCCGCTTCCCGCGCCTCGTGCGCGACGTGGCGCGCGCGTCCGGCAAGCACGTGCGCCTGCAGATGGAGGGGCAGAAGACCGAGCTCGACAAGACGCTCATCGAGGCCATCGGCGATCCGCTGACGCACCTCGTGCGGAACGCCATCGACCACGGCATCGAGGGCGCGTGGGCCTGGGGTCCGATGCGTTGCCCTCCCGGACGAGCACGAGCACGAGCACGAACCAGGACGGCCACTCGTCCTCACTTCGGGACGGGCAGGCGCACGGTCAGGGTGGTCCCGCGTGCCGTCGGGCCAGCCGCGGACGAGGATGCGCTCGAGCACCTCCTCGGCGTCGACGTGGGTGAAGCGCTCCGCGGCCTCGCGCGCGGACAGCTGGAGGCCCCCGGGCGAGGCTCTCATGATTCTTGAGAAGGCTCGAGAACAGGCGACAGGCGATTCAGACCGGCGCCGGCAACCGAACGACAGCGACTGCCAATGTCGCCCCGGCCTCGGTCGTAGGGCGCCGGTGTCGGCCGACCCCCGTCGCCCGTCGCCCGTCGCCCTTCGCCTGTCGCCCTTCGCCTGTCGCCTGTCGCCTGTCGTCTGCTGCCGATCGAGAACACATCTGACGATACAGATGTGGCCGATGATGAGCGGGCGAGGCTAGGGGAGGCTAGGGGACGCCGAGGGAGGCCAGGAGGGCCGCGTCGAAGGCGAGGAGCGAGGGCAGGCGGACGTCGGCGAGGGAAAAGCGCGGATCCTCCGCCTCGGGCACGACGACGCAGCGCATCCGCGCGGCCTTGGCGGCGATGACGCCGTTGAGGGAGTCCTCGAGGACGAGACAGTCGACGGCGCCGACGCCGAGTCGCTCCGCCGTCGACAGGAAGACCGCCGGGTGGGGCTTGCCGTGGCGCTCGTGCTCCGCGCTGACGACGTGAGCGAACGCGCCCGCGAGCCCGAGCCGCGCGAGCGCGGTGCGGATGAGGCGCTCGGGGGACGACGAGGCCACGGCGAGCGCGAGGCCCGCACGCGCGCAGCAGGAGACCGACTCGGTGGCGCCCGGCTGGCCCTCGCCCTCCGCGGCGATGAGCGCGCAGACGCGATCGACGATGCGCTCGGTGAGGACGGCGGGCGCGGTACCCGTCCAGGGCGCCTGCCGGAGGCGCCACGCGACGACCTCGTCGATGCGAAGACCGGTCGTCTCCGCGCACTCGGCGTCCGTGAGCGACAGGCCCACGGTGGCGAAGAGCTCGATCTCCGCGCGCCGCCAGAGCGGCTCGCTGTCGATGAGGAGGCCATCGAGATCGAAGATCGCCGCGCGCAGCACGGGGCGCAGCATCGCACGGGGCGTCAGCGCGGCGCGGGCATCCCGAAGACCTTCTGCACGTCGTGCGCGGACACCCAGACCCGCCCGCCCTGGGCGCGCACGCCGCCGCTGCCCATCGGGGGCCCGTAGCGCTCGGCGACCCGGTTCGTCGCCGCGTCGATTCGGACGAGCAGCACGTCCGTCCCGCGCACCCACACCGCCCCGTCCGCGGCCGCGATGTCACCGCCGAGCCCGCGCACACCGGCGTCGATGCGCGCGACCACGGCCGCGGTGGCGGGATCGATCCGGACGACCTGCCCGCGCCCCTGGTTGAGCGTCCACACACCGGCGCGGTCCGCGGCGATGAACCTCGGCGCCCAGCCCACCTTGATCTCGGCGGTGGCGCGGTTCGTCCGCGTGTCGACGCGGGTGACGACGTCGTTCATCGGCGAGGTCACCCAGACGGCGCCCTCGGTCAGCGCGATGCCGCGCGAGCCGAGGGCCACGCGGGTCTCGGCGACGACGCGCCCGCTCGCCGGATCGATGCGCAGGAGGACGCCGCCGTCGGTGCAGCGATCGCCCACGACCCAGATCGCGCCCTCGCCCGCCGCGACCATCGCCTCGGAGTCTGCGCTCAGGTCGACCGGGTAGCTCGCGGTGACGACGAGCTGCTCGCGATCGATCCGCAGGATCGACCGCTCGGTGCACCGCGCGACCCAGACCGCGCCGAAGCCGACCGCGATCGTCTTGCAGGCGCCCGCGGGCAGCTTGACCTCGCCGCGCACGCGCGCCGTCGCGGCGTCGAGGCGCACGAGCTTGGAGGCATCGTAGTCGGTGGCCCAGACGGCGTCGCCGTCGACGGCGAGGAAGTCGAAGCGGCTCCCGGTCGCGACGGCGTCGGCGAGCTTCTCGAGGGGGGTCTCGGCCGCGGAGGTGGGCGTGCCCGGCGCGACGGCGTTGCCAGCGCATCCGAGCGCGAGGAGCGCCGCCATCACCGGTCGACCGTTCACCGCCACCACTATCGCACGCGCGTGCGTGCGAGCAGCGATTGCTGCGCAAGCTAGGACTGTGACACCTAGCTCGCCGCGCAAGCGAGGGCTGTGACGGCAGGGATTGCTCTCGCGCACGATCGCGTATTTCCCGGTGACTTGCAGGGTTCCTCGCGATCTCGCGCCCCGCGCACGCCTGGCACGACGGGTGCTCTAGGCAGCGTCGACGCCGCGGCGGTCGCGGCAATGACGCTCACATCGGAGAACGACCATGAAGAAGATCACGCTCCTGTCTCGCCTCACCCTCTCGGCCGGGCTCGCGCTCGGCGCGCTCTCGTCCGCCGGCTGCGGCGCCGAAGACGGCATCTCCCCCGACGCGGTCGGCTCGCCCGGCGCCAGCTCGGAGCAGTTCCTCGAGGACACCGGCACGCCCGAGCAGGACGAGGCCATGTCGATGGCGAAGGACGGCAAGGCCGATATCCTCGGCATCGTCGGCACCGTGTGCGGCGTCGTCAACGTCGTGCAGGGCATCTCGGACAGCAAGGCCACCGAGTGGAAGGCCATGCCGTCGGGCGGCAGCCTCACCTCGGGCGGCCTCTTCGATCTGCTCGACACCCACGCCAACAGCTACGTGAAGTACGGCGAGCGCGACTGGGGCATCAACCTCGTGTGGTCGTCCAGCGCGCCGGGCAACGTGGCCAAGCTCGTCAAGGCGGGCGGCGGCACGCTCAAGTACGGCGACCGGGTCGCCCTCAACTTCAAGAGCGGCGGCTACGTGAAGTACGAGTCGCGTCGCTGGGGCATCAACCTCGTGTGGTCGTCCACGCCGGTCTACGAGTGGGAGGTCCGCGGCGGCACGACGGGCAACGCGGTCCCGAAGGGCACCGCGGTGCGCCTCTTCAACGCGACAGAGAACGACAACCTCGTCTACTGCCGCCGTCCGGTCGGCATCAACCTCGGCTGGGCCAAGGACTGCACCGACGTCCCCGGCATCGGCCGCACGCGCACCGGCTACTGCCCGTAAGCGCGCCTCGATCGTCCGAAGCGCCGGCTCGCCGCGAGGTGGGCCGGCGCGTTCGCTCGTGCGCGATCACCGCGCGCGGAGCTGCTCCTTGAGCTGCTTGGCGGCCAGGGTGTAGCCGCCGTCGCTGCCGTCCACGAAGTGCACGTGGTCGCCCTGGTAGGAGCGCACGAAGCACGTCATCAGCGCCGAGGGCGCGGCGTGCAGGCCATAGACGAGGGCGCCCTCGATGCGGCGCGCCTCGAGAAGCGCGCGGATGGCCTCGAGCTCGTCGGCCGAGACGTCGAGCACCATGCGCAGCGTGTCGTCGAACTTGCGGAAGTCGGTGTTCTGCACGAGCTCGTTGACGTAGGTCTTGCCGTCGAAGCCCCAGCCCGAGAGGCCGAGCGCACCGAGCACGCGGCCCACCTGCGTCTGCTTGCGCGCGCTCGCCACGGCCGCGTCGTACGCAGGCCCCTCCTTCTGGCCCGAGCGCAGGCGCGCCTCCACCGAGTAGTCGCCCGAGATGGGCTGCATCTTCATCTTGTTCGGCTTGAAGGGGTGGCCCTCGGTGACGAGGCCCTCGAGCGCGGCGATGACCTCGCGGTAGGTCGCGGTGCGCTCCGCCTCGCCGGCGCCGAGCGCGAGGACGAGCAGGCTCACGATCTTGCCGCGCGCGCTGCCGACCGGCCGCCAGCGGCACTCGAAGCCCTCGAGGCTCATCGTCGCGTCGCCCTCGGGCGCGACGAGGTAGCGCGCGCCCGCGCCGTCGTCCTTGATCCAGCGCTCCGCGACCTGGAAGCCGGCGCCGCCGAACGCGGCCAGGCAAACGTGCGGGCTCACGCGCACGCGCGCCACGCGCACCGGGTGACCGGCCGCCAGCAGGTCCGCCACCGGGACGACGCCCACGCGCAGGTCGAGCTCGAAGCTCTCGCGCGCGAGGCGGCCGACGCCCCGCAGCGCGGCCTCGACCGCGGCGCGCCGCGTCGCGGGCACGAGCACCGTGGCGCCGTCGCCGCCGAACACGTACGGCAGCGGCAGGTCCGGCAGCGCGTTCTGCAGCGCCACGATCGACGCGACGCCGAGCGCGTTGACGTCCTTGTAGCGGCCGGCCTCGATGGCGCGCGTCGAGCCGCGAACGTCCGAGATGACCACGCACCACGAGGAGGGCACGTCCGCGTAGCGCGCGAGCTCGGCGACGTCGGCGAAGCGGCCGATCTCCGGCAGCGTCGCGAAGAAGGCGTCGGACGGCTCGGCGGGGGCCACGGGCGGTCATGGTACCTCAGGCCGCGCGGCGCACGGCGCGCGGTGCCCCGAGGGCCGACCCCACTGCCGCCTCGGGCCCTCGCGCGCGCGTGGCCCACCCCGCACCCGACGCGGGGCCGGCGAGGCGACCTCCGCAGATCCGCGCGCTTGTCCGCGGCGCGAGGGGCGCCGCACGCGGCAAGGCTTCTGCAATCCCGTTCCACCATGCGGCCCCGATCCCTGGTCCTCGCGATCGCCGGCGCGCTCACCGGCGCCCTGGGATCGGCGTGCGTGGGCCTACCGGACCTGTCGCCGGGCTCCGTGGTCGGTTCGCAGACGGAGCGCGACGGCGGCGTGCCCGCTCCCTCCGGCGGCGCGCCCCCCGCGCCGGGCGCGCGCCCGGACGCCGCACGACCGGGCCTCATCCCCGACCCGCCCCCTTCGGCGCCGCCCACACCGACGCCGCCCACGCCGACGCCGCCCACGCCGACCTGCGGCCTCGGACCTCCGCCGGCGGGCTGGAGCTACCCGGCCGGCACCGACGGCGCGCCGGTGGGCCAGGTGCAGCGCGACTTCGGCCTTTCCGACTGCGACGGCAACACCGTGCGCCTCTCGGACCTCGCGGGCAGCGGCAGGCTCGCGCTCCTCGACGTCGCGAGCGGCACCTGCGGCGCGTGCATCGAGGAGGCCGAGGTCCTCGAGCGCGAGGTGTTCCAGCCGAACTGCGGCGCGGGGCTGCGCATGGCGCAGATCCTGATCGGCGACGACCAGGGGGGCCCGCCGTCGCGCGCGTTCTGCGCGCGCTGGAAGCAGCGCTTCGGGCTCTCCTTCCCGGTGCTCATCGACCCCGACGGCGAGATCACGACCTCGCTGCGCGTCGGCGGCACGCCGTTCCACCTCCTCGTGGATCACGACGGGCGCGTACGCCTGCGCGACGCCGGCTACGGGCCCGACCTCGCCGAGCGCATCGCGGAGCTCCTGCGGTGACCGCGCTGTTGTGGCTCGCGCTCGCGCTCGCGCCACCGCCTGCCGCGCCGCCGCGTGCCACGCTCTACGTCTTCTTCGCCACGTGGTGCCACTCGTGCCGCGCGGAGCTGCCCGCCGCGGCGGAGCTCCACCGGCGCCACGCGGCCGAGGGCCTGCGCGTCGTGCTCGTGTCGGTCGATGGCCCCTCGAGCGCCGGCGCGGTGCCGCCCCTGCTGGCCGAGGTCGCGCCGGGCGTGCCCTGGCTGCACGACGCGGAGTCCGCCCTGCTCGAGCGCTACCACCCCGCGGGCAGCGTGCCGTTCTCCGTGCTGCTCGGCGGCGACGGCCGCGTCCGGTACGCGCACGCGGGCTACGAGCCCGGCGACGAGCGCGCGATCGAGACGGCGGCGCTCGATCTGCTCGCGCCCGCGCCCGCGCCCACGCCCGAGGCGGCCTCGGCGAGCGCGCCCGCGGACGTGCAGGCCGCGCTGCAGCTCTTCGGCGCGCGCCGCACCACCACCTTCGCCACGGGCGGCTCGACCGCCGTGAGCGCAGGCGCGGGGCGGCTCGAGCTCACCGCGGAGACCGCCCTCGGCTCGTCGGTCGTGTCGGGGCGACCCGCACCCGTCGTCGTGCACGCGCGCGTCGACGGCTCCACGGTCGATGGCGCGGGCCAGGACGGCGAGAGCCGCGAGCTCGAGCGCGCCTACCTCGACCTCCGCCTCGAGCGCGTGCACCTGCGCGGCGGCGACGGCTACGTGCGCCTCGGCCACGGCGTCTCGCTGTCGCTGCGCAAGCTCGACGCGCTCGGGCTCGACACGGCGCTGCGCGGCGGCCGCGGCGACGTGCAGGCGGGTCCGGTGCGCCTCACGGCGTTCGGGGGCTTCTCGAACCCGCAGAACCTCGACCCCGTCGAGCTCAAGGTGATGCCCGATCCGTGGGACCGCATGGCCGGCGGCCAGGCGACGATCGCGCTCGGGCCGGCGACGCTGGCGCCGTACGCGCTGTGGGTGCAGGCGCCGCACGCCGCGGCCGACGGACGCGACGTCGTCTGGACGCTCGGAGGCGCGGCCGCCGCGCTCGAGCTGCCCGGCTGGCGCGTCGAGGCCGACGGCGCGACCGGCGAGCGCACGGGCCGGCGCGCCGAGCCGGAGGTGCCGTGGGCGCTCCACGGCCGCGTGACGCGCGAGCTCGGGCCGGTGACGCTGCTCCTCGAGGGCAAGGGCTACCGACACTGGCAGATCGGCCGCCCCGAGCGGCGCCTCCTCTACCACGAGCCGCCCACGCTCGAGCGCGCGGACCAGCCCGCGCCGGGCAACGAGGACAGCGCGGGCGGCCGCGTGCGCCTCGAGGCGCGCGTCGCGGACGGCGTGGCGGTGCACGGCAGCGTGATGGGCTACGGCTACGCCACCGACGGCGGCGACCCGCTCGGCAGCAATCGCGCGTGGCACGGGTACGGGGGCCTCACCGCGAGCGGCGAGGGCGGCCGCGCGCTCGATCTCGGGGGCGGCCAGCGCCTCGAGCAGCGCCCCGACGGCAAGGCGCTGCACAAGCTCTGGCACGTGGAAGGTGGCGGCTCGATCGCCGCGACGACGCGCCTCGGGCTCTCCGGGCGCTTCCAGCACTACGAGGAGGGCAAGGCCTCGCTCGACGGCGGCCGCGACTTCCAGCGCGGCAGCGTCTCGGGCTCGGCGACCTACCGCCAGCGCGTGACGGCGTCGGTGCTCTACGGCTACACGACCGAGCTGCCCGCGCGCCCGACGCACTACCCGGCCGCGGAGGTGCGCGTCGTGCTCGGCCTCGGCGGCGAGGTCCGGCTGTTCGCCGGGCGCGTCCCCGGCGGCCTGCAGTGCGTGTCCGGCACCTGCCGCGAGCTCCCGCCGTTCGAGGGCGTGCGCGCCGATCTCGTGCTGCGGATGTGAAGCCGCGCCGGAGCGACGCGTGGGCTGCGCGCAAGACCTGCCCCCGCGCACGCAAGACCTGCTCGCCCCCTCGCCCATGTACTCGAAAACTGGGGCGGCACGGCGCCAGCTTCTGCGCCGGTCAGCATGAACCGACCTCGTCCTTCCCTGCTCCTGCCCCTGTCGCTCCTCCTCGCGCCTGCGTGCGGCGCCGAGGCGCCGCTCCTGCCCGAGGCGGACGGCGAGCTCGTGCAGGAGCTCGCCGTCTCGTCCGGCTACGGCTGCACGGCCGTCGACTTCGATCGCGACGGCCGCGCCGACCTCTCCTTCAAGGGCGCCGACGGCGTCTGGCGCATCGACTACTCGCGCAACGGCTTCGGCGCCTGGGACGTCGAGCTGCCCGGCTACGGCGGCCTCTCCGCGATCCCGGTGCCCGCCGACTACGACGGCGACGGCCGCCCGGACCTCTCGGTCAAGGACGGCGGCGGCACCTGGTACATCGACTTCGCGCGCAACGGCTTCGGTGCCTGGGACGCCGCGTACGCCGGCTACGGTGGCGCGAGCGCCGTCCCGGTGCCCGCCGACTACGACGGCGACGGTCGCGCCGACCTCAGCGTCAAGGACAGCGGCGGCACCTGGTACATCGACCTCGCGAGCAACGGCTTCGGCGCGTGGGATGCCTCCTACGGCAACCGCGGCGGCGACCTGGCGATCCCGGCGCCCGCGGACTACGACGGCGACCGCCGCGCCGACCTCAGCGTCAAGGACAGCGGCGGCACCTGGTACATCGACCGTGCCCAGCCCGCGTACGGCGCCTGGGACGACAAGCTCGTGGCCCGCGGCGGCAGCGCCCTGCGGCCGATCCCCGCCGACTACGACGGCGATGGCCGCGCGGACGTGGCGGTCACCGACGGGCAGCGCTGGTACCTCGACCTCTCCTCGAACGGCTACGGCGCCTGGGATCAGATCTACGAGATGGTGGGCCCCCTCCTCCTGCGCGCGCCGCAGAACGAGGCGAGCGGCGCCGAGGGCAACCCGACGGGTCGGCCCATCGGCGGCGGCGTCGGCTACGGCGCCTGGGTGCCACGGCCCGCCAGCGGCGGCGTGACGACGCTCGACGAGCTCGTGCGCGCGCTCGAGGAGCACGAGCTGGCCGTCGTGGCGGCGATCGCGAGCGGCGCGCCCATCCCCGAGCGGGTCGTCTACGTGAGCGACGAGGCCGACATCGCCCTGTACAACGTCACGCTGCGGCTCGCGCCCGGCCTGACGCTCGCGAGCGGTCGCGGGCGGAATGGCTCGCGCGGGGCCTTCCTCCACACCGAGATCGACAACTACGCGTTCCCGGCGCCCATGCCGTCGTTCTTCATCATCCCGCGGAGCCACCTCGGCACGACCCGGCCCCTGCCGCCGGTGCGCGTCACGGGGCTCGTGCTGCAGGGTCCCGATCCCAGCGAACGCGCGCCGGACTGCAGCTCCGGGGGGCGCAAGGGGATCTCCGGCGTGGAGCAGCTCGAGAGCGAGCGCGACGACCCGCGGGCCATCGTCGACCGCGTGGTCGAGATCGACAACGTCGAGATGGTCGCCTGGCCAGTCGCGGCGATCGAGCTGGCCGGCATCCGCAGCGCGTACGTGCACCACAACCTCATCCACTTCAGCCTGCGCAGCGCCCACCGGGCCGAGTGCCTCTGGGACCACGCGAAGGGCTACGGCGTGGTCGTCAACAACGGCCTCTTCCGCATCGAGGCCAACCGCTTCGACAACAACCGCCACTCCATCGCCAGCACCGGCAACCGCTTCACGGACTACATCGCCACGTACAACGTCGTCAGCGCGCGCAGCACGTCGCACAACTTCGACGTCCACGGCGGCCACGACCGCGAGGACGGGACGGCCCGTCGAGCAAGATCATTGCCTGGACCTCGGACTGATGCTGGACCGCGCTACCGGCCGTTGCGTCGGAACGAGGTATCAGAGGCCCGGTCCGTGACCAGGGGGCCCGCGCGGGCCACCCGGTCACATGCCCCCACGGCGCGCTCGCGGCTCGTGCCCAGCCGGGGCGCATCGTCCGGGCCGTCGAGCGCCCTCCGAGCCTGATTCAGCAGATAGGTGTGCGGCGCCGGCAGGCCTTCGCGCACCGCGGCCACCGCGGAAGAGAAGGAGTCGGGGCCGCTGCTCGGGCGCGCGCCCCGGCGCTCACGGTGGACGGCGTGGTTGGCGCGCACGTACGCGAGCGCGCGCCGCACCTCGGTCGGCGTTCGCAGGATGCGCGCGTGGAAGCGGTCGGCGAGCACGCTGCCGCGGCGCTCCATCAGGCGATTCAGGCCCTTCGCGAGACGGATCGACAGGCCCTGCATCCCGCGCGAGAGCGCGCGAGCGTCCTCGGCCTCGACCACGAAGTGCAGGTGGTTGCCCTGGACCGAGAGCTCGCAGAGGCGCATCCCGAAGCGATCCCCGCCCCGCGCGACAGCGCGCCGGATCACGCGATAGCCGCGCTTGCTGCGCAGGTTCCACACGTGCGGGAGCACGCGCAGGGTGACGTGCACGGGAAAGCGCCTCGCGAGCGCAGGGCGCTCGGAGTGCGTGACGAGCGCCTTGTCGCCTCTGGGCTTGCGCCCAGCACCCCGCCGGCGCCCGCCCCACCCAGAGTGTCTGGGCAGCTCGAGCTGCACGGGCCGACGAATCCGAGCCGCCATTCTTGAATCAGCATATATTATCTCGCGGAGCTCGTCAACACGAGATCAGCTGACTTGCAACTTGGGTATGGGCTAAGGACATCCGTTACGGACCTGCCCAGGGACATCATGTCAGCGACCGCGAGTTGCCCACGGAGATGCGTTACAGCCGGGTCAGAGCGGCTGGGGATTCTCGCGGGCATGCCGTGGCGAGAGACGGTCGACCGCGCCTGACCTGAGCCCACGAACGAGCAGCGTGCCAGTGCGAGCGTGCTCGGCGGCGTCAAGCCTCTCCGCTGCGCCCGCGCCAATCACCCAAGAGGTCGACCGGCAGCGGTTGCAGGGGCACGGCGCGGACCACCTCGCGCCGGCGCCACACAGCGCTCCGGCGCCAGCGCGGCCCGGCGCTCGAGGCCGCGACCGCGGTGCGCCGGTGCTCGTCGAAGCTCCGCCACCGCGTCCGTCCTTGCCCTCCGGCGGCGGCGGTCGGCGTGGCACTCCCCGCCGCGGCGTGTTCCGCCTCGCGGTCGCTCGTCGATGTGGTTGCCGACGATCGAGGCAGAGACATGCTTGCATGCGGAGGACCGCGCCCGTCCTTGCCTTCCGACGGCGGCGGTCGGCGGGGCACTCCGCGCCGCCGCGTGTTCCTCCTCGCGGTCGCTCGTCGAGGGGCCGTCCCGCTCCGTTGCGCTCACTGGAGTCGCGATGCACCATGACCTCGATGGATCAGACGACCGACGCGCTGCTCGAGGCCGCCCGAGCCGGTGATGCGCGCGCGCTCGAGGATCTGCTCGAGCGGCACCAGGCGCAGGTCTACCGCTTCGGCCTCAAGATGTGCCGGGATCCCGAGGACGCCAAGGACGTCCTGCAGGACACGCTCCTCGCGATGGCGCGCGGAGTGCGCGACTTCCGCGGCGCGTCCTCTCTGTCCACGTGGCTCTACACGATCGCGCGGAGCTTCTGCATCAAGAAGCGGCGGCGGACGAAGGACGAGCCGGAGGGGACGCACGCCCCGCTCGCGGGCGACGAGGTGGAGCGCGTCGCGGATCCCGCGCGCGCCCCGGACGAGGCGGCGGCGGGCAAGGAGGTCGAGCGCGCCCTCGAGCAGGCGATCGCCGCGCTCGAGCCGGCGTACCGAGAGGTGCTCCTCCTGCGCGACGTCGAGGGGTTGACCGCGCCCGAGGTGGCGGAGGTGCTCGGCCTCGGCGTGGACGCGGTCAAGAGCCGGCTGCACCGCGCGCGGGTCGCCGTGCGCGCCCACGTGGCGCCGCTGCTCGGCATCCCCGGGGGCACCGCGCCCGCGCCGGGCTGCCCCGACGTGGTGACGCTGCTGTCGCAGCACCTCGAGGACGAGATCAGCGCGGACGTGTGCGCCCAGATGGAGAAGCACCTCGAGGGCTGCAGCCGCTGCCGCGGGGCGTGCGACTCGCTCCGGCGGACGCTGACGCTCTGTCGCCTCAGCCCGACGACGCGGGTTCCCGTGCCGGTGCAACAGGACGTCCGGAGCGCGATCAAGGCCCTCGTCGCCGGCCGCTCCTGAGCCCGCGTTCGCTGCCCAGGGCGCACGTCCGATCCGGTCGAGCTGTCCGGCTGCGCCGGACGACTCGTCCGGTGCGTCACCGGTCAGCGCGTGGGGATGAGGAGCGCCGGCGGGTTGCTCGGGCCGTCGCGCGACAGGAGGTACGCGCCGCCCGCGGCTCCGGCGACAACGCCGGCCGCGAGCCCCCACACCCACCAGCGCTGGTACCACGCGGGCGCGACGTCGGCGCGCGCCTCGCGCTCGGCCGCCGGCGCGGCGATCTGCAGGACGAACGGCTCGGTGGCGCTGCCGGCGGTCACGAGCACGCCCTCGCGCGCGTCGAGCGCGGTGACGTAGTACTCGACGGCGGCTCCCCCGCGCAGGTTGACGAGGAACGCGGCCGGGATCGCGAGCTCGCGCGCCTCGCGCGGCGCGCGCACGCTCGAGTACGCGCCCTGGCCTGCGGGGCGATAGTGGAGCATGAGCTCGCTCACGAGGGCGGCCGCGTCCGCCTCGACGGACACGCGCACGCGACCGTCCTGGCCGCGCGCCACCGCACCCGGTGGCACGTGCACGAGCGCGAGCGCACGCTGGCGTTCGCCGAGCCCCTGCCGCGCCGCCGACCACGCCGCCGTCGCCGCGGCGTCGTCGCTGCCGAGCGGCACCCCCGGGTCGAGCGACAGCGCGCGCCGGAACGACTCGATCGCGACGTCGCGACGCCCGAGCCGGCTCGCGCACACGCCGCGCCGCACGAGCGCGCCGAGGATCACGGCGCGCGGGTTGCGCGGGCCGAGCAGCACGCGATCGAGCACCGAGAGCGCGTCGGCGGTCGCGCCCTCGGCGACGAGCTGATCGGCGAGGAACAGCCCCTCCTGGCCGGCGGCGCGCGTCATCAGCTCCTCGCGCAGGCGCCGGGACTGCGCGGCGATCTGCTTCTCGAGCCCCGGGATGAGCTTGTCCGCGATCGGGCGCCGGTCCGCGCCTGGCGCGGCGTCGCGGAGGAACGCGCGGTAGAGCTCGAGCGCCTTGCGCAGGTCCTGCACGCGCCCCTTCTCCTCGCCGAGCCTCCGGTACGACTGCGCGATGTCGAAGAGCATCGTCGGGAACTGCATGATCCGGTACGCCTCTTCGAAGCGCGCGGCCGCCTCGCCGAAGCTGCCGAGCTTGTACGCCGCCGCGCCCTCCTCGTAGGCCTTGCGCGCGCGTTCGACCTCGCGCCGGGACGCCGGCTCGCGCGGCTCCGCGATCGCGGCGGTGCCCCCCGCCACCGTGGTCGCGACCGACAGCAGGACGACCGCGAGGACGCTACCGCGGCAGGCCCGAGAGCACATGGATCCTCCCGCGGTTGTCGCCCGCGCCCGGTGCGCCGAGGACGATCTCGGCGCCGTCGTCGGAGCGGTCGAAGTTGGTCGTCGCGAGGTGGCGGCCGACCACGTTGCCGGACAGCGCCCCGAGGATCGTGAGCGTCGCGGGCTCCTCCGCCAGGCGCCGCTGCCGCCCACCGCCCAGCGCGCCGAGGCTCTGGCCGGTCATCACGTAGCACGCGCCCGCGTCGGCCCGCGCGCCGCCCACGCCGTCGTGACCGGGCGCGCCGACGAGCAGGTCGAGCTTGGCGTCGCCGTCGAGGTCCCCGAGCGCCACCGCGGCGCCGAACGAATCGCCTCCGATGATCCCGAGGTCGAACTGCCGCGCACCGATGCTGAACGTCACCCCGGACCGGGCAGGCCGCGCGAAGACGTAGACGGCGCTGGTCGCGCCCATGACGAGGTCGTTGCGGCCGTCCCCGTCGACGTCGCCGAGGGCCAGCGAGCCGCCGAGCCCAGCGCCCGGGCTGCCGTTGACCAGCATGAGGAAGTCGGCCGTGTTCCCGAGGTAGAGGTAGGCGTCGGGGGTGCCGAGCTTCGGGAAGATGCGCGCGCCGGGCACCACGGCGACCTGACCGAGGCCGCTCGCGGAGCGCGGGTCGCCCATCGCGAGGTCCGCCTCGCCGTCGCCGTCGAGATCGCCGGCCGCCGCGACGTTGCCGAGCGCGCTCTCGGTCTGCGCGCCCAGGATGAGGAGGTCCTGCTGGCCGGCGGGCAGGTCACCCGCGTAGATCTCCACCGGCGGGTTCATGATCGGCAGCCGTGACCCCTGGACGAGGTAGTAGCGGCCGTTGCCGATCACGGGCTGGCTGATCGAGAGGCCGGGCGCCCCCACCGCGAGCGCGCTCCGCCCCTGCGAGAGGCGCAGGATGGCGGCCGACGACCCGAGGCGCTCTCCGCTCGTGGTCCCGTAGATGCGCGGCTTCTCCTGGTCCTCGTTCAGATCGAGGCGCGCGCGCGGGTCGGCGAGGTGCTTGCCCGGAAAGACGTAGGCGACGCCGGCGTTCGGATGCGCGACGCCGAGGTACGTCGCGGTCGCGTTGGTCGCCGTGAGCACGAGGTCGTCGTGGCCGTTGCCGTAGAGGTCGCCGACGGCCGCGGCGTCGCCGAGGCTCTCGCCGGGGCGCGCGACGATCGTCATGCCTGCGTTCGCCGGCGTCAGGACCATGGGCCCCGGCACGGTCCAGTCGTAGCCGAAGAACACGAAGACCATGCGGCGATCGGTCGACAGCGCGACGATGTCCCAGTGCAGCGGATCCCGCGTCGTGAACTTGCCCACGGCGATTGGGACGAGCTGCTCGCCGGCCACCTCGCCGTCGATCGCCAGCGCGCGCACGCTCTGCGGCACGTCGCCGAGGTCCAGGATCGGTCCGTCGGGCGGCCCCGCGTCCGCGCCGCCGTCGCGACGTCCGCCATCGGGAGCGCCGCCGTCACGCCGCCCGCCGTCGGGGGCGCCGCCGTCCGCGGTCGGGGCGCGACAGCGCGCCAGCCGACACGAGAAGCGCAGGACCACGCTCGTGCGCCGGCCGACGCCCAGCGAGAGCCCGTCCGTCGCCTCGGCCCCGCCGAGCAGCGCATCGCCGCGGCCGCGCAGGTACCCGGTGAGGACCACCTCGGTGTCCGGCCCCGAAGGCCGCAGGAGGAGGTCGAACCGCGCGCGCAGCGGGTACGCCCCCTGGGCCAGCCGCAGCCGGATCGCGCCGCCCACGCTCTCGATCTCGACGCCCGAGCCCGTGATCTGCCGCGCCTGCATGGGCAGCTCGCCCGCCGCGCTCTCGACGACGACCTCGACGGCCTCGGTGACCGCGAGGGCTTCGTCCGGCAGCTCGACGGTGACGAGCAGGCCCGGCTCCTCCTGCTGGCAGGCCAGCGCGGCGATCGCGAGCGCGAGGACGCGGGCACGCCACATCGGCTCGATCATACCCGGTGGGCTATCATCGATGCGACTTGCGCTGCCCTGCGTGTCAGAACGTCTACGCGGACGAGGTCGCGCGCTGCCCGATCGACGGCACCGCGCTGATCGAGGTCGCGCGCGCGGCGTCCGGCGGCGGCGGCCCCCCGATCAGCAGCACGATGACCTCCCCCACGCTCGCGCAGCCGCCGGCCGGCGCGCCCTTCGAGGCGCTGACGCCCGGCATTCGCGTGGGCGAATACGAGATCGTCGAGCGCATCGGCGAGGGCGGCATGGGCGTCGTCTACGCCGGCGTGCACCCGGTCATCGGCAAGCGCGTCGCCATCAAGGT
>CAZQJC010000142.1:0-8200 GCA_964593795.1 uncultured Myxococcales bacterium | reverse complement strand
CGTGGCCGCCACCGTCGCGGACACGGACGCGGATACGGACGCGGACACGGACGCGGACACGGACACGATCACCGCCACGGACACGGGCCGTAAACGGTGACCGTGTCGGTGGCGGTGGCGGTGGCGGTGACCGTGGCGGTGGCGGTGACCGTGGCGGTGGCGGTGACCGTGACCGTGACCGGACGGAAGGTCAGCGATGTCGATCGCTTGGCGCTATCCGATCGGCATTGGGGCTAGCGCGGGCTACCGCATCCGGAGCTTCTCGAGCTTCTGCGAGAGGCTCTGCTTGGTGATGCCGAGGGCCTCGGCGGCGCGGGCCTGGTTGCCGCCGAACTTGGCGAGCGCCTGCTCGACGATCTCGCGCTCGACGCGCGCGACGAGGTCGCGGATGGGCTCGCCTCGCCAGACGATGCCGGGGCCGCCGCCCTGCGCGGGCACGCCCTTGCCGGCGGTCGTGGGCTCGCTGCTCGGCGGGCGCATCGGACGCTCCTCGAGCTCGACCTCCTCGATCATCGCGTCGGGGCCGACGAGCGCCACCTCGCGCTCGATCACGTTCTGCAGCTCGCGCACGTTTCCGGGCCACGAGTAGCGCACCATCTTCTCGAGCGCGCGCTCGGAGAAGCGGATGTCGGTCCGCCCCATGCGCCGCTGGCAGCTCTCGAGGAAGTGCTGGCCGAGGAGCGCGACGTCGCCCTCGCGCGCGCGGAGCGGCGGCATCGTGATCGCGACGACGTTGAGCCGGTAATAGAGGTCCTCGCGGAAGCGGCCGTTCTTGATCGCGCGCTCGAGGTCCACGTTGGTGGCGGCCACCACGCGGATGTCGATCGACACCGGCTTGCCGCTGCCGAGGCGGACGATCTCGCGCTCCTGCAGCACGCGCAGGAGCTTGACCTGCAGGCTCGGCGTGAGCTCGCCGATCTCGTCGAGGAAGATCGTGCCCGCGTCGGCGGCCTCGAAGCGGCCGATGCGCTGGCGGTCGGCGCCGGTGAACGCGCCGCGCTCGTGGCCGAAGAGCTCGCTCTCCATCAGCGTCTCGGGGATCGCGGCGCAGTTGACGGCCACGAACGGGCCCTTCTTGCGCGGGCTCTCGTCGTGTAGCGTGCGGGCGACGAGCTCCTTGCCGGTGCCGGTCTCCCCGTAGATGATCACGGTGACGTCGCTCGGCGCCACGCGCGTGATCGTGTCGTAGATGATGCGCATCGGCGCGCTCTTGCCGATCATCGAACCGAAGCGATCGCTCGTCGGCGCGACGGCCTCGGCCTTGCGGCTGCGCCCCTGCGCGCGGGCGCGCGAGAGCGTGCGGCGCAGGCGGAAGCGGATCTCCGCGGGATCCACGGGCGAGCGCACGACGTCGTCGGCGCCGAGGGCCGCGAGATCGAGCGAACGGACGAGCTCACCCTCGGCCACCAGCAGGATGCCGGCGCGAGGCGCGTCGGCGGCGAGCCGCAGGAGATCCGAGTCGCCGCCCTCGGTCTGCGGCGTCACGACCACGACGTCCGCGGTCAGCAGGGCATCGCGCGCGCCCGGGGCGTTGCGGCGCCGGAACCCGAGGGCGTCCACGTCGCGCCCGAGCGCCTCGAGCGTCGAGGTGCGGCGCTCCTCGTCGGGGTCGAGCACGATGACGCGCAGCCGGTCGCCCTCGCCGCGCACGGCTTCCTGGGCGACCTTGACCAGCTCGGCCGACTCGATGGGCTTGCCGATCCAGCGCGCGACCGCCCCCCCGTTGATGGCCCCGACGAACGCCTCGGCGTCCGCGTGCCCGGAGACCATGACGCGCATGACGCCGGGGGCGATGCGCGAGGCCCGCTCGAGCAGCTCGAGGCCCGTCATGTCCGGCATGCGCTGGTCCGACAACAACAGGCGGATCGAGGGGGTCCGCTCGAGGAGGCCGAGAGCCTCACGGGGGCTCGTGGTCCCGAGGACCCCGAAGCCCTCCTGCCGGAGGATGCGCTCGAGCAGCTCGACGTTGAGCGGCTCGTCGTCGACGACCAGGATCTGCGGTGAAGGGCGGGTCTCGCTCATGCGGCTGTTCGCATACGACCACAGGGTCGGCTGCGAGCCCCGTAGTGTAGCCCGAGCGGAGAAGTTTGGTGCCTACGGAATGCGCGAAAGTGGGAACCGCCTACTTCCAGTCGCCGCCCTCGAACGCGTGATCCGCCCAGGCGCGGGCCGCCTCGAGCGAGACGAACGCCCCCATCGGGTTCTTCGCGAGCTTGTCGTCAGGGATCTTGCCCACGTAGAAGCCGTGGTGCCCCTTGTCGCGCCACACGGTCACCTTCGCGCCGTCCGCGAGCGTCTTCTCCACCATCCTGTCCATCTGCATCATCGGTGTGCCTCCTCGGGAGCGGAACCGCCGTGGTCAGCCGGAGATCTCCTCGCCGCCGTCCACCTGGATCACGTTGCCGGTCAGCCAGCCGGTGGCGTCGGTCGAGAGCGCCTTGAGGACGCGCGCGACGTCGGCGGGCGTCGTGAGTCGCCTGGCCGGGTGCTTGTCGAGCACGCGCGCCATCATCTGCTCGTTGCCCGGGATCTTGCGCAGCGCGGGCGTGTCGGTGACGCCGGCCATGATCGCGTTCGCGGTGATGCCGCGCGGGGCGAGCTCGAGCGCGAGCTGCCGGCAGTGCGACTCGAGCGCGCTCTTGGCGGCGGAGACCGCGCCGTAGCTCGGCCAGTGGTGCAGCGAGCCCGACGACGTCATCGCGAAGATGCGGCCGCCCGGCGCGAGCAGGAGGCCCCGCGCCACGAGGTCCTGCGTCCAGTACACGAGGCTGTTGGCCATCACGTCGAGCGTCATCTCGAGCTGCGCGCGCGAGAGCGCCTCCTTCGGCTCGTCGTGGAACATCGTGCGCAGCGTGCCGAACGCCAGCGAGTGCAGGAGCACGCGCACCTTGACGCCGCGCTCCGCGAGCTGCGCCACCACCTCGCCGCGCTTGGCGTCGTCGGCAGCGTTGATGTTGAAGAACGCGGCCTGCCGGCCGAGCGCCTGGATCTCGCCCGTGATGCGCTCGACGTTCGGCAGCGTCGCGCGGCGATCGAGGTGCACGCCCGCGATGTCCATGCCCGCGCGCGCGAGCTCGAGCGCGCAAGCCTCGCCGAAGCCACTCGAGGCGCCGAGGATGAGCGCCCACCCGGAGAGTCGAATCTCGTCAGCCATGCGCGGGATCTACCACGACCCGAGGCCTCGGTACCTCGCCAGGACGCGTCACCTCGAGCCGCGCGGCCCCCACGACGGATCGCGCGCCGTGCGCGAGTAGATCTGCCGCTCGTAGCGCGTCTGCAGGTTCATCACCCACAGGCCCCCGCGGCTCGACGTGTACGCGAGCAGGCGGCCGTCGGGCGACCACGTCGGGCTCTCGTTCGAGCCCTGCCCTTGCGTGACGCGACCGACCTCCTTGCTGCGCGGGTCGATGACGAAGATGTCGAAGCGGTTCTTCTCGTCGCGGCCGGTGAACGCGACCAGCGGACGCTCGGCCTTGGGCGACCACGCGGGCGTCGTGTTGTAGCCGCCCTGGTAGGTCAGGCGGGCCTGGCCGCCGCCCGAAGCGCTCATCGTCCAGATCTGCGGGGTGCCGCGGCGGTTCGAGACGAACGCGATCTGGCTGCCGTCGGGCGACCACGTCGGCGACGTGTCGATGCCGGGATCGTTCGTCAGGCGCGACAGGATCGAGCCGTCGCTGCGGAGGACGTAGATCTCGGCGTTGCCGTCCTTGGACAGCGTGAGCGCGATCTTGCCGCCGTCGGGCGAGAACGACGCGCCCGAGTTCAGGCCGGGCCACTTCGAGACCCGACGCGCGCGGCCGCCGCCCGACGAGACGATCCAGAGGTCGGGATTTCCGCGCAGGAACGACGTGAACGCCAGCTCGTTGCCACGCGGCGACCACCTCGGCAGGATGCTCGTCGCGCCCATGCTCGAGACGCGGCGCTGGTTCGAGCCGTCGAAGTCGACCGAGTAGATCTCGAGGTCCGAGCCGCGGCCCGCCGCGAACGCGATGCGCGAGTCGAAGATGCCGTCCTCGCCGGTGAAGTAGCGGACGACCTCGTTGGCGAAGCGGTGGGTGGCGTGGCGCAGGTCCTCGTCGGCGTAGACCTTCTGCAGCGCGGGGAAGTTGCCCTTCGAGACCTCCCAGAGCCAGAACTCGACCTGCTTGCCGGAGACCTTGGCCTTGATGACGCCCTGCGCGCCGACCTGCGACCAGTCGGTGACGTTGGTGTTCTGCGGGAGCTCGGACGCGAGGCCGGGCGGGTACGAGGAGGGATCGAGCAGCTTGAAGAGCCCCGCCATCGCGAGGTCGCTCGCGAGCGTGTCGGCCACGGACCGGAGATCGCCGAAGCCGATCACGCCGCCCACCGCGAGCCGGTAGAGCACCTGGTTGGGATCGCTCACGCGGAAGCGGAGCGGCTCGTCGCGCTGCTGGGCGTGGCCGCTTCCCCCGACCACGCCGAGGAGGAGCAGGACGCCGAGGGCCCTTCGGATCATGGCGCGAATCCTACAACAAGGCGCCGCGGTACAAGGACTTCACTGGTCCTTGCCGGCGAACTCGATCTCGAAGCCGGAGCGCACGAGGGAGTCGGCGATCGCGGGCGGCGGTGGCGGCAGGCGGCGCGTGTTCGCCAGCATCTCC
This sequence comes from uncultured Myxococcales bacterium, assembly GCA_964593795.1. Classification (GTDB taxonomy): domain Bacteria; phylum Myxococcota_A; class Polyangia; order JAHFDS01; family JAHFDS01; genus JAHFDS01. The sequence goes on along the minus strand of CAZQJC010000142.1, from coordinate 3,578 downwards.
TCGATCGACGAGTCGAAGTAGCGGTTGCCGGAGCGCTGGGAGATCTTTGCCGACTGCACGCGGCCGCCCCGATCGACGCGGATCCGCACGACGGCGACGAGCTTCTTTAGCTCGGCCTCCGTGACGAGGCCCTTCGGGATGTCCCAGCCGCGCTTGAGCACGTCGCTGACCTGCGTCGCGTAGCGATCCCCCTCGGCGGCGCGCTCGGCGTCACCGGCGCGCGAGCCCGACGGATCTCCCTCGCGCTCGTCGGCCTGCTTGCCGAAGGCGCGCGCTCGCTCGCTGGCGCGCTTGAGCGCGTCCGCGGCCGACTCGGGCTTGGCCTTCGACTTGTCCGGCTTGTCCGGCTTCTTCGCGGCGGGCGCGGCGTGGGCGTCGTCCGAGACCTTCGTGGTCGGCGCGGGGACCACGGCGGGCACCGGGGCTGGAGCGGGGGCCGGCACGGGAGCCGGTGCGGGGGCCTCCTCGAGCCGCGGCAGGAGCTCCTTGGGGCGCGGCTTGCCGAGGCGCACGAGCTTGGCGGTGACGAAGTCGCGCGGCGCGTGGATGGGCGGCGGCTCCTGCTTGACGAAGAGCACGCCGGCCACGAGCGCGGCGTGCAGCGCCAGCGTCACGAACAACCCCGCGACCGCGCCGCCGGGAAGCGTCGGCTGGGCGACGTCGCGGCTCATCGCTACTTGCCGCCGCCCGCCTGGGTCTCGAGGGGGTCGGTGACCATGCCCAGCTTGTCGACGCCGGCACCGCGCGCGGCGGCCATCACCTGCACCACCACGCCGTAGGGGAGGTCCTTGTCGGCGTGCAGGAACAGCTCCTTGTCGGCCTGCAGCTTGGCGTTCGACTTGAGCGTGTCGGCGACGCGATCGAGCGGGATCTCCAGCTTGCCGAGGAAGACGCGCCGCTCCTTGGTGATCGTGAGGATGAGCTTGCCCTCGTCGGGCGCGAGCTCCTGCGCGCGCGCCTCGGGCAGGTCGACGTCGACGCCCTGCTGCACGAGCGGCGCGGTCACCATGAAGATCACGAGCAGCACCAGCATCACGTCCACCATCGGCGTGACGTTGATCTCGGAGAGCATCGCTCCCGGCTCGCGAGGACCGGCTCCTGCCACTTACCCACGCTCCATCGGACGCACGGCGCGCTCGGGCGATCCCGCGCTCACTTGAAGAAGTGCCGCTTGACGATGTTGAGGAAGTCGTTCGAGAACGAGTCCATCTCGGCCGAGAGCACGCGGATGCGCCGCACGAAGTAATTGTAGGCCATGACCGCCGGGATGGCCGCCACGAGGCCAATCGCGGTCGCGATGAGCGCCTCCGCGATGCCGGGGGCCACGGTGGACAGGCTCGCCGAGCCCTTGACGCCGATGTTGCGGAACGAGTTCATGATGCCCCACACCGTGCCGAAGAGGCCGATGAAGGGCGCCGACGAGCCCGTCGTCGCGAGGAACGTCACCATGCTCTCGAGGTGCGTGATCTCGGTCGTCATGGCGCGGCGGAGGGCGCGCTCGATGTTCTCGACGTCGCCCATGTCGGTCTCGGCGCGCTGCTCCGGGGACTGCGAGCCGCGCGTGGCGCTCTTGACCTTGGTGAGCTCGACGTAGCCGGCGCGGAACACCTGCGCGAGCGGGCTGCGGCGCAGCGCCTCGGACGCCTGGTAGATGGCGTCCATGCGCTTCGACCCCCAGAAGGTGTCGAGGAACGTCTGGCTCTCTCTCGTCGCGCGGCCGAGGTAGAGCGTCTTGTAGCCGATGATGTACCAGGACACGACCGACATCGTGAGGAGCAGGAGCATCACTCCCATCACCACGCCGGACGCGCCCAGGATCAGCGGCAGGATCTCCAGCCCGTTCCCGGAACCCATCGTGTCGGTTGGTGTAGCACGACGTCCTCGTTTCTGGCGACCACCGGGAGCGCACGGCATACTTTTCGATCAGGTCCTGTGGCTCGAACGCACCTCCGGAGATCCGTGCTGCTCGCCGTCGGCCTCGTCGCGTGCAGCGGCGAAGGGCGGTTCACGCTGACGTGGGAGCTCCGCGCCGGCGACGCCTCGGGGCCGATGATCTCGTGCGACGTGGAGTCGCAGATCGAGCTCGAGGCGAAGCCGGAGGGGACCGAGCCCGTCATCAAGGACCGCTTCAAGTGCAGCGACATGAAGGGCACGTCGCGGGCGGTGCCAGCGGACACGCAGGTGACGGTCGTGGTGCGCTATTTGTCCGCGGCCGGGACCGTGCTGGGCGCGACCACGCCGGCGCGCGAGCGCGTCACCGTGGACGGCACGACGGACCTCGGCAAGGTGGTCATCGTGAAGAAGGCGCAGCCCGACAAGCTCGTGGTGAACGTGCGCTGGACGCGGGGCGAGCCGGGCAACGACACGTGCGTGCCCACGGCGGGGGACCGCACGGCCGTGGTGCGGCGCATGGAGTGGCGCCTCGAGACGATGGCGGGCGGGACGGTGGCGAGCTCGCCGCAGATCACCGCCTGCGCGCCGGCGCCGGCGGAGGTCGTGGGCGGGCAGGCTTGCCGCGAGTCGATCGAGGTGCCGACGCTCGACCACGGCGAGTACGTGCTCGTCATCCGCGGCCTCGACACGAGCTGCGCGACCTGCTGGCCCGAGGTGCGGCTCCCGGTCGTGCACACGGGGAGTGTGGCGGACGTCATGGTCCCACGGGATCCCGGGTGCCATCCTTGAGCCATGCGACAGCTCGCGCTACTCGCCCTCGCCCTGCTCGGGTGCTGGGACCTCGACTACCGGCGCCGGCACGGCGGCGGCTACAGCGGGACCAGCGTCTTCGTGCTCGACTGGTCGCTCCGCACCGGCAGTGAGGCGGGCCCGCTCGCGGCGTGCGGCGCGGGCGATGTCGTCACGGTGTCGTCGTACGACCTCGACTTCGGCGACACGTACACCGACCAGTTCGGGTGCGACGAGCGGCGGGGCTCGACGCAGTATCTGCCGGGCTCGACCGACTACTCGCTCACGATCTCGCTCACCGCGGCCGACGGCACGGTGCGCTCGTCGGCCACCGTGCGGCGCTACCTGCCGTCGTTCTCCACGCTCGACCTCGGCACCGTGACGTTCGTGGTGGCGGACGGCCCGGCGGCCGGCTCGCTCGTCGTCCAGCCGCTGTTCCAGCGCGGAAGCGGGGCCGAGTCCTGCGGCGGCACGAGCGCGCCGGGCCCGGTGCACCTGCTCGAGTGGACGCTCGAGAGCGCGACGGGCACGCTGATCGCGAGCTCGCGTCCCATCGGCGAGGGCGCCTGCGAGACGCTCTCGGGCGAGGCGTGCGTCGATCAGATGGACTTCGGCGCGCTGCCGCCGGGCGCGTACCGGCTCGTGATCTACGGCCTCGACACGCAGTGCCGCACCTGCTGGCCGCGGCAGACCTTCCTCCTGCAGCACGACGGCAGCACCACCCCGCACGTGCTCACGCTCACGAAGAGCCCGAGCTGCTAGAGCACCGAACGGGTTGAACTGCGTTGGAGAATGCGGGCTTGCGCAGGCCCGCTGATCCGTGGACGAGCGCCGTCGCTGAAGGCTTCGGGCTTCAGGCCTCGGGCTTCAGGCTCCGGATCCGGGTCAGAGACCCG
>CAZQJC010000141.1:0-46383 GCA_964593795.1 uncultured Myxococcales bacterium | reverse complement strand
GACCACCGACGCGATCGCCGTCAGCCGCGCGAGGCGCTCCTCGACCAGCGCGTCGAGGCTCCCCGGCGGGAACTTCCCGTAGTCGTCGCGCTCGCCCGACGGAAGGCCCATGAGCAGCGGGACGCCCTGGGCGATGCGGTCGATGGCCCAGACGTGGAAGCGCCCGCTCGCGCACGCCTCGACCACGTCCTCGCGCAGCATGAGGCGCTCGGCGTTGGCGGCGGGGATGATGACCCCGTGCGTCCCGTCGAGGCCGCGCAGCGCGCAGAGGTCGAAGAACCCCTCGATCTTCTCGTGCACGCCGCCCACCGCGACGACGCGGCCCTGCTGGCTGACCGCACCCGTCACCGCGATGCCCTGCGACAGCGGCACCTCGGCGATGGCCGACAGGAGCGCATAGAGCTCCGCCACGGACGCGCTGTCTCCCTCGACCCCGGCGTAGCACTGCTCGAACACGAGGCTCGCCTGGAGCGACAGCGGCCGCTCGGCGGCGTAGCGCGCGCCGAGGTAGCCGGCCAGGATGAGCACCCCCTTCGAGTGGATCGGGCCCGACAGGTCGACCTCGCGCTCGATGTCGATGAGCTCGCCTGCGCCGAGGCGCACCCGCGCGGTGATGCGCGTCGGCTGGCCGAAGGTCGCCTGACCGATGCTGTGCACCGTGAGCGCGTTGAGCTGCCCCACGACCGCGCCGCTCGTGTCGATCGCGAGCAGGCCCCGCTGCATCTCCTCGAGCAGCCGCCGGTGGATCCGCCCCGCCCGCCGTCGCTGCGCGTCGATCGCCGCGCGCACGTCGGTCGCCGTCACCACGCCGTGGCCGGCCCCACCCGCCGCGTGATCCGACTCCACCAGGAGGTCGGACAGGCTCTCCGCGTGCGTCGACAGGCGCGCCGCGTCCTGCGCCAGACGCGCCGCGTGCTCGACGACGAGGGCCGCGGCGGGCGCGTCGAGCGCGCGCAGGCCCGCGCGCCGGCCGAGCGCCCCGAGCAGCGCCGCGTGCTCGCGCTCCGCGCCCTCGCGCGCCACGTCGTCCTCGAGCTCCGCGGTGACCTTGAAGAGCTCGCACAGCTCGGGGTCCGCTTCGGAGAGCAGCCGGAAGAGCGTGCGGTCACCGAGCAGCACGACCTTGAGGTCGAGCGGGATGGGCTCGGCCTGGGGCGAGCTCGCGCTGACGAGCCCGAAGCGCTCGCCGAGCGGCTCGATCTGCACCTGACGGGCGCGGAGGCTGCGCTTGAGGGCCTCGTAGGCGAGCGGCTGCGCGACGAGGCGGCTCGCGTCGAGGAGCAGGTACCCGCCGTTGGCCCGGTGCAGCGCGCCCGCCTGGATCTGCGTGAAATCGGTGAGCAACGCGCCGAGCTCGCCGCGGTACTCGATGCGCCCGATCAGGGAGGGGTAGGTGGGGTGGTCGTCGTGGACGACCGGGGCGCCCTGCTGGCCGGTGCGATCCACGAGCACGTTGACCTCGTACCGGCGCAAGCCTGGCGCCTCCGCCATCAGATGACGCAGGACGTGCGCGACGTCCGCGGCGTCGGGGGCGCTGCGCAGGAACGCCGCCGCGTTCTCGATCACGTCGCACTGCACCGATTCGAGGTGCTCGAGCACGCCCGGCAGGTCCTGGTGGTGCCCGCGCAGCTCGTCGACGAGGCGGCGCACGACGTCCGCCGTGACCTGCCGCCCGAGCTTGCGCAGCTCCTCGCGCTGCTCGCGCTCCCAGCCCGGCAATTGGCCCAGGATCTCGCGCAGCTCCGCGCCGAAGCGCGCGAGGTCCTCCTCGAAGCGCTGGCGGTCCTCCACCGGCAGCTTGCCGAACTCCTCGAGCCCGATGGCGCTGCCGTCCTGCGCCGGCGCGAGCCCGACCCCGCCCGGCGTGCGCAGAAGGACGAGGCTCCGCTCCTCGGCGCGCTTCGCCAGCGCACCGAAGAGCGCCTCGCCGCGCTCCTTGAAGCGCTGCTCGATCTCCTCCTTGCGCTTGCGGTACAGGTCGCCCTCGAACGCCGCGGGGATCGCCGCGCGGAGCTCCTCGATGAGCCCCTTCATCGCGTACGCGAGCGGACGCGCGCGACCCGCCGGCAGGAGCAGCGCCCGCGGGTGTCGCCCCTCCGCGAAGTCCTGCACGTAGCAGACGTCGGGCGGCGTCGGCTCCGTCGCCGCGCGCGCCTCGAGGAACGGCCGCACGAGCCCGTGCTTGCCGCTCCCGAGTGGACCGACCACGAACAGGTTGTAGCCGGGGTGCCGCACGTCGAGCGCGAGACGGATCGCCTCGATCGCGCTCTGCTGCCCGAGGGCGCACTGCGGCTCGGCGAGCTCCGCGGTGGTCTCGCAGCCGAGCAATGCGGGATCACAGCGGCGGCGCAGGCTCTCCGCCGGCAGCGGCCCGGGGACGGCCGAGTGCCCGTTCGCGCCCGTGCGCACACCTTGCGGCGAGACCGTGGTGATGGCGCCCATGCCCGAGGGTCGTGCAGGTCCCGGGCCGCCCTCGGGTATCCTGTCGACATGGCGCGCCGAGGCGGCGGGGCGAAGGGGGCGAGGACGCCGCGCGGGGATCGCGGCGCGTGACGCTCGTCGGCAGGCTGCGCGAGATCTTCTGGGCCGATCGGCCCGAGACGCTGGCGGTGGCGCATTACCGGGCCTTTCTGCGCATGGTCGTCTGGTGCTGCCCGCTCCTCGTCGCGCTCAACGTCTTCTCGCGTGGCTACTACGTGGCCCGGCCGGGCTACGACCTCGACGTCTACGACCGGTTCCTGGTCCTCAACATCCCCGCGCACGTCCTCGCGATCGGCGTCTCGCTGGCGTGCCGGCTGACGAGCGACGTCCGCTGGCTCCGGCTCGGAACCGTTCTTTGCATCACGCTCCTGAACTGGACGACCACTTGCGGACTGTGGGTCTCGGGCGCAGAGAGCCCGCTCTGTTTCGTCTTGTTCATGATCATGGTCGTCATCAGCCGCAGCTACCACGACGCCCGGATCGGCCTTGCCACGCTCGCCGGCGCCGTGCTCCCGATCGTCGGCGTGTACCTCGGCCAGTTCCTCGGCGTCATCCAGGGCAACGCCGTGCATCCGGCCGGGGCCGCGCCCCTGCGGAGCTGGCAGGACGTCACCGTCGTCATCGGGTGGCAGCTCGCGGTGCTGCTCATCGCGTTCGTCGGCGCGGGCGCCCTCACGAACCGCATCCGCAGGGGCGAGCGCGAGCTCGAGCGGGAGCGCATGGCCAGGCTCACGCTCGAGGCCCGGCTGCACGAGCGCGAGACCGGCCGCCTCTCCGGGAGCACGATGGGCGGCGAGTACGAGGTCCTCGAGCTCCTCGGTCGCGGAGGCATGGGCGAGGTGTACGCGGCGCGGGATCGCAGCGGCGCCCCGCTCGCCATCAAGGTCCTGCACGCGCAGCTCGGCGCCCAGCCGGAGATGCTCGAGCGCTTCCGCCGGGAGGCCCAGGCCCTCGAGACCCTCGGCAACGCGCACGTCCCCAGGATGCGGGGGATCGGCACCACGGCGAGTGGAGATCACTACATCGTCATGGAGCGGCTCGAGGGCGAGGATCTCGGCGCGTTCCTGCGCAGGCGCGGCCGCCTCACACCCGAGCAGGTGGTCGAGCTCGTCGGCGCCATCGCGACCGCGCTCGACGCCGCCCACGCCGCGGGCTTCGTGCATCGCGACCTCAAGCCGCAGAACATCTTCGTGACCGCTGAGGACCCGCTCGCGATCCGTCTCTTGGACTTCGGCGTGTCGCGCCTGCTCAGCAACGCGGACGATCAGCTCGGGCTGACCCGCACCGCGATGGTGATCGGCTCGCCCGGCTACCTCGCACCCGAGCAGGCGGTCGGACGCCCCGAGGAGATCGGACCGCACACGGACGTGTTCGCCCTCGGCGCCGTCGGGTATCGCGCGCTGACGGGGGAGAGCGCCTTCCCTTCACGCAATGCCTCGGCGGCCGTCTACGAGGCGGCCCATCACCGCCCGCCGGCGCCGAGCAAGCTCCGCCCCGGCCTCCACGCGGACGTGGATCTGGTTTTCGAGCTCGTCCTGGCCAAGCAGCCCGCGGCGCGCTACCCGCGCGCCGGAGACTTCGCCGCGGACCTCGCGCGTGCCATCGCGGGGCAGCTCGACGAGGCGACCCGGGAGCGTGGGCGCAGGCTACTCCCTGCGGCGCCCCACGACGGCAAGACGCTGACCGAGGTTGCCGGCTCGTAGCGCCGACCTGGCCGCGCAGCACCAAGCTCTGCCTGCGAACCGGGCCAACAGCGCGTAGGATGCCGCCCGTGCAAGCCGTCACCGACCCGCAGGCGGCCCGCCGCGTGTTGCGGCGCTGGCTGCCCGTCGCCCTGGCGATGTCCCCGCTCGTCTGCCCGCCGCTCACCGCGTTCGTCGTCCCGGGCGTCCTCCTCTGGCGTTTCGCGCCCGCGCTCGGAGGCGGCGATCCGCTCGTGCGCGCGTGCCTCGTCCCCGGCGTCAGCGCGGCCTTCTGGGCCGTCCTCGTGCAATGGCTCCGCGTCCTGCCGCTGCCGCTCGGCGCGACGGCGATCGCCGTGGTCCTCGCGACCGTCGCCCTCGCCGCGTGGCCCGCGCGCGTCCTGGAGGCGCCGCCCCTCGATCGCGAGGACCGCGTCGCCGCCCTCGTCGTCCTCCTCGGTGCGCTCCTGCGCCTCACGCCGCTCCTGCAGATGCAGGCGCCCTCGGGCGGGGACATGAGCATGCACACGGTGATGGCGCGCCTCCTGGCCGACGCCGACGGCTGGCCCTCGACCATGCGGCCATACCTGCCGCTCGACGGCTTCGGGTCGTACCCGCTCGGCTTCCACATCGGCGTCGCGATCGGCCTGCGCGGCGGCGCGGACGTCCTCGGCGGGCCGCTCCTCTGCGCGTGCCTCGCGCACGCCCTGGCCATGCCGGCGCTGTTCTCGGCGCTCCGTCGCCTCGGCGCGCGCGCGCTGCCGGCCGCGCTCGGCGCCGCCACCGCGCTCTACGTCTGTGCGCTGCCGCAGACGATGCTCGACTGGGGCGGCGCGCCGACGGTCCTCGGCTTCGACCTCCTCTGCTTCGCCGTCGCGCTCGTGCCGCCGCTCTCCGCGCGCTCGCCCGGCCGCTTCGCGCTCCTCGGCCTCTGCGCCGCAGGCATGGCGTCCGCGCACCTCATCCCCGTCGTCGTCGGCGTCTACACCTTCTCGGCCGCGGTGCTCTACCTCCTCGTCCGGGATCGCAAGACGCCCGGCGCCCTGCCGCTCTTCGGCGGGTGCGCGGCGGCCGGCGCGCTCGCGCTCGGCCTCGACGCCCCGTACCTCTTCGGCGGCTTCGCGCACGTGTCCGCCTACGAGCACGAGTGGGTGCGTGACCTCGTCCGCGGCGAGCACGCCTCTGTCCTCGGCTCGCCGCTCCTGTGGGGCACGCTCGGCCCCTTGCTCCCGCTCCTCGGCGGCGTGGGGCTGTGGCTCCTTGGCCGCGATCGCCCCGAGCTCGTACGCGCCGCGCTCCTCTGCTTCGCGGGCTTCGGGCTCGCGTTCGCCTCGACGTTCGGCTTCTGGCTCCCGCAGTCGGAGCTGCTCTACCCGTCGCGCATGTCGATCGTGCTGCACCTGCCGCTCGGCGTGGGCGTGGCCGCGCTCTGGCGCACCGTCCTCGAGCTCCCCGCAGGGCTGCGCGTGCGCGCGCTCCTCGCCCTCGGCCTGCCGCTCGGAGGCCTCGGCCTCTTCATGCACTTCCACGAGTACCAGCTCGGCGCCTCGGAGGACGTCTCCGTCACCGCCGACGATCGCCGGGTCCTCGCGTGGGTCGAGAAGAACGTGCCGCCCGGCGCGCTCATCGCCAACAACTACGGCGACGCGGGCCTGTGGATCCCCGCCGTGGCGCGCCGCGCGATCACGCGCGTCCACTCGAGCCCCTTCTACTTCAGCGAGTTCCTCGAGGCGCGCAAGGATCAGCGCGCCGACTGGGTCTACGTGGGCGCCCGGCCCATCTACCCCAAGCACCCGCGGCCCTGGCGCCACCCCGACGCCGACCAGGACCCGCGCCTGCGCCGCGCCTTCTCCTCCGGCGACGCCGCGATCTACCAGGTGATGGGCTCACCGATCCCCGTTCCCCCCGAACCCTGACTACTTCGCCGCTCCGCCCCCTCCGCCTCCCGCCAGCATCACCTCGTGCTTCTCGCGCAGCCCCTCGAGCTGCGCGATCGCGTCGCTGTTCGCTCCGCGCGAGAGCGCGTCCGTCACCTGGACGAGCAGCCGGATCTCCTCCTCGCTGCGCTTCCTGAGCTGGTCGTGCATCTGCTCGAACACGTGATAGAAGTCCTGGAGCTGATCGCCTTGTCGAAGCGGGTAGATCGGCCCGAGGTTGCCGTCGCGCACCTTCTCGCAGTAGCGCGACAGCTTGTAGATGGGGCCGGCGACCTTGTGCGTGATGATGATGCCGTAGCCCGTCATGAAGATGATGATGAGGATCCCGAACACCGACAGCTCGACGAGCAGGAGGCGGTCGTTGCCCGCGAACTGCTTGACCAGGTCCTGCGCCAGCGTGTCCGTGGGATCCATCGCGCGCAGGTTCACCACGCGCGAGGCCTCCCGCGCGCCCGCGTAGATGAAGTAGCCCAGGCTCGCCACGAGCCCCGCGCAGATCACGACCATCATCGCCGTGTACCTGAGCTGGATCGGATCGAGCAGGAAGTTGCGGACACGCCGCTTGACCGGCACGCGTGGTGGCGGCGTCGTGTGTCGCTCGGTCGCCGAGGTCATGATCTCACCTGGACTCTCCCGGCGAGATCGTCCCGCCGAAATTCCTGCGCGTCAAAATATTCATCTACCCGCATATGTCCTCGCCCCGCTCACCCCTGGGACTTCAAGAAGGTCTGGATGTTCTCGCGCACGCTCTGCGAGGCGGCCTCGAGGCAGTCCTTCTTGCCCTCGGCCTCGCTGCCGCTGCCCTGTACCGTGGCGCCGCCGTCGGTCCACATGATGATCGCCTTCGACGGCCAGGACGCGACGAGCACCTTGACGTCGCAGGACACCTCGCCGCCCTGGGACACCAGGCGCACGATGTTGCCGTCCACCCAGTAGCCCGTCCTGCCCTTGTCGCCGCCCGGCTCCATCGTGACGCCGGGGGTCTTGCCGAGCTCGCGCTGGAGCGCGCTCCGGAAGATGTCGACCGCCTCCTTGTCGACCTTCTTCGAGCCACGCGCGAGCGGGCCGAGCGCCACGAAGAACCGGGCCGCGCCCGCGACCGCGCGCGTCGGGGCCCCCGAGGCCTTGAGCTTCCTGAGCGCTGCCTCTGCCTCGCGCTTGACGAAGTCGCTCTCGTCGGAGTCCGACGCAGCCTTGAGGGCCGGCCCCGCCGCGGCGTCTCCGAGCACGCCGAGGGACTGCGCCGCCACCGCGCGGACGGTGGGGTTCTCGTCCTTGAGCGCCTGCACGAGCGGCTTGAGCGCGCGCTTGTCCTTGAGCTTGCCGAGCACCAGGGCCGCCTGGACGCGGACCTTGTAGCTCTCGTCGCTGCGCAGCGCCGTCACGAGCTCGTCCACCTTGTCGGCGCGCGCCGGCCGTGCGAGCACGACGAGGAGCGCGATGCCGAGGAGGCCGCGGGCGAGCGCGGAAGCCGGAGGCTTCATCGAGCCTCCGAGCGTATCAGAGGCCGGGGTCGGCGAGGTAGGCCGCCGCGAGCGCGACGTAGTGCTCGGCGGACTCGACGAGCGACGCGCGCTCCTCGTCGGTGAGCGGGCGCTTGACGCGCGCCGGCGAGCCCACCGCGAGCACCCCCGGCGGGATCTTCGTCCCCGGCGTCACGAGCGCACCTGCACCCACGATCGATCCGTCGCCGATCTCCGCCCGGTCGAGCACCGTCGAGCCCATGCCGATGACGCAGAGGTCGCCGACCGTGCACCCGTGCAAGATCACGGCGTGCCCCACGGTCACCCGGCTGCCCACGCGCGTCGCGTGCTTGCCGCCCGTCACGTGGATCACCGTGTTGTCCTGGATGCTGGTCTCGTCGCCGACGCGGATCGAGAACACGTCACCGCGGAGCACCGCGCCGTACCAGATGCTCGAGCGCGCGCCGATGGCGACGTCGCCGATCACGGCGGCCGTCTCGGCGACGAACGTGCCCGCGCCCACCTGGGGGCGCAGGTCCTTGAACCGGCGGATCATCGGAGCCCTCTCGTTCTCGCGCACACGGCGCGGTAGGCCAGGACGCCGAGCGCGGCGCCGACCGCGTCCGCGATGACGTCGCGGAAGTCGGAGGAGCGTCCCGGCGTGAAGAGCTGGTGGATCTCGTCGCTGACACCGTACAGCGTCGTCAGGAGCCACGCGACGACGGCGAGGCGCGCGCGCAGGCCCCCGGGATCGAGCGCGCGCAGGTAGCTGGCGCCGAGCGTCCCGTACTCGAGGGCGTGCAGCGCCTTGTCCCAGCCGAACACCCAGCCGAGCTGGCGGCCCGGGATCGACGACAGGACGAAGATGGTGACGGAGAGGAGGGCCGCGGGCCCGTAGCGGAGGAGGCTGCCGGACACGGTCGAGGGCGGCGAGCTGCCGCTACATCTTCCACTTCGGGAACTCGTCGTCGGCGAGGTCCTCGAGCTGCAGGCCACGAAGGCCCTCGGCGGAAGCGGAGAGGTTGCAGGGGCCGCCGCTCGTCGCCGCGGGCGGGCACGGCCCGTCCTCCTGCTCGGCCACCCACGCGAACGGCCCGAGCTTCGCGAGGTCGATGCAGCGCGCGCGCTCGATGACCTTCCTGGCCACGAGGATCGGCGCGTTCGTGCGCAGCGCGAGCGCGATGGCGTCCGACGGCCGCGCGTCCACGGCGAACGTCGTCACCTTGCCGGCGCACTCGGTCCGCAGGTGGATCTGCGCGAAGAAGGTGTCCTCGTGGACGTCGGTCACCTCGACGCGGTCCACGTGCGCGCCGACCTTGCCGAGGATGTCCCGGATGAGGTCGTGCGTCATGGGCCTGGCGAGGTGGATCTGCTCGAGCTCGGTGACGATAGCGCTCGCCTCGATGAGGCCGACCCAGATCGGCAGCGCGTGCTCCCCGGTGTCGTCCTTGAGCAGCAGGATCGGCATGTTGGTGAAGGGATCCATGCTGAGCGCCGACACCTTCATCTCGATCATCGCGAGTCTCCCCCACCACTGCGCTTTTGCCCCTTACAGGCGGCGGGCCGAGAGCTATGTCGCACGCGGATCAAAGGTACGGGCCACTTGCCAAGTGGTCAAGTTGCCCACAGCGAGCATCGGGCTTCGGCCTTCGGCCTTCGGCCCGACGCGGCTCGCTCAACGAGCGCACGCCGACGAGGCGAGCGCAGCGAGCCGCAAGGGCGTAGCGAAGCGCAGCGGAGCGAAGACGCAGGTTGGGGGGCCCGACCGGGTCGCGCCGAAGGCGCGCGAACACAGGCACTGGCCCGGGCGGGGGAAGGGCAGCGTGCCCTTCCTGCGGCGGCCCTTCGAGGCCGCCGATCGCAACTAGAGCACGAGGTCATCGATCACCTCCACCAGCGACGCGAGGTTCGTCACCACCTCGACGCGGTCGCACAGCGGCGCGTAGTCCGGCATCGCGCTGTCGCCGAAGCCCCAGAGCGCGGCCGGCTCCGGACTCAGCCACAAGAGCCGCTTGGCGCGCGCGCGCACGGCCGCCAGCGCGCCCGCGTTCGTCGGGCGGTAGTTGTTGCGGCCGTCGCCGATCACGATCACGGTCGTCTTCGACGTGACCGCGTCGAGGTAGCGGTCGCGGAACTGGCCGAACGCGCGGCCGAAGTCCGAGTTCGCGTAGACCGAGATCACGGCGCCCGCGTACGCGCTGTCCACGGCGACGTCGAGGTCCGCGCGCGAGAACAGGTCGGTCGTCTCGCCGAGGTCCGCCACGAAGACGAAGCTGCGCACGCGCTGGAAGAGGTCCTGGAGCGTGTGCGTGAGCTGCAGCATGAAGCGCGAGACGTGCCGAACGCTGTCCGAGATGTCGCACAGGACCACGAGGCGCGGCCGCTCGGGCCGCCGCCGCCGCCGCTTGATCTCGAACGGCACGCCGCCCGTCGCGAGCGAGCGCCGCAGGGTCCTGGCCGCGTCGAGCCGCCCGCGGCGCCGGACCGCGCGCCGCAGCGAGGCCTGCGCGCGGAGCTTCCTGGCGAGCCGCACGATCTCGGCGCGCAGGTGCACGAGCTCCTCCGGGCTCATGCGCGAAAACGGCTTGTCGAGCAGGGTCTCGCGCATCATGCGCGCGGTGAAGTCGCGGTGGCGCCGCTCGAACTCGGCCGCCACGTGCTCGCGCACCGCGTGCCGCAGCGCCGCGAGCTGCGCGCCGAAGACCTGCGCCAGCCGGGCCGCGACGTCCTGGCCGAGCTCCTCGCCGATGCGCCGCGCGAGCGCCTCGAGCGCAGCCTCCGCGTCCGCCGCGCTCATCGCCTCCATCATCCGGTGCCAGAAGTACCCCGTCTGCAGCGGGTTCACCATGCGCCCGAGGTCCACCTGCGCGCCCGCGAGGCGCAAGAGGGGCTCGAGCGAGCCGCGCCCCATCCCCGTGCCGAGTCGCGCGAGCGGATCGAGCCGCGCCGCCGCCTGCGCGACGAGCTCGAGGATGCGCTCGAGCGCCTGCCCGTCCACCCCCGCCTGCTCGAGCGCCGCGCCGAGCGCGCTGCCCGCCGCCGCCGCGCGCGCGTCCGCAGGCCGGAAGAAGTAGAGGTCGAACAGCTCGTCGAACGGCACGCGATCGTCGGGCCGCTTGGCCAGCGTCGCCGCGAGTGCCTCGCGCGCCAGCTCCGGATCCTCGAGCCCCACCGCCTCGAGCGCGCGCGCCGCGTCGAGCACCTCCGCCGTCGACACGCGGACGCCGTTTCGGCGCAGCAGGCCCGAGAAGTCGAGCAGCGGCTCGATCACGTCACTTGCCGTCCACCAGCCGCTCCACAGCGGTGTCGTCGAGCGCGCCCGTCCACACCTCGCGCACCACGCCGTCGCGGCCGACGAGCACGTACGTGGGCAGCGCGTAGATCCCGTAGCGCTTGGCGGCGAGGTCGTCGCGGTCCGCCGCGATCGTGTACGTGAGGCGCTGCTCCGCGCCGAAGCGCTTCGCCGCATCCCACTCGTCACCCGTGACGCCGACGACGCGCAGCCCGCGCGCGCCGAGCTTGCTCTGGAGCGCCGACAGGTGCGCCATCGAGGCCACGCACGGCCCGCACCAGGTGGCCCAGAAATCCAGCAGCACGACCTGCCCGCGCAGCTTGCCGAGGCTCGCGGCGTGCGGCCCCGCGTGATCCGCGAGCTCCAACGCGGGCGCGGGCTTGCCGACGAGCTTGCGCCGCAGCATCGTGGTGCTGTCGGGCCGCTCCTCGCTCGTGACCGCGACCTTGACCTCCTTGCCCGCGCGCCGCAGGACGATCGCGTGGGTGCTCCCGGGCGGCCGCGCCACCACGGCCGCGATGAACGCGTCCGGCGACGGCACCGCCTTGCCGTCGATCGACACCACCTGATCGGCCGCGCGGATCCCAGCGCGCTGCGCGGGCCCGTCGAGGACGTCGCTGATGCGGACCCCGCCGCCCTTGTCGGCGTCGAGCGCGACCCCGATCCAGGGCCTGGAGAGCAGGAGGGCGAGGACGAGCCACATCCCCTGAGGATATGCGGGGGATGGGCGACGGGCTACACGTAGCCGTTGGCGCGGAACCAGCGGACGGCCTTGTCGATGGTCGTCCTGAGCGGCGTCACCGTCATGCCGAGCTCGCGACGCGCCTTCGAGCCGTCGAAGAACAGGTTGTTCTGCGCGTAGAGCACGCTCTTGTAGGTCATCATGGGCTTCTTGTGCTGGCGCTCCGCGATCTTCTCGATCGCGTACGCCATGCCGCGCACGACCGACGAGGGCAGCTTCCGCTTGGGCATCTTGAGCCCCGCGACGTCGCACACCGTCTCGGTGAACTCCTTCCACGTGATGTTGTGGTTGCCCGCGATGTAGCGCTCGCCGACGCGGCCCTTCTTCTCGGCCTGCACGTGCGCCTCGGCCACGTCCTCGACGTCCACCGCGCAGAAGCCCCCGTCGGGGTAGCCCGGCACCTTGCGCTGCAGCATCTGCAGGATGAAGTTGCCCGTCGGCGTCGGCCCGATGTCGCGCTCGCCGAACGGGAAGGCGGGGTTGACCGCCACGAGCGGCAGGCCCTCCTGCGCGAAGCGCAGCGCGTCGCGCTCGGAGAGCCACTTGCTGCGGACGTAGGCGTTGGCGACGTGCCACTTGTTGAACTGCACGGTCTCGTCCGACGGCTGCCCGTCGTCGCGGAGGCCCACCGCCGCGATCGAGGAGGTGTAGACGACCTTCGACAGGTTCGCCTTGTACGCCGCCCACAGGACCGTCTTCGTGCCCTCGACGTTGACGTCGTACATGACCTTGTTGTCGGGCAGCCAGAGCGCGTAGATGGCCGCGAGGTGATACAGGACATCGCATCCCTCGAGCGCGCGACGCATCGCGTCGCGATCGGTGATGTCGCCCGGGATGATCTCGACCTCGAGCCCGTCGAGGTTCTTCGTGTTCTCCCCCGGCTTGACCATCGCGCGGATGCTGCGCCCCTGCGCCAGCAGCTTGCGAACCACAGCCGAGCCGATGAACCCGGCCGCCCCCGTGACGAGCACCTTGGACATGCCCCGCGTTTTACCGCACTGCGTCGAAAGGGGCCACGGACATCGGCCTCGGGGGGCGGTCTACGGCAGCTGCACCCGCACCAGCCGCGTGCCGGTCGGCACTCCACGCGTCGCGTCCTCCACGACCGTCGCGACGAGCACCGTGGTGCCGCGCGGCTCGAGCGCGAAGTCCGCGAGCGGCTCCGCGATGGCCAGGCGCGTGCGCGCGCCGGTCTGCAGGTCGAGCTGGAAGATGCCCTGCGCATCGCCGAGCAGGAGCCGGCGGTCGTCCCGCGCCTGCAGGCGCACGCCCGACGGACCCGCATAGAGCACCTCCTTGGCACCGGAGGCCAGATCGAGGCGGATGAGCGCGCCGAGCCCGAGCATCGCGCTGCGTCCGCCGGCCTCCACGGTCACCGCGGCCACGTTCCTCTGCGAGCCGTCCTGGGGCGCGGCCTCGAGCTCGCTCGCCACGGGCGTCACGAACCCGGAGCCGGGATCGAGGCGCAAGAGGCGGTTCGCGCAGCCCTCGACGACGAGCGCGGTGCCCGCCGGCTCGGCCGCGAGGTCGACGCCGCACGAGAGCCCCGGGGCGAGCGTCGTGATCGCCCCGCTGACCAGATCGACCGCGTCGACCGAGGCCGTCATGCCCACGGAGACGGCGAACGCGGGGCCGCCCGCGGGATCGAGGACGAGGCGTTGGTAGTAGTGCTCGCCGGCAATCGCGTAGGCCTGCGTCGTCAGCGAGCGCGAGCCCAGGTCCACGCGTGCGATCGCCGCGCGCCCGGCGACGAACGCCGCAAGCGTGCGGCCGTCGAGCGCCATCGGCCCGAAGACACCATCGATGCTGACGAGGAGCTCGCTCGGTAGCCCGGTCAGCACGCGCTCGAGCCGCGCGCCGAACAGCCGCAGGTACGAGCCGTCCGGGGCGGCCGCGATGGCACCGGCGCGATGGAACACGCCGCCGAACGCGTCCCCGGCGAGGCGCGTGACGCGCCCGGTGGCCAGCTCGACGCGCACGAGCGAGGGCGTCACGACGGCCGCGCCGCCCGCCTCGAAGGCCATGCGGGGCGCGCCCGGATCGACGCCGTCGAGCGTCGCGACGTGCTGCTCGCCGCCGGTCGCGAGATCGATGCGGGCCAGGCGAGCCTGCGGCAAGCTGGGGTCGGAAGCGAGCGCGAGCGCCGTCCGCCCGCCAGGCTCCATGAGCAGGGCCCCGGCGCGCAGGCTCGGCACGATGGGCGAGATCGCCCCGCTCGCGAGGTCGACGCGCACGAGGCGCTGCGCCTGCTGTCCGGGCAGATCCTCGCTCAGAACGGCCGAGCCAGCAGACTCGATCGCGAGGCCGCGCGCGTGGGTCAGGCCGGTCGCGACGACGGTGGTGGCACCGGAGCCCAGATCCACGCGCAGGAGCTGTCCGTCGGCGCCCTGGAAGCCGCGGCGCCCGTAGGCCACGAGCGCCGACGCGCCGGAGGGTTCGACGGCGACCGCGGTCGCGCAGTAGCCGCGCTGATCGCCGGCGCCGAGCGCCACCGTGGCGGTCGCGCGCAAGCTCTGGAGGTCGACGCGCACGAGCCGAGCGCCGGCAACGCAGTCGGCCACGAGCGCCGTGCGCCCACCGGGCTCGATGGCCAGGTCCTGCCCCTCGTCTCCGTGGCCGAATTCGATCGGCGCGAGCACGTGGAGCTCGAGCCCGGCGCCTCCGGACCCGGTCGCCCGTCCCGCGCTGACGACGAGCGAGATCACCTGCGGCGCCGCGCTCGCGGTGGCCGTCGCCACGAGGGTGGAATCGGCCCCGGACGTCCCCGCTTCGAGGGTCACCGTGACACCGGCCGGTGCAGCGCCCGCCCCACCGAGGACCTCGAGCGCCACCGGCACGCCTGCGTCCCGGCCGCCTTGCAGCCTGAGCGGGACCCGGCGGGTCTCCCCGGGCAGCACCGAGAGGCGTGGCGGCATCCCGCAGTCGCCGGCCGCGATCGTGGAGGGGCCGATCGAGAGGCACCGACGCGGCGTACCGCCGGCGCCCGCGCCGCCGTCCATGGTCTGGGCCCGATTGCCGTCCCCACAGGCGCCCATCGCCGCGAGGACGAGCGTCAGGTGAGCGAGGCCAGTGTCGCTGCGCATGGCGCATTATCGCGCGTGCACGAGCACGAGCACGAGCACGAGCACGATGAAGCGGGGATGCGCGGGGGGCCGCGGGGGCTAGTGCACCACGCGGGTGTGGTAGAGGTTGCGGTGCAGCTTGAGCTTGCCCTCGGCCTCGAAGCCGATGAAGCGGACGCCCATGCCGAAGAGGGACTGCGTGGGCTCCCGGGCGCCGCGGAAGTTCAGGAAGTAGTGGTTCTTGACCTCGCCGGCGGCCACGAACTCGTCGTCGCAGTCGGGGATCTGGAACCGGACGCGCACCTGCGTGCGCAGCGGCAGCGGATCGCGGGTCTCGATGAAGATGCCGCCCGACGACACGTTGCGCGCCACGGCCAGGAACTCGCCGAACGGGGTCTCGAGGAGCACCGAGAACACCGCGTCGAGGCGAAGGTCCTGTCTCTTTTCCAGTGCTTCACGAAGGGATGCGCTCATGGAACGTAGGATCGCATGTGTAGGAATGTGAAGTCAAAAAACCTACATGTAGGAAATTGGGCGCTCGAGAGATTTTCCCTAACTACTCGATTCTCTTCGATGATGCTGATGTGGGACACGAATCCGCTGGAATGCAACCAATGTCATGGAAACCACTAATCTTTCTTCTTGCGGCACGAGGATTCTGACTGTAAAAGTTTACCTATGATGAATCGCATGAACCCCCGCAACCTGATCGTCGGCCTCGCCCTCGCCACGAGCCTCTTCGGCGCTGCTTGCGCCGGCTCGCAGCAGTACCAGACGGGCATCCAGGTCGCGCAGTCGAGCCAGATGTTTGGCGCGCTGCGTCGTGTTGCCGAGGCGCACAAGCTCGAGGTCTCGGACGCCGCCGGCGGCATCGCGATCAAGACCGAGCACGGCGATTACCTCCAGTACATGCCCTACGGCAAGGAGGTCGCGCTCGTGATCTCCGCCGACGAGACCCGCCAGGCGTCGGCCAAGCAGCTCGGCGACTCGCTCATCGTCGAGGCCAAGCAGGTCGCGAAGCTGCGCTGACGCTCGGTGGTGGAGGGCGCGCCCTTCCACCTTCCGACTGCGCCTACGGCGAGCGGCTGGCGCGGCGGGCGGCGAGCTCGATCTCGAGGTCGACGGCGTCGTCGATCTTGAGGAAGAACACCTTGGGCGGCTCGAGGCCGTGGTCGGTGAACTTCACCTGGAACCTCGCCCGCCCGCGCAGCTCGGGGCCCGGGCCGTCGGTGATCTCGGCATCCACGGCCAGCGGCCGCGAGATCCCGCGGAAGGTCAGCGTCCCGGCGAGGCGCGCGCGCCCGGTCGAGACCACCACGGGCGCGGCGGTGACGAGCGTCGCGCGTCCGCCCGTGCGGTCACCGAGGCGCCGGCGCACCTCGACGTCCTTGAGCTTGTCGCCGGTCCGCAGCTCCGCCAGATCGACCTCGACCTCGAGCGCCTCCAGCGTCAGCGTGGAGGCCTCGCGCGTCAGCCTGGCGTGGCCGCGCGCGGCCACCTTGCCCGTCGTGTCGTGCACCCGTGATCGGGCCGTCGCGACGAGCTGTCCCTCGACGGTGAAT
This sequence comes from uncultured Myxococcales bacterium, assembly GCA_964593795.1. Classification (GTDB taxonomy): domain Bacteria; phylum Myxococcota_A; class Polyangia; order JAHFDS01; family JAHFDS01; genus JAHFDS01. The sequence goes on along the minus strand of CAZQJC010000141.1, from coordinate 30,162 downwards.
TCGCTCACGCCGCTAGCATAGAGCACTCGCCGCCCGGGGGACGGCGGTATCCTCGACGCGCGATGCGGCTGGGAGCCCTGCTGGGTCCGGAGATCGAGGACGCGCTGCGCACGAACCCTGCGCAGCTCCTCGAGCTCGTGGAGGAGCTCCACGCCGCCGATCTCGCCGAGGTCGTGGCCGAGCTGGCCGACGAGCCCGCGGCGAAGCTCCTCGGCGCCTTGCCGGTGGACACCGCGCTCGAGATCTTCAGCTTCCTCGAGCTGCCGCGGCGCGTGGAGCTCTTCACCGCGTGCGAGCGCGCGGTCGCGGTCAAGCTCGCGAACCAGATGCCGCCCGACGACCGGGCGGACCTCTTCGCGGCGCTGCCGGCGGAGGTGGCCGCCGAGCTCCTCGGGCGGATGGAGAAGGACGAGGCCGCCGACGTCAAGGAGCTCCTGACGTGGCCGGCCACGAGCGCGGGCGGCATCATGACCACGGCCTACGCCGCGCTTTCTCCGGATCACTCGATCGAGCAGGCCATCGAGGAGGTGCGAAGGAGCGCCGAGGAGATGGAGACCGTCGTCGACGTCTACGCCGTGGACCCGGGCGGCACGCTGCTCGGCGCGGTGTCGCTGCGCGATCTCATGCTCGCAAAGAAGGGGCAGAAGGTCCGCGACGTGATGGACCCGTCGACGCGCTCGGTGGACGCCGACGTCGATCGCGAGGAGGTCGCGCGCCTGTTCGGGCACTACGCGCTGACCACGATGCCGGTCGTCGAGCCCGACACGCGGCGCATGCTCGGCATCGTCACCGTCGACGACGTCGTCGACGTGATGCAGGCCATCCAGACCGAGGACGTGCACCGCATGGCCGCGGTCTCGCCGGTCGAGGATCCGTACATGCAGGCGAGCGTGTGGATGCTCGTGCGCCGCCGCCTGCCCTGGCTCGTCGTGCTGTTCGTCGCAGAGATGTTCACCTCTTACACCCTGCGCGGCTACCACTGGGTCGAGAAGCTGATCGAGGTGATGTCGATCTACGTGCCGCTCATCATCAGCGCGGGTGGCAACTCCGGATCCCAGAGCTCGGGTCTGCTCGTGCGGGCGCTCGCCGTCGGCGAGGTGACGAGCAAGCAGTGGTTGCGCGTCCTCTCGCGCGAGCTCGCGCAGGGGCTCATCCTCGGGGGGATCCTCGCGGCGATCGGGTTCTTCCGCGCGGTCGCGCCGTTCCCCGTCGGCATGGGCAACAACACGCAGGTGGGGCTCGTCGTCGCGACCTCGGTCATGGGCGTCATCGTGCTCGGCACGGTCGTGGGCTCGATGCTGCCGCTCGTCTTCAAGCGCCTCGGCTTCGATCCGGCGGTGACCTCGGCGCCGTTCATCGCCGTGCTGGTCGACGTGGCCGGCCTCGTCATCTACTTCAACGTGGCCATCTGGATCTTCGGCCTCGTGCACCCGCACCCCGCGCCGATCCCCGCCTCACCCTGACTGACTTCTGCCTGCGCGGCGGAGGTTCCAGCGGGCGACGTGACAGAGCAACAGGCAACAGAGCAGCAAGGAACAGAGGCGCGCTCCATCATTCCGTGGTCCGCGTTGCCTGTTGTTCTACTGCTCTGTTCCTTGTTCGCCCGGATCGATCCGGGGTCAGCGCTTGCCCTTCCCCTTCTTCTTGCCCCGCTTGCCTCCGGGGCTCGGGCCGCCGCCGTCGCCCATGTCGAGCTCGTCCTCGTCGGGCACGTCGGGCTCCGTGACCTTCGGGATGAGCTCGTTCATGCGCGCGAAGCACTCCTTCTCGGTGCCGCGCTCCTTGAGATCGAAGGCGAGCTTCTGCCCCAGCGCCGCCTGGAGCTCCGCGTCGGTCAGGCGGCCGCGCTCGAGCATGCGGCGCAGGATGCGGTCGAGGTACTTCTCCCAGCGATCGTTCGGCGCGCCGTTGCAGAAGTGCACGTAGCGCCGCTTGGGCGACGGCAGGATGCTCGAGAAGAACGCGCTCTCGCGCGGCGTGAGGTCCTTGGCCTTCTTGCCGAAGTAGTGGCGCGCGGCGCGGCCGATGCCGTAGATGCGCGGGCCGAACTCGATGGCGTTCAGGTAGATCTCGAGGATGCGGTCCTTGTCGAGCGACCGTTCGAGGTACCAGGTGAGGAAGAGCTCCTGGAGCTTTCGCGCCAGCGTCTTCTCGCGCGCGAGGAGGACGTTCTTGACCATCTGCATCGTGATGGTCGAGGCGCCGAGCCGGAAGTAGCCGCGCTCGACGTTCTTGCGCAGCGCCTCGCGGATCTGCGAGGGCACGATCCCGCGGTGCTTGAAGAAGCCGTTGTCCTCGGTGGTCAGCAGCGAGGCCACCAGATGCGGCGAGATCTCGGCGATGGGCGCGAAGTCCGGGTTCGCAGGGCCGATCGTGAGCTTCAGCTCCTCACCCGGCTTGATGAGCACGGTGTGATCGAACGGCATGTCGAGCCGCACGGCGCTCATGGCCTCGGGCGCGCCGAGCACCTTGCAGCCGTCGATGCCGACCGAGCCGTAGACGCCCGTCGCCTCGAGGTCGGTCCGGTCGATCACGACCGAGAGATCCACGGCGAACTTCCCGTCGAGCTTGAAGCCGTGGATCTTGGGGAAGATCTCGGCGGGGAGCGCCGCGAGCGCGGCCTTGCACGACAGCGTCGGGATGCGCAGGCGCCCCTCGTAGCGCGCGGGCTTCCGGCTGCCGTCGATGGTGCCGCTGACGACCGCGGTCGCCCCGCGGCTCCGCACGACCGCCTCGTCGATCGAGAGCGTCCGCTTGCGGGTGTCGACCTTGCCGCGGACGTGGCTCGCGACCGTGAGATCGGGGACCGGCTCGTCGGCCAGCGACTCGTGGAAGACCGTCAGTCCCGCGACGTCGAGCTTGCCGTCGAACGAGATCGCGAGGCCCCCCGAGGCGGCGGGCTCCGCGCGCAGGCGCAGCTCGGCGTCGACGGAGGCGAGCTGCGGGTTGACGAGCAGGCCCTCCTTGACCACGGGCGAGATGCGGTCGAGCGTGAAGCGCGACGCGGACAGATCGATCGCGGCGGTGCGCGCCTTCGGCTCGACGTCGCCGGTCGCGCGCCAGAGCTCCTCGGGCGAGCCGAGGTAGCCGCCGCGCAGCGCCACCGCGAGCGAGCCACCGGCCGTCGGCTGCACGGTGCCGGCGATCCCGGTGAGCTCGAGGCCGCGCCAGATCGTCGTCCGGCCGCCCTCGACGCTGGCCGCGGGGATCGACCGTGGCCCGGCGGGGAACGCGAGCTGGAGCTTCTTCGCGCTCGCCGACGGGCCGAGCGCCGTCACGAGCTTGAGGTCCTCGAGGCTCGCGGTGCCCGGGCCGTCCGGGGGCAGGTCCGCGCCGAGGCCGCCCACCGTCACCTCGAGCCCGCGCGCCTCGTCGACGACGTGGGCGCGGCCGCGCTCGATGACGACGTGGGGCAGGCGCTCGGAGGTGCCGCCGGGGCGGCGCTCCTTGCGCTGGAGGTCGAGGTCGAGGTCCGAGAGATGGACCTTGGCGACCTGCAGCCGACCGCGGAGGAGGGGCCAGAGCTCGAGGTCGACGACGAGCTTCTTCGCGGTGAACAGGCCCTCGGCGCGGACGCCGGTCAGCGTGAGGCGCCCGATCCCGAGCCGGCTGCCCTCGGCGGTGACCGGGCGCCCGAGGCGCTCCGAGGCCTTGCGCAGCGCCGGGCCACGCGCGAGCGAGCCCCCCGCGCTCGGGAAGGCGAGGGCACAGGCGGCCAGCGCGGCGCCCGCGAGCGCGAGCCCGCGCTTTCGCATCGCGACATTATGGCGCATCTCGATCGGCGTTCCCGGACGAACGCCCATTCGGCGAGGTCCCGCGCGGGCCTCGAGCCTGCGCGACGAGGTGCGCGCGTGGCGAGGCGGCGGATCCTGAAGGCCCCTGCGAAGCGCGCGGGGCGGTGAAAAGAAAGAGGGCGGATCCCTCGTTCCAGCGCCGGAGGGGGGGGACGGCTGACTGGGGGGATCCGCCCGATAAGTTGATCTCAGTATGCCAGCTTGCTTAGAACCGTCAACGGAAAATTTCAAGATCGTCGGAATTACGGGCGTTCGTCTGGACCTCAGGACCGAGGCGCGAGCGCGTTGCCCGGTGGCGCGGCTCTGCTATCCTGAGCCCGTCCGGTCGGCCCAATCTTGCACGATTTCGAGCAGATCCGAACTCAGCTAGGTGCCTTCCGGCGGCGCTGGGGGCGGATCCGCGCGGCCGAGGCGCTGTGCTACGGCCTCGCGGCCGCTGGCTGGCTCGCGCTGGGAGCGCTGTGGCTCGCCGCGACGACAGGCGCGAGCGGAACGCTGCGCGCCGGTTCGCTCGCCGCGCTCCTCGTCGCCGCGCTCGGCCCGCTCGTGTGGCGCGTCGTGCTGCGCGGCCCTCGTCGTGGCGAGCGCGACGTGGCGCGCGCGATCGGCGCCCGCGCGCCCGAGCTCGCGAGCGATCTCCTGTCGACGGTGGAGCTCGAGTCCACGCACACCGGCGCGTCGCCCGAGCTCGTGTCGGCGCTCGCCGCGCAGACGCGCGTGCGGCTCGAGGCGCTGCCGCTGGCGGTGCTCGTGCCGGGGCGCCCGGCGCGCCTCGCCGCGCTCGTGCTCCTGGCGGCGACGGCCGCGGCGGCGCCGGTCACGTTCTACGGACGCGAGGCGCTCGCGCGTGGGGCGAAGGCCCTCCTGACCTCCGCGGGCCGGCTTTCGGGCAGCGAGATCGCCGACGGACCGCTCGTCGGCGACCTGCAGATCCAGCTCTCGCCACCCAAGCACACGGGGCTGCCGGAGCGGACGATCGCGGACGCGGTCGGCGACGTCTCCGCGCCGCGCGGGACCAAGCTCCGCATCACCGGCCGGGCGCTGCGGCCCGCGAGCCGGGTGCTCGTCGTGCTCTCCGGCGGCGCCGCGGGCGAGCGCGTCCTCGAGGCGAGAGGCGAGGGGCGGGTCGAGGTCGCGCTGTCCCTCGACGAGAGCCTGACGTACCGCTTCGCGCTCGAGCGACGCACGGGGCGCACGCTCGAGGAGCCCGGCGCGCGCCGGCTCGACGCCGAGCTCGATCGCGTGCCGCGCGTCGACGCCTTCGCGCCCGAGGACGACCTCGAGCTCGACGCCGCGACGCAGGTCGAGGTGGGCTACGACGTCGATGACGACTACGGCCTCGCCGAGGTCGCGCTCCACTGGCGCCTGCCCGACGGCAAGGAGCACGCGCGCGTGCTGGAGAAGCCAGCCGGCGAGCGCAAGCGGCAGGGCACGACGGTGCTCGACGTGGCCGCGCTCGGTGCGCCGCGCGGCGCGCGCATCACGTACTGGGTGAGCGCGCTCGACAACGACGAGCCGGTGGGCAAGCGCGGCCAGTCGCGCGTGCTGTCGGTGCGCGTGGTGGGCGAGCGCGAGCGACGCGCCGACCAGCTCGAGAAGCTCGCGGCGCTGCGGGAGAAGCTCCTCGGGGGCCTGGCCGATCGCCTCGAGGCGCCCCCGGGCGACGCGCGGACGCTGCTCTCGGCGGCCGAGCGCGACCGGCCGATCGCCGAGCTCGCGGCGGGGGCCGGCACGGGCGAGGGGCTCGGCAAGAGCGCGCGCGCGACGCTTTCGGCGATCGCCACCCGGCACCGCGGCCTCGATCGCGCCGAGCGGGAGCTCGCGGCGCGGGCCGGCGAGCACGCGCGCGAGATCGGCAAGGCGAACGACAAGCGCGTGAACGCGCTCGAGGGCGACGCGATCGCCGTGGACGACCTGCTGTCGCGGAGCCGGCTCGAGGACCTGGCGGCGCTCGCGAGGGACGCGCAGGCGGCGCGGGATCGCTTGAAGGACCTGCTCGCGCGGGCGGCGTCCACGAAGGACCCGGCGCTCAAGCAGGAGATCGCGCGCGAGGTGGCCGCGATCGAGGAGCGCATGCAGCGCCTCGCCGAGCAGATCGCGAAGCTGCAGGAGAAGCGCGAGGTGCCCGACGAGTTCCTGAACAGCCAGGTGCCCAAGGAGTCCGAGGACGCGCTCGCGCAGATCAAGAAGGCGCTCGAGAAGGGCGACTACGCCGAGGCCCAGCGAAAGCTCGATGAGCTCGGCAAGCAGCTCGACCAGCTCGCGAGCGTGGCGGGGCAGGACCTCAAGGGCCTGTCCTCGGAACGCTTCGGGCCCGAGGAGAAGGCGATGCAGGAGGTCGCGAGCGAGGTCGCGGACCTCGAGCGGGACCAGGCCGAGCTCGAGAAGGCGTCGCGCCAGGTGATGGAGGAGGCGCGCCAGCGCAACGAGGGCGGCGAGCAGAAGCGCGCGGACAAGGCGCTCGCCAAGCTGCGTGAGAAGGCCGAGAAGCTGCGCAAGAAGCTGCGCGAGGCGCAGCCGGGCGTGCCGACCTGGGACGGCGAGCGCGCGGAGACGGCGCTCAAGCGGGCCGCGGACCTGGAGCGCGCGCTGCAGATGGGAGACTTCCAGGAGGCGCTCGACCAGGCGCGCCAGACACGGGGCTCGCTGGCGGAGCTCGGGCGGTCGCTCGACGAGGACTCGGCGCTCGGCATGCGCGCGGAGGCGAGGCGGGCGCGCGAGAAGCTCGGCGAGGCCGAGCCGCTCGCGGAGGAGCTCGTGCGCGACCTCGAGCAGGCGCTGCCGCAGCCCGGCGAGTCGCTCTCGGGCGAGGATCGCAAGAAGCTGGGGCAGATCGCGGGGCAGCAGCAGTCGCTGCGCGAGCGTGCGCAGAAGCTGGCAGAGCGCGCCGAGCAGCTCGGCAAGCAGACGCCGGCGCCGGGGCTCGAGGGCGTGGGCGAGAACCTCAAGAAGGCGGGCGAGCCGATGCGCAGCGCCGAGGGGCGCCTGCGCGGGGGCATGCCGCAGCCGGCGGTCGGCGACCAGCACGCCGCGAAGGAGCAGCTCGGCAAGATCAAGCAGCAGCTCCAGCAGGAGATGCAGCCGGGCGGCCGCGGTCGCGAGGGCTCGTCGGGCAAGAACGACGAGGTCGTGCGCATCCCCGGCGCGGAGCAGTGGAAGGGGCCGCGCGAGTTCCGCGCGGAGCTCATGGAGGCGATGAAGGAGGCGGACCGCGCGCCCGAGCGGTACCGGCGGCAGGTCAAGCGGTACTACGAGGAGATCGCCAGGTGAGGCTTCAGGCTCCAGGCTTCAGGCTTCAGGCACGGATCCTGATCGTGGCGGCGTTCATCGCGCTGCCGGCGGCGGCGGCGGCGAAGGAGGGCGACGACGACGAGGCGGTGCGCGTGCTCTCGATGCTGGACAAGTGGCAGGTGGGCGCGGCCAGGCCCGTCGTGCAGGCGATCGTGCGCGCGCGGCCGGGAGATCCCGTGGCGCTCTACCTCGGCGGCTACCAGGCGTTCCTCGACGGGGACTACGGGCGCGCGGAGGAGCAGCTCGAGCAGGCGTTGGCGCAGGCCAAGGAGCACGCGCCGGCCTCGTGGCGCACGCTCAAGTCGATCGTGTCGGCGACCGCGGACGTCACGCGCGCGTTCGGCGAGCTCGACGGCGAGCACTTCACCGTCCGCTACCCGCGCGGCAACGAGGAGATCCTCGCGCCGTGGGTGCTCGAGGCGCTCGAGGCCGCCCGGCTCAACATCGGCAAGGACCTCGGCTTCTTCCCCGACGAGAAGATCCGCGTCGAGATCTACCGCGAGACCGACGACCTCGCGCGCGTGTCCACGCTGACCAAGAAGGAGATCGAGGCCTCCGGGACGATCGCGCTCTGCAAGTGGAATCGCCTGATGATCACGTCGCCCGCGGCGCTGGTGCGCGGCTACGGCTGGATGGACACGCTCGCGCACGAGTACACGCACTTCGTCGTCACCGCGCGCTCCAGGAACACCGTGCCCATCTGGTTCCACGAGGGCATCGCCAAGTACTTCGAGCGGCGCTGGCGCGGCCCGGCGGGGGGCTCCTTGCCGGCGGCGCTCGAGCACCTGCTCAAGCGCGCGGTCGACAAGGGCGGGCTCGTCACGTTCGACGAGATGCACCCGTCGATGGCCAAGCTCCCGACGCAGGAGAAGGCGGCGCTCGCGTTCGCCGAGGTGTTCACCGCCGTCGAGTTCCTCGAGAGGTCCGCGGGGCCGGGCGCGATCACGGCCGCCATCGACCGCATGGCCGCGGGGACGGATGACCGCCGCGCCGTGGGGCAGGTGTTCGGCGCGTCCTTCGCGGAGTTCGAGCGGCAGTGGAAGAAGGCGCTCGCGGCGCGCAAGGCCATCGCGCACGAGGGGCCGCTCGAGTCGCTGCACTTCAGGAGGCGCGGCAAGAAGGACGACGACGACGAGGTCGGCAAGCTCGGCGACAAGGCCGCCGAGCGCCACGCGCGCCTCGGCGGCATGCTGCGCGCGCGGGGGCGCCTGCCCGCCGCGCTCGCCGAGTACCGGCGGGCGCTCTCGGCGGCACCGGGCCACCCGTACGTCGCGGCCAGGCTCGCGCGCATGGAGCTCGACCTCGGCAAGCCCGCGGACGCGATCAAGACGGTGAGGCCGGCGCTCGACGCGATGCCGGAGGCGTCCGCGCCGAACCTCACGATGGGCGAGGCGCTCGTCGCGACCGGTGAGCTCGGCAAGGCGCGCCCGTTCTTCGAGACCGCGCTGCGGCAGAACCCGTTCGACCCCGCGGTGCACTGCGGGCTCGAGCGCGTCTACGGCGCGCTCGGCGACGCCCCCCGCCGCGCGCGCACCGAGGCCGCGTGCAAGCGCCTGCGGGGCGGATGACGCCCGCGAGCCCGAGGGAGAAACCTGACCTATCATGGATGACGCGATGATCGAAGGCAGCTTGACGACTGCGGACCCTGCGCCGGCAGAGCCCGACGACCGCGCACTGGTCGCGGACCTCGCGCGCGCGAGGGCGGCGCTCGTGGCCGAGGTGCAAAAGCGCATCGTCGGCCAGCGCGACGTGATCGACCAGCTCCTCGTCGCGCTGTTCGCGCGCGGCCACTGCCTGTTCGTGGGCGTGCCGGGCCTGGCGAAGACGCTCCTCATCCAGACCCTCGCCGACGTGCTCTCGCTCGAGTTCTCGCGCATCCAGTTCACACCGGACCTCATGCCGAGCGACATCACGGGCACGGACGTGCTCGAGGAGGACCCGGTGTCGCGCGCGCGCTCGTTCCGCTTCATCCGCGGGCCGGTGTTCGCGAACCTCGTCCTCGCGGACGAGATCAACCGCACGCCGCCGAAGACGCAGGCGGCGCTCCTGCAGGCCATGCAGGAGCACCGTGTCACGGCCGGCGGGCGCACCCACGACGTGGGCAAGCCGTTCCTGGTGTTCGCGACGCAGAACCCGATCGAGCAGGAGGGCACGTATCCCTTGCCCGAGGCCGAGCTCGATCGCTTCATGTTCCAGGTCGACGTCGGGTATCCCGGCGTGGACGACGAGGTCGCCATCGTGCAGCAGCAAACCTCGCCGCTCGCGTCGCGGCTCGACAAGGTGCTCGGGCCCGAGCGGATCCTGCAGCTCCAGGGGCTCGTGCTGCGCGTGCCGGCGGCGGAGCACGTGGTGCGCTACGCGGTCAAGCTCGTGCGCGCGACGCGGCCCAAGGGCGAGGCCGGCGACGCGCCGCCGGCGTTCGTGCGCGACTACGTCGCCTGGGGCGCGGGGCCGCGAGCCTCGAAGGACCTCATCCTCGGCGCCAAGGCGCGCGCGGTGCTCGACGGGCGCTTCGCGGCGTCGATCGAGGACGTGCGAGCGCTCGCGCGGCCCACGCTCGCGCACCGCGTGGTGCTCGGCTTCCGCGCCGAGGCGGAGCGCGTGAGCGCCGCGGACGTGGTGGCGCGAGTGGTCGAGAGCGTCCAGCCGTAGGCGGCGCTGGTGCTGCGCTACCTCGATCCGGCGATCCTCGCGCGCCTCGGGCACCTGTCCCTGCGCGCGCGGCGTAGCCTCGACGGGGCGCGCGTGGGCCGGCACCGCGCCACGCGGCACGGCTCGTCCGTGGAGTTCGCGGAGCACAAGGTCTACACGCCGGGGGACGATCTGCGGCGGCTCGACTGGAAGGCGTTCGCCAAGCTCGACCGCTACTACGTGCGGCGCTACGAGCACGAGAGCGAGCTCTGGGGCTACTTCGTCGTCGATGCGTCGGGCTCGATGGCCTACGGCCGCGCCGGGGCACGCCCGAAGCTCGACTACGCGTGCTTCCTCGCGGCCACGCTCGCGTACCAGCTCGGCGCGCAGGACGACGCGTCGGGCCTGTGGGTGGCCCGCCAGGAGGGCACGGTGTGGGTGCCGCCCCGGCCCGGCGTCGCGCACGCGCTCGAGCTCGCGCGCACGCTCGAGGACGTGCGCCCGCACGGCAGGACCGACCTCGGCGATTCGCTGGGTCAGCTGGGCGAGGCGGCGCGCCGGCGCGGCGTGGTGGTGCTCCTGTCGGACCTCTTCGACGACGCCGACCGCATCATGGCGGGCCTGCTGCGCCTGCGCGCGCGGCGCCACCGCGTGATGGTCCTGCACGTGCTCGACGCCGACGAGCTCGAGTTCCCGTTCGAGGGCCTGTCCGTCTTCGAGTCGATGGAGGACGACCGGAAGCTGCTCGTGGACGCGCGCGCCGCGCGGAGCGCCTTCCAGCGCGAGATGCAGGCGTTCATCGCGCGCTTCCGCGCCCGGTGCCACGACGAGGACGTCGGCTATCACCTCCTGTCCACCGCGCGGCCCATCGAGGACGCGCTCGCCGAGGTCCTCGGCGCGTGATCCACTTCCTGTCTCCCGCGCTGCTCGCGGGCGCGCTCGCCATCGCGGTGCCGATCGCGCTGCACCTCTACGGGCGCAAGCGCGCCCAGACGAGGCCCTTTGCCGCCGTCGACTTCCTCTTGCGCACGAACCAGAAGCTCGCGCGCAGCCTCGAGCTGCGGCGCCTCCTGCTGCTCGTCGCGCGCGTGGCCGTGGCGGTGGCCATCCCCCTCGTGCTGGCGCGCCCCTTCGCCGAGGTCTCCGCGGAGGGCTCGGCCGACCTCGGCGGAGTCTCGGCAGCGGTCATCGTGCTCGACGACTCCCTGTCCACGCGCGCGGTCGTGGACGGCACGGCGCGCTTCGAGGCCATCCGTCGGCTCGCGCAAGGCGGCTTGCGCAGCCTGCCGGCCGGGGCGGAGGTCGCCGTCGTCTCCGGCGCGTTCCATCCTGCACCGCCGGGCACGCGGCTCGACACCGATCGCGCGCGCATCCTCGGCGCGCTCGACGACGCGCGCCCGAGCTTCCGCGGCAGCGACCTCGACACGGCGGTGCAGCGCGCGGCGGCGCTCCTCGCGCAGTCGGCGGCGGGCCCGCCGTCGTCGCGACGCATCCTCGTCGTCAACGACGGCAGCAAGCACGCGTGGAAGGTGGCGCCGCCCGCAGAGGTCGGCGGGTTCGCGGTCGAGGTCGTCACGCCGCGCGGCGCACCGCCGAGGAACCACGCGATCGTCGACCTGCGCGTCGAGGCGGCGCCCGACGCGGGCGGCCGGGGCGCGCGCGTCGTGGCGGTGATGGCCGGTTCGGGCGAGGTCGAGGCGGGCCTCGAGGCATCGCTCGTCGTGGACGGCAAGGTGGTGGCGCGCGGCCTCGTCGATCTGCCCGCGGGCGAGGCCGGGCGGCGCGTGGAGAAGGGCTTCTCGCTGTCCTTCGAGCCGGGCGTGCACGAGGTCGAGGTGCGCATCCCACCGGACGCGCTGCCGGACGACGACCGGCGCGCGCTCCGCGTCGAGCTGCGGCGCGACGTGCGCGTCCTGCTCTTCGACGGCGACCCGCGCTCGGTGCGGCGCGACGACGAGCTGCACTTCCTCGAGACCGCGCTGCGCCCCGGCGACGACGCGAGCTCGCGCATGCAGGTCGTGACCATCGCGGAGCTCGGCGAGCTGCCGAAGCGCCTCGCCGACGCCGACGTGGTGTTCGTGTGCAACCCGAAGGCCCTCGGGGGGGGCGAGGTGGCGGCGCTCCGCGGCTTCGTCGACAAGGGCGGCGGGCTCTTCGTGAGCTTCGGCGACGCGGCCGAGCCGGCGTCCCTCGCGGGGCCGCTCGCGCAGCTCCTGCCGCAGGAGCCGAGCGGGGTGCGCACGGAGAACGGCGCGCCCGAGCGCGTCGCGCGGGTGGACCGGGCGCACGCGCTCTTCTCGACCGGCTTCGACGCGGAGGCCGAGAGCCTCCGCCAGGCGGGCTTCCGCAAGTACACGCTCTTTGCGCCCGCGCCGAAGGACCCCGCGCGGCGCGCGCTGGTGTGGCTCGCGGGCGGCGCGCCGCTCCTGCTCGAGCGCGACGTGGGCAAGGGTCACGTGCTCGCGTTCGCCTCGACCATCGACATGGACTGGAACGACCTGCCGATCCGCCCCGGCTACCTGCCGCTCGTGCAGCAGGCCGCACGGTACCTCGCGCGTTCGCCGCTCGAGCAGCCCGACGCCCCGGTGCTCGTGGGCGCCAGACGAGAGATTCCGCTCGGTGACGACGCCGGCAAGCGCGTCGAGGTCGAGGCTCCCGGCGGCGCGCGCACCGTGCTCGAGCCGAGCGGCGCGATGGCGACCTTCGCCGCGACGGACCGGCCGGGCCTGCACCGCGTACGCGTGGACGGCAAGGAGCGCCCCGAGCTGTCGTTCATGGTCGCCCTCGACGCGGCGGAGAGCGACCTCGCCGTTTCATCTGCCAAGACGAATGTGTCGGCGCCCGCGACGGCGCAGCGGCCGCGCACGCGGCGCCTCGAGCTCTGGCATGGCCTGGCGGCGCTCCTGCTCGTCGCCCTCTTCGCCGAGTCCCTGCTGCTGCGGCGGGGCTGACGACCCGTGATATTCCAGGGGGCGATGCTCCGTCGCTCGCTCCTCGTCCTCGGCCTTGCCGCCTGCGCGTCGCAGCCCCAGGCGGGGGCACCCGCGCCGCAGGTCTCCCCCGCGCCGCAGCCGCCGTTGCGGCCCTCGTCTCAGGTCTACTTCGCGCCCACGCCCGCCGGCGCCCGCGCCTTCACGCTGGCGGTCACGGCCGAGATGCTCGGCACGGTCGAGCCCTGCGGCTGCACGAGCGATCCGCTCGGCGACCTCGCGCGCTCGGCGCACCTGATGGAGGAGGTGGGCGACGTCCTGTGGGTGGACGGCGGCGCCATGCTCTGGCCCAAGGAGCAGGACCCGAAGAGGCGGTTCCAGCAGGAGCTGCGGGCGCGCTTGCTCGTCGACGTCGCGCGCTCGCACGGGCTCGCGCTGTCGCGCGACCGGAGCCCGCCGCCGCTGTCACTGCCCGGGGAGGACCGCGTGGTCACGGTGGGCGGCGTCCGGGTCGGCGTGATGGCCGCGGGCGCCGACGCGGCGGCGCAGGCGCGGGCGCTACGCGCGAGGGGCGCGGAGCTCGTCGTGGCCGCCCTCGGCGAGCGACGCGAGGCGCGTCGGGTCCTCGGCCGCACGCCCGGCATCGACGTCGGCGTGGCCGGCGCGCGGGTGGGCGAGGGCGATCCGATCGCCGAGCGCGTGGGCGACTCGATCCTCGTGCAGCCCGCGGATCAGGGGCGGCGCCTGGGCCTCGTGCGCATCGTGCTGCGCCCGGGCGCGCGGCCCCGCCTCGAGGACGCCGGCGGCCCGGTGCAGCGGCGAGCGCGCCTCGCTCGTCTCGACCGCGAGATCGCCGCGCTGCGAGCGCGCCTCGCGGAGTGGTCGGCGCAGAAGGACGGCGATGGTGCGTTCGTGGGCGAGCGCCGGCGCGAGCTCGCCGCTGCCGAGGCCGAGCACGCGCGCCTGTCCGACGGCAAGACGCCCGAGCACGCCTTGCCGGAGCGCGCGTCCTTCTTCGAGTACGCGCTCGTCGACGTCCGGCGCAAGCTCGCGCGCGATCCGGCGATCGCCGCGCGCATGCGGGAGCTCGACCGCGAGGTGTCACGGCGCAACCTCGAGGTCGCGCGGCGCGAGCCCGTCCCGCCCATGCCCGCGGGCGCGGTCGCGTTCGTCGGCGCCGAGACGTGCGGCAAGGCCGGCTGCCACGTCGCCGAGCTCGCCTTCTGGAAGCAGACCGTGCACGCGCAGGGCTGGAAGACGCTGGTCGAGGTGGACAAGCAGTACGACTACGACTGCATCGGCTGCCACGTGACCGGCTACGGCAAGCCCGGTGGGGCTTCGCTCGCGCGGCACGAGGGCCTGGTGTCGGTGCAGTGCGAGACGTGCCACGGCCCGGGCGCGAAGCACGTGGCCGGCGACGGCCTCGAGGACCCGCCCGCGATCACGCGCGCGCCGGCCGAGGACCTCTGCGCCTCGCAGTGCCACACGCCGGAGCACTCCGACACGTTCGAGCGGACGGCCTACCTGCGCGACGTGACGGGCAAGGGCCACGGGCCGAAGTTCCGCAGGTCGCTCGGCGACGGCCCGACCGGCCACGCGCTGCGCTCCGCCGCGATCGCGAAGGCGAAGGCCCACTAGGTTGCGAGCGGGCGCCTCGGAAGGCGCCCGCCAGGAGGGGCACGACTGCCCCTCCTGCGGCGGCCTTCCAGGCCGCCGATCTTCAGTAGTGGAATGGGGTCTTCTTCGTCCACTCGCTCTGCGGGTAGCGCGCGTGCAGCGCGCGGAAGGCGTCCCTCGACACCCGGGTCGTCTCCGCGTCGGTGCACCAGAAGCGCGTCGCGCGCACGACCTGGTGCAGCGCCTCGGGCACGCGCGGATCGTCCGCGTGGGCGGCGGTCCAGGCGAGCACGATGCGGCCGAGGGCGTTGGGCGCCGGGCCGAGCTTGCCGATGGCCGCCCCCTCGTCGTCGGCGGCGCGGCGCTCGGCCGGGGACAGCGCGGGCAGGGGCGGGACCGGCGGCTGGCCAGGCGAGGGCGCGCACCAGCCGTTGTCGCGGAACTCGTCGCGCGCGGAGATCTCGCCCGAGCGGCCCATGCCCGCGTCGAGGTGCGGTCGCAGGCCCGGCAGGTGCAAGAGCGCCACGGCCGCGGCGAAGCGGCGCCCGTCCACGTCCGTCGCGCTGCGGTAGTGGGCCAGGTACGGCGCGAGCGCGGGTTCCTTGGGCTCGAGCTCGGCGGCGAGCGCGCGCGCCACGTCCGCGCGGTCGAGCAGGAGCGCACGCACGAAGGCGACGCGGCGGAGCTCGCCCGCGAGGTGCGGGGGCAGGAGGCGAATCGCCTCGAGCTGGCGCGCGAGCGGCAGGCCCTGTCCGAGCACGCGCGCCGAGTCGCCGTCGAGGCGGACCGGCGCGGCGAGGTAAGCCTTGGCAACGCCGTCCGTGGCCTTCGTGAGGTCCTCGGGCCGCTCGCCCGGGTCGTCGTCCCACACGAGGCCGACGGGCGTGCGCACCGCGTCCCTGACCAGCTCGGCGAGCGTGCGCGCGAGCGGCAGGCGCAGGGCCAGCGCGCGGTTTCGGGCGGAGAGCGGCAGCGCGCCCTGCAGGAGCGTGTCGAGCCGGCGGCGCGCGTCGTCCTCGCTCGGCGCGAGGCGCGCGGCGTGGAAGGCGGCCGTCGTGCGGCCTGGGTGCGAAGCCGGCAGCGCGTCCGCCGCGGAGACGAGCGCGGTCGCGTCCGCGTGCCCCGGCGGGACCTTGCCGATCGCGGCGACGAGCCACGCGGCGCTCCGCGTCTCCTTCCAGCGCGCGATCGCCCGCGCGGTCGCCGGCGCGTCACCGGCCTGCATCGTCACGATCCAGTCGGTGAGCGCGTCCGCGCGCAGCGCCGCCTCGGGCAGCTTGCTCGGGTCCTCGCCGAGCAGGCGATCGAGCGCGAACGTGTAGTCGTCGAGCGCGCCCTCGAGCTCCGCGTCCTTGCCTCCGCGCGCGAGCCGCTCGCCGAGGACCCTGGCACGCGCCGCGGTCCGGTAGCGCACCTCGACGAGCGCCCCGAGGCGCGCCGCGGCCTGTCCGAGCGCGCCCGCCGCACGCTCGCCCGCCAGCGCCTCGAGGCGCTTGCCGACGCGCGCAGCCAGGTCCGCGTCGGGCTTCTCCGCGAGCGACAGCTTCCGCACCTCGGCGCGCGCCGCCAGGTACGGCCCCATCGCGCGCCACGGCGACCGCCGGTCCTTGCCGATCGCCGAGAAGGCGGCCACGGCCTCGTCGAAGCGCCGGCCGTAGAAGAGCGCCGCGGCGATCTGGTAGGCGCGGTCCGCACGCGCGAGCGCGCTCGCGTCGGCGGGCAGGGGCGCCGGCGGGGACTTGTCCTCGCCGCACGTGGCGAAGACCTGATCTTGCGCGGCCACCCACGCCCGCACCTCCGCCTCGGTCTGCTGCCTTCGTCGCTCGCCCAGCGTCTGCGCCGCGGTGCGGAACGCGTCCTCCGGGCAGCTCAGATACTCGCCGTAGCTCGGCAGGTGTCGCCAGGCCTGGATGGCCGGTGGTGGGCCGAGGCCGCCGACGGTGGCGCGCGCCGCCAGCCACGCCTTCTGCTGGTCCTCCGGCGACGCCGGGCCGCTCCGCGTGCTGCGCCGCTCCCAGAGGCGCGTGGCTGCGGCTTGCTCGGCCGGCCCGAGCGGGCGCCCTTCGAGCGTCCGGTACGCGACCACGAGGTGCGCGCGTGCCCACGTCGGCAGCACCAGGCCCAGCTGACCGCCCGCGTACTTCTCGTACGGCAGGTCGGGGTGCCGCTCGAAGCCGAAGCGCACCGACAGGCCGCCCCCCGAGCACGCCCCGGCCTCGGCCGCGACCGCCGTCACCGCAATACATATGGGAATGCAGATGAATCGCCTCACGTCGGACTCTCCGGGGGAAGGGCCGCCGCCGACCACGCGCGCGGCGAGAACCAGAAGCGTCGCCGCCCGCTCGGCAACCGGGGCGAGGGCTCGTCCGTGGCGAGGCCCACCGAGCGACGGCACAGGGGCAGCGAGAAGTCGCCGCCGGCATCCAGGTGTCTGCGCACGGCGGCCGCGTCGGGCCCCATGCGGAACAGCATCGGGATCGCCTCGTCCACGTCGAGCGCGGTGATCCACGGATCCCCGAGGCACCACGACGCGAGCGCGGTCACCTGCAGCCGGCGGGCGCGGCCGATCCGCGCGCGCAGCTCGCGCACGAGCATCACGTAGAAGCCGCGATCGGCCACCGCCGCGTCGAAGTCGAGCTGCACGGCCACCGCCTCGGGCCGCAGGGCCTCGGCGATCGCGTCCACCGCGTGCGCGCGCTGCGCCGCCGAGCGCGTGGGCGCGTGGGCCTCGAGGCGCACCACCGCGATCGTCCGCGCGCCCGGCGGCAGCGCGATCGGCTGCGTGCGCCGCTCGAGGCGCACGCCGTCGCCGTCGAGGTGCACCGTGCGCGCCCAGACCGCGATCGTCCACCGCGAAGCGTCGATGGCCGTGAGGTCCATCGGGCGCGCCCACGCCCACAGCACCGGCGGCGCGGTGTGGGTCTCGGGCGCGTCCTCCGCCGGGCAGCCGGCGAGGAGGACCAAGAGCGCGAGCACCCGCACCCGAGCAGCATACCCGGCCGACCGACGGTATGCTCCGGCCCATGCTGCTCGTGGTCGATGTCGGCAACACCAACACCGTGCTCGGGGTGTACCGGGGGACGGAGCTCGTCGCGAACTGGCGTCTGCAGACGGTCGCGGGGCGCACCGGGGACGAGTACGCCATCCAGCTCCGCTCGCTGTTCGAGCTGTCGGGGCTGGCCCTTCCGGGCATCGAGGCGGCCATCCTCTCCACGGTCGTGCCGGCCGTGCAGTTCCCGCTCGAGCGCATGTGCAAGCACCACCTGCACCTGCAGCCGCTGTCGGTCGGGCCGGGCATCAAGACCGGCATGCCGATCCTGTACGAGAACCCGCGCGAGGTCGGCGCCGATCGCATCGTCAACGCGGTGGCGGCGTTCGAGCGCTACAAGCGCGGCTGCATCGTGGTCGACTTCGGGACGGCGACCACGTTCGACGCCGTCACGGACAAGGGCGAGTACCTCGGCGGCGCGATCGCCCCGGGCGTCACCATCAGCGCCGACGCGCTCTACCGGAACGCCGCCAAGCTGCCGCGCGTCGAGATGGCGCGCCCGCCCAAGGTGATCGGCCGGAACACCGTGCACAGCATCCAGAGCGGGCTCCTCTACGGCTACGCGGGCCTCGTGGACGCGATCGTGGAGCGCATGAAGGCGGAGGTCGCCTACCCGACGATGGTGGTCGCGACCGGCGGCCTCGCGCCGCTCATCGCCACCGAATCGCGCACGATCGAGGCCCACGACGAGATGCTGACGCTCGAGGGCCTCCGCATCCTCTGGGAGCGCAACCGCTAGCCGACGGTTGAGAAAAACCTCCGTTCGGTCGATCCTGGGGCGTCCTGCCCATGCACGGCCGCAGATACGAGGCCTCCCACGTTCGTGATGTGGTCCTGCTAGGCGCCTCTGGCGTCGGCAAGACCGCGCTCCTCGAGGCGCTCGTGGCGGCGATCGCGCCGGCCACGGAGGGCGCCCTCGCAGACGAGGAGGCGGCGCGCCGGCGCACCACCACGGGGGTCACGGTGGCGTCGGTCGAGCACGGCGGGAGCCTGCTCAACCTGCTCGACGCGCCCGGCGACCCGAGCTTCGGCTTCGCGACGCGCCTCGCCATGCACGCGGCCTCGATCGGCGTCGTGGTGGCGTCGGCGCAGACCGGCGTCGACACCGCCCTCGAGCAGGTGCTCGCCGCGTGCGACGAGGTGGACCTGCCGCGCCTCGTGTTCGTCGGGCGCGCCGACGCGCCGCGCGCGGACCCCGAGCGAGTGCTCGATGCGCTGAGCCGCCTGTCGGATCGCGCGGTGCCGATCGCGCTGCCGTACGTCGAGGGCGGGCGCCTCGTGGGCGTCATCGATCTGCTCGGCCGGCGCCTCGTGCGCGACGCGGTCGCGGGCGGCACCGTCATGGAGGAGCCGATCCCGGCGCCGATGGCGGATCGCGCGCGGCGCGCCCGGGAGCTGCTCGTCGAGGCCGTGGCAGCGAGCGACGAGGGCCTGCTCGCGCGCTACGAGGAGGCGCTCTCGCTCGACGACGGAGAGCTCACGCTCGGCCTCGCACGCGCCGTCGCGGCCCGTCGGCTCGTGCCCATCTCCTGCGGCACCGTGGGTGGGCCGGGCGTGCTCCTGCTCGCGGACCTCCTGGCGGCGCACGCGCCGAGCGTGGCCGACCAGGCGCCGTACCTCGGCAAGGACGGCAAGCACCACACGCTGCTCCGCGGCGCCTCGCGCGACGCCTCGTGTGCGGCGTTCGTCGTGCGCACCGCGCTCCTCGACGGGGCGCCCTACGCGATCCTGCGCATGGTGTCCGGCTCGCTGACGCCCGATCTGACCCTGGTCGACACGTCCCGCCCCGCAGGCGAGGGGCGGCCGGGGCGGCTCTTCCGCCTGCTCGGCACGACGAGGCATCCGCTCGCCGAGGCGGGGCCGGGCGACGTCGTCGCGATCCCGCTGCCCGACGGCGTGCGTGCCGGCGACACGCTGTGCGACCTGCGCGCGGACTTCACGGTCTCGCTCCCGCAGCCGCCGGACCCGGTGGTGTCGCTGTCCCTGCGCATCGGCCCGCGCGCCGAGGTCGAGCGCGTCCTCGCCGCGGCCCGCCAGCTCTGCGCGCTCGATCCGTCGCTGCGGCTCGAGAAGGACGCGGCTGGTGGGCCGCTCCTCGCCGGCTCGGGGCCGCTGCACCTCGAGGTCACGGTGGACCGCCTGCGTCGCATGGGCCACGACGTCGAGCTCGTGCCGCCGAGGGTGCCCTATCGCGAGACCGTTCGGGACCGCGTCAGCGGCGAGGGCACGTGCCAGGTCGGGGCGGCGCTCGCGCGCGTCGTGGTCGAGGTCGGGCCGCTGCCGCGGGGGGAGGGCGTGCGCGTGGCCGAGCCCGTGCGCGGCGCGACGGGCTCGCTCGAGGCGGCGATCCGCCGGCGGCTCGAGCGCGGGAGCCGCGGTGGCTTCGCGGTCACGGACATCGAGGTCACGGTGCGCGAGCTCGGCGACCAGGGGGGCGCCGACGCCGCCTCGATCGAGCGCGCGGCGGGCCGCGCGGTGGGCCTCGCGGTGCGACGCTCCCGGCCGGTCCTCCTCGAGCCCGTGGCCAAGGTCGAGATCACGTGCCCCGAGGAGGCGATGGGCGCGGTCATGCGCGACCTCGCGCTGCGGCGCGGGCGCGTGCAGGGCGCCGACGCGCGCGGCCAGCAACAGGTGGTGCAGGCGCTCGTGCCCGTGGCGGAGACGCTGCGCTACGCGGCCGATCTGCGCGCGCTGACGGCCGGCCGAGGCGCCTTCTCGAGCGAGCTCTCACACTACGAGGAGCTGCCCCAGACGCTCGCGGAGCGGCTCTGGGCGTCGGCGCAGGTGAGCGCCGAGGAGGACGACTAGTGCCGCTCGTCAAATGTCTGACTGGATTCGCCTTTGGCGCGCCGACATGCGACCGCCCCGCGAGCGGCACGCGCGAGCGCGGAGCGCGAGCAATCGAGGCACCTAGTGCTGCTCGTGGTACCGCTCGAAATCAGCTGGTGCGACGGGCGGCACCAGGTGTTGTCTTGCGCACGCTCCGCGTGCGCGAGTGCTGCGGCCATCTGGCACGCGAGAAGCGTCGTGCGCGCGAATGCCGGCCAACTTCTGACGGGCAGCACTAGCCAGATGGAGCTCACGTCGCTCGCACCCGAGCAGATGAGCGAGGGCCTGCGCAAGGTCGTGGGCCCCGGCGCCCCGGCGGCGCTCAAGATGATGGCCGCGCGTGGCCTGGCGCCGCTCAAGCCGGCCGAGCAGGTCACCGCGCTCTACCAGATCTCGCTCGAGCCCGACGAGGCGCTCAAGGCCGCGGCCACCAAGAGCGCGAGCGAGCTCGCCGACAGGGTGCTCACGACGGCGCTGTCCGAGGCGCTCGATCCTCGCGTGCTGCACTTCCTGTCGGAGCGCCTCCTCGCCCGGCACGGCCTCTACGAGGCGCTCATCCTCAACCGCGCGCTCGCCGACGAGAGCGTGGTGCTCCTCGCCGCGAGCGCGACCGAGCGCGAGCTCGAGATCATCGGCGTCAACGAGGAGCGCATCCTGCGCTGCCCCGCGATCTTGACCGCGATGTACATGAACCGGGCGACGCGGCAGTCGACCATCGACCGCCTCGTCGAGCTCTGCGCGCGCAACCACGTGCGGCCCGAGGGCATCGCCGCGTTCGACGAGGCCGTCGCGGCGGTGGCCGAGCAGGGGCCGCCGGCATTCGACGGGCAGGACTTCGAGATCGACCGCCAGATGGCCGATGCGCAGGCGGAGGCGGAGGCCGAGCAGGCGCGCGCCGACAGCGAGGCCAGGGCCAAGGGGAAGGCGGCCGCCCTCCTCATCGACGAGGAGCTCGGGGGCGGTGGCGATCCCGAGGCCGACGAGCCCGCGGCGGCACCGGTGCCGGAGAAGAAGAAGAAGATCCGCATCGAGGATCTGCCGATGACGGCGAAGATCCGCCTCGCCACCACGGGCAACACGTTCCACCGCGCGATCCTCATCCGCGACACCAAGAAGCAGGTCGCGCTCGCGGCGGTGAAGTCGCCGGCGGTGACGGAGCTCGAGATCGCGGCGTGGGCGTCGAACCGCGCGCTCAGCGAGGACGTGCTGCGCTTCATCGCCTCGAGCCGGACGTACACGAAGGACTACTCCGTCAAGAAGGCCCTCTGCTTCAACCCCAAGGTGCCGGTGGCGCTGACGATGGGCCTCATCGTGCACCTCCAGACGCCGGATCTGCAGAAGATCGCGAAGTCGAAGAACGTCCCGCAGGCGCTGCAGGCCACCGCGCGCCGCATCTACGTGCAGCGCACCGAGAAGAAGAAGTGAGGCCGGCGGGATCCGGGTGAGCCCGCTCGATCGACTGGGCGGCATGCTCCTGTGCCCGCGCGAGACGCTGGCCCTCGTCGCGCAGGGCGGGGCGGGCGGGTTCGCCGACGTGGCGATGTTCGCGCTCCTCGAGTCCGTGCTGCAGGCCGGCCCCGAGCTCGCGAAGGCGGCCCTGCGCGCGGAGGCGCTGGGCGTCGCCCCGGCGCTCGGCATGGCGGTCAGCGCCGTCCTCGGGCGCTTGCTCGTGCCCACGCTGGTCGCGCTCGGCATCGCGATCGTCCTCACGATCGCCAGCCGCGGGCCGAAGAAGGAGGCTCGGGACCTCGACCTCGCGTCCCTGTGCCTGGTGCCGCTGCTGGCGCTCCGCGCCGTCGATGGCATCCTGTGGTCGGTGACCGGGCTCGATCTCTCCCTGCCCCTCGGCCTCTGCGGCCTCGCGGCCACCGCGCCGCTCGCCTGGCTCGCCGTGCGCGAGCGGAGGAGCCCGTGATGGAGCCCGAGGTCGCCGAGCGCCGCGCCCGGACGGGCGGCCGGTTCATCTCGGTCCTCTTGCTGGCCCTGTTCGCCGCGACGGTCTTCTGGATCGCACGCAACCTCGGCTCGCTCGGGCCCGCGCGCGCGGGCGGCGCCGCGCCGCCGCTCGAGGCGCCCGTCATCCACGGTGAGACTGCGCTCGGCGGTGAGGCGCTGTCCCACCTGTCCCTCGGCAAGCTGCGTGGCCGCGTGGTGCTCGTGGACTTCTGGGCGAGCTGGTGCCCGCCGTGTCGCGCCGAGATGCCCGTCCTCAAGGCCCTGACGGCGCGCTTCCCGCGCGAGCGCTTCACGGTCGTCGGCGCGGGCGTGGGGGAGCCGCCGGAGGACTCGCGCGCCTTCGCGGCGAAGGAGGCGCTGCCGTGGCCCGTGGTGGACGGTCAGGGCGCAGCGGCCGCGTGGAGCGTGAGCTCGCTGCCGCACCTCTTCCTCGTGGACGCCGCGGGCGTGCTCCGCGGTCAGTGGCTCGGCCAGGTGCCGATCGAGACGCTCGAGGGCGCCATCCGTGCCGCGCTGCCCTCGCCGTAGGCACCGACCCGTGGACCTCCTGACGCTCTACGGGCTCGTGTCGGTCAGCGGGATGCTGATCTTCTATGCGCTCGAGGCTCGCTCCGTGTACTGCATCCTCGGCTTCGCGATCACGTGCGCGATGGGCTCGTCCTACGGCTTTCTGCAGGGTGCCTGGCCGTTCGGCGCGGTGGAGGCCGTGTGGACCCTCGTCGCGCTCCAGCGCTTCTGGGTGCGGTGGCGTGGACGCCCCCGCTTCGACCGGCTCGAACAGCCGTAGCGGCGAGGCTCGTCAGAACCCCTTCGGCAGCGAATAGGACTCGAAGAACCGCTGCGCGTCGTCGGCGATGGGCACCGACGCGTGGTGCGCCACCGCGGCCACGTAGTAGCGCGCGCCGACCTGGAACTCGCGCCAGACGACCACGCCCTCCCGCGAGCTGACGGTGAGCTCGGTGGCGGGGCTGCCGCCCAGCTTCCCGTCGGCGCGCTTGACGTCGAAGTCGTGGCCGGTCTCGAGGCCCAGCATGGCCGCCGCCGCCGCGCGCGCGCGCATCTCCGCTTGCTCCGCCACCCGTGGCGGCTTGCCGAGGTCCGTCACGCCGATCGCGTAGACGAGCGGACGGAAGCCGAGCGCCCGCGCGGAGAGCGTGTTCCAGCCGCGCAGGCGCGAGTACCAGGCCTCCTGTCCGACGCAGGGACCCTCCGCGGTGCAGGTCATGCCGGCCGTCGGCGCGCCGGGCATCGTGACCCGGACATGCCCGCTCGCCAGCTCGTGCGGCCCGAAGGCGCGCGAGGTGCGATCGACCACGGACACGTAGATCGCGCCGGCGATGGCCGCGACCACGAGGAGCAGGAGCAGCTTCTTCACGAATGTCCCTCCGCCGCGCGGGCGAGCGCGGACAGCGCCCCGCCGAACAGCGGGGCCGGCACGGCGAGCGTGGGCCGACCTGCTTCCTCGAGGGCGATCCAGTCGTTCGGGTGGGCGTCGCCGAAGGCCATGAAGCGGAAGCCTCTCACGCGCGCGCGCCGCGCCGCCGTCTCGATCGCGACGCTCGCATCCACGGGCTGCCCCGCGAGCGCCGCCGCCTCGACCGCCTTGCCGTAGCGGGCGAACGCGCCGAAGACGAGGCTCGGAGCCAGCGCCCGCACGGAGCCATCGGCCTCGTCGTGGAGCTCGAGGCCGGCGGGCCCCGAGCGCAGCCACAGCGTCCACACCGCGCCCTCTCCATCGCGCTTCGCGAAGAGCCGCACGCCCACGTCGACACGATACCACCGCGCGGATATCGTCGCTCCGTGGCCGAGCGCGAGCTGCCGTTTCCGGAGAGCCTCTGTCACCGCTGCGCCGCGCTGCGCCTCCTGCCCGCGGCGCGCTCGAGCTTCCTGCTCTGCTCGGCCGGCCCCGATCGCTACCCGCGCCAGCCGATCGTCACCTGCCCGCTCTTCCGCCCCGCACCGGGGGCCACCGGGGAAAGCGGCCCCGACGGCACCTAAACAGGAACGCCTGGCTTGCGATCCACGGCGCGCTGCAGCGTCGGGCCCTGCGCTCCGTGCTCACGTACCAACATGCACGCTCCGCGCGGTGCTCGGGCCCTCCTTGCATCGCTTGTGTCTCACAAGCCATGCGTTCCTGTTCAGCGCCCCGCTAGCGCGCTGGCCTGAGCTCGACGTCGATGCGCTCGGGCGCGCCGTCCTCCGCGGTGAAGCTCTGCCACGGCTCGTAGCCGTCCTTCTCGATTCGCACCATGTGGGCCTCGTCGTGCAGCAGCTCGGTCGAGACCGGCGTCTCGCCGATGCGCCTGCCGTCCACCTCGACGTGCGCCCCCGCGGGAGTGCTCGCGATCGCGACGCTGAAGCGCGCCGGGCCGAGCACCAGCGCCTCGGTGCGCGTCTCGCCGGCGACGAGCTCGAGCTCGCGCGCGATGGTGGGCCGGCGGGGTAGCTTCGCCTCGAGGCGCACCTTGCCCGGCGCGAGGTCGAGCGCGAGCGGCGTCAGCCCCGCCGCACGCCCCGCGATGTGGATCTCCGCGCCCTCCGGCGTCGAGGTCACGACGAGCCGCGGCGGGGGCTTGCGCGGCAGCAGCATCGCGCCTCCGGCGGCGCAGGCCAGGACGACCGCGCTCCCGACGATCGTGACGAGGCGGGTCCGCGAGCGCGCCGGCAGCGGGATCGGCGCCGTGCCCGTGCTCGAGGGCAGGGGCGCTCCCGGCGTCGGGGTCGACGCCATCGTCGCGGCCGAGGCGAGATCCGCCTGCGTGGGCGCGTTCATGGCCGCCACCGCGCGCGCGGCAGGCGCCGGGGTGCGCCTTCTCGGCAACTCCGCCACCGGGTGCCCCGCGCGCACGCCGAGGAGCGCCGTCTCCATCTCGAGCGCCGTCGCGAACCGGTGCTCCGGCCGCTTCTCGAGCGCGACGAGGATGACCTCCTCGAGCGCGGCCGGGATCGCGAGGTCGGGGCGGCAGGCTGACGGAGGCTTCGGGGTCTCGTTGGCGTGCTTGGTGAGCACGCCGAAGTAGTTCGCGGCCAGGAACGGCGGCTGGCCGCACACCGCCTCGTACAGCATCACGCCCAGGGAATAGAGATCGGTCCGGTGATCGATCTCGCTGTCGCCGCTCGCCTGCTCCGGCGACATGTAGAGCGGCGTGCCGATGAGCTGCCCCGTCTTGGTCAGGCGCGTCGTCGGCGACTCCGCCTCGGTGATCTTGCTGATGCCGAAGTCGAGGAGCTTGACCACGTCCGCGCGCGAGTCGTGGCAGACGAGGTACACGTTCGACGGCTTGAGGTCGCGGTGCACGATGCCCTTGCCGTGCGCCGCCTCGAGCGCCTGGCAGATCTGCACGGCGATGTCGACCAGCCGCTGCGCCGGGAGCGGCCCGCGCGTGAGCACCCGCCCGAGGTCCTCGCCAGCGAGGAACTCCATGACCAGGAACGCGCCCCCGAGCGGATCCTGGTCGAAGTCCGTGACGTCGATGATGTTGGGGTGTCCGATGCGCGACGCCGCGCGCGCCTCCTGCTCGAAGCGCTGGTACGCCGCGGGATCACGCAGCAGGTCGGGCGACAGGACCTTGACCGCGACCCGCTTGCGCAGGCGCGCGTCCTCGGCCTCGAACACCCGCCCGAAGCCGCCGACGCCGATCGTGCGGACCACCCGGTAGCGCCCGCCGAAGAGGTGGCCCTGCAGGGGCTCGGGCGTGGCGAGCTCCGGTTGATCGTCGGGGCACACGAAGCCCTGATCCTACGCGATCGCCTCCGCCGCGCGCGTATACTCCGCGCTCGATGCCTCGCCGCCGCGAACGCCTCGGCCTCCGCCCCCGCCGGCCCGTGCGGCCGCAGTACTGAGCCAGTGGGGTTCGCGGGCTCGCAGCGCTTCGAGATCGTCCGCTCGCTCGGCGAGGGCGGCATGGGCCTCGTCTTCGAGGCTTACGACCGCGAGCGCAAGATGCCCGTCGCGCTCAAGACGCTGCGCCACCTCGATCCGACGCTGCTCTACCGCTTCAAGCGCGAGTTCCGCGCGCTCACGGAGGCGTCGCGCCCCGAGCTCCTCTCGCACCCGAACATCGTGGGCCTCTACGAGCTCTTCGCCGAGGGTGACGACTGGTTCTTCACGATGGAGCTCGTGCGCGGCGTGGACCTCGTGCACTGGCTGCGGCCGCCAGGCTTCGAGCCGCCGCCCGCGCCGCGGGTCGACGAGCCGACGATGGTCGTCAAGCGCCTGCGCGGTCGCGCGCCCGGCCGCTCGAGCGAGGCGCCGATGGGCTCGCTCGGCGTGCCGGTCACGAGCGTGTGCGACCTCGTGCGCCTGCGCCACGCGCTGCCGCAGCTCGTGCGCGCGCTCGACGCCCTGCACGGCTCGGACATGGTCCACCGCGACCTCAAGCCGTCGAACGTCCTCGTCACCGAGGAGGGCCGCCTCGTGCTGCTCGACTTCGGCATCGTCGCCGAGGCGAGCCTGCCGTCCTCGGACTCCGCGATGGGGCAGGCGATCGGCACGCCCGCGTTCATGGCCCCCGAGCAGGCCCTCGGCGAGGGCGTGACCGCCGCGGCCGACTTCTACTCCCTGGGCGTGCTCCTCTACCTGGCGCTCACGGATCGGCTGCCCTTCGAGGGCGATGGCGCGACGGTGCTCATGGCCAAGCAGCAGCTCGATCCGGTGCCGCCGTCGAGCTGGGTGTCCGACCTGCCGCACGACCTCGAGTCGCTGTGCCTCGATCTCCTGCGCAGAAAGCCCGCCGAGCGCCCGGCGGCGGCCGACGTGCTGGCGCGCCTCGGCGTCCAGTCGGGGCGCCCGCTGCGCAAGGAGACGACGTCCTACGGCCTCGACGTCTTCGTCGGTCGCGGCTACGAGCTCGAGCGGCTGCACGCCGCCGCCGCGCGCCTGCGCGAGGGCGTGCGGAGCGCGGTCGTCATCGTCGGCGCGTCGGGCATGGGCAAGAGCACGCTCGTGCGGCGCTTCGTGCACGAGATCGAGGCCGCGAGCGACCGCGCCCCCGGCGCCCCCGCGCCCGCGCGCCCGCTCGTGCTCTCGGGCCGCTGCCACGAGCGCGAGAGCCTCCCGTACCAGGCCTTCGACGGCATCATCGACGGCCTCTCGGGCTTCCTCGTCGGAACGCCCGACGAGCGCGTCGCCGCGTGGCTGCCACCCGACCTGGATCAGCTCCTGCGGGTCTTCCCCGTGCTCCGGCGCGTGGCCGGCGCCGACAGCCTGCGCGCGCCTCGCTCGCTCGACCCGCAGCAGAGCCGCGCCCGCGCCTTCGCCGCGCTGCGCGAGCTGTTCGTGCGCCTGTCCCGCGAGATGCCGATCGTCCTCTACGTCGACGACCTGCAGTGGGCCGACCGCGAGAGCCTCGAGCTCTTCGCCGCGATCGGCCGGGGGGCCTCCGCGCCGCCGATCCTCCTGCTCGGCGCGATGCGCGCCGAGGCGCTGGCCGGAGCGCACCACGTCGAGGCGGCGCTCGCGCGCTTCGCACCCTCGGGCGTGGTGGAGAAGCTCGAGCTGCAGCCGCTGTCCGCCGACGAGCAGCGCGCGATGGTGGGACGCATGCTGGGCGGGCAGCCGCCGCCGCTCGCGCTCTCCGACGACTACTGGTCCGAGTCGCACGGCAACCCGCTCTTCATGGCCGAGCTCGTGCGCTTCGCCCGCGAGGAGGGCTCCGAGACGCTCTCGACCCGCAGCTTCGAGGACGTGCTCGCCTGGCGCGTCTCGCGCCTCGCCCCCGCCGCGCAGGCGCTGCTCGAGGTGGTCGCGGTGTCGAACGCCCCGGCGCCGCTGTGGGTCCTCACCGAGGCCACCGACCTCGGCCCCACCGAGGCCGAGCGCGCCTCCGCGGCGCTGCGCGCCGGCCACCTCGCGCGCACGGTGCGCCACGGCGATCGTCCCTGGCTCGACGCCTACCACGATCGCGTCCGCGAGACGCTGCTCGCGCGCATGACCGACGCGCGCCGCCGCGATCTGCACGAGCGCCTCGCGCACGCGCTCGAGCGCTGGGACCAGGCGCCGGTGGACGCGCTCGCGCGGCACTGGCTCGAGGCCGGCGACCCGCAGCACGCGACGCGCTACTTCGTCTCCGCCGCGCGCGCCGCCGCCGACAAGCTCGCCTTCCACCGCGCCGCGGAGCTCTACCGCGCCGCCCTCCGCTACGGCCGCCACGCCGACACGGAGGCGCGGAAGCTCCAGCGCTCGCTCGGCGAGTCGCTCTCGCACGCAGGCTTCGGCCTCGAGGCCGCCGAGGTGTTCCTCGCCGCGGCCGAGGGCGCGTCCGAGGGCGACGCGACCGATCTCGAGCGCGCCGCGTCCGAGCAGCTCCTGCGCGGCGGTCACCTCGAGCGCGGCATGGACGTCCTCGCGCGCGTGATGGGGCGCCTCGGCCTTCGCGTCGCGCCCACGCGCAAGCGCGCCCTGGCCTCGCTGCTCCTGCAGCGCGCGCGCATCGGCTTCCGGGGCCTCGGCTGGAAGAAGAAGGAGGCGCGGGATCTGCGCCCCGCCGACCTCGAGCGCCTCGACGTCCTCTACGCGGCCTCCACCAGCCTCGGCATGATCGACCACATCCGCGGCGCCGACTTCCAGACGCGCCACCTGCTCGGTGCGCTCAAGCTGGGCGAGCAGCGCCGCGTCTGCCGCGCCCTCGCGATCGAGGTGGTCTTCCGCTCCTCCGAGGGCAAGGGCGATCGCGCGCGCACGCAGCGCCTCTTCGAGGGCTGCATCGCGATGGCGGAGCAGCTCGAGGATCCGTACCTGCGCGGCGTGGTCGAGCTCGCGCGCGGCGCCCTCGCGTTCTTCGGCATGCGCTTCCGGCCCGCGGCCGAGGCCTTCACCGCGGCCGATCGCATCTTCACGGGCGAGTGCGTCGGCACGCACTGGGAGCAGGTCACCGCGCGCTACATGATGCTCGAGGCGAGCATCTGGTCCGGCGAGCTCGAGGAGGTCGCGCGCCGCGCCGACGCGTTCATCGAGGAGGCGGAGCGCCAGCGCGACGTCTACGCGCGCAGCATGTTCCGCTGCGAGGCGCACACGTGGAGCCTGCTCCAGCGCGACGAGCCCGAGCGCGCGCTGCTCGATCTCCAGGGCGCGCTCGACGGCTGGCCCCGGCACGAGATGTACGTGGCTCACCTCATGGGCCTGTCGGGCAAGTCGGCGGCGCTCCTCTACGCGGGGCGCGCGGAGGAGGTGCTCGCGGAGATCGACGCGGCGTGGCCCGAGATGCGCGCGTCGATGCTGCTCCGCGTGACGGCCCTCGCGACCGTCGTGCACCTCTGGCAGGGGCTCGCCGCGATCTCCGCCGGAAGGCCCGAGATCGCCGCGCGCGCGGCGCGCGAGCTGGCCAAGGAGGACACGCCCGTCACGCAGGGCCTGTCCGACTACATCCTCGGCGCCGTCGCCCTCGGCCAGCGTGGCCGGGACGCCGGCTTGCCCCTCCTTCGCCGCGCCGTCGCCCGCCTCGACGAGGGTGACATGGCCCTCTTCGCCGCCGCCGCGCGCTTCCGCCTCGGCGAGCTCGAGGGCGGACCCGACGGCGCCGCCCTCTGCGAGCGCGCCCTCGGCTACTTCCGCGCCCAGGGCACCGCCAACCCCCTCCGCATGATCGCCTTCGCCGCCCCCCTGCTACCCGCCAAGTGATTCGTCACATCCTCGAGCCGGAAGAGCGAGCGAACGACGGAATAGAACAGTCGAACAACAGAGCAACAAGCAACACGGAAGGCCTGAGGTCGCGCGCGTCTCCGAGGCGAGCGAGGCGAGCCGCAAGGGCGGAGCGAGCGAAGCGAGCGAAGACGCAGGGCGGGGGGCCCAGTTGGGTTTGGCCCAACTGGGGGAGGGGCGGCGCGCCCGCTGCGCAGACCTCCAGGCAAGGGATCTGCGACGGCACGGTGTGCGCACGGCACGACGCTGTAGGGGGTCGGCGGTGGCCGCCTCCCAGGCGGCCACTCGCTAGAGCACCGATCATGTTGAACCGTGTGCTGCAACGCGGACTTGCGAGCTGTCATGCGAAGAGGCTTCAGGCTCCAGGCTTCAGGCTTCGGGTCTCTGACCCGGATCCGGAGCCTGAAGCCCGAGGCCTGAAGCCCG
>CAZQJC010000140.1:0-6312 GCA_964593795.1 uncultured Myxococcales bacterium | reverse complement strand
GCGAAGGGCCAGCGAGACCGTCAGGGCCAGGAAGCATCGCCGGTCGGCGCAGGCGGAGCTGCCGTTCCGCACCTGGGGCGGAAGGCGCAAGGGCTCCGGCCGCAAGGCCGGCCCCCGGCCGCTCGTCCAGCATCGCCCCCGGGAGCGCATCCGGCGCCCGACGCCGGTGCACGTCACGCTGCGCGTCCTGCCGCACGTGTGGAACCTGCGGACGGAGCGGTGCGCGAGCGCGATCGGACAGGCGTGTCGCGGCGGCAAGGAGCGCTTCGACTTTCGGCTCGTCCACCTGTCCGTGCAGGGAAACCACCTGCACCTGCTGGCCGAGGTCGCGGATGGGGACGCGCTCCGGCGAGGCATGCAGGGCCTGTCGATCCGCCTCGCGCGGGCACTCAACCGCGTGATGGGTCGGAGGGGCAAGGTCTTCGCGGGGCGCTTCCACGCGCGGCGCGCGGCGAGCCCGCGCCAGGTCCGCGGCGCGCTGCGCTACGTGCTCTGCAACGCGCGCAAGCACGCGGCGCAGCTCGGGCGAGCGCTACCGGCCGCGTGGATCGATCGCTTCTCGACGGCGCGCTACTTCGACGGCTGGCGCGATCGGCCGCCGGATCCGCTGCCCGCGCTCGCGCCCGTGGTGGCGCCGAAGCTCTGGCTCGTCACCACCGGCTGGCGCAGGCACCGGCTGCTCGGGACGGAGGAGACGCCGGGCGCGGCTCCCTGACGGCACGCGGCTCGCGGAGGGGGGCTCAGCTCGGCGCCCACGCGCTTGACACCCGGTACCGCCGCGCCCGATACGGATGCGATGTGGTGGGTGGCCGGCGAGGACTGGTCCCTGAGAAGCTGCGAGGCGTCCGCTATACCAGCGATTCTGATTCCGCTACGCGGCCTCACGATCGGGCGACGGGCTTCGGGCCACGGTTTACGGCCGGAGATCCGGGTCCGGCCGTAGCCTGAAGCCCGTAGCCTGAAGCCTCCTGGTTCATAGGCCGCCGCCGGCGACGGAGATCGCGATGGCGCCGGCGCCGCGGTCGAAGCCGTAGCCGTAGTCGATCTTGACGGCGGGGATCGCGACGCCGGGGACGAGGATTCGGATGCCGACGCCCGCGGAGGTGTGGAAGTCGTCGAGCGTGGGGCGGCTCTTCGAGGCCGGGTTGAGCGGGTCGATGCGGCCGCCGGGGTGCCGGTCGAGCAGCGCGCCGACGTCGATGAATCCGGCGACGGCGAGGTTGAGCTTGACCGACGTGAGCGGCACCTTGAGGCCCTTGATGACGGGCACCTGATCCTCGAACTGCGCGACGATCAGCGTGTCGCCGTTGAACTGGTTGACGTTGTAGCCGCGCAGATCGCCGCCGCCGAGGCGCAGGAGCTGCGTGAGCGGTACGCCGCGCTCGCTGGTCGGGAAGTTCAGGATCGTGCGGAAGTTCACCGACGGGTACGT
Source organism: uncultured Myxococcales bacterium (assembly GCA_964593795.1). Classification (GTDB taxonomy): domain Bacteria; phylum Myxococcota_A; class Polyangia; order JAHFDS01; family JAHFDS01; genus JAHFDS01. The sequence continues at coordinate 4,880 of CAZQJC010000140.1, read as the reverse complement.
CTTGGCGATGTAGCCGTAGAGCTCGCCCTGGAACTCGAGCTTGGCGTAGTCGTAGTCCGAGCCCCAGAAGTTGTCGGAGACCTCGTTGTGCAGCTTGACCTTGGCGCCGCGGCGCAGGCCTTCGGGAGCGATCGTGCGGTCATAGTCGAAGTAGAGCTGCAGCGTGACGACGTTCTCGCCGTTGCAGTACTTCTCGGCCGACGAGCACGGCATCCCGGGGCCGGCGTTGTAGAGCTTGGATTCGTCGTAGCCCGCGATCTTGTCCTCGGGGTTCCGCAGCCACTGGCGGTTGTACATGCCGCCGACGATGGCCTTCATGTGCGACGAGAACACGTAGCCGACCTGCGCCTCGCCGCCCGCGATGCGCGTGCCGACCTGCTGCACGACCTCGTCCTTGGTGGCGCCGTTCCCGTAGAAGAGGAACGTCTCCTGCCGGAAGATGCCGGCGGTCGAGTACGTGATGGGCGCGAACATCGCGATCGGATCGCGGAAGCCGACGAAGCCGAAGCTCTTGAGCTTTCCGATCTGGCCGGCGCTGATCAGCTGCGAGCCCGTCCCCGCGAGGTTCATGTCCGCGTAGACGAGGCCGCCCGCGACGTCACCGCCGCCGACCGCGAAGTTCGGGATGATGAACCAGGAGTGCTTCTCCTTGACCTCGACGTGCACGTCGATCGAGTACGTCTGGTCGGAGAGGTACATGAGCTGCACCGCCCACTCCCGCGGCGTGTCGAGGTAGACACGCACGGACTGGAAGAGGTCGCTCGCGACGAGGCGATCCTCCGCCACGCCGAGGATGCCGTACTCGACGACGTCGCCGCGGTGCATGCGCATGCGCGCCTCGACCGCGCCTTCGCTGGTCTTCGAGGCCCCGTGGACGATGATCTTGTCGAGGACCAGCTTTGCTTCGGCCGCGCGCGCGGCCAGGATGCAGCCGAGTAGCGCTGCGGCGCGGATCACGCCTGCGTAACGTGCTCTCACCCGGGACCCCCTCTTGCGTACATTGTAGTACGGGGCCGGCACGGAAACGAACTTCCCTGCCCGCGAATCCCCCAGGTCCGGACGGCGTCATGGGCGCCGGTGAGGGGGGAGGCCGAGCCGGGGCGAGGCCGAGGCGGGGGGAGCTTTGGTCCCCCCCGAAAACAGCAGCGGGCCCCGCCGCGCTGCCGTGTAACATCGACGGCAATGAGCGATTCGGTGGGCCTTTCCCGGCTGCTCGTCCCGGTGATGCTGCTCCTCGGCTGCGGAGGTGACGACCGCCCCGCCGCGCCAGGGGAGCCGGGCCTGCTGCAATCGAAGCTATCGGCGGCGGAGCGGCGGGCGCGCGCGACGGCGATCCGCGACGCGGCGGCGGCCCGGGGCCTGACCAATGGCCTCCTGCTCGCGGGCATCGCGCAGGCGGAGACGGGCTTCGCGCACTGCTGGAGCGAGGCCACGTGGGCCTGCCAGGGGCCGGCCTCGACGTCGTGCGGGGGCGGGCCCGTGATCGCGGGGTCGGGCGACGGGCCGTGCGTCAACGAGCAGGGCGGCCTCGGCATGTTCCAGTTCGACGCGGGCACGTACGCGGACACGCTGCGCACCTACGGCGACGACGTGCTCACGGTCGAGGGCAACACGCAGCAGGCCGTCGACTTCGTCACGAGCATGGTGATCCGCTCGACGTACGCGATGGGCGTCGACACGCCCGAGCAGGCGCTCGCGTGGATGAACGAGGTGCGCGTCGGAGGCCTCCACGAGATGGAGTGGATCCAGACCGTCACGCGCTACTACAACGGCTGCGTGCCGGGGCAGTGCTCCGTGTACGACACGCGCTTCGCGCACTACCAGACGGCGCTGCGCACCATGCTCACCGAGATGGGCGAGGACTTCTGGTACGGCATGGTCACGCCGCCCCCGCCGTGCGGCGACGTGCCGGCCGAGGGGCGCACGATGGAGGAGACCGACGCCTGCTTCACCAAGGGCGGCGATCCGATGTACTGGCGGGGCGCGATGGCGGGCTCGGCGGGCGCGCTCCTGTGGACGCACACCACCGACTCCGCGGCGCCGTCGAATTATGCGTCCTGGCGCATGCGTTTCTCGGCGGCCGGGAGCTACACGCTCGCGGTCTACACGGACGCGCAGTTCGCGCAGAGCCGGATGGCGAAGTACGTGGTCAAGCACGCGCAGGGCGACACGGTCGCGATGATCGACCAGACCGCGGTGGACGGCTGGCAGACGCTCGGCACGTTCCCGTTCGAGGCGGGTGTGGACTACCCGGTGACGGTCGGCGACAACACGGGCGAGCCGGGCAGCGGCAACGTGCAGCTCGTGGCGGATGCGCTGCGGATCCGGCCGGAGATGGGCGCGGCGGGCGCGGGAGGAGCGGGGGGCGCGGGCGGGAGCGCGGGCGGCACCGCGGGCACCGGTGGTGGGAGCGGGGGCGCGGGCGCGGGCGGCGGGGCGGCGGGCGGGGGGGCCGGCGGAGGCTCGGCTGGCGCGGGCGGAGGTGTCGCGGGGCAGCCGGGCAGCGCGGGCGGCGGCGCGCACGGCGTGGGCGGCGCGCCCGGAGGCCTGGGCGCCGCGGGCGAGGCGAAGGCCTCGCCGGCCTCGTGCGCCGCGGGACGAGGCGAGACGGCGGGCGCGTGGCTCTTCGGCGTGCTGCTGGTCCTCGGTCTACGCCGCCGCGCGCGATGAGCTGATCCTTGACGCCCCACGGTCGCCGGAGCGCCATCGCGGCCGCGACCGCGCTCTGCCTCGGGGCCTACTACGTCCTCACGATGGGCCGCGACCTGTCGTGGTTCGACAGCGCCGAGCTCGCGATGACGAGCGTGCAGCTCGGCCTGCCGCACCCGCCGGGCGAGCCGCTCTACACGATGCTCGGCGCGCTCCTCGTGCGGCTGTGGCCGGGCGCGCCGCTCGTGGCGTGCAACCTGCTGTCGGCGATCCCGGGCGCGCTCTGCGCCTTCTTCGCCTTCCGCGTCGCCGACCGCCTGGGCGCGGACCGGGCGCCGTGGCCGCTCGTGTCGGCAGCGGTGCTCGCGGTCGGCGTGCAGGCCACGGTCTGGGATCAGTGCTCGCGCGTCGAGGTGTACGCCCTCGCGACGGTGCTCGTCCTCGCGACGATCTGGCTCGCGCTGCCGGCGCTCGCGCCAGCGTCGGTCGAGGACGATCCGGGCGAGGGGCTCGGGCGCGGGCGCTGGCTCCTCGTCGGGGCGCTGTCCGCGGCCGGTGCGGGCGTCAACCCGGTCATCGCGCTCCTGGCGGTGGTCGGGGTCGTGCTCGCGCTGGTCCCGGTGGCCAGGCGACGGCCGCGCGCGGTCGCCGTCGCGCTCGCGTGGGCGGCCCTCTCCGGCACCGCCGTGGTGCTCGCGCTCTACGCGTACCTGCCCCTCGTCGGCGGCGCGCGCGATCGCTTCGTGTGGGGGGCGCCGACGTCGCTCGCGCGGCTCGCGTTCTTCCTGACCGGCAAGGACTTCCCGCAGGCACCCTTCAGCCATCCCGGCATGACGCCGCTCGCGCTCCTCGGCGCGCACGTCTCGACGTTCGTGTCGTGGTCCACGGAGGTCGGTCTCGCGGGGGTGCTGCTCCTCGGCGCGCTCGGGCTCGCGCTCGCGCGCCGCTGGCGGTTCCTCGTCCTCGCGCTGCCGGTGCAGGCCGGCGGGCTCGCGTTCGGCCTCGGGTACGAGCCTTACCTGCCGACGGTCCCCGACCTCGGCGGGTACCTCATGGCGGGCGCGTGGCTCCTCGGCGTCGGGATCGTGCTGCTGTGCGCGGTCGTCGCGCGGACGCGACCGCGGCTGGGCGTCGGGCTCGCGGTGGCGCTCTGGGCCGTCACGGCGATCTCGGGCGGCGGGATCACGGGGCGCGATCGCTCCGGCCATCACCTCGCGCGCGAGCTGTCGATGCGGTTCCTCGAGGGCGTCCCCGAGGGGGCGATCGCGCTCGTCGAGTCCGATCACCTGGCGTTCCCGCTCCTCTACCTGCAGCAGGTGGAGCGCGTGCGGACCGACGTCGTGCTGGTGCCCACGGGCCTCGCGAGCTCGAGCTGGTTCTGGGAGCAGCTCCACGCGCGGCACCCGACGCTGCGCCCGCTGCCGCCGGCGCGAGAGCGCTGGGGGCGCCTCGCGGGGTTCGCGCACGCGCAGGAGGGGCGGGCGGTGGTCGTCGAGTCGCTGGCGATGGCGAGCCGGCTCGGCATCCGGGACGCGGTGTGCCCGCGCACGCTGGGCTTCGTCCTCGGGCGCTCCTGTCCGGACGAGCCGACCGAGCGGCTCGCCGCGCTCGTCGCGGGCGCGATGGACGCGCTGCCCCCGTTCGAGGCCATCGACCGTGACGTACTGGCGTTCGTGGCGGCGGCGCAGGCCGAGGGCTTCCTCGCGCTCGGTCAGGCGGGGCCCGCGCTTCGCCTCTACCGATCCTCCGCGCCGCCGCGGGTTCGCGCGACCCTGCCGCTGCCCGACGCTCCCCTCGCCGGTTCGCTGCAGCTACCGCGCCTCCCGCCCGCGTGGCTCGATCGTCCCTCGCGGAACCTCGCGCGAGGGGCCTTCCTCCTCGCGCAGTCGGGCCACGCCGACCTCGCCGCCGCCTGGCAGCGTGCCGCCGCGGACTGAGGAGGCGCTAGGGCAGGCGCTCCGATCACTGATCACATCTGCCAAGGCGCATGGATAGGGCGGGAGCGAGGCCCAAGCGATCGATTCTTCTGGCCCCTAACACCACGCCCGGCCTCACCCCGTCGTGGCGTCCACCGCGGTCAGTCGCCCCTCTCCCGTCGGGAGAGGGGCACCGGCAGGCGCTCCGACAGCAGTCGGCGGACCCGTCGCACCACCTCTTCCGGGCGCGCGAGCACCTGCTCGTTGGTGACCCGCAGCACCGCGATGCCACGCGCCCCCAGCCACGCGTCTCTC
>CAZQJC010000139.1:0-39263 GCA_964593795.1 uncultured Myxococcales bacterium | reverse complement strand
GTCCGCCGGAGAGCATCCTGAGCGCACTGTAGCGCATGATCCGCAAGCCGATCCAGGCCTCGGCAATGCGTTGCCGGATCAGCGGGTCGCGCGCGGCGCCGTTGGCGCGCGCGGCGGCGACGAGCTGGTCGAACTCATTGCGGAAGCGCATCTGCTGCGCGAGCGTCGACACGCCGCGCTCGAAGGCGAGCGTGCCCATCGCGACGCGCCAGCCGCCGTTGACGTCGCCGACGACGAGGTCGGCCTCCGTGCGCGCCCCGTCGAAGAAGACCTCGGAGAACTCGGAGCCGCCGGTCATCTGCGGGATCGGCCGGACGGCGATGCCGGGCTGGCGCATCGGCACCAACAAATACGACAGGCCCCGGTGCTTGGGCGCGGCGGGATCGGTCCGGCAGAGGACGAACGCCCAGTCGGAGAGGTGCGCGTGGCTCGTCCAGACCTTCTGGCCGTGCAGCACCCACTCGCTTCCGCTGCGCTCGGCGCGCGTGCGCACGCTCGCGAGATCGGAGCCCGCGTCCGGCTCGGAGTAGCCCTGGCACCAGAGCTGGCCGCGCTGGATCTCGGGCAGGAAGCGCCGGCGCTGCGCGTCGGTGCCGAACGCGATGAGCGTCGGCGCGACGAGGTGCTCGCCGATGTGCCCGAGGCGGCCCGGGCCACGCTGGCGCGCGTACTCCTCGCCGAAGAGGACCTGCTCCATGAGCGAGGCGCCGCGGCCGCCGTGCGCGGTGGGCCAGCCGAGGCCGACGTAGCCCGCCTCGCCGAGGACGGCCTCCCACGCGCGGCGCAGCTCCGGGTACGCCTCCTCGTCGCCGGGGCCGCCGCGGCCGCGCAGGCACGCGTACTCGCCGGTCAGGCGCGCGTCGAGGAACCTGCGGACGTCGCCCTTGAAGGCCTCCTCTTCCGGGGAGAAGCGCAGGTCCATCAGAGCTCCAGGTGCGCCGCGACGCGCTCGAGGTGGTCGGCGGGCGTGCCGAGCAGGGCCTGGCTCGCGCGCGCGCGCTTGAAGTAGAGGTGGGCGTCGTGCTCGGACGTGAAGCCGATGCCGCCGTGGACCTGGATGCAGTCGGCGGCGGCGCGGAAGAACGCCTCGGAGCAGGTCGCCTTGCACACGGCGGCGAGCACCGGCAGCTCGGGATCGTCGATGGAGGCGGCGAATGCGGCGTAGTACATGGCGGAGCGCGCCGACTCGACGGCCACGAACACGTCGGAGAGGCGGTGCTTGACCGCCTGGAACGAGCCGATCGCGCGGCCGAACTGGTGCCGGGTCTTCGCGTAGTCGACCGCGAGCTCGAGGCAGCGCTCGGCAGCCCCGACCTGTTCGGCTCCGAGCGCGATCGCGGCGCGATCGAGCGTTCGCGCGAGCGTGCGCGCCCCGGAGCCGGCGGCGCCGAGGCGCTCGGCCGGCACGCCCTCGAGCGTGAGCTCGGCGACGCGGCGCGTGCGATCGAGGCCCGGGAGCAGGCGGCGCTCGAGGCCCGGGGCGTCCGCCGCGACGAGGAAGAGGTCGAGCGCGGCGCCGGTGCGCGCGGCGACGACGAAGAGGTCCGCGACGTGGCCGTCGGGGACCATCGACTTCCTGCCGTCGAGGCGGAAGCCGCCCGGCGTCGCGTGCGCGCGGGTGTGCACGCCGGCGGCATGCCACCGGCCGTCGGCTTCAGCCAGCGCGAGCGTCGCGATGGTGCCGTCGGCGAGCCGCGGCAGGTGCGTGCCTGCTTGCTCCTTGGTGCCGCCGAGAGCGATTGCGGCCCCTCCGAGGCACACCGTGGAGAAGAGCGGGACGGGCGCGAGCGCCCGGCCGGTCTCCTCGAGCAGGGCCGCGAGCTCCACCGCGCCGAGGCCCACCCCGCCGTGCGCCTCGGGGATCGTCAGCGCCGTCCAGCCGAGCTCGGCCGCGGCGCGGCGCCAGAGGTCGGCGTCGAAGCCGTCCTTGTCGGCGGCGGCGCGCACTCGTGCGCTCGGCGCGTGGGCCTCGAGGAACCGGCGCGCGCCCTGGCGCAGCGCCTCCTGGTCGTCCGAGTAGGAAAATCGCATCGGGCCGTTCTCGTCGCGACTATACGTGCCTCGCGCCAGAAGTGAAACATGTTCTAGTCCGGGCCCGCATCGCTGTCGCTTTGCCCTTGAGTCCTGCGCGCGGATGATCAAAATAGAACACGTTTCACTTCTGAACGGCGGGGCAGCGATGACACTCGGAGCGGGAATGCAGCGGAGCAGGGTGGCCCTGGCGCTCTGGGCGTCGGTCGTGGCCGCCGGTGCGGGGTGCCGCGTCGGTGGCGCGAACGCGATCCCCCCGGAGGATGCGGGCGCGGGTGGCGCTGCGGGCGCGCGCGACGGCGGCGTCGCGGGGACCGGCGGTGGGGCGGCGGGCGCCGGGGCCGGTGGCGGCCAGGCGGGATCGAGCGGCGGCGCGGCGGGATCGAGCGGCGGCGCGGCGGGATCGAGCGGCGGCGCGGCGGGATCGAGCGGCGGCACCGCTGGTGCGGGCGGTGCGGGCGCGGGTGGAGCTGGTGAGGGCGGTGCGGGGGCGGGCGGTGCGGGCGCCGGTGGTGCGGGCGCCGGTGGTGCGGGCGCCGGTGGCACGGGCGGCGGTGGCACGGGCGGTGACGGCGGTGCCGGGACGGGCGGCTCGTGCGTCGTGGGCGGCGACACCGATCGCGACGGCCTCGGCGACTGCGAGGAGATGGTGGACGGAGATCCCTTCACGGATCCCGCCGTCTTCAACGGGCTCTGGGTGACGGTGGGCGACCGGCCCGAGGGGACCGGGAGCTGCGGCATGCTGTCCGACTACGGTGAGATGGACGGCCGGTTCTCGGGCTCGTCGCGCAGGCAGCGCGTGTGGGCGGGCTGGGACTTCGACACGGCGGCCGACGCCTACACGCATTCGGACTACGGCTTCCAGCCCGCGTGGCCCGACGGCGCCGCGAGCGAGCGGTTCAGCCTGCGCTACTCGGGCAAGATCCACCTCGCGCAGACGGGCCGGCATTGCTTCTCGATCAGCATCGGCGCGACCGGCACCGACATCATCGGCGGCAAGAACGCGTGCGGTCAGATCTACGTCAATGGCAGCGGCAGCATGGACCCGCTCACAGAGACCGGCTTCAATGCGTCCGGCTCCAACACCGGCTGCGTCGACCTGACGGCCGGCGATCACACGATCGACATCGTCTTCTGGTACTTCAACGTCCTCGAGCAGGCGACCCTGCACGTGCGGCATTGCGTCGGCAATGGCGGACCGTGCTCCGCGAACCAGCCGATCCTGCGGCGCGAGGTCCAGGCGCCCTGATCAATGCGGCAGGCGGGCGAGGCGCTTTCGCGCGTCGTCCACCTGGGCCAGAGGGCGATCCGCATGGCCCCAGGCCGCGAGGAACGACTCGTACTTCGCGCGCGCCTCGGCGTTCCTGCCAAGGCGCTCGAGCACCTTGCCGAGCTCGTAGCGCGCGAGGATGGAGTGCACGGGCGAGTTCGTCAGCGCGTCGGCGTCATCGGGTGCGCCGAGGGGCTCGAGGAGCTCGAAGGCGCGCCGGGCGAGCTCGAGGCTCCTCGTTCGTTCGGCGCACGCCCCGAACGAGAAGAGCGACCACGGCAGCTCTTCCCGGCTGAGCAACCCTGCCCGCACGACCGCTTCGCAGTCCCCGCAGTCGTGGGCGGCCAGGGCTCGCAGGTGGTGCGCTCGCATGCTGGGCGCATCAGGTAGTCCTGGCGCTTCGGGGGCCAGGCGTGCGGTCGCGCAAGGTCTGCCACGGCCAGGCGCCGCCTCTGCCTCCATGCGAATGATCGACGCTTCGGGCCGCCCCGACGAGGCCAGCTCCTGGGCCAGCGTCTTCGCCAGCTCTCGTGCGCCGGTGGCATTGCCCGTGACGCTGTGGATCGACCAGCCGAGCTGCAGGAGGGGCAATTGCTCGCCGTTGTCGCGAGGGATGACGGAGCGTGCGGCGCTGACGAGCTCGAGCGCGCGCTCGAAGCGGCCTTCCAGCACGGCCAGCGTCGCCAATCTGTGCTGCCCGCGCCCTCGCTCCTGCGCCGAATCGAGGGCCGCGAGCTTGAGGGCGATCGCGCGAGCCTCGTCGAGACGCCCCTCGTTCATGCGCAGGTCACACCAGAGGCGGAGGCTCTTCGGCACGTCGCCGTACAGGAGCCGGAGCTCGGCGTGATATCGGGCGGCGCTGCTGCTGTCACCGTGCCTGAGGGACCAATACGCGTTCGCCGCGAGCGCGGCCTCGCTCTCGGGGGCGCGTGCGAGCCACCTCGCGAGGATCGAAGGGATGTCCTGGCCTCGCTCCATCTTCTCCAGCAAGCGGACCAGATCGGCGCCGAACTGCAGGTCTGGCCGAAGCTCCATCAGGCGCTGTAGCACGGCCACCCGCTCGTCGGAGCGCTGGCCCGCACCGAGCGAGGAGGCGAGGATCCAGCCGGTCAGGGCAGTTGGACGTTCGTGAAAGAGCCTGGTCTGGCGCGTGATCGCCTCGTCGATCCGACCGGCGTAGAACGCGTCCATGCTGGCGAGCAACTCCCGGCCTGCGGGGTCGCGCGTCGGATCGGCGCGCTCGATCGACTCTGCTCTCTTTGCGCCCGACGAATACCCGAGGGCCAGGGCGTGGGGCCAGCCCGGGTCGAGGTCCAGGAGCCGCCGGTGCGCGGCGCGAAAGCGTGGAACGTCCACCTCCGGCAGTCGAGCGAAGACCTTCGTCAGGATCTCTTCGTATGCACGGAAGGCTCCGAGCGTGCGGGCATCGACGGCCTCCATTGCCCGGCGCTCCTCAGCGTCCGGCGGCCGCGGCGATTGACCGGCGTCCAGGGAGGAGCGCGCCTCGTCCAGCAACGTCGCGAGGGCGGGGCCGATGGCCTCACCCACGACGGTCCCGAGGGGTCGGGAGCGGCCGCCGATCCGTCCGAGGGTGCCGTCCACGTGCACGACGTGACCCTCCAACCGATACCGCACCTCGAGCACGACGTTGGCCTCGGCTGGCGGACGCGCGACGGCGAAGCGCTCCGCTCGCTCGTGCAGGAGCTGCTCGCCGAGCCGGGAGGCGGCCTCTTGCAGGGGCGCTCCGGGTGCCGCCGTGATCTTGAGTCGCACCCGCCGGTCGGCGGAGGGGAGCCCGCCGCGGTGCCACCAGAGGCCGAACGCTCCCGCGAGGACGAGCGTGCCGAAGCTGAGCCCGAGGGTCAGGCTGCGCAGAGCAGGTCTCGATCGCTTCGGGTCCGGCGCACGCACCGCGGGCGGCCCGGAGACGCGCGGAGGCGGGGAGGACAGTGAGGTCGCCGGCTGCGCCCCGCTCGGCGCCCTCCCGAGGGCCATGTCGAGCGCGCGACCACTCTCGAAGCGCGCGCGTGGGTCGCTCCGCAGGCAGCGCTCGACGATGGCCACGAAGTCGGCAGGCAGATCGGGACGAATGCCGCCGAGCGACGGGATCTCGGCTCGCTGGCGGGCTTCCTGCAACTCCTCGAGCGTCGAGACCGGGTGCGGGCGGGTGCCCGCCGCCGCCTCGTAGAGGATGAGGCCGACCGCGTAGATGTCTGCTGCCGGCCCCACGTCCTGACCCGGCACGAGCTGCTCGGGCGCCATGTAGGATGGCGTCCCGAGGATGTCGCGGGTCTGCGTCAGGTCGTTGACGTTCACGTTCGCGATCTCCGCGCTCGCCGCGAGGTCGCCGTCGATCTCGCGGTCGATGCGGGAGATGCCGAAATCGGCGATGACGAGCTGGTCCGAACCGGCGCGCAGGAGGATGTTGGCCGGCTTGAGGTCGCGGTGCACGACCCCGGCGGCGTGCGCGGCGGCGAGGGCCCCCGCGAGCTGGGTCGCCAGCGAAAGGAGCTCCTCGGCGCCCAATCTGAGCCTGGTGGAGAGGCGCTTGGCGAGGGTCTCGCCCTCGACGTACTCCATCGAGAGGGCGAGCCGATCGCCGAGGATGAAGAGGTCATTGAGCCGGACGACCCCGGGGTGCGTGATGAGGCGCGCGGCGCGGAGCTCGCGGCGGAGGCGCGCAAGACGCGTGCTCGCATTGCCGGCACCGCGCAGGACCTTGATCGCCACGCGCTCGCCCGAGATCGTGTCGCGCGCGAGGTAGACGGACCCCATCGCGCCGTGCCCTATCATGGCGCTGATCCTGAACCGCGCCCCCGCGATCGCGCCGATGTCGAGCGGGGTGTTGCTCGCTTGCGCGGTGGGCTCACCCGCGGGGGAGCCCGTGCCGGTCAGCGTGGGGTCGGGCGGGTCAGCGGGGTCCTTCTTCACGAGGCCCCCTCATCTTACGCCCGTCAGAACGCCTTCTCGGCGGCCCTGCGTGCGGCCTCCTGCTCCTTGAGGGCCTTGATGGCGGAGAAGCCCTGCACCATCGGCATGAAGAGGAAGATGCGCATGAAGACGCCGCCCATCCCGGGGCGCGCGCCGGAGCCCACCATCGTGACCAGCCAGAACACGGTGTCCAGGCCGAAGAGCCCGACGGCGATGGCGAGGGCGATCATCGACCGGCGCCATGTGAAATGCGCCAGGATCCCGTAGAGGGCGCCCTCGGCGACGTTGGCCCACCCGATCCCGAGGTTCGTCAGCATCTCCACCTGACCGAGCACGGTGATGAGGCCGAGCAGGATGTTCAGGCCCGCAATGAACCAGACGACGCCCGCGGCGAGCTTGAGCTTGACGGCGGGATCCGAGCCCGAGCCGGGCAATGGGTGGCCATTGCGCAGGACGAGGAGCTCCGCGGAGCCGAAGCCGGTCTTGAGCTGCACGCGCAGCGTGCTGCCGTCGGGCATGGAGAACTCACGGCCCTGCTTGAGCGAGCGCTGGTCGGGGATGGTCCCGAGCGTCCGGCCGTCGAGGCGGACGTCGATGTCCTTCCAGATGCCGCGCCAGCTCAGCTCGAGCCGCGGCGGCTCCCCCTCGGCGATCGAGAACTTCCTGCTCCGCGCCATGACCCCTCCCGCGCCGAGACGCTGGCACGGGGGGCGCGCGAGTGTCAACGCGGGGCCTGGCTGCGCGGCCCTTCCAGGCCGCCGATCCTCAGGGCAAGCCGGTGATGCGGAGGCTGGCTCCGGTGGACTTGTAGCGCTTGGTGAGGTGGATGAGGACGGGCGTCATCGCCTCGAGCGCGATGGCGTTCTGCAGCGGGCCCGCGTCGAGGGCGCGCAGGCCGAGCTGGCTCACGAGGCCGAGGGCGAGCTCCTTGGCCGCGGCGTCGTCGCCGCAGACGAGCGCGTCGCCGTCGGGGCCGTGCGCGAGGTCGGCGAGGTGCGTGGAGCTGACGTGGTGGAGCGTGGCGATGACGCGGGTGTCGCTGCCGAGGAGCTCCTGCGCTTCGAGCGCGGCAGACAGCCCGAGCGGGAGCGAGACGCGCGTGACCCTCGGCGGGGCGAGCGGCACCGTGATGTCGATGAGCACCTTGCCGTGCAGGCCCGACGCGAGGCCCGCGAGCGTGTCCTTGTGCGCGCCGTAAGGCACGCAGAGCCAGACCACCTCCGCCTCGGCGACGGCCCACGCGTTGTCTCCGCCGGAGACGAGGCCGCCCACCACGGCGTGCACCTCCGCGGCGCGCGCGCGGGCCTTGTCGGCGTCGCGCGAGCCGACGCGGATCGCGTGGCCGGCCTTGCCGAGGCGCAGGGCGAGTCCGAGCCCCTCCTTGCCGGTGCCGCCGACGATGGCGATCGTGCTCATGGGAAGATGACGACGCTGCGCGCCACCTCGCCGCGCTCCATCGACTGGAACGCGGAGTTGATCTCGTCGAAGGGAACCCGCCGCGACACGAGCTCGTCGAGCTTGAGCTTGCCGCGCTGGTAGAGCTCGAGGAAGCGCGGGACGTCGCGCGACATCTCGCTGCCGCCGTAGAGCGAGCCCACGAGCGAGCGCTCCTCGAGCGCCAGCAGGCACGCGGGGATGTTGACGTCGACGCCGAAGCCGGCGACGCCGACGACGACCGCGCGCCCGCCGCGCTTGACCGACAGGAACGCCTGCAGCATCACCTCGGGCACGCCGATCGCCTCGAAGGCGACGTCGACGCCGAGGCCGCCGGTGAGCGCCTTGATCTCCTCGGCCGCGTCGACGTTCTTGTCGCTCGCGTCGATGATGTCGGTGGCGCCGAACTTGGTGGCCCACTCGAGCTTCTTCGGCAGGCGATCGACCGCGATGATGCGCGCCGCGCCCGCGAGCGCCGCGCCCTGGATGACGTTGAGGCCAATGCCGCCCGAGCCGAAGACGGCGACGGTCTGGCCTGGCTGGATCTTCGCGGTGTTGATGGCCGCGCCGACGCCCGTCACGACCGCGCAGCCGACCAGGCACGCTCTGTCGAGCGGGATGTCCTTCGGGATCGGGATCGCCGCGCCCGCCTGGATGACGGTGTGCTCGGCAAAGCCCCCGAGGCCGCAGAAGCGCGCGATGTCGTTGCCGTCCTTGCGGAAGCCGATGTCCGCGCCCTCCATCGCGACCTTGATGCCCGTGTCGCAAAGGTGCGTCTGCCCGGCGCGGCAATAGGCGCAATGGCCGCAATTCGGTACGCACGACAGGACCACGTGGTCGCCCGGCTTGAGGTGCCGGACGCCCTTGCCGACCTCCTCGATCACGCCCGCGGCTTCGTGGCCGAGGACGACGGGCGGCGGATACGGCAGGAGGGCCTGCGTCACCGAGAGGTCGGTGTGGCAGACGCCGCAGGCGGCGATCTTGACGACGATCTGATCGTCGGCCGGATCGACGAGGTCCACCGTCTCCACCTGGAGCGGCGAGTGGTAGTCGTACATCACGGCGGCGCGGGTTTTCCTCGTCATCGCTTCCCATCCTTCCTGAAGGCTGCGTCGAGCCGGCGCACGCTCTCCTCGAGCTCCGCCTTCATGTCCCTGATCACGTCTGCCACGGAGCGCTGCTCGTTCATGCGGCCGACGATCTGCCCCACCGGCGACGTCAGGAGCTCCCGGGCGCGCGAGCCCTCCGCGTCGGCGAAGCGGTGGATGCGCGTCGTCGCGTCCGCATTGAGCATGAACTGGAGCGGCATCGGCAATGGGCCGGGTGACTTGGGGCCGTCCCACTCCTCGGTCCACGCGCTCTTGAGGAAGCGCGCGGGCTTTCCGGTCCACGAGCGCGTGCGCACGGTGTCGCGCGAGCCCGCCTTGAGCAGCTTCTCGACGACCGCGGGGTGGACGTCGGTCTCCTTGGTCGTCAGCCACACCGAGCCGGTCCACGCGCCGTCGGCGCCGAGCGCGATCGCCGCAGCGATCTGCCGGCCGCAGCCGATGCCGCCCGCCGCGAGCACGGGCACGGGCGAGATGGCGTCCACGATCTCGGGGACGAGCACCATCGTGCTCACGTCGCCCGTGTGACCGCCGGCCTCGCTGCCCTGCGCGATCACGATGTCCACGCCGGCCTCGACCTGCTTTCTGGCGTGCTGGACGCTGCCCGTCAGCGCCGCGACCTTCACGCCGCGCTGGTGCGCCTTCTCGATCACGTCCGCCGGCGGCGGGCCGAGCGCATTGGCGAGCAGCTTGATCGGGTGCTCGAGCGCGACGTCCACCTGCGGGCGCGTGCGCGCGTGCGTCCAGCCGAGAAGGCTCTCGTAGGCGTTCTCGCCCGGCGGGAGCTTCGGCACCTGATAACGCTCGAGCAGCTCCTCGATCCACGCGCGGTGCGCCGCCGGGAGCATCTGCTCGAGGACGCCCTTGTCGAGGCCGCCCTGGTCGCTGCCCTGGTACTTCGCGGGCATCACGACGTCGACGCCGTAGGGCTTGCCGTCCACGTGTTCGTCGATCCACTTGAGGTGGCGCTCGAGCTCCTCGGGCTCGTAGGCGATGGCGCCGAGGACGCCCATGCCGCCCGCCTTGCTGACCGCGGCGACGACCGCCGGGGCCTTCGAGAAGGCGAAGAGCGGGAGCTCGAGGCCGAACATGTCACATACGCGTGTACGCATACGTCAGGCGCCTTTCGCCAGCAGGTGGCCGAGGCGTTCGAGCTCGGCGCTTGCGCCGCCGAGCTGGAGCTCGATCTGCTTGGCCCAGAGGTAGTGGCGGTGCAGGGGATAGTCGCAGTCGAAGCCCATGCCGCCGTGCAGGTGCTGCGCGGCCGCGAGGACGAGGTGCCCCGCCTCCGCGGCCCAGTAGGCGGCCACGGCGACCTCGCGCGGGGCGGTCTCGCCGGCGGCGAGGCGGAGCGCGGCCTGCCAGGTGGCGAGGCGGCAGGCCTCCACCTGGATGTACGCGTCGGCGGCGCGCTGCGCGACGGCCTGGAAGGTGGCGATCGGGCGGTCGAACTGCTGCCGCTGCGTCGTGTACTCGGCCGTCAGGCGCAGGGCGCGCGCGATGACCCCGGTCTGCAGGGCGGCGAGCGCGACGCGCGCGTGGTCGGCCATCCAGTCGAGCACCTCACGGCCGCGGGTGGGCTCGGCGAGCGTGTCCTCGCCTTGGACGCGCGCGCCAGCCAGCCGGAGCCGCGCCTGGGGCTCGCCGCTCGTCGCGGTCTGGGCCTCGAGCGTGACGCCGGCCGCGCGGGGATCGACGAGGAACAGCGCGACGCCCTCGGCGGTCCGCGCGGGCACGAGGATGCGCGCCGCGAGGGTGGCGGCCGGGACGCAGTCCTTGACGCCGTCGAGGACGAACGTGTCGCCCTGCCGCGTCGCGGTGGTGGCGAGGTCGGTCGAGCCGTCGCCGCCGGGCTCGAAGAGCGCGGCCGACAGCACCGTCTCTCCCGCCGCGACGGCCGGGAGCCAGCGCTTCCGCTGCGCGGGCGTGCCGAAGCGCGCGATGGGGAGCGCGCCGAGCGCGAGCGTGGCCACCGCGGGGACCGGCGCAACGTGGCGGCCGACCTCCTCGAGCACGAGGCAGAGCTCGAAGAAGCCGAGTCCTCCCTCGGCCCCCGGCTGCTCGACCTCGCAAAGGCCCGCCTTGGCCAGCGTCTGCCAGAGCTCGCGGTCGAACCACTCGCCGGCCTCGAGCTCGCGCAGGCGTTCGGGAGTCGCGCGCTCGGCCAGGATGCGCGCCGCGAGCGTCCGCAGCGCGTCTTCGGAATCAGACAGAGCGAAGTCCATCGAGGTCTCCCTTACCGCGCGGCGCGGGGCATGCCGAGCCCCACCGTCGCGATGATGTCGCGCTGCACCTCGTTGGTGCCGCCGCCGAACGTGAGGACGAGCGTCGCGCGCGAGTAGCGCTCGAGCCGACCAGACAAGAGCGCGCCGGCGGAGCCGGGCCGCAACGCGCCCGCGGCGCCGAGGATCTCCATGAAGAGGCGGTACGCCTCGACGTTGAGCTCGGTCGTGAAGACCTTGACCGCCGAGGCCTCCTCGGGCGGCAGCGCGCCGCGGCCGATGTTCCATGCCTGGCGCCAGTTCCACAGCTTGACGATCTCGAGCTTGGCGTGGATCTTGGCCAGGTTCGCGCGCACCCACGGCCGGTCGAGCACGCGCCCGCCGCCCGGGGCCGTCGTCGCGCGGGCCCACGCGGTCACCTCGTCGAGGAAGCGCGCGATGGGGCCGGTCGGGCAGAGCGCCACGCGCTCGTGGTTGAGCTGGTTGGTGATGAGGCGCCAGCCCTCGTTCTCGCGCCCGACCAGCATCGACGCGGGGACGCGGACGTTCTCGTAGAACGTGGCGTGCGTGTTGTTGCCGCCGAGCGTGCGGATGGGCGTCATCGTCACGCCCGGCGCGCGGCGGTCGACGATGAAGATCGAGATGCCCTTGTGCTTGGGCGCGCCCGGGTCGGTGCGCACCGCGAGCCAGACGTAATCGGCGTAGTCGGCGCAGCTCGTGAAGACCTTCTGGCCATTGATCACGAAGTGGTCGCCGTCGCGCTCGGCGCGCGTCTTGAGCGAGGCGAGGTCGGTGCCGGCGCCGGGCTCGGTGTAGCCGATCGCGAAGTGCAGCTCGCCGCGCACGATCCGGGGCAGAAATGCCGTCTTCTGCTCGTCGGTGCCGTACTTGATGAGCGTGGGCCCGACGGTGTTGAGCGTCAGAAACGGGATCGGGAAGCCCGCGCGCTGCACCTCGTCGAAGAAGATGAACTGCTCGATGGGGCTCCGCGCCTGGCCGCCCCACTCCTTGGGCCAGCCGATGCCGAGCCAGCCGTCCTTGCCCATCTGCTGGAGCGCGCGGTGGTAGTGCGGGCCTCCGCCCTCGCTGCCGGCCATCTCGGCCTGCGTGTCCGCGTCGAGCAGGCGCTCGAAGTAGGCGCGGAGCTGCGTCTTGAGCGCGCGCTGTTCCGGGGTGTAGTCGAGGTGCAAGCGAGGCTCCTACGCTGGGGTTCCTGGGGTGAGCTGCGGGCCGGGCCAGAGCGCGTCGGCGTCGACGCGCACGAAGACGCCCTCGGCCTCCGCGGCGATCTCTCCGCCAGCCAGGAGGCGCGCCGAGAGCAGGCATTGCCGCCCGCGGTCCTCGCCAGCCGTGGCCTCGATGCGGATGGGGGTCTCGATCGGGGTCGGGCGCCGGTAGCTCACGGTCAATCGCCCGGTGACGCTCGGGATGCCGCGGTGGAGCTGCAGGAAGCCGAGGACCTGGTCGATGGCGGCGGCGACGAGGCCGCCGTGGACCCAGCCCGGCGCTCCTTCGTACGAGGGCGAGAACACGAGCTCCCCGATCGCCGCGCCGCCCTCGACGAAGAGGCGCATGGGCGGCGCGAGCGGGTTCGACCGCCCGATGAGGACGCCGCGATCGGCGTACTCGCGCGGATCGTCCGACTTCCAGCCGTCCTTCATCGCGCCGAGGTACGTCTTGTCGGCGGCGGCCGCCATCGGCCCCAGCGCCTCCTCGGCCAGCGCGGCGGCGGCCCGCAGGGTCTCCTCCGACGCGTCGGCGCGCACGCAGCGCTCGGCGAGCGCGCGCAGTGCGGCGGCCAGCCGTCGCCGCTCGCGCCACGGGCCCGGCGGCACCTCCGCCGGGAGCTGCCACGCCTGCTCGATGCGCGAGAGGGCGTCCTTCAATGGCTCCCTAGCGCGACGGACTTGGCCCAGCGGTAGTCGGGCTTGCCGCTCGGATGGCGCACGACCTGCTCGACGAGGAACAGCTCGCGCGGGACCTTGTAGCCGGCGATCTGCTTGCGCAGCGCGGGGTCGAGCGAGGTCAGCGTGGGGCGGAACCCGGGGCGAGGCTGGACGATCGCGGTCACGCGCTCGCCCCAGCGGGGATCGGGCACGCCGACCACCACCGCGTCGAGCACCTCCGGGTGCGCCTTGAGCGCCTGCTCGACCTCCTCGGGGAAGACCTTCTCACCGCCCGTGTTGATGCAGACGGCGCCGCGGCCGAACACGGTGATGCGGCCGTCCGACTCGATGGTGGCGAGGTCGCCCGGGATGACCCACCGCACGCCGTCCAGCGTCACGAACGTCTGCGCCGTCTTCTCGGGGTCCTTGTAGTAGCCGAGCGGCACGTGGCCGGAGCGCGCGAGCTTGCCGATCGTCCCCGAGCCGGGCGCGATCGGCTTTCCGTCGTCGCCGAGCACGGTGCTCGTCGCGTCCATGTAGAAGCGCGGCGCCGAGGGGCCTTCACCGGTCGGATTGTCGTAGACCGTGCCCTGGTGGCCGGTCTCGCTGGCGCCAAAGTTATTGAGGATCATCGTGTCCGGCAGGCGCGCCTTGAGTGCCTCGAGCACCGTGCGCGAGAGCACCGCGCCCGCGGACGCGATCACGAAGAGCGACGAGGTGTCGAAGCTGGCCCCCGGCTCCGCCAGCGCCTCGGCGATGGGCCGGGCCATCGCGTCGCCGACGAGCGTGATCGTGGTGACCTTCTCGCGCTCGACGAGCTCGAGCACGGTTCGCGGCGAGAAGCTGCGCCCCGGCGCGATCACGCACTTGCCGCCGGAGAACAGCGCGATCCACGCGGCCCATTGCGCCGCGCCGTGGATGAAGGGTGCCGCGGGCAGGATGTTCAGGCTCGCGCCCTCGCGCACGACGTCCGCGAGCTCCTCGGGGCGCTCGAGCGGCGTGCCACCCGGCCGGCCGCCCTGCAGGCCCGCGAAGAACATGTCCTCGTGCCGCCAGAGGACGCCGCGGGGCATGCCCGTCGTGCCGCCCGTGTAGATGACGTAGAGGTCCGAGCCCGAGCGCGCGGGGAAGTCGCGCGCCGGTGAGCCCTCGGCGAGCGCGGCCTCGTAGTCCACCGCGCCCGGCAGTGCGCCGTCGCCCGGTGTCTCGTCGGGCACGCGGACGAGCAGGCGCAAGGTCGGCACCTCGGCCGCGATCGCCGCCACCTGTTCGGCGAGGCTCGTGTTGAAGAGCAGCGCCTTGACGTCGGCGTTCGTGCACAGGTAGCGCAGCTCGTCGGCCACGTAGCGGTAGTTGATGTTGACCGGCACGGCGCGCAGCTTGAACGCCGCCAGCATGGCCTCGATGAACTCGTGGCCATTGAAGAGGTAGAGGCCGATGTGATCGCCGGCGCCGATGCCGCGCGCCGCGAACGCGTGCGCCAGGCGATTGGCGCGCCGGTCGAGCTCCGCGAACGTCAGGCGCATCTCGCCCGAGACGACCGCGTCGCGATCGCCGATGACGTCGGCGATCGACTCGTAGAGATCCGCGATGTTGAATTCCATGGCTTCCTCGAGGCCTCTAGGGCCGCTCGCTCCCGACGATCCACATGGCGAAGAACTGCGAGCCGCCGCCGTAGGCGTGCCCGAGCGCGATCTTCGCCCCGTCCACCTGATGCGCCCCGGCCTGTCCGCGGACCTGCATGGCGGCCTCGGCGAAGCGCAGCAGGCCCGAGGCGCCGATGGGGTTCGTGCAGAGCACGCCGCCCGAGGGATTGACGGGTAGTGCGCCCGTCAGCTCGGTCTCGCCGCTCTCGGTCATCCGCCAGCCCTGATTGAGCTCGGCGAACCCGAGGTTCTCCATCCACATCGGCTCGAACCACGAGAAAGGCACGTAGATCTCGGCGACGTCGATCTGCCGCTTCGGATCGGTGATGCCGGCCTCGCGGTAGAGCGCCGCCGCACAATCGCGCCCGGCCTGCGGGTTGACCTGGTCGCGCCCCGCGAACATGGTGGGCTCGCTGCGCACGGCCGTCGCGTGGATCCACGCCGGCTTGCGCGGGGCCTTCCGGGCCGCGTCCTCGTCACCGAGCACCACCGCGCACGCGCCGTCGGAGGACGGGCAGGTCTCGAGGTAGCGAATGGGCTCCCAGAGCATCTGCGACTTGCGCACGGTCTCGACGTCGATGCCCTCCATGTGCAGATGCGCGAAGGGGTTCTTCAGGCCATTTCGGCGATCCTTGACCGCCACCTTGATGCCGATGTCGTCCGGCGCGCCGGAGCGGCGCATGTACGCGCGGATGAGCGGCGCGAAGTAGCCGCCCGCGCCCGCCAGGTGCGGCGGCTGGAACGGGATCTTCGGCGAGAGCGCCCACATCGCGTCGCTCTCCGACTGCTTCTCGAAAGCGACGGCGAGCACGCGCCCGTGCACCCCGCCGTGGACGAGGTGCGAGGCGACGACGCCGGTCGAGCCGCCGACGCTGCCGGCGGTGTGCACCCGCAGCATGGGCTTGCCCACCGCGCCGAGCGCGTCCGCCAGGTACAGCTCCGGCATCATGATGCCCTCGAACATGTCGGGGGCCTTGCCGATGACGACCGCGTCGATGTCGCGCCAGCCGAGGCCCGCGTCCTCGAGCGCACGCGCGGCGGCCTCGCGCACGAGGCCCGGCAGCGAGACGTCGCCGCGCTTGGCGGCGTGCTTGGTCTGGCCGATCCCGATGATCGCGCACGGGCGGCTCATGACCGCGCTCCCTCCGCGTCGAGGACGCAGATCAGGTTCTGCTGCAGGCAGGGCCCGCTCGTGGCGTGCGCGACCGCTCGGCCGGCGCGGCCATCCAGGACGCGCTCGGCGGCCTCTCCGATGCGCACGAGGCCCGCGACCATGAGCGCGTGCGCCGACAGCGCTCCGCCGGAGGGATTGATGGTGACGTCAGGGCCGAGCCGGAGCGCGTCGCGCAGGATGAGCTCCTGGTGCGAAAACGGCGCGTAGAGCTCGGCGAGGTCCACCGGCCGCGTGTGCACGCCGGCCCGCTCACCGGCGAGCTCGGTGGACGGTGAGCGCGTCAGATCGCGCACGCCGAGCGATTGCGCCTCGATGCGGTGATCGATGCCGGTGATCCAGGCAGGGCGCTTCGCGGCGCGCCTCGCGAGGTCGCCGGCGCAAAGGACGATCGCGGCCGCTCCGTCGGTGATGGGGGGACAGTCATGGCGACGGAGCGGCGCGACCGAATAAGCGGTCTCGAGGAGGCTCTCGGGCGCGACATCGCCCCGCACCTGCGCGTTGGGATTGTCCTTGGCCGCGCGGCGGCTGCGCGCCGCGACCTCCGCGAAGTCGCGCTCGGTGTACCGGCCCGCATCGAGGAGCGCGCGCGCCTGCAGGGCGGCGAGGCTCACGGGATCCGGCCAGAGCGGCGCGACGAGGAACGGGTCGAGCTGCTGGCAGAGCACGTCGCCGAGGTCTCCGAGCGACGACTTGCCGAACGCGTAGACGAGCGCGGAGTCGATGTCGCCGCACTGGAGCCGCACCCAGGCCTCGTGGAGCGCGAACGCGCCGTCCATCTCGACGTGCGACTCCGCGATCGGCGGCCACGGCCCGACGGCGTCGAGCGCAGTGACGAATGAAAACGGCCTTCCGAGCAGGTAATCGCTCGAGCCCGAGCAGCAAAAGCCGATGTCCCGGCGCGCGATCCCCGCGCGCCGGAGCGCCTCGGTGACCACGGGCGCGACGAGCTCGATCTCGTCGTGCTCCTGGTCGCGGCGCACCGCCGGCGACTGCGCGAAGCCCACCACCGCCACGGGCCGCATCACAGGTGCTCCTGGAAGCTCTCGAACGGCGCGTCGGGCTCGCCGGTCGGGCGGAAGTGCAGGATGCTCTCGAGCGTCGGGCGGCGCGCCTCGGGCGGCGCCCACACCGGCTCGACGCGAAGGCCCATGCGCACCTGGGACGCCGGGATCTCCTGGATGAGGTGGAAGATCGCGATGTCCGCGCCGTCGAGGAGGATCGCCGCCGCCACGTAGGGCAGCTCGAGCACGCGCCCCTCGTAGGGGATGTTGACCACGCAGAACGTGGTGATCGTGCCCTTCTGCGGGAGCACGACCTCGTCGCGGGTGGGCACGGCGCAGGTCGGGCACACGCCGCGGGGGGGCACGTAGACCTTCCTGCACGCCGGGCAGCGCTCGCCGACCAGGCGCCCCTCGACCACGTGACGCAGGAAGCGCGCCTGCGCGGAGCTCGCGGTGATCGTGTAATCGAGTCGCACGGGCGTGACGAGCGTCTTGATGGGCTCGCTCATCGCCTCCCTCCCGTCTCGTCAGCCGGCTCGAAGCAGGCGATGTCCGAGATCGCGCCCTTGCGCTCGGCCTGCCAGCGCACCCGGACGCGCATGCCGGTCTTCATGTGGCCCGGCTCGCCCGCGTCCACGCAGTGCAGCATCGCGGTGTCCGCGCCGTCGAGGCGGATGAGCGCCCACGCGAAGGGCTTCTGCAATGGATGCTTGGGCCGCGGGAAGTGCACCCACGACCAGGTGGTCACGACGCCCGCCTGACCGACCTCGACCAGCTCGGTGACGGCCTCGCCGCTCGCGGGGTCGTACTCCGCGGGGGGCACCAGGACGCGTCCATCCGGCAGCCGCGCGCCCTCGATGCGCCCCTCACGCAGGGCCGAGAGGAAGCGGCCGAGGATCGGCCCGGTGCTGCGCCGGTAGGCGTACTCGAGGACGTACGGCGCGGACAGGACGGCCGACACGGCCTATCCGAGCAGGAGCGAGAAGTAGAACTTCTCGTCCGCGGTTGCCGGCTGGCCGACGTGGATGTGCTTGAGCTGCTGGTACTCGGAAAGGCCCCAGTGGCCGAGCTCGCGCCCGAAGCCGCTCTGCTTGTAGCCGCCGAACGGGAAGCGCGGGTTGATGAGGTGATAATCGTTCACCCACACCGTGCCGGCTTCGATGCGGCGCGCCAGCCCGAGCGCGCGTTCCGTGTCGCGCGACCACACGGCCGCGCCGAGCCCGTACGAGGTGTCATTGGCGATGGCGAGCGCCTCGTCCTCGGTCTTGTAGGAGAGGATCGACACCACCGGCCCGAAGATCTCCTCCTGGCAGATGCGCATGTCATTGCGCGCGCCGACGAAGATCGTGGGCTCGAAGTAGTAGCCCTTGTCGAGGCCCGCGGGGCGATTGCCGCCCATGCGGATCTTGGCGCCCTGCTCGAGGCCGAGGCCCACGTAGCGCCGCACGTTGTCGAGCTGCGCCTTCGAGATGAGCGGGCCCATCGTCGTGTCGGGATCCATCGGATCGCCGACCTTGATGCCCTTCGAGCCCGCCACCATGAGCTCGACGAACTGGTCGTGGAGCTTCTCCGGCACGAGGACGCGCGTCCCCGACTCGCACACCTGCCCGCCGTGGAAGAACGTCGCGAAGAGGGCCCCGCGCGCGGCGCACTCGAGGTCCGCGTCCTCGAGGATGATGTTCGGGCTCTTGCCGCCGAGCTCGAGCGTGAGCTTCTTGAGCTGACCGGCGGCCGCCTCCATCACCTTCTTGCCGACCGCGGTCGATCCGGTGAAGGAGATCTTCGCGATCCCGGGGTGCGCGACGAGCGCCGCGCCGAGGTCGGGCTCGGGGCCCGTGATGACGTTGATGAGGCCGGCAGGCACGCCCGCCTTCGTGCAGATCTCCGCCAGCATCAGCGTCGACACCGGCGTGTAGGGCGAGGGCTTGACCACGACGGAGTTGCCCGCCGCGATCGCCGGCGCGATCTTCCAGGAGGCGGCCGCCATCGGGAAGTTCCATGGCAGGATGCAGCCGCAGACGCCGAGGGGCTCCTTGCGCACGAGGTTCCGGCTCGGGACCGGGACGCTCTCCTCGAAGACCTCCTCCTCGACCATCGCCTCGAGGATCTCGGCGTACTGCATGAACGTCTGCGCGGTGGCCGGGATGTCGGCCATGTTGGCCTTGCGGATGGGCCCGCCGCCGTCCTGCACCTCCAGCAGCGCGAGCTCGTCCGAGCGCTCGAAGATCGCGCCCGCGATCGTGCGCAGGACCTCGGCCTTCTCCGCGGCGGGCTTCTCGCGCCAGCCGGACTTCTCGAAGGCGCGCCGGCCTGCGGCCACCGCGTCGTCCACGTCCTCGCGACCGGCGGCCGCGACGTGCGCCCACGGCTCCTCCGTCGCGGGGTTGATCGTCGGCGCCACGCGACCACTCCGCGCAGCACGCCACTGTCCGTCGATGAACAGACCGAAGTCCTTCATGGGGCACCCCTTGCGCGAGAACGAGATGTGGAGAGGTACTAAGCGGTCAGCGGGCCAGCAGGCAGGATCTGCTGCATCTTCATGGCCATCGGGATCTGGCCGGAGACCTTCATCTTGCCGCTCATGAACGCCATGCGCCCGTCGAGCTTGCCATTGGCCATCTTGACGTACTCGTCGCCGGTCATCTTGAGGACGACCGTCGGGCTCGCGTGCGCGCCCTCGATCACCGTCATGGCGCCGTCCTTGACGACCACGTGATACGTGCCGCCACCGTCACCCGACAGCTCGAACTGGAAGACCGCGTCGATCCCTCCGGCGTTCTGCGCCTGGAAGCGACGGGGCAGGGTCTCGAAATACTCCTTCACGGTGGTCACCATCATGCTCTCCCTCCGAAGTAGAACACGTTCTACTATCGGCAAAAACGACTGTCAAGGTGATCGCGCAATGCGTGCAGCCCATTGAGGCGCGCGCCGGGGATCACATCGGGAACTTGCCGAGCAGGTGGCCGCCGTCGACCACCATGAGGCTTCCGGTCACGAAGTCGGACATGGGGCTCGCGAGGAAGAGCGCCGCGCGCGCGACCTCGTCGGGCTGCCCGGCGCGGCGGAGGGGCAGGCGCGCCGCGTACTTGCCGCGCTGCTTGTCCGCGACCTCGGGCGAGACGCCGAGCAGGCTCAGGAACGACTCGGTGCTCGACTTCATGCCGGGCGTCTCGATGCCGCCCGGTGCGAGCGCATTGACGTGGATGCCGAACGGTCCGAGCTCGAGCGCCATCGCCTTGGTCATGGCCACGACGCCCGCCTTCGAGGACGCGTAGTGCACGAGGAAGCCGATCGGCTGCAGGGCCTCGACCGAGGCGAGGTTGATGATCTTGCCCCCGCGGCGCTGCTCGAGCATGCGCTTGGCGGCCGCCTGGGCGTGGAAGAACGCGCCCTTGAGGTTGAGCGCCATCACCTTGTCCCAGAGCGCCTCGCTCACCTGGGCGACCGGCGCGAACGGGAACACGCCCGCGTTGTTGACGAGGATGTCCACGCCGCCGAACTGCTCCACGGCGAACGCGATGAGCCGGTCCGCGTCGGCGGGCTGGGACGCGTCCGTCTTCAGGGAGGCGACCGTGCCGCCCGTGGCGCGGATGGCCTCGGCGGCGGCGGCCACGGCTTCGGCGTCGATGTCGGAGAGGACGACGCTCGCGCCCGCCTCGGCGAGCCGGGCCGAGATGGCCTGGCCGATGCCGCGCGCGGCGCCCGTGACGACGGCGACCTTGCCCTTGAGGTCGACGAGCTGGTGCAGGGACGGATTCACGCGCTCACCTCTTCCTGGGCCGCCTCGCCCTGGGCTTCAGGAGCCTGAGGCAACTGGGGGTAGAACTGGCGCACCCACTTGCGGAAGAGGCCAATCGGGCCGTCTCCGTCACAGAGCACCGGGCGCTCGATGTACTTCTTGTGCTCCCAGATCACGATGTCCTGCTCGAGCTGGCGCGACACCTCTCGGATGAACGCCGAGCCCACGTTGCTCGTCACGCCCTCGACCGCGTGCTTCTTCACCGTGAAGGTGAAGCGCACGTCCACGTAGTCGGGGTCGATCGACGTGACCGAGCTGATGAGCAAGGTCTCGACGAGGCCCGTGAAGCGCGTGGCCGTGTAGCCGAAGCCGAACGAGTTGACCTCGACCTGGCCGTCCACCTTGCCCGCGGGCGTCTTCATCACCGTGGTCGACTTCATGTGGAAGTGCTGGCCATTGACGGTCGCATTGGCGACCGGGTGGTTCTGCGTGCGGTGCACGTAGAGGAAGTGCGCAGAATCGACGGAGTTCTCGGCCATCTCCTGCGCGCGCGTCTTGATCTTCCAGCGGCGCTTCTCGTAGGCGGTCCAGGTCGCGTCGCCGTACTCCGGCAATGCGGGGATCTGCCACGAGGGCGGCTCGCCGAGCGCGTGGTACCAGACGTAGATCATCCCGTTCTGCTCGCTGACGTGCCACGGCCGGATGCTCGCCTTGGGTGGGATCTTCTTGGCGTAGGGCACCTCGGTGCACTTGCCGCCGCCGTCGAAGCACCACGCGTGGAACGGGCATCGCACCGACTCGCCCGCGACCGTGCCGCCGTGGCCGAGGTGCGCCCCGAGGTGCGGGCAGAACGCGTCGAGCACCTGGGGCTTGCCGCTCTCGGTGCGGAAGAGGACGAGATCCTCGCCGAAGTACTCGAGGGGGAGCACCGCGCCGGGCGCGAGCTCGTCGGAATAGGCGACCTGGAACCATCCCGCGGGATACGCGGGGAACGAGAAGCGCTCTTTCATCTGATCTCCTCCGCACCTCTGACCAGCAGCTCGGCGGCGTGCCGGACCCGCGTGTTCACCTCGGCCTCCTTGTAGAGGCCGGCGGTCCAGCCGACGAGCGACGCGTACCAGATGTCCTGCAGCAGGCTCGCCACCATGCGGGCGCGCTCGTCGTCGAGCACGTTGCCGCCCGGGCCGTCGCGCAGCACGGTCGCGACCATGTGCGACACGCGACCGCGGAAGCGCATCACCTTCTCCGCGGACTCGGGCGTGCCCGAGCCCACCGCGCGCAGGACGGCGCGCGAGAGGTTCGCGTTGCGCACCATCTGCCGCGTCACCTTCTTGAAGAAGGTCGCGACGCGATCCGCGGGCGTGCTGCCGGGCAGGCCCTTTTCGGCCAAGCCCCGCTCCATGCGCTCGATGTTGAGCTCGAGCGCCGCGACGAGGATGTCGTCCTTGCTGCGAAAGCGCTTGTAGAGCGTCCCGAGCGCGACGTCCGCCATCGAGGCCACGTCGCGCAGGCGCACGGCGTCGAAGCCGCCGCGCTCCGCCAGCGCCATCGCCGTCTCGACGATGCGCCGTGTGCGCTCTTCCTTCTTGCCTCCGCCGTCGTCCATTACGCTCTTTCCGGGGTGAATCGCACCGGCATCTCCTTGACGCCGTTGATGAAGTTCGAGCGCAGCCGCCGCACCGGGCCGTCGAGCTCGATGTCGGGCAGACGGTAGAGGAGCTCCTCGAAGAAGAGGCGGATCTCCATGCGCGCGAGGTTCGCGCCGAGGCAGAAGTGCGGGCCCACGCCGAAGGCCAGGTGGTCGTTGGGCGTGCGCCCCACGTCGAACTTGTCGGCGTGCGGGAACATGGCCTCGTCGCGGTTGGCCGACGGGTAATAGAGCGCGAGCTTGTCGCCCGCCTTGAGCTTCTGGCCGCGCACCTCGGCGTCGGTGTTGAGCGTGCGCCGGAAGTACATGACCGGCGTGACCCAGCGGAGCATCTCCTCGACCGCCGTCGGCATGAGCGACTTGTCGGCCAGGAGGCGCGCGCGCTGCTCGGGGAAGTCGATGAGCGCCTGCATCGCGCCCGAAAGGAGGTTCCGCGTGGTCTCGTTGCCCGCGACCGCCAGCAAGAGGAAGAAGGAGTCGAACTCCATCTCCGTCAGGCGCTCGCCGTCCACCTCGGAGCGCATGAGCACGCTGACGAGGTCGGTGCCGTCGCCCTTGCGCTGCTCGGCGAGCTCGTTCGCGTACATCCACATCTCGGCGGCGGCGATCTTGCCGTCCTCGAGTGAGGTCTGGAACTCGGGGTCGTCGAAGCCGATGAGGCGATTCGACCAGTCGAAGACCTTGTGGCGCTCCGACTGCGGCACGCCGAGCATCTCGACGATGACCTGCAGCGGGAGCTCAGCGGACAGGTCCTTGACGAAGTCGCAGCGTCCTTTGTCTGCGATCTTGTCGACGATGCCGCGGCAGATCTGCCGGATGTGCGGCTCCATCGCGGCGATGATCCGCGGCGCGAAGCCCTCGCGCACCAGCTTGCGGAACTTCATGTGCTGGGGCGGGTCCATGTTGATCATCAGGTACCGGATGACGTCCATGTCCTCCGGCCCGTAGTCCTCGATGTTCGTGCCGCCCTTCCAGGACGAGAACACCGCGGTGTCGCGCTCGATGCGGACGATGTCCTCGTAGCGCGTGATGACCCAGTAGCCCGGGCCGCCCGGCGCCTCGCGCGGGTGGAAGTGGACGGGCGCCTCGCCGCGCAGGCGGCGGAAGATGTCGTGAGGCACTCCCCGGACGTAGACGTCCGGGTCGTAGAGATCGATGTCCATCGTCGGCCCTCCCGCGGTTGGCCCCTGGATCGAGGAGCTCGGGGTCGAGGAGGACGCCGCGTGGATCGGTTCCGTCCTTGACACCGGCGCCAGACTAGAACATGTTTCACTTCGTCGCAAGCGAAAAGAGAACGTGTTCTAGTTCCGGTGAACGTGTTCTAGTTTGCGGCTCTTCGTCGAAGGACTGGGCGAAAAACCTGCGTGCCCGCAGCGTCTCGCGGCGCCGCACCCGGAGGGGAACGATGGCGATGGAGCTCGGATTCTGGCGGCTGGCGGAGCGGGAGCCCGACCACGTCGCGGTGGTGACGCCCGACGGCCGCGAGGTCACGGCGGGCGCGCTGCTCGCGTCGGCGAACCGCCTCGTGCACAGCCTGCGGGCGCGCGGCCTGCGCCGCGGCGACGCGGTGGCGGTCGTGCTCAAGAACGATCTGCCGATCCTCGAGGTGTTCCTCGCGTGCGCGCAGGCGGGCTTCTACATGGCGCCCATCAACACGCACCTCGCGCCGCCGGAGATCGCCTACATCGTCGGCGATTCGGGCGCGAAGGCCGTCGTGTGCTCGGCCGAGGTGGCGGACGTCTGCCGTACCGCGCTCGACTCGATCGGCTTTTCCGGCGACGGGCGCTTCTGCACGGGCGACGCCGCAGGGTTCCGGCCCTTCTCCACGCTGTCGGCCGGCCAGCCGGACGCGACGCCCGCCGACCGCATCGCGGGCATGCCCATGACGTACTCGTCGGGGACGACGGGACGGCCGAAGGGCGTGCGGCGTCCCATCGTGCCCGTGGACCCGGAGACGATGGCGGGCGGCTACGCGCAGTTCCTCATGCTCTTCGGCATGCAGCCCAGGGACGGCAGCGTGCACCTCGTGACCTCGCCGCTCTATCACACGGCGGTGCTGTCGTTCTGCTCGAACCACCTGCACATGGGCCACCGCGTGGTGCTCATGGACAAGTGGACGCCGGAGGGCACGCTCGAGCGCATCGAGCGCTTCGGCGTGACGACGACGCACATGGTGCCGACGCAGTTCTCGCGGCTGCTCGCGCTGCCGGAGGCCGTGCGCGCGGAGCGCAAGCTCGGCTCGCTGCGTCAGGTGATCCACAGCGCCGCGCCGTGCCCGGTGGACGTCAAGCGCCGGATGCTCGCCTGGTGGGGGCCGGTGATCTTCGAGTACTACGCGGCGTCCGAGGGCGGCGGCACGCTCGCGCGCCCGGCCGAGTGGCTGGAGAAGCCCGGGACCGTGGGCAAGGCCTGGCCGATCTCGAAGCTGCGCATCGTGCGCGACGACGGCACCGAGGCGGCCGCGGGCGAACCCGGCACGGTGTTCATGTCGATGGGGCAGCACCGGTTCGAGTACCACAACGATCCGAAGAAGACGGACGGCGCGTGGAAGGGCGAGTTCTTCACCGTCGGCGACGTCGGCTACCTGGACGCGGACGGCTACCTGTTCCTGTGCGATCGCAAGTGCGACATGATCATCTCGGGTGGCGTGAACGTGTACCCGGCGGAGATCGAGTCGGTGCTGCTCTCGCACCCCGAGGTCGCGGACTGTGCCGTCTTCGGCATCCCGGACGACGACTGGGGCGAGCGCATCAAGGCCGTCGTGGAGCTCGCGCCGGGCGTCTCGGCGGGGCCCGATCGGACGGAGGCGCTGCTCGCGTTCTGCAAGGAGCGACTCGCGGCGTTCAAGCTGCCGCGCTCGATCGACTTCACCGATGCGATGCCCCGCGACCCGAGCGGCAAGCTCTACAAGCGCAAGCTGCGCGATCCGTACTGGGTGGGGCGCGAAAGGGCGATCTAGTTGGCGAGTGGGCGCCTCGGAAGGCGCCCACCAGGCGGGGCGCGCCGCCCCGCCCCCAGATGGGCATAGCCCATCTGGGCCCCCCTCCCTGCGTCTTCGCTCGCTGCGCTCGCTACTCCCTTGCGGCTCGCTACGCTCGCCTCCTCGACGACTGCTCGCGCGCTCCGTCGGACCAGGAGACTTGCTGCGCGGGGACTACCGCCGGGGGCCTCCGGTGACCGAGTGGTACGGGCGAGGTGGCTTCGTCGGAAGTGGGGCGCAGCCGTCCGCGGCCGGGGCCTTCCACCAGTAGTCGCGCCATTCCGAAGGCTGGGTCGCTTCGTCCCTTCTTCTCGAGGAGCAAGCGAGCGGTGTTCTGAACGTTCGCGTACTCCGAGCGCGCCGGCGCCGTCAGCACTCCACGATCTGGAGGTCAGGACCGAGGCGGCGCAAGTCGTCCGGATCGCTGGTGACTACCGCAGCGCCGTGACGCTGTGCGAGCAACGCCACGCTGGCGTCGATCACGTCGGCGGTCCTGCTCCTTCCGCAGAGTGCTCCGGCACCCTTGGCCTCGTTGGTGTCGAGTGGCTGGATCACGAGCCAGCCTGAGCCGACCAGCCTTCCAAGGCGTGCCTGCCGCCGGCCGTCCCGCCACGCCTGCGCGACGACGCCCGCCGGCACGTGCACCACGGCGCCGTTCGCGAGCGCGAGCTCGATGAGGCGGCACACGCGCTCGTCGTTCCGCTCGAACGCGATCAGGGCGCCCGTGTCGAGGACTACAGGCCGAGGACGTCGCGCGCCCACCTCTCGGCCTCCTTGCTCGTGGGCCCCCGCTCGGCGGCCATCTCGGACAGCAACGCGGCCAGATCCTCGAGCCGGGCCTGTTGCTCCATCGCCGCGTCCACCCAGGCGCTCACCGAGCGGGCGCGCCCGCGTCGCACCTGTCGCTCGGCGGCGCGGAGCACCTCCCGACGGACGGTGATCGTGATCCGCTTCTTCTGCATACGAAGATCATACTATCGGAGAGGGCGCGAGAGAAGCGCGCGGGCAGCCAGTGGCCGTTCAGAATCCGGGGCGGTGAAGGCGCTCGACGAGCACGGCGCACGGGGCGTTGCGCACGACGGCCTCTGCGGTGCTGCCGAGGAGCAGGCGCTTGAAGCCCGAGCGGCCGACGGTCCCCACCACCACCACCTGCGCGGCGATCTCTCGCGCGACGCGCACGATCTCCGGGGCGGCCGGCGAGTGCCCGACCCTGGCCTCGCCCGTGGCACCGACGCTCTCCATCGCGGCCACCACGCGCGCCTTGGCCTCGCGCTCTCGGTCCGCGCGGAGCTCGGGCGGCCAGGACGCGTAGCCGCCGGTGCCGGCCGCGAGGGGATCGATCCACGGCGTCCCATCGTCGATGCAGTGCAGGACCGTCAGGCACCCGCCCAGGCGCCGCGCGATGCCGGCGCCCGTCGTGACCGCCGGCAGCGCCGGATCGGAGAAGTCGGTCGCCGCGAGCACCTCGCCCGACGGTGGGCTCTCGCGTGCGACGAGGACCGCGCTGTGCGCGTGGCGGATCACCGAGGCGGCCACGCTGCCGAGCAGGATCCCGCCCGAGCCGTGGCTCCCGATGACGACGAGGTCCGCCGCGAGCGCCTCGGCCTTCTCGGGGATCATGCTCCGCGCGGCGCCTTCCTCCACGAGCACGCCGTAGGCGCTCCGGGCGCGGCCCGTCACCGCCGCCACGCGCGCGTGCACCGCGTCCGTCGCCGCGTGGATGAGGGCGACGACGTCGGGGATGTGCGGCTGCGAGAGCGAGGGCAGCACGGGCTGCACGGGCGGCAGGAGCTGGCTCGGCAGCACGTGATAGACGACCAGCTCCGCGGCGAGCGCGCCGGCCCAGAGGTTGCCCTGACGGATGGCCTCGTCCGCCCCCGCGCTCAGATCCGTCGCCACCAGGACTCGCTTCATCGCCCGCTCCCTTGTCTGACGTTACGGCGAGATGATTGCCCGTCCGGGGACAAGGCACCACATCTTCCGTTCCAGGTACGCGATCAGGAGCGGGCGGAGACCGTGCGCAGGACGTCGAGGTAGCCTGGCGTGGGCGGGAGCGCGCCGCGGTCACGCAGCAGGCGATGCATCGCGGGCAGGCGGTAGTAGGGGACCATCACGAGCAGGTGGTGCTCGAGGTGATAGTTCACGCGCAAGGGCGCCACGAGCATCCGCGCGAGGAGGCCCGCCCGCGTCGTCCGCGTGTTGAGGAGCGGCTCGTCGGTGAGCTCCGTGCACGCGTGCTCGGCGAGCGATCGGATGCGGACGAAGACACTGAACGTGGTCAGGTACGAGGCGGCCCACGCGGCGTAGATCCACGCGTGACCCGCGGCGGCGCAGATCGCGAACAGCGCGGCGTTGGTCGAGAGGACCCCGGGCAGGTGCCGCAGGCCCTCGCCGAGGTGCGCGCGCGCGGGCATGCGCGGCCGGCGGATGGCGTCACCGGCCACGGTGTACTCGAGGTACCCGAGGTCCATGAGCGCGAGGCCGACCATGCGCTTGAGCCCCGTGACGCCCAGGAGATCTCGTGCGAGCTTGCGCGCGAGCGAGCGGCGTGTGGTGGGGTAGGGCGTGACGAGCGAGAGGTCGGGATCGCCCGGGGTGCCGGTCTGCGTGTGGTGGCGGTGGTGGTGGGCACGGTAGCGCGTGACGTCGTTCCACATGGGCCGGGCGCACAGCCAGTCGGTGACCACGTCGTTGCAGAAGCGGCTCCGGAAGAGCGTGCGGTGCGCGGCCTCGTGCATGAGGATCGCGAGCGCGAGCTGGCGGCCGCCGATGACGACGACCGCCGCCGTGAAGACGAGCGGGTGCGGCACGAGCGCGAGCGCCGCGAGCGCGCCGGCGATGACGGCCCAGGTGCTGCCGACGGCGAAGGCGCCGCGTGCGTCGGACCGGCGGGTGAGCGCCCGGATCTCCTCGTGCGACAGGAGGTCCTTTGCCTTGGTCACTGCAGCGCCCCCGCGTCGCCGAGGCGCACCGTCGAGGGTGCGGCGCCACCGAGGCTGACGCCGAAGAAGCGCTGCCAGATGCGGCGCCCGGCGCGGTCGAAGCGCTGCACGGCCTCCACGAACGCGCGTCGCGCCTCGACGTCCACGAGCGGGTCCGGCAGGAGCGGGTCGTAGACCACCTGGCGGATCGCCGCGCCGCCGAGCAGGAACGCCTCGCGCGCCGCGGCGTCGCCGTCGAGGCGAGCCGCGCGTTCGAGCCAGCCGTCGAGCCGCTCGCGCCCCTTGCGGTAGGACGCCGAAAGGGCCCTGCCGTCCCAGAGCGCGCGGGCGCGCGCGTCCACCGGTGCCGCAAAGTCGCCGGCCCCGAAGACCGGCGCCGCGGGGGCGAGGCCGAGCGCGTGCAGTCGGGCCCGAACGCTCGCCACGCCACCCTCGAGGTTGTCCGGGCGCACGAAGAGATCGCGCTCGAGCTCGCGAAGCCCGAGGAGCGCGAGCGCACGCGCCCGGCGCGCCAGCTCGGCGCGATCCCCGCGACCGAGCGCACCCGTGTGCACCACCACGTAGCGGCCGTCCCAGGCGCGCACGCGCCGCTCCGCCGTGCGCCAGCTCGCCACCTCGCGCGCGAGATCCCGCGCGCCCTCGCCCAGGCGATAGGCGCCGCGCCCTGCGGCCTCGAGGAGCTGGCGCGAGGCGAGGCGCACGAGCGTCACGCGCACGCTGTTGTCGCTGATGTCGAAGAGCGCGCAAGCGGCGACCAGGCGGCGCACCTCCACCTCGGCACCGTCGGCCGCCGACAAGAGGTCGAGGATGAGCGACTTGGCGGTGAGCTTCACGCGATGAATGTTACCAATGAGAACGAAGGTTGCAATAGTCTGTAATGTTCCGCCGCCGCTGTCGCGCAAGGCTCGCGCGGCAAGGCTCGCGCGAGCTCGGCAAGGTTTGCCCTGCTCGCACGGGATATCGCGGCCTTGCCGCTGGCGCGAAGGTTGCTGAGGACGCGGGCAAACACGAGAGGTCCCCATGCGCCACTTCGCTCCCTTCCGCTCCTTCGCCTTCCTCGCGGCCATCGCCGCCGGCTGCGGCGCCGACGACGTCGCGCCCGAGGCCGCCACCGCCTCCGACGAGCTCGCCGCCGACGACAAGGCCGACATGCCGTTCGATCCGAACGGCCCCGGGCCGCGCGAGCGCTCCGGCCCGATCCGCCCCGCGCCGTCGGGCCTGCGCATCTCGCGGAACCAGGGCGGCGAGTCGGTCACCCTGGCGTTCTCCTGCGGCCGCAACGCCGACGCGCACCGCATCGAGCGCCGCGTGGACGGCGCGGCCAGCTTCACGTCGGGTCCCGGGTCGTCGGGCTGCACCGGCTCGCTGGTGGACCGCGGCGTGACCGCCGGGGTGCGCACCTGCTTCCGCATCGTCGCGTCGAACTCGACGGACTCCGCCACGAGCAACATGGTCTGCGCCGTCGTGGACAGCTACCGCCGCGCGCCGGAAGCGCCGAACATGCTGCCCGCGTCGGTCCGCGAGGGCGACATCGGCATCGCCTTCGAGGACCAGTCCCGCATCGAGCGCGGCTACCGCTTCGAGCGCCGAGCGCCCGGGGGCGCCTGGACCGTGCTG
This sequence comes from uncultured Myxococcales bacterium, assembly GCA_964593795.1. Taxonomy (GTDB): domain Bacteria; phylum Myxococcota_A; class Polyangia; order JAHFDS01; family JAHFDS01; genus JAHFDS01. Next base: position 9,636 of record CAZQJC010000139.1, on the reverse strand, counting down.
CGCGACCGCGCCGCGCCCCACGAGGGCAGCGGCCGCGTCACCGAGCACGACACCAGCATCGGGCCGAGCACCTCGTGGGAGTACCGCATCGTCTTCTACAACGAGGCCGGCAGCACGCCGTCCGCGGTCGTCTCGGCCCGCTCGTTCCCCGCGGCGCCGAGCTCGTTCCAGGTCGTCAACCAGGCGCCCGATGCGCTCACGTTCCGCTGGAACGACCCGGCGCCCGACGAGACGGGCTTTCGCGTGCGCTACTGGCGCGGCGGCCAGGAGGGCAACACCACCGAGGTGAACGTCGGCGCGAACGTCACCGAGAAGCGAGTCACCGGGCTCGCGTTCGGCAGCAGCTACTGCTTCAAGGTGGCCACGGTGCGCGGCGACGCCGTCGTGTGGTCGCAGGGGCCGGGCACGTGCGGCGCGACGACGCGGCCGCGCGCGGAGCTCTCGGTCGAGATCACCGGCCTGTCGCCGAACCCGGCCGAGCTCAACATCCCCGACGGCGGACCGACGCGCGTGTCCTGGCGCGTCCGCAACGTGGGTGAGTCGAGCCGCGGGCACACGACGCGGATCTACGTGGACGGCCAGCTCGCCCACGAGACCCGCCAGGGCGGGATCGACGGCGGCGACTCGACGAGCGCGAGCGTGGTGTTCTCGCTCGTCGGGCTCGCCGGGGTCGGCGACGGACACGTCCTCACGGTGACGGTGGACGCCGACGGGGAGTACGCCGAGCAGAACGAGCAGGACAACGTCGCCCGCCTGACCTTCCGCGTGGTGCCGTAGAGGGCGCTGCGACGGGCGCCGTCAGCCGAGGATCGGCCAGCGGCGCTCGTCGTAGAGGGTCCCGAGCGCGGCGCGCATGCGGGACACGACCGCCTCGTACCCGGCCTTGACGACCTCGGGATCGCCGGCGTCGGCCTTGCGGATGCGGCGGCCGAGCACGTCCGACATGTGGATCGGCTCGAGGACCTCGCTCGTGATCTTCGCGGGCAGCGGGAGCTGCGGCAGGATCGGCAGCGCCCAGATCCCCCACGGCAGCCCGAGCTGCAGCGGCAGCACGTCGGCCGAGCGGATGAGCTTCGGCAGGCCGATGCGCTCGGCGAGCTTCTTGCCGCTCGCGAGCACGAACACCGTCTCGTGCGAGCCCGCGGAGACGACCGGTGTGATCGGGACGTTCCAGCGGATGGCCTGGGCCACGAAGCCGTGCCGGCCGCCGAGGTCGATGTCGCGGCGCTGCCAGTAGGTGCGGAACGTCTCGCGCGCGGCGCCCGGGAACACCATCACCGACGCGCCGGTGCGGAGCGCGGCGTCCATCGCGGTCCGGTCGGCGCGGATGACGCCCGAGTCCGCGAGCAGGCCCGCGAAGGCCTTGCCGAGGCTGTGCAGGAAGTCGTGCGCGAGCACGTAGAGCGGCCGCTCGAAGCCGTTGCGCTCGTACCAGTGCACGCCGAACGCGATGCCGTTGATGGGCATGACGCCGCCGTCGTGGTGGCCGACGACGATGGTCTGCCCCGCGGGCAGGCGCTCCATGCCGCGCGTCTCGGCGCGGAAGTAGTACTTCATGAGCGGCGACAGGACGCGCAGGGAGCGGCCGAGCACCTCGGGCCTCACGGGTGGCAGACGCGCGAGCTCGGCGGTGGCCACGGGCTTCAAGATCGTCACGAGGGCCTCCTCTCCGGAAGGTCGGTGCGCGAGAGGGCGCGCTCCCCGAGGAACCGCGCGATCGCGTCGGCGGTCTCGACCGGGTGCTCGATGTGCGGCATGTGCCCGCAGTCGGGCAGCGTCTCGAAGCGCCACGACGGCTGGCGCGCCAGCACGCGGCGCACGCCGCGCGGCGGCACCAGGCGATCGCGCTCGCCCCAGAGCACCATCACGGGCGGCCGCAGGCGGTCCGCGCCGGTGACGACGTCCGCGACCATGAGGTCGGGCAGCAAGCGGTGGAACGTCTTGGCCATCGACGGCAGGTGGTCGGGGTGCTGATCGACCGAGTCGCGCACGAACTTGCGCGTGTACGGGTTGCGCACGTGGAACACGAGGTCGAGGAGCGGCACCGCGGCGAGCGGCAGGAGCGCGCGCAGCACCTGCGGGCGGAGCCACGCCCGCGCGAGCAGGCGAAGGAGCGGCGGGTAGCCGCGGAAGCCCGCGCTCGCCATGAGGACGAGGCGCTCGACGCGCTCGGGCGCCTCGAGCGTGACGTGCGTGCACACGAGGCCCCCGGCGGAGTGCCCGACGAGCGACGCGCGCTCGATGCGCAAATGATCGAGGAGCGCGATGATCGACTGCGCCTGCGCGTGCAGGAGGCGCCCGGTCGGCCGCGGCGAGAGCCCGCAGCCCGGCAGGTCCACGCCGATGAGGCGGAAGCGGTCGCGCAGGAGCGGCGCCACGTGCTCGAAGTGCGTGCAGTCGCCGCCGAGGCCGTGCACGAGCACCACCGGGGGCCCGACCCCTTCGTCGAAGAACGCGATCTGCCCGGTGCGCGTGTGCGCGTGGCGCACCGCGTACGGGAACGTGTCGGAGCGGAGCAGGTGGTACATGGGCCGCTGCTCTAGCGACCCTTGAAGGCGGGCTTGCGCTTCTCCGCGAACGCGCGCGGCCCTTCCTTCGCGTCCTCGCTGGCGAACACCGGCTGGCCGATCTCGAGCTCGAGCGCGAGCGCCTCGGCCTCGGGCAGTCCCTCGGTGGCCTGCACGGAGCGCTTGATGGCCTGCACGGCGACCGGCCCGTTGGAGGCGATCTGCTCCGCGACGCGCTGGGCCTCCGCGAGCGCCTGACCGTCGGGGACCACGCGGCCGACGAGGCCGATGCGCAGCGCCTCCTCGGCCGACAGGTGCCGGCCGGTGAGCAGGATGTCCATCGCGACCGTGTACGGGACCTGGCGGCGCAGGCGCACCGTCGAGCCTCCGAGCGGGAACAGGCCCCAGCGCGCCTCGGACACGCCGAGCTTGGCCCCCTGCGCGCAGACGCGGATGTCGGTGACCTGCAGGATCTCCGCGCCGCCCGCGATGCAGTAGCCCTCGACGGCGGCCACGAGCGGCTTTCGCAGGCGGTAGTGGCGGAGGAACGCCTTCCAGTGCAGGTCGGGCTCGGCCTTGAAGCGCGCGGCCCAGGGGTCTCCGTCACGCGAGCTGTTCATGGCCTTGAGGTCCGCGCCGGCCGAGAACGTGTTGTTCGCGCCCGTGAGGATCGCGACGCGGACCTCGGGGTCCCCGTCGATGAGGTCCCAGGCGTCCGCGAGGCGCGCGAGCATCTCGAGGGAGAAGGAGTTCTTGGCCTCCGGGCGGTTCATCGTGACGGTCACGACGTGTCCGACCTTGTCGACGAGCAGGTGAGGGGCAGTCACGAGGAAACTAGAACACGTTTCACTTCGGCGGGCAACCGAAACTAGAACACGTTCCATTCTTCGCTTGACCCGAAGTGAAACACGTTCTAGATAGAGGGCTGCGCGCGCTCGCCCACCCCGGGCGGCCCACCGCGCGGGGAGGCGCACGACGTGGCGTTCAAGCTCGGACGCTGGGACATCGAGGCGGACGTGGTCGCCGTGGGTTCGGGCCTGGGTGGCCTGGCCGCGGCCATCGTCGCGCACGATCAGGGCCAGCGCGCAATCGTTCTCGAGAAGGCCCCGAAGCTCGGCGGCGTGTGCGCGTACTCGGGCGGCGAGGTCTTCGTCCCGAACAACCCGCTCATGCAGACCGCGGGCCTGCCCGACTCGCGCGAGACGGGCCTCGCCTACCTGCGCTTCCTGGCGGCGGGCTACGCGGACCCGCGCCTGCAAGAGACGCTGCTCGATTCCGCCAACGAGGCCGTCCTCTACTTCGGCAGCCGCGCGGGCGTGCGCTGGAAGATGGTCGCGGGCTTCCCCGACTACCACTACCCGGTCGCGCCCGGCACCGTGGCGACGGGGCGCTACCTCGAGGTCGAGCCCTTCGCGGGCGCCGAGCTCGGGGACTGGCAGAAGAAGACGTACCTCTCGCCGCACATGCCGAACGGCATCACGCACGACGAGCTCTTCGCGTGGGGCGGCTTCCCGAAGGTGCTCGGCTGGGACTTCCAGCTCCTCGCCAAGCGCATGCGCGGCGACGTGCGCACGCTCGGCCCGGGCATGATGGCGTACTTCGTGCGCGCGGCGATGTGCGAGCGGAAGATCCCGGCGCACGTCTCGACCGCGGTGCGCGAGCTCGTGATCGAGGACGGCGTGGCGGTGGGCGTGCGCGCCGAGCAGAACGGCAAGACCCTCATGGTGCGCGCCAAGCGCGGCGTCGTCCTCGGCGTGGGCGGCTACGACTGGCACCCCGAGCTGCCGAAGTACTTCGAGCAGCTCCCCGAGTGGAACTCGATGTGCCAGCCGTCGGTCGCGGGCGACGGCTTCATCATGGGCAGCGAGGCCGGCGCGCAGATCGCGGCCGTGCCCGCGAACAACCTCGGCCTCTTCTTCGGCTACCGCATCCCGGGCGAGGAGCAGGAGGGCCGGCAGCTCTGGCGCGGCTCGTGGGAGGGCGGCTTTCCGCACGCGATGTGGGTCAACCGCGCCGGGCAGCGCTTCGGCGACGAGTCCTTCTACCGCGACTACCTGCCGAAGACGCGCGCCTGGGACGGCGCCGCGCAGACGCAGCCAAATTTTCCTCCGTTTCTGATCTTCGACGGGAATTTCCGCGCGAAGTACCCGCTCGGCACGTTCATGCCGGGGCAGGATCTCCCCGAGACGGTCGCCGTTCGCGCGGACTCGCTGCGCGAGCTCGCGGAAAAGCTCGGCATCGACGCCGCCGGGCTCGAGGCGAGCGTGGCGCGCTTCAATGGCTTCTGCGCCGAGGGCAAGGACCGCGACTTCGGGCGCGGCACGTACCCCTGGGCCGCGATGATGACCGGTGACCGGGACCTGCCGAACCCGAACCTCGGGGCGCTCGACAAGCCTCCCTATTACGGCCTCCAGCTACGCGTCTGCAGCGTGGGCATCAATGCGGCGGGATTGCGCACGAACGAGCACGCGCAGGTGATGCACGTGCGCGGACGGCCCATCCCGGGGCTCTACGCCGTCGGAAACTCCGCCGCGCCCCTCGACATCGGCGCCGGCTACCAGAGCGGCCTGTCCAACCTGCGCGGCCTCGTCTGGGGCTACCGCGCGGCAAAGCACCTGGCGGGGAAATAGCGAAATGGCGTGGTTCGGAAAGAAGAAGGAGTCCAAGCCCGACTTCGAGGTCGATGTCCTCGTCATCGGCTCGGGCGGCGCGGGCCTGACCGCCGCCATCGCGGCGCATGATGCTGGCGCGAAGGTGATGGTGATCGAGAAGGCGGAGCGCGTCGGCGGCACGACCGCCGTCTCGGGCGGCGTCCTCTGGATCCCGAACAACCACCACATGGCGGAGGCGGGCGTCGCGGACTCGCGCGCCGAGGCCCTGCAGTACGTGCTGCGCCTCGCGGACGGTCGCAGCCCGCAGGCGCTCGTCGAGACGTTCCTCGACCAGGCACCGCGCATGCTGCGCTACCTCGAGGGCCACACGCCCCTCAAGTTCAAGGCGCTCGGCCGCTACCCCGACTACCACCCCGAGTTCGAGGGCGGCAAGCCGGGCGGGCGCTCGCTCGATCCGGGCCTGTTCGACACGAACACGCTCGGGCCATGGAAGCCCAAGCTGCGGCGCAGCCCCGTCTTCGGGGCGACGGCGATGTCGGTCACCGAGGCGACCGACTGGGGAGTCTTCTCGAAGCCCTTGCAGCTCCCGTTCGAGCTCCTGGGCAAACGCTACGCGCAGGGTCTCGTCTGTTACGGTGCGGCACTGGTCGGGGGGCTACTGCGTGCGGCGCTGGACCGTGGGGTCGAACCCCAATTGCGCGTCGCCGCGCGCGAATTGCTCGTGGAGGACGGACGGGTCGTCGGATTGCGCGCGCAGTCTGGCGACAAGGAGCTCGTCATCGTCGCGAAGCGCGGGGTGATCCTGGCGAGCGGCGGGTTCGAGTGGAATTCGGCGCTGGCGGCGCAGTTCCTCGGCGGCGTGCTCACGCACCCGAACAGCCCGCCCGGCAACGAGGGCGACGGCCTCAAGCTCGCGATGAGCGTCGGCGCCGACCTCGGCAACATGAGCGAGGCGTGGTGGTGCCCATCGCTGTGCATCCCCGGCGAGGAGTACGAGGGCCGCCCCTTGCACCGCGGCGACTTCGCGACGAGGTCCTTGCCGCACACGATCATCGTCAACCGCGCGGGGCGTCGCTTCGTCAACGAGGCGCAGAACTACAACGACCTCATGAAGCCGTTCTTCGCGTTCGATCCGATGAAGTACGAGCGCGCGAACTTGCCGGCCTGGCTGGTGTTCGACCAGCAATACGCAGAGAAGTACGCGCTCATGACGTTCATGCCCGGCCAGCCGTTGCCGGAGTGGATCCCGCGCGCCGACTCGATCGAGGCGCTCGCGGGCAAGATCGGCGTGGACGCGGCGGGCCTCGCCGCGACGGTCAAGCGCTTCAATGGCTTCGCGGCGCGCGGCACCGACGAGGACTTCCAGCGCGGCGAGAGCGTCTACGATCACTTCTACGGCGACCCGGCGAACCAGCCGAGCCCCAACCTCGGCTCCCTCGAGAAGGGCCCGTTCTATGCCCTGCAGGTGCACCCGGGCGCGATCGGCACCAAGGGAGGCGCGCGCACCAATGGTCACGCGCAAGTGCTCCGCCCCGGCGGTGAGGTGGTCGAGGGCCTGTACGCCGCGGGCAACGTGATGGCTGGCATCACCGGCCCAGGCTATCCGGGCGCGGGTGCCACCATCGGCACCGCGATGACGTTCGGCTTCCTCGCCGGCGAGCACGCGGCGGGCCGACCGCTGACCTGACGTTCTCGCGAGGAGGTGCCATGCCCGAAGTCGAGTACCAGACCACGATGAGCGTCCCGCCCGGCAAGGTGTGGGACTTCGTCAAGGACATGAACAACTGGGCGCCGTTTCTGACCGGCTACCAGAAGCACGAGGTCCTCTCGGAGGCCGACTCGATCTGGACGCTCAAGGGCGACGTCGGGATCCTGTCGCGCCAGGTGCAGCTCAAGGCACACGTGACGGAGTGGAACGGCCCCGAGCGGGTGTCCTTCACGCTCACGGGGCTGAACGAGCAGGTGGACGGCGACGGCACGCTCGTCATGGCGCCGATCGCCGAGGGCGCCGCGGCGCCGACGCCCGCCAAGCTGGGCCTGTTCGCGCGGTTCGTCCGGTTCTTCGTGCGCCTGATGTTCCGCCTGGTGCACGGGCGCTCGGTCGAGAAGGCGCCGGAGCCGAGGGGGCGGCCGCAGAGCTCGCTGTCGTTCCGCCTGCGCATGGACGCGCTCGGGCCGACGGGGCCCCTCGTCAACGCGATGCTGGGGCCGGCGCTCTTGCCGGCGGCCGAGGACCTGGCGAACAAGATCGCCGCGCACCTGGAGAGGGCACAGCCATGAGCCAGGAAGACGTCTGGGCGCGCTTTCCGCGCGGGTGGTTCGGCATCGGCTTCTCGGCCGAGTTCCCGCAGGGCGAGCCGAGGCCCATCCGCTACTTCGGGCAGGACCTCGTCGCTTACCGCGACGACCACGGCGCGGTGCAGGTGCTCGACGCGCACTGTCCGCACATGGGCGCGCACCTCGGCCACGGCGGCAAGGTGAGCGGGAGCTGCCTCGTGTGCCCGTTCCACGCGTGGAAGTTCGGGCCGGACGGGCAATGCGTCGAGATCCCGTACGCGAAGAAGATCCCGCCGCGTGCGCGCGTCAAGGCGAGGCCCATCCGCGAGGTCAATGGCGCGGTGCTGATGTGGAACGACCCGGACGGGGGCGCTCCCGACTTCGAGATCCCCGTGTTGCCCGAGATCGGCTCGGCGAGCTGGCTGCCGTGGGCGACGCACCGCTACCACATCAAGACGCACCCGCGCGAGATCGTGGACAACCTCGCCGACAAGGCGCACTTCCCGGCCGTGCACCGCACGGACATCGAGGAGTTCGGCTTCGAGGTCGACGGCGTGACGGCCACGCAGCGCGTGCGCGGGCGCGCGCACTTCGGCGAGGGCAAGGTCGATCCGTTCGCGTCGACGACCACCTACCACGGCCCGGGCGTGCTGCTCATGCACATGGAGGGCCTGCTGCAGAACCGCATGATGCTGCTCCACACGCCGGTGGACGCGGGCACCCTCGACCTGCGCATGGGCGTGACGCTCAAGGTCGTCGGCGACGCGAAGACGACGGCGGGCTACGTCGACATGTACATGGCCAACCTTCGCGCCGGCTTCGAGGACGACATCAAGATCTGGGAGCACAAGGTGTGGAAGCACCCGCCGCTCCTTTGCGAGGGAGACGGCCCGGTCGGCGCGCTGCGCAAGTGGTACCGCCAGTTCTACCGGCCCGTCGGCCGCCCGGAGCCCGAGGCGCAGTCGTGAAGCTCCGCGCGATCGACACTTTCGTGAACGTCCGGATGGGCTCGGCGGAGAAGCCGGACTACCTCAGGCGCGTCGCGGCCGAGTACTTCAAGCGCACCGAGCAGATCTTCAAGGACTTCTCGGTGGACGAGATGCTGGCCGACATGGACCGCATCGGCGTCGAGACGTCGGTGCTGTCCGTGCGGGCGGAGAACCCGGATCCCGAGATCGTGGCGTTCGCCGAGAAGCACCCCGACCGCTTCGTCCTCGCGGCCTACGTCGACCCGCGTCGCGGCATGCCCGCCTTGCGCGAGCTCGAGGGCCTGTTCCGCAACCAGCCCGTGGTGCTCGCGCGCGTCGTGCCCTTCATGACCAGCACGCCGCCCGACGATCGCGCGTGCTACCCGCTCTACGCCAAGTGCATCGAGCTGGACATCCCGGTGAACATCCATACCGGGATCAATTTCTCCACCGCCTCGCAGATGGACTACGGCCGGCCGGCCTACCTCGACGAGGTGATGCAGCACTTCCCCGAGCTGCGCGTCTGCGCCTCGCCCCCGGGCTGGCCCTGGGTGGAGGAACTGATCGGCGTGGCCTGGCGCCATGCCAACGTCCACATCGGCGTGGTTGCGGTGCGGCCCAAGCTGCTGGGGCTGGACGACTCGGGCTACAAGCCGCTGCTCGCCTACGGCACCAAGGTGCTGAAGGACCGCATCCTCACCGGTACCTCGTACCCGATGCAGCCGCTGGAGCAGGCCTACGCCGAGTTCGACGCCCTGCCCCTGCCGGACGACGTCCGCCGCAAGTGGATGTATGACAATGCCGCCCGTTTCCTCGGACTGAAGTAACCATGCAAAAGCCGATCCAGGATTCCTGGCGCATCCCGCGCTACAGCCGCGACCCCGTCGAGCGCTGCCGGCAGCTCGAGGCCGAGCCGCTGCCCTCCTCCACCGGCGCGCTGCTGGACGAAGCCGCCGCCGAGCAGCCGGAGCGCCTCGCCTGGCAGTTCATCGACACGGGCGAACAGGCGACCTACCGCGAAGTGCGCGCCATGGTGAACCGGCTCGCCTCGGGCCTGCGCAGCATCGGCGTGAAGAAGGGGACGCACGTCGCGGTGATGATCCACAACATCCCGCAGTTCCCGGTGACCTGGCTGGCCATCAGCCGGCTGGGCGCGGTCATGGTACCGGTGAACATCTCCTACACCGGGCGGGAACTGGACTACATCGTCAACGACGGCGACGCCGAGTTCCTGGTCATCCACGAGGACTACCTGCCGACGCTGGAGGCGAT
>CAZQJC010000138.1:0-2898 GCA_964593795.1 uncultured Myxococcales bacterium | reverse complement strand
CTCGCTACCGTCCGGCTTCTGGTCGGCCCCGCCGATCGAGATCCACTGCGAGCGCGCCTTCGAGCGCGCACCGAAGCTCGGGATCAGAACGTACGCCGGCGGCGAAGTCACCGCGTCCAGCGGGTTCGACAGCGCCAGCGCGGCGGTCGGCACGACGACGTCCGTGGCCGACGCATCGTCGTCCGGCGCGGACAGCGTGTCGGGCACGTGCAGCTGGATCACGCCGCCGCTGCCGGCCCCGCCGTTGCTCATCGATTGGCAACAGGAGCCCACGGACTGCGTGCTCCCGATCTTCCTGTTCGGACCGGCGGCCTGGATCATGTCGCGCACGGCCGCGCCCACCGCGCTGCCCCCGGCCGTGAAGTCCACGAGCGCGGCCGATTCGAGGATCACGTGGCCACCGGAGCCGCCGCCGCCGGTGCCGCCGATGTGATCGAACGTCTGCACGTTCTCGCCGGTGCCGCCGACCGCGCCGTTCGCGAGGATCCGGCCCGCAGGCCCGAAGACGATGCGACCGAGCGCCTTGATGTGCAGGCCGCCCGCGGAGCCGCCGCCGCCGCCGCCCTTCTCGTCGCTGGCGATCGTCCAGGCGGGGTTTGGGTACAGGCGGCTGGAGTTCCCGCCGCCGCCGCCGCCGTAGCCGGCCCAGACGTCGGCGAGCTCGCCGCGCACGAGGCCGAGCAGCTGTCCGCCCGAGACCACCGGCCGGATGCCGAAGAAGTCGTTGTCCGGACTGGCGTCGAGGAACGGGCCGGAGCCGAGCTCGCCGCCGCGCGGCGGGCTGACGCCGGATTCGGCTCCGCGCGCGGCCGGGTTGCCGTCTCGACCAGGCCCCGAGACCACGCTCACCTCGGGCGGCGTGATGACGCCCACCCAGTCCCGGAAGCGCCCACCGCCGCCGCCGCCGGGTCGGCGCGTCTCGCGCCCGGACCCGACCCCCATCTCGCCCCCCTGGCCCCCCAGCACGCGCTGCAGGAAGGGGCCGTCGCCGCGCCCGCCGCGCGGAGTCGCGCCGGTCGTGTTGTCGTTGGCGTTGCCGCCCTTGCCGCCGCCGGCCGCGCCCGCACCGCCGGTCTCGACCTGGTTGCCCGTGCCCAGCGTCACCACGTCCTTGGCGCTGAAGCCCGAAAGGTCGAGCAGCCCGTCGATGCGCACCTCGCCCGTGGCGTTGATGCGCATCGGGTTCGGGCCCTGCACGCGGATCTCTCCGCCCGCATGGATCACGAGGTTGCGCACGTCCACGACGCCGTTCACCGTGGCGAGGATGGTCGTCGGGATGCCGTCCGGACCGCCCACGATCGGCGCCTGCGTGGTGTCGAAGAAGAAGCGCTCGCCGGGACGCACGACCCAGTCGAAGTCGCCGTTCGGACCGCCGGCGCCCTCGAACGAGAAGGCCGCCGAGAGGATCCCGTCGCCCCACTCGGCCAGCGGCGAGTCGAAGACCGCGCTGCCGTCCTCGAACGAGAGCGGACTGCCGGCGGCGAAGTCGAACGACTCGTGCAGCGCGTCGGCGAGCTCGTCGGGCGGGGTCAGGCTCGTGAACTCGACCGCGCGCGTCGGCGCGACCGCGAAGGCCGTGAGCGCCTGCTGGTTCGATTCGCCGACGATGTCCTGGAAACCTGCGCGCACCACGGCCCGGAAGGCGCTGGCCGCGGGGAAGAGGCCGATCGGCTCGAGCCGCACGCGAGCGCCGGTTTCGCTGCAATTCGACACCAGGACCACGCGCGTGCGCAGGGCGCGCCAGGCGCCGGACGGCTCGCGGAACTCGAGCCGCAACCGGCTCTCGGAGATGTTGCTCGCCCCGGGATTGACGGGCTGATTGAAGGCGACCAGCACCGCGACGCGCGCGGCCTCGTCGCCATAGAGGTTCAGCGGGGCCTCGAACAGCGGATCGGACAGCACGAGCTGCTGGTTCGCGTCCAGCTCGAAGTACACGCGCGAGTCCGCATCACCCCCGAGCTCCGCATAGGTCGCCGCCGGGTCCGTCGAGCCCTGGCTGCGCAGCACCGGGACGGGCGGCCCGGGGGTCGTGTCCTGGAACGCCACCGCGATCTGGGTCGTATTCGGCGTACGGAAGGTGCGCACCTGCTGCAGGCCGAGCGGCACGCCGGCGCTCGAGCGCAGCGTGTTCGAGGACGAGTCGAGCCCGGGAACGCGCAGCACGTAGGTCGTGCCATTCGGCTGGAGGCCCGCGTCCGACAGATCGTCACGCGTCGGACAGCTCGGCTGGAAGACGACCGTGTGCGGGTCGCGCAGCTGGAACGTGCCCGTCGCCGGCACGCCGGCCAGCGAGCGCAAGTGGATCGTGTTGGGGCTGACGCTCGAGAAGTCGATCGGCTCGGTGAAGCTCAGCACGATCTCGCGGTTGATCTGCCACACCGAACCCTCCGTGACGGAGAGCCCCGCGAGCTGGAAGCTGGTCGTGCCCGTCCCGCCGCCGCCGCCGCCCGAACAGCTCGAAACGAACCACTGGCCGAGCAACAGGCCGAGCCCGCAGGCGACACCGAGCACACCACTGCCCGGGCGGGCATGGGCAGGTGCATTCCGGCTCCCGCGACCAAAGGCATGCGCGCTGTACACGTCGTATCTCGGGCTAGTGCAGGTCGCTCGGCGCGGTCACGGCCTGGCCGTGCCGAACGAGACCGAAAACTCTACCCGGGATCGGCCCCACGAGCTGCACTCGCCACGGAGTGACCCGCCCCGGCCCCGACCGCAGCCCTCGGCGCGGCGTCCGACGGCAGGGTTCAGAAGACAAAGGGGATCTTCAGGAAGTCGAGCGTGACGGCCTCGGTGTCGGCGGTCACGCCCTGGGCCGCGGCGTCGAGGTCGAACTCGACCTCGTAGCGGAAGAACTGCAGCGCGCCGGGGGGCAGCGCGTTGAACTGCGCGATGTCCGCG
>CAZQJC010000137.1:0-51688 GCA_964593795.1 uncultured Myxococcales bacterium | reverse complement strand
CCGCAGGCGGCTCGCGGCCAACAGCCGCGGGGAGGGGGAGGCGAGCCTGGGGGCGAGCCGACGCGGGGGAACACCGTTCCCCCGCAAGAAAACGCCTAAATGGCCGGTCGTGATCCCGAATCACGGCCGGTCATTTAGGTGTTTGTCTTGCGCCCGCTCCGCGGGCGCGAGTGCTGCTTTCTCCTGGCAAGCCGAGGAGCGCGTCATGCTCGAATGCCGTATAAGTTTTGATGGGCAGCACTAGCTTGCGATCGGCGGCCTCGGAAGGCCGTCGCAGGCGGGGCACGCTGCCCCTCTCGATTCGTCACATCTGCGAAGGCGAATACCGTTCTCGCCCTACTTCGCCTCGAACGCCACCTTGCCGTCCACGATTGTCATCGACGCTTTCCCGGTGCGCAGGGGCTCGAGCCGCTCGAGCGCGTCGCGCGCCAGATCGAGGATCGTGACGTCGGCGAGCTGCCCGGGGGCGAGGCGGCCGCGGTCGCCCTCCGCGAAGGCGGCGTACGCCGCGCCGGCGGTGTACGCGCCGAGGGCGTCCGCGAGCGAGAGGCGCTCGTCGGTGGGCCACGCGACGGTCTTGCCGTCGGCGTCCTTGCGCGTCGTCGCCGCGTAGAGGCCGAGGAGCGGCGACGGCGCCTCCACGGGGAAGTCGCTGCCGAAGGCGAGCCTCGCGCCGGCGCGCGAGAGCGTGCGCCACGCGTACGCGCCGGAGAGGCGCTCGGTCCCGAGGCGCGCGGGGGCCCAGGGCGCGTCGCTCGTGGCGTGCGTCGGCTGCATCGACGCGATGACGCCGAGGCGCGCGAACCGCGGGCGATCCTCGGGCGAGACGACCTGCGCGTGCTCGACGCGAAAGCGATGGTCGGCCGTGGCCGCGCCCGGGCCGAGCGCGTCGGCGTAGGCGTCGAGCACCGTGCGCACCCCGCGGTCTCCGATGGCGTGCGTCGTGACCTGGTAGCCGGCCGCGCGCGCGCGCCGGGCGGCGGCGGCGATCTCCGCCCGCGAGGCCATGACGAGGCCGGTGTTCTTCGGGTCGTCGCTGTAGGGCGCGAGCAGCGCCGCGCCGCGCGAGCCGAGCGCGCCGTCGGCGAAGAGCTTGACGCCCTGCGTGCGGAAGAAGGAGGCGCCCCGCTCGGGCGGGCGCGCGAGCACGCGCTCGAGCTCGCTCGCGCGGAAATATGCGTATACGCGGATGGGTAGTCGCCCCGCGTCGGCGAGCCGGCGCATCACGGCCGCAGCGCGCGTGGAGGTGCCCATGTCGTGCACGCCGACGAGGCCCACCGAGAGGCAGTGCCGCGCCGCCGCGAGGATGAAGCCTTCGAGCGCCGCGTCGTCGAGCTCGCCAGGCGCCGCCTTGTCCACGAGCGCGATGGCGGTGTCGACGAGCACGCCCGTCGGCTCGCCGTCGGCCCTGCGCAGGATGCGGCCGCCCGGCGGGTCCTTGCTCGCGCGCGTGATGCCCGCGGCGGCGAGCGCGGCGCTCGAGGCCCACGCGGCGTGCCCGTCCACGCGCGAGAGCACCACCGCGCGCCCGGGCGCGGCGGCGTCGAGGGTGCGGCGGTCCGGGAACGCAGCCGGCGTCCAGCGGTTCTGGTCCCACGCGTGGCCGAAGAGCCAGCCCGTGGGGTGCGCGCGGGCGTACGCCGCGAGCCGCGCGCCGGCCTCGCGCTCGGACGGCACCGCGCGCAGGTCGAGCTCCTCGCGCTCCTGGCCGAGCGAGACGAGGTGCGCGTGCGCGTCGGTGAGCCCCGGCAGCACCACGCGCCCCCCGAGCTCGACCACGCGCGTCGCCGGCCCGACGAGCCTTCGCACCTCGGCATCCGTGCCCACCGCGACGACGTGCCGCCCGCGGAGGGCGAGGGCCGACGCCGTGGGCCGCGCCGGATCACCCGTGAGGACGGCGCCTCCGACGAGCACGAGATCCGCGGGCTCGACCGGGGCTGGAGCGAGGAGCGCGAGAAGGAGGAGGAGGTTCATCGCGCCGCGTGATTAGCACGAACGGGCTCGGGCTCGGGCTCGGGCTCGGACCAGACCTACTTCGAGCAGCTCCCGAGGCGCGAGCTCTGCAGACAGCTCTTGTACTGGTTGAGCTCGCGGGTCTCGCGCGAGGGATCGGGGGCCGGGCGGGTGCTCGAGGGCTGATAGGTGTTCCTCGACCCGCCGGACGGCGAGGCCGCCTGCCCCGGCGCCGCCTGGTCGTTCGGCTTCGTCGAGAAGCCCCACGTCGCGAGCTTGGCGCCCGGCATGGTGGCCAGGAGGGAGAAGAGCGGCTTGTGCTCGATCTTGCGCCCGCAGCCCCACGTCAGGTCGCGCCCGGCGGAGTAGCTCGGGGTGCCCGGCGCGGCGCGCGCCTTCTCCACGATGCACTGCGCGATCTTCCCGCAGCCAGCCTCCGAGACGCTCGACTCGAGGCACTTCTCGAGGAAGGCGTCGACCGCCTGGATGCCCGTCGGCTTGAGCTTCGGCGTGGGCGGCGGTGCCGTGAGCGGCGCGTTGCGCGCCTCGAGGAGCACGACGACCTCGCCGCACCTCGCGCGAGTGCTCGCGGCGGCCTTGGCGTCGTCGGCGCAGCCCCTCGCGCGCGCGAGGGCCGACCGGTCCTTGGGTGAGGCCGCCCGGAGATCGGCGCCGGCTTCGAGCAGGACCTTGACCACCTCGACGTGGCCTCGTCCGGCGGCCAGCTCGAGGGTCGAGAACGAATTCGAGAACCGGGCGTTGAGGTCCGCCTTGGCGGCGACGAGCAGCCGCGCGACCTCGGCGTGCCCGCCCTCGCCCGCAACGAGGAGCGGCGTGTTGGAGAAGAGGTGCGTCTTGAGGTTGGGGTCCGCGCCCACTGCGAGCAGCAGGCGCACGACCTCCACGTGGCCCCGGTTCGCGGCCGTGAAGAGCGCGGTCTCCTTGTTGGCCTTGGGATCCTGGTAGTTCACGTTGGCGCCACCGGCGAGGAGCGCCTTGACGCGCTCCACGTCAGCCTTGTACGCGGCGGTGCGCAGCTCGCGCTCGCGCGCGAACGCATCGTCCCCGTCAGCACCCAGAAGAGCGAGCAGGACGAGGCTCAGCATCGGGCCATCGTATCACTCCGAGAAAGCCCCAGACGGTCGCCGGCCCATGTCCTCGGCCGGACACGGCGTCTCTTCAGAACTCGCCGCTCAAGACGGCGCCGGCTCCGCCCGGGCTCACCATCGGCGTCACCTGCGTCGGCGGCGGTGCCTCGGCGCGATCGGTCCAGTAGAGCACCGCGCCCACCGCGCCCGCGGCCACGCCGAGCAGGCCCGTGACGATGCCCGCGCGCACGAGGTCGTCGCGCTCGCCCTCGAGCGCCCGGTAGCGCAGCGCCTCGGCCGGCGAGAGCGTGCCCCCCGCGTCGAGGAGCTCCTCGTAGTCGTGCGCCTCGCTCTGCTTGCCGAGCGCCACGGCCCACGTGACCGCGGCGCCGACCGCGAGCGCGCCGCCGGTGCCGAACAGGCCATACGAGACCCAGCGCTGCGTCGTCAGCTCGAGCGGCGCGGTCACGTCGACGGACTGGCCGCGCCCCACGTCGAGCTCGCGCACGAGCGGCCGGCGGCCTCGATCCGTCAGCGCGACGACGTGCCGCCCCGGACGCAGCGGCACCGGACGCTGAAGCGGCGCCACACCCGCGAGTCGCCCGTCGACGAACACGCTGGCGCCGGCGGGCCCGCGCACCGACAGCGCGCCCGGCCGCGGATCGAGCGCGACGTTGAGCGCGACCGTGCTGCCCTCCACCGCGAGCGTGTCGATCGCCTGCGGCAGGTGCTCGGGCGCCTCGACGTCGACGTGGTGCTTGCCCGCCGCGACCTCGAACGACGCCGGCGCCTCCTCGAGCTGCCCGCCGTCCACGCGCACGCGCGCGCCCGCGGTGCGGCACGACACCAGGATCTGCGTGCGCGCCTTCGCTGCCTGGCGCCGATCCGCGCCGAGCGCACCCTCGCGCTCGAGCCGCTGCAGGATCGGCGTCAGCGTCGCGAGGTGCTGCGCGGCGTGCTCGCGCCGGTTCCCCGTGGGCGACAGCTCGAGGTACGCGCGGTAGAGCTCGATCGCGCGCGCGAGGCGCCGCGGATCGCCGTCGATGAAGTACTGCAGGCGGTACGCCTGCGCGGTCGAGAACGCCGTCGGTCCGCGCGGCGCGAGCCGGTAGGCCGCCTCGAACGCGTCGATGGCCATGCCGTAGCGCCCCTGCTCGTAGGCCTGGCCGCCGGCCTCGAAGAGCCGCTTGGCCTGGGCGATCGTGTCCTCGCCCGCGAGGAGCGCGCACAGGAGGAGCCAGGCGATCACCGCGCGCCGGCCCCGCTCATCTCGCGGCCCTCACGCACTGCTGCGCGGCCGCGCGCCGCGCGTCACACTCCTGCTGCAGCATGACCGCGGGCGTGGTGCCGCCGACGACGATGTCGTCGAGGCCGTCGCCGTCCACGTCGGTGGCGAGAAGCGAATCGACGCCGGTCAGGATCACGCCGAGCGGGAGCTGGTACCTCGACGCGACGAGCGACCGATCGGCCGTCAGGGTCTGCAGGAACGAGCCGGTGTCGGACACGACCGCGAGCTGTCCGCCGACTGCCGCCACCGCGCGCATCTGGTCGACCGGATAGTAGGCGGGGCTCGAGGTGAGCGCCACGCCCGCGTCGGAGGCCGCGCCGAAGTAGATCGCGAAGCCGGTCCCCGGGACGCCCGGCGGCGGCGCGCTCGGCGGGACGAAGTCGGGATCGTCGGGCTTGGGGGGCGGCGTGCGCAGCGTGACGATCAGCTCGGGGTGACCGTCGCCGTCGACGTCCGCGATCGACGCGGCGCGGGGGTTGAACACGCCGCTCAGGTCGTCGAGCGCCTGGCACGCGAGCGTGCTGCCCTGCACGCGCGCGATGGCGACCCGGAACCGGGGCAGGCCCCCGGGGCCCATCACCGGGTTCGGGTTCGAGTTGCCGAGCCCGACCGCGACGAGCTCGTCGGTCCCGTCGCCGTCGAGGTCCGCGACCACGAGGAGCGGCGGCTCGCCCGAGACGATCGCGTCGCAGCCGGTCGCGGCCAGCGGGTGCAGGACGGGCACCGTCCCGCCGACGCCGTCGCCGCCATCGAGGAGCCACGCGGCGTCGCCCGGGCGCGGACCCGGCAGGGCGCTCGTCGGCCTGCCGCCGACGAGGACGACGCCGGGCGTGCCGCCTGCGCCGAAGCGACCGAGCGCCACCGCGCGCAGGGGACCGCCAAAGCCGATCGACGCGCGCATGAGCGCGGAGCCCGTCGCGAGGAAGCGCGTGAGCGTCCGGCGCGCCTCCGTCGGGCGCGCGGTGACGACGAGGTCGTCCGCCGTCCCTTCGGCGTTGCTGGCGGGCACGATCCGTTCGGCGCCGCCGAGGTCGCCGACGAGCGCGCTCCGGCGCGGCAGGCCCTGCGCGTCGGAGAAGAACACCGTGACGTGCCGGCGGTCGACGATCGCGGCCAGGTCGGGGAACCGATCACCGTCGAAGTCGCCGACGCGGAGCTGGCGGATGGCGGAGCCGAGCGCCTGGGCGCGCTGACGCGTGTACGCCCCGCGCCGCCGCGAGCCCACGAGGAGCTCCACGCTGGCGGCGCCGCCGCCGGAGATGGCGGCGACGTCGAGCGTGCCGTCGCGGTTGAAGTCCGCGACCACGGCGCTGTCCCACATGCCCGTGGCGAGCGCGCCCGCCTCGAGCACCCACGGGTGCACGCCGCGCACGAAGTAGATGCCGCCCTGCGTGACGAGGTCGGGCAGTCCGTCGGCGTCGAGATCGGCCACCGCGAGGATGTCGGCGGCGCCGCCCAGCGGGCCGGGCGCGGGGAGCGCGCGCGGCGGATCGGGGCGCGCGGCCGGGGCGCCCCGGCCGCCCGGTGCGTCGCCGAACCGGCCGAGCCCGTCGCCGTAGGCGATGCTCACCGCGACGGGTGGACCTCCGGGCGGCGGCCCCATGCCGCCCATCCCGCCCATGCCCCCGCCGTGCTGGAAGAGGTGGAACAGCAGGTCCGCGGTCCCGTCGCCGTCGAGGTCGGCCATCGTCACGGCATCGACCGTCGCTCCGCCGAGATCGACGCGCGCCCGCGGCGAGAGCCGGCAGTGCAGCCCCGCGGGATCGCGCGAGCACTCGAGCGACAGCACGTGCGCGGCCGGCGCGCCCGACGCGAGCACGACGATCTCGTCGCCGGTGCGACCGCCGCCCATCGGCGCACGATCCAGCTCGCCGACCGCGAGCTCGCTCGCGAGCCCGGTGACCGGGCCGAGCTCGGCGAGCGCCGACGCATCGGTGTCCGCGGCCTCGAGCACCGACGCCGTCAAGGTGCCCCCCGCGCCGAGCGAGAGGGCGACCGAGAGCTGCGTCTCGAAGGGCGGCTCGCCGCGCATCGGCTCGAGGCGATACGCGCCGGCGCCCGGCACCACCTCCGCGACCGGGAACGCGACCGGCAGGAGCTCGCCGGTCGCGTCGCCGCGCGCGAGGACGAGCCCCTCGCCGCTCAGCACCGCGACGTCCGCGGCGCGATCGCCGTCGAGGTGGCCGACGGAGAGGCCGTCGCTGCCGACCGCGGCGCCGAGCTCCGCGCTGCGCAGGAAGCCATTGGTCGGATCCCCGAGGTAGAGGCCCACGGCCCCCTGCTCGGCGACCACGAAGTCGGCACGACCGTCGCCGTTGACGTCGGCCACGCGGAACGCGTCTCCCCGGAACGGCAGCGAGCGCGCCTGGGCGAAAAGGCCCCCCGAGGCGCGGCACGTGTCGTCGAGGCCGCAGTGGAAGCCCGGCGGGCACACCGCGCCCGCCGCGCTCTGCCCGCACACGAAGCGACACGCCTGTGGAGTGCCCGGCGCGCCGCACACCGTGCCGGTGACCTCCGTCCCGGTGTCGCAGTCCTCGCCGTCGAGCGGCTCGAGGACGCGGTTGCCGCACCGGCCGTCCGGCGCGATGTCGCGGAACGGGCTGCACGCCGCGAGCGCGCAGCCGAGGACGAGGAGGGTCTCACGCATCGCTGGAGACGCGCCGGGGGTCCCCGGAATCCGCAGTCACGTCAGCGCCACGGCTCGATGTCGTCGGGCCGCGCGCGATGGCCGGGGGCCGCGGGCTTCTTCTCGGCCCGCCTCGCCTTGCGGGACGCGGCGGGCAGATCGATCGCGAGCGCCTGGTCGCGATCGGGCACGACCTCGACCACGCGGCGAACGTACCCGGGCGCCTCGAGGACCAGCTTGCGCCCGGTCGTCCCGCGATCGAGCTCGATCACGCCGGGTGCCTCGCCGAGCGAGTGACCGTGGTCGTCGGTGACCGTCGTGCCGTCGGGGGTCCCGCGCACGTCGAGCCGCACGCGCGCCGGGAGCACCGGCGCCGGCGGAGGCTGCGCGGTCGCCGCTGCCGCGGGCGCCTGCGGCGGGGCCGAGATCGCGGCGAGCGCCTGCGGCGTCGGAGCCCGGCCGCGCCCGAGCCAGAAGGGCAGCACCGCCACCGCGACCACGAGCCCGCCGAGGGTGGCCCACAGGACGCCGCGACGGCCCCGGCCCCGCTGCTTGCGCAGGGCCGCGGGCAGATCGACCTTGGTCTGCGAGGCGGGCAGGCTCGGCCGCGGCGCCTGCCCCTGCCCCGCCGCGGCGAGCGCGGCGACGGCCGCTGCGAGCGTCGCCGGCCGGCGCGCGCGGTCCTTCTCCATCATCCAGAGGATCGCGTCGGAGACCTCGCGCGGCAGCTCGGGCCGCACCTTCGAAGGCGGCTCGGGCTCCTCGTAGAGGTGCTGCGCCATCACGACCGCGCTCGAGTCGTCGGGGAAGGGCGGGCGCCCGACCAGCATGTGGTACGCGACCACGCCGAACGAGTAGATGTCCGAGCGGTGGTCGACGTCGCGCCCCGTGCACTGCTCGGGCGACATGTAGCGCGGCGTGCCGACCGTGCACCCCGACTGCGTCGCGCGCGCGCCCTCGCCCGCGTGCAGCATCTTCGCCACGCCGAAGTCGAGGAGCTTCGGGCGCCACAGGCCCCCTTCGCCGCGCACGAGGAAGAGATTCTCGGGCTTGAGGTCGCGGTGCGCGATGCCGGCCGCGTGCGCCGCGTCGAGCGCCTGGCCGACGGGGCCGAGGATCTCCAGGGTCTCGGACAGCGGCAGCGCGCCGCGCGCGTGCAGGTGCGCCTCGAGCGACTGCCCCTCGAGGCGCTCCATCACGTAGTAGCGACGGCCGTCCTCGAGCTCGCCGAACGCGAAGATGTCGACGATGCTCGGGTGGCCGATCTGGTTGACCGCGCGCGCCTCGGCGATGAAGCGCGCGACGACCTCGGGGCTCTCGTGCGTGCGATCGAGGACCTTGATGGCGACGCGCTTGCCGATGACCGGATGCGCGGCGGCGTACACGGTGCCGAACGAGCCGCTGCCGAGGACGCCGTCGAGCACGTACTCGCCCACACGCTGGCCGCGATCCAGGGGCGGACGCTCGCGGGTCTCCGGCCCGGGCCCCAGCTCCGTCCCGCCCAGGGCGATCTCCACCGGCACGAGCTCCTCGTTGGCCATGCGACTGCTGCTTCGACATCGTCGCGCGCGCCCGCGCGTCTGGCAAGCGACAAAACCCTGGCAGATTCAGCACGTTGCGCGACCACTGCGGGTTTCGGGTCGAGATCGCGCATCCTGGAATCGAGGAGGACGCATGGCTCAGACACAGGTTGCCGCTTCCCTGGGACGCAAGGCCTTGATGCTGCTCTTGGCCGGATTCACCACCTCGTGCGGCGCAGATCTCCAGCTCCGCGTCGCGGTCTGCGGCAACGGGAGCTGCGACGCCGGCGAGACCGCGCAGAGCTGCCCCATCGACTGCGATCGGCAGGGCGCCGGAGGTGCCGGGATGGGCGGCATGAGCATGGGGCCCGGCGGCATGGGCGGCATGGGCATGGGCGGGATGGGCGGCATGCCACCGGGCGGCGGCGGCATGGGCGGACGTCCTCCGGGCGGCGGTGGGATGGGCGGCATGCCTCCGGGCGGCGGCGGCATGGGCGGCATGATGATGCCGCCGTCGTGCGCGAGCGGCGAGATGTGCCCGATGAACCTCACCTGCTGTCCGGCGAACCTGCCCTGCGCCGGGGTCTGCGTGCCGGGCTGCGGCAGCGGCCAGACGTGCCCCGACACGCTGCAGTGCGACACGATGAACGGCATCTGCTTCCCGGGCGGGATGGGCGGCATGGGCGGCATGCCCCCCGGCGGCGGCGGCATGGGCGGCATGCCCCCCGGCGGCGGCGGCATGGGCGGCATGCCTCCCGGCGGCGGCGGCATGGGCGGCATGCCGATGGGGTCGTCGTGCGCGATGGGCCAGAGCTGTGCGAGCGGCCAGGTGTGCTGCCCGTCCGGGCTCGGCTGCTCGGGGATGTGCGTGCCGGACTGCCGGCTCGGGGGGATGTGCCCGGGTGGGCTGTCTTGCCGGAGCAGTGATGGGGTGTGCGTGCCGGGCGGGGGCTGAGCGGAATCGTCCACGTCCACGTCCACGTCCACGGCACCAGGACGAACAGGCGGGGCGGTGGGTGTTAGCCTGCGGGGGTGGGGGACGACGTCACGCAGCTCCTGTCGAAGCTCGCGGCGGGAGATCGATCGGCGGCGGAGGCGCTCGTCCCCTTCGTCTACGACGAGCTGCGGCGCCGCGCGGCGGGCCTCATGCGGCGCGAGCGCGCGGGGCACACGCTCGAGCCCACCGCGCTCGTCCACGAGGCCTTCGTCCAGCTCATCCACCAGGAGCGCGTCGACTGGCAGGGGCGCGCGCACTTCTTCGCGGTCGCCTCGCAGCTCATGCGACGAATCCTGGTCGACCACGCGCGCACGCGGCTGCGCGCCAAGCGCGGAGGGCACGCCACTCGGATCTCGCTCGACGAGGGCCTCGGGCTCTCCATCGAGCGCGACGCCGACGTGGTGGCGCTCGACGACGCCCTCGCGCGCCTGGCCGAGGTCGATCCGCGCCAGGCCGACATCGTCGTCATGCGCTTCTACGGCGGGCTCTCGGTGGACGAGGTCGCCGCGGTGCTCGACCTTTCGAAGCGCACGATCGAGGCCGAGTGGACGATGATCAAGGCGTGGCTACGCCGCGAGCTGGCCCCGGAGTAGCCCGCCGGTGAGCGCCGAGCGCCACGCGCGGGCCAAGGCCGTGTTCCTCGCGGCGCTCGAGGTGCCCGAGGCCGAGCGCGCCGCCTTCGTGGCCAGCCGATGTGGCGGCGGCGAGGACGGCGAGGCCCTGGCCGCCGAGGTGACGTCGCTCCTCGCGCACGCGTCGGACGCGCCGCTCCTGCGCGAGCCCGAGCGCAGGCCCGAGCCGCCGCGCGGAGCCGCGGACGACCCGCTCGGCCTCGTGGGCGCCGTGCTCGACGAGCGCTATCGCGTCGAGGCGTTCGTCGCCGAGGGCGGCTTCTCGTTCGTCTATCGCGCGCGACAGATCCGCTGGGACCGAGCGGTCGCCCTCAAGCTCTTCAAGGTGGCGCGGGGCGCGGAGGAGGAGGTGCGCGCGGCGTTCCTCAAGGAGGGCGCGCTCCTCGCCGAGCTGTCCCGCCACACGACCGCGATCGTGCAGTCGTACGACGTCGGCACGTGGGTGACGCCCGCGGGCGAGCCCGTCCTCTTCACGGCGCTCGAGTGGCTCGAGGGCCAGACCCTCGGCGCGCTCGTCGCCGCCGAGCGGCGCGCGGGGGCCCCCCCGTGGCCGATCGCGCGGGTCCTCGAGGTGCTCGGCCCCGTCGCGGAGGCGCTCGCGGTCGCGCACGCCGCGGGGGTCGCGCACCGCGACGTCAAGCCGGGCAACATCGTGATGGTGGAGGCCGGCGACCGCCGCGCGACCAAGCTCCTCGACTTCGGCGTGGCCAAGGTCGCCGCCGAGCACGAGCGCGGCTTCCAGGGCACGGGCGGCCAGGTGCGCGCGTTCACGATCGGCTACGCGGCGCCCGAGCAGCTCTCGAAGCGGCACGGGCCCACGGGGCCCTGGACCGACGTGTACGCCCTGGCGCTCCTGTGCGTGGAGCTCCTCGCCGGGCGCGCGGCCACCGGGGAGGAGGACGCGGTGCGGGCGCTCCGGCGCTTCTTCGACGCGGACGCGCGGCCCACCCCGGCGCGCCTCGGGTTCGCCCTGCCGAGGCCTCTCGACGCGGTGCTCGAGCGCGCGCTCGCCCTCGAGCCCGCCGCGCGCTTCCCCGACGCGGCCGCCTTCTGGCGGGCGCTCGTGGAGGCCGCGAGGCCCACCCCGCGGCGAGGCTGGTGGCCGCTCGCGGTCGGCGCGGCGCTCCTCGCGGGCGCGGCCGCCGTGATCGCAGCCATGACAATGCGGTGACGGTCGGCCCGTACCGTTCGTGCTATCCATGCTGCAGTGAGGAACCTTCTCATCGTCAGCGACATCCACTTCTGCAGGACGCGCGAAGGCGGGGTCGTCGGCGGCCAGCGCCGGCTCGCCGAGTTCATCGAGCACCACGCGACGCACCGCGAGAACGGCGAGCCCTGGCGCCTCATCGTCAACGGCGACCTGTGCGATCTCGACTACCAGACGGACACGGTGGACGACCGCGGCCCCGAGGCGGCGTCGGTGCGGATGTTCGGAGAGGTCGCCGACGAGTACCCCGAGGTCTTCCGCGCGCTCGCCCGCTTCCTCGAGCACGGCCACGAGGTCGTGCTCATCCCCGGGAACCACGACATCGACTTCATGTGGGAGAGCGTGCGTGAGGTCCTGCGCGCGCGCCTGGTGGCTCACGGCGCGCCGGCCGAGTCGCTCGAGCGCCTGTCGTTCTGCGACTGGTTCTACTACGAGAAGGGCCGCATCTACCTCGAGCACGGCCACCAGTACGAGACCGACACCGCGCTCGTGGGGCCGCTCGACCCGTTCGATCACGGGGGCACGCGGCTGCGCCTTTCGCTCTCCACGCACTGGGTGAGCGGCTATTGCCCGTTCATCCCCGACCTCGCGTACCAGGCCGATCACACGCGGAGCTTCCTCGCGTACATGCCGCTCCTCGTGCGGCGCTATGGCCTGCGCGCGCCGGAGCTCTTCTTCAAGTACCTGCGCTTCACGGCGCGCACGCTGCGCGACGCGGGCGCGCGCCACGGGCGACCCACGCCGCGGCACCTCGAGCGCCGGGCGCAGCTCGCCGAGCGCATCGAGCTGCCCGAGGAGACGCTCGCCCGGATCGAGGAGCTCACCGCGAGCCCGCGCATGGCGTCGCGCATGGCGATCGGCGCGCGGCTGCACGTCCTGACGGCGTTCCTCCTGCCGCTCGTCCTGCTGCTCGGCGCCCTCGGCGCGGGCCTGGCGTCCGCGGGGTTCCTCGTGAGCGCGGCGGCGACGCTCGCGGTCGCGGTCCTCGCGAACCTCGCCATCTCCGGGAGATTCGGCAAGGCGCATGCGTCCGAGCGCGTCGTCGCGGCCGGCCTGCAGGAGGTCCTCGAGGTGCCGCTCGTTTCCTTCGGTCACTTCCACGTCGCCACCGACGAGCCTGCGGGCAAGGGGCGCTACCTGAACTCCGGCACGTGGATGGAGCCGCACCTGCCGAACACGTACATCCAGGTGATCGCCCACGCCGCCGAGGTCCGGTCGTGGTGGGTCCCGCAGCCCGCCACGTAGCTCGAGACGCTCCTGCTCGCCGTCAGCGCGACGCCCGGTCGCACCGCGGCCACCAGCACGGGTTCTGGCGGACGAAGTCCATGATCGCCCGGTACTTCGTGCGCGCGCGGTCGACCAGGGACTGCGCGTTGGCCCACGGATCCCGCGGCGCGATCCAGCCCCAGCAGTTGAAGATCGTCCCGCCGAGCGCCTTGTAGGCCGAAAACAGCCGCAGGTACATGGCGTGGACGCGCTCGTGCGCCGTCACCCGGAACAGGAAGTCCTGGATCTGGGGATCGGGGCTGCCGAGGTGCGTGCCGCCCTCGTAGACGTAGAGCTCGAGGCCCCGGCGCTGGGCGACGCGCTTGTGCTTCTCGAGGTAGCCGATCGCCGCGTCCAGGCTGCCGCTGGCCTCGCCGGCCAGGGGCTTGCCCTCGCCGTCCTTGAGCCCGGGCACGTCGCCGTGCTCGAGCTGGCGCAGCGCCTGGCCGATCGCGAAGTCCTCGCCCTTGGCCAGCCACGCGCGGATCGTGGCGCGGTTGGCCTCGAGCTCGAGGCCACCGCTGAAGTACCCGGTCACGGCCACGGCGTCGGCGTACTTGTGGCACGGCTTGTTCCTGGCCGGGTTCTGGGCGACCCAGCGGGGACAATCGAGCGAGGCCGCGGCGACGTCGACCCAGGTCGTCTGCGGGGCGATCACACAGCGCAGCCGGTCCTCCTGCCCCGCGAACACCTCTCGCCACAGGGTGCACATCCGCGCGGCGCGCATGCCCATGTACTGCAGCCACGCGCTGCCCTCGTCGGGCCACAGCTTGCGCCCCTCGGCGTTGGCGTACCCGGCCTGGGGAAAGCCCCAGTTCCAGACCTCGTTGGAGTACTCGACCGTGGCGCGCAGGTTCGGCGCCAGGTGATCGCGGACGTGGGTGGCGAAGCCCGTCACCCAGGCGTCGGTGTAGCGGTACGGCATGTTGAAGTGCGCATCCGCGCCCACCTTGTTGGCCAGCGCGACCAGGACCTCCACCGGGTAGCCGCCGATCCGTCGCCCCAGCGCGGGACGACCCGGGTCGATCCACTGCTCGATCCAGTGGAAGTAATCGAAGCGCGGACGCTCCGCCCAGACCGCGTCGCGGTCCTCCTTGTTGTTGCTGAGCATCCAGTCCATGAAGCGCAGCGACCCGAAGGGCTTGAGGTACTCGAGGGTGTCGGGGTTGAAGATCTCGCCGACGGCCAGCAGCGGGGCGCGATCCAGCCGGCAGATCCGGATGTTGCGGAGGTAGCTGCCGGTGCCGCCGGGATCCGTCTTCTCGATGCGGATGAACTTGTTGCCCGGGCGGAAGACGAAGGTGATCCGGCGCTGTGCCAGGTCCTTGCTCACGGGCTCGAGCCCGTTCCAGGAGAGCTCGCCGTCGCCCTCCCACGTGAGGAGGAAGGTCTTGCCCTCGTCGGGCACGCCGACGTGCGTGGAGAACGCCGTCTCCACGCGGGCGTACGCTCGCGCGGGATCGTCCCGGTAGCGCAGCGAGCGCGGCCAGCCCGCGGGGTCGAGGTCGAGGTGGGACGTCGGATCGCAGGCCGGATCGGCGGCGCCGCAGCTCCCCACCCAGGGCCTGGCGTCGCGCATGAGATCGAGGAACGGCATCAGGCGCGACCAGTCGCCGGGGAAGTCGAGGTTGTACCCGAGGGGCGAGCGAGCGTTCGCAGCGCCGACCGACCGCGGGCCGCTCCGCGGCGGCGCCGGCGAGCGTGGGGGCTTGGCGACCGCCCCCGGGACGGAGGCCAGGAGCACGGCGCAGGAGACGATGAGGGTCCAGGTCTGTCGCGGCCTCAATCCAGCCCCCGTAGCCAGCGGCGCGCGCGCTCCATGGCGCGGCGCAGGCGCTCGCGGTGCAGCGTGGCGAAGATCATGCCACCCAGGATGAGGAGGCCCGCGAGCGAGAGGAGCAGGAAGCCGACGCGGTGGTCGCGCAGGCCCGCGTAGACGAGGTTCGCGACGACGTCGAGGCACAGGAAGCCCGCGGCGAGCAGGAAGTAGACGCGGATGCGAAAGAAGAGCGAGGCGCCGAGGCCCACCAGGCACGCGACGCCGAAGCCGACCGCGTAGCCTCCGCCCTCGGCGCGCGCGAGGCGCGACACGAGCTCGACCGCGACCGGGGCGTAGACGAGCAGGCTCCCGCCGACGTCGACCAGGCGGCGGCCGGCGCCGAGGTCGCGCCGGAACAGGTGCCCGAGCATGAGGAGAAAGAGGCCGAGCGGTGCGAGGTAGACCTCGAGGCCGGTCGCGCCCTTCGCCAGCGCGAGCAGGAGCAGCGCCGCGTTGCACGCGAGCGCGCCGAGGGCGCCGAACCAGCGGCTTCCGGCGACGGTCGCGAGGGCGGCGTAGAGCAGGCTCGAGGCGCCGACCAGCGCCGAGCCCGTGGTGCTCGCCAGCCGCGGCGCGAGGAGCGCCACCGCGAGCGGCAGGAGCGCGGCGAAGCGGCGCGTGGCGAGCTCGACGGGGGTGTAGCGCGCGCGGCGCGCGAGGGCGGTGACGCCGGCGAGCAGGAAGCCGAAGCCGAGGGCGCACACCGCGTCGGCTTCGTCGGGCAGCTCGAAGACGCGTTGCGAACGCACGAGCCCGTAGGCGAGCACGATCGCGATCTCGACGAAGTAGACGTGGAGCGCACGCTCCTCGGCCACCACGGCGTGGATGGAGACGGCCGCGACGATGGCCAGCGCCACGCCGAGCAGGCCGAGCGCGTGCCTGGCGTCGGAGGTGAGGAAGAGGCACACGAGCGCGCCCGCGGAGAGGATGGTGAGCTCCCGCGCGCGGCGCAGCCCCACGCGCACGTCTTCCGGCATCGGCGCGAACGCGGCCCCGTGCAGCAGCGCCGCGCTGGCGGCGAGCCCGAGCGCGGTGCCGAACTTCCGGTCCGCCATCCCCCAGCCAGCGCGCGTGATGAGGAGCGTCGAGACGACGGGGCCCGCGAGCGCGAGCACGAGCCCCGCGAGGGTCGCGTTCTGGCGCGCGCGCTTGCCCTCCTGGGCGGCGGCGGTCGTCGCGAGGACGGCCGCGAGGAGGACGAGGGCGACCGCGGGCGCGGGGTGCACGGCCCAGGTGGTGACGAGACCCGCGCTCGCCGCGTTCGACAGGGCCCCGAGCGCGACGTCGGCGTCCGTGGGCCCGCCGGTCGCGAGCGCGAGGGCGACGCCGCAGCCGCCGAGGCCTAGCGCGAGGAAGCGCGCGCCGGGTTCGCCGGCCCGGACCACCGCGACCGCGATGCCGAGCGCGAGCGCCCCTTGCGCCGGCCCCGCCCAGGCTGGGAAGGCAGGCGCGAGGTGGACCGTGGCCCAGATGCCCTACGCGGCGCCGAGGCAGAGCGTGATCCAGCGCGCCGGCGCCTGGGTCCAGGTGGCGAGGAGCGCGGCGGCGACCGCGAGGGCGGCGGTGGGAAGACGCGGCTGGAACGCGGCGGCGAACGCGGCGAGGATCGCGGCGACGAGCGCCCAGGGGTGGAGGCGCAGGCGGTGTGGCTCGTGGAGGCGCCCCGCGAGGCCGCAAGCGAGCGCGCCCCCCGCGAGGCCGAGGAAGCCGTGCTCCCACAGGGACGACGCCGTGCGTCCGGGCGGCAGCCACGCCACCTCGGCGCGCCAGACGCCGAGGCCGGAGGCGTCCGGACGCACCCAGGCGCCGCTCGGCTGCACCTGCACGAGCACGGGGCCGAGGACGTCGTGCTGCGCGGCGGCGAGCGCGATCGCGAGGAGCGAGAGCGGCACCGCGACGTGGAGGAAGCCCGGCGCCGCGAAGCCTCGCCACAGGAGGGTCGCGGAGAGCGCGGCCCCGACGAGCAGGAGCGGCGGGACGACGGCGAGCGGGCGGGCGGGCGGCCCCGACGTGAGCAGGGCGGCGTCGTAGGCGAGGAGCGCACCGAGCGCGCCCATCGCGACGAGGACGACCACGGCGTAGCGAGGGCCCGCGGCCGGGCGGCCGAGCCGACGCGCGAGCGGCGGGCCGAGCCGGCGCAGCCCGAGCGCCGCGCCGTACACGAGGAGCACCACGACCGAGAGGTTGCGGCCGACGATCGCGGGCGGCAGCGGCCGGCCGATGCGGTTCGTCACGGCGACCAGCGCGCCGAGCACGACCGCTGCGGCGAAGAGCGCCGTGGCGCCGCGCGCGGGGCCGAGCGAGCGCCCACCCCACGCCGCGAGCGTGGCGACGACGAGGAGCGCCGAGGCCTCGAGGCACCGCGCGCGGTCGGCCTCGACTCGCGCCCCCATCCAGCCGAAGACGGCGAAGATCGAGAGCAGCGCGGCGAGCGTGGCCGCGGCGGCGAGCGCGTCGGCGATCGTCGCGCGCAGCGGCGCGGGCAGCGGCAGCGGCACCGCGCCGAAGAGGCGTCGCGGGGGCCGCGCGGTGGCGTCGCCGCGCATGTTCGCCAGCAGCACGCAACCGAGGCAGAGCACCGAGAGGGAGAACGCAGCGGCGGCGGGCGTGCGCGCCGCGGCGAGCGCGGGCAGGACGGCGGGCAGCGCGAGGGCGCCGGCCATCGCGAGGACGCGCGAGCGGTCGCGCACGCCGCGGGCGACGACGAGGGCGATCGCCGCGAG
Source organism: uncultured Myxococcales bacterium (assembly GCA_964593795.1). Classification (GTDB taxonomy): domain Bacteria; phylum Myxococcota_A; class Polyangia; order JAHFDS01; family JAHFDS01; genus JAHFDS01. Next base: position 34,569 of record CAZQJC010000137.1, on the reverse strand, counting down.
CGGGGCGCTGCGCGTCGCGAGCGAGGCGGTCTCCAGCGCGAGCGGGAGCGCCAGCGCGGCGGCGAGCGCGGCGAGCGCGGCGAGGAGCGCGAGATCCTCGAGCGGGCGCAGCTCGGCGACCGAGGGGAGGACGGCCCCGGCGACACCGTAGGCGAGCGAGAGCGCGCAGAGCGACCACGCCGCCGCCGCGGGCTCGGCGAGCGGCTGCACGTTCGCCAGGAGGCCGAGCGCCAGGGCGAGGCCGCCGAGGTAGTGGAAGCTCGGCCGCGCGCGTCTGGTCGCGTGGGCGGCGGCGACGACGAGGAGCGCGGCGGCGGCGGTCGCCGGGCGCGCGACGAGGCCCGCGCCGGCCGGCTCGAGGGACCAGGCTGCGACGATCGCGCCGAGGCCGAGGAGCGCACCCCACGCGAGGAGGGCGCCGCGCCGGTGCGCCTCGACCGCGGGCCCGGCCGAGAGCAGCGCCGCCGCCGCGGCGAGCGCGCTGCCGGTCGCCCACCACGCGCGGTCCGCGGGCGCGACCACGCGCGCGAGGAGCGTGGCGAGCAGGCTCGCCGCCAGCGTCGCCGGGTAGAACGCGGCGGGCCGGCGCGCCCGCGCGCGGTGGAAGGCCCACGTCGCGGCGCCGACGGCCGCGAGCGCGATCCAGCCGAGGGAATCCGCGCGCGAGGGCGCCGGCGCGCGCAGCGCGGCGGCGGCGGCCGCGACGGTGGCGCTCGCGAGGAAGGCGAGCGCGAGCATCGAGCCGGCGGGCGCCGCGCGCGGCAGGCGCTCGCGCACCTCGGCGCGCCCGGCGGCCTCCTCGAACAGGGCCGCGGCGAGCACGAGCCACAGGGCGCTCTCGACGAGCGCGGCGTCGCCGCCGAGGAGCGCGGGCGCCGACGCCCCCGGCACGCCGACCACGGCCAGGAGCCCCAGCGCCGCTGCGTAGGCGGCGCTCGCGATGACCGGCAGCGCGCGCGGGGCGCCGTCCGCCGCCGCGAAGCGTCGCCAGCGCAGCGACGCCGCGAGGCCGGCGAGCCCGACGAGCGGAGCGAGGACGCGCACCGGCGACGCGATGCCCACGGCCGCGAGCGGCAGCTCCGCCAGCAGCGCGGGGAGCAGGAGCAGCGGCACGCCGTCGCCGTCCGAGCCGAAGCGGCCCGCCGCACGGCGCATGCCGAAGAGCGCGGGAGCCGAGAAGATGACGGCGGAGCTGACGCCCACGCCCGGAGCGCCCTCGACGAGCGCGGCCAGGGCGGCGAACGAGACCGGCAAGAGCGCGAGCGCGATGCCGGCGAGCACGCGACCTGCGGTGGCCGAGCGGCGCGCGAGCAGCGCCGCGCCGCCCACGAACCCGAAGTGATAGACGAGCAGCGCGCCCGCGACGAGGAGCTGGCGCGCGACGCCACCGAGCGACCGCCACGCCTCGCGCACCCCCATGATCGACCCGGCGACGACGAGCAACGCGCCCACCATCCACAGCGCGTACTCCTGCACGACCGGCCACACGTCCCGCCGCCCCCGCCGCCGCGTGATCCCCTCGAGCTCCCCCACCATCCCCGTGATCGCCCCGAGGGAAGCCTCGACCACCACGCTCCCCCGTTCGTGCTCGTGCTCGTGCTCGTGCTCGAGCTCGCTCCGTGGTGCCGCCACCGCCACCGCCACCGGCTCGGCCACCGCCACCGGCTCGGCCACCGGCGCCGCCGCCGCCACCGGCGCCGCCACCGCCACCGGCGCCGCCCACTCCGCGCGCTCGCGCGCGGGGAACGTGGTGTCGCTCGACACCGGAGCGCCCTTCGGCGCCAGCTCCTCGCGCAGCCGCGCCGCCACCACCTCCTCGATCACGCCTCCCGCGCGCCAGCGCTCCACCAGCGCGCGCACGCGGTGCTCCAGCACGCGCTCGAGCGCCGCCTCCGACGCCGGCTCGAGCTCCGCGCCGCAGCCGGCGCACCGCTCGCCCTCGGCCTGCAACGCGCCGCAGCGCACGCAGACGCGCGCCGTCACGCCCTTCGCCCCCGGCGGGCTCGCCACAGGTCCTCATTGTAGCTTGTCGAGGCGGGCGCCTCCTGCTACCCCGCGACCATGTCCGAAGAAGTCATCCCCCTCAGCCGCTTCCGCGCCCTGCTCGCGCGCGCCGGCTCTCCGCGCCGCCGCTACGACGAGCTCGTCTCGAACGCGAAGGCCCGGGAGCTCGTGCCGAAGCTCCCCGCGCTCGAGCTCTTCTGGCTCCTGCGCGAGGTGGGCCTGCGTGACGCAACCGATCTCGTGTCGCTCGCGTCGCCCGCGCAGATCCAGACCTTCCTCGATCTCGACGTCTGGGATCGCGAGCACCTCTTGCTCCCCGCGACGGTAGCGTGGATCGAGGCGCTCACCGACACCGGCGCCGCGCACGCCGCCCGGGTCACCGCCGCGCTCGACGTGGAGCTGCCGTCGCTCATCCTCGCCCAGGCCGCGCGCATCTACGACCTCACGCTCGAGGAGGCCGCGCCCGAGGACAGCGAGCACGCGATGTGGCCGACGCCCGACGGCTTCCACCTCGTCGAGTGGATCACCGACGACCCCGCCGAGGCGCGCACGCTCGAGCGCTGGCTCGACGGCCTCTACCGCGCGGATCTCGAGCTCGGCCGGCGCGTGGTCATGGGCGCGCGCTGGGAGCTGCCGACGGAGCTCGAGGAGATGGCCGCGCGCTGGCGCGGCGGGCGCATGGCGGATCTCGGCTTCCCCGATCCCATCGAGGCGCTCGAGGTCTATCGCTTCCTCGATCCCGCGACCGTACGCCCGGGCGAGCACACGGCGCCGCCGCCCGCGCCGGAGCCGCTCACGCTGCCCGCCCCCTACGTGCCCCCGCTCGAGCGCGAGGGCTTCCTGCAGCGCGTGCTCGCCTCGCTCCCGGACGAGACCGAGCTGCACCACCTCGAGAACGAGCTCGCGCTCCTCTTCAACCGCGTGCTCGTCGCCGACCGCGTGCCGCCCGGCGACCTCGCCGCCACGCAGGTCGCCGTCTCGCGCGCGACCGACACGCTCTCGCTCGGCCTCGAGCTGGTCTCCGGTGGCGACCTCGATCAGGCCGTGATCGCGCTCCGCACGGTCGCCTTCGTGCGCATCTTCCGCGCGGGGTTCTCGCTCGGCCTCCAGCTCCGCCGCCTCGTGGACACGCTCCTGCGGCGCTCGCGCCTCGGCCCCGCGCCCGGCTCGAAGGCCTACCTCGACGGCCCCTACCTCGAGCTCGTCGAGGGCCTCATGCGCACGCGCCCCGAGTGGACGCGCACGCTCGACGAGCCGGCGGGCCAGGGCTTCCGCGCGCTCCGCTCACGCGAGGACGTCGGCCGCGGGGCGCGCGCCGTCGAGGAGCTCGCGCTCCTCTCCACGCTGCTCGTGGAGCGCCTCGCGTGGACCGGCCCCGACGCGGCCCCCGGCTTCGCCGAGGCGCTGCGCGGCAAGCTCGCCGACCTCGGCGCCGCCGAGGGCGCGCTCGACCTGCTCGAGCGAGGAATCCGCGAGCGCTTCCCCGAGGTCCCGCCCACGCTCCGCGGCGCCCTCGAGCGAGCCCTCCGCACCGTCGATTGATCGAGCCCTCCGCGCGGCGTTCCTTGCTGACACGCACGACGTAGACTGCGACGCTCCTGCCGATGCGGAGCCTCACCGCCCGCCTGCTCTTCTTCCTCCTGCTCCTCCTCGGCACCACCGCCGATGCATTCGCACAAGCAGATACGTCTGCTCCCGCGAGCGCGCCCGACGCAGCCGCGGCCGCAGCTTCGCACGTCCAGCCAGGGCTCTCCCCTCGGAGCGGCGCGACCTCCGCCGTCTCGCCGGCCGCCCCCGCGATCCCCGCGCCGGCCCCCACGCCGACCGATCGGACGCCCGCCGAGGTGGTCAAGGTCATCCTCGGGCTCGTCGCGATCCTCGCGCTCGCCTACCTCGCGGGCGACGCGCGCGTGATCGAGCTCGAGAACACGCTCGGCATCTCGCAGGCCGTCACCTCGGGCCTGCCCTTCGTCCTCATGGGCCTGTTCGCGCACCACCCCGAGGTCGACCTCCTGTCCGACCGCGTGCTCGCCGAGCTGCGCCCGCTCCTGCCGCTCGGGCTCGGCTGGATCGGCCTGTCGCTCGGGTTCCGCTTCGACGCGCGCGTCGTCGAGACGCTCCCGAAGTCGCTCGCGAGCGGCCTGCTCCTGACCACCGGCGTGCCCTTCCTCTTCGTCGTCGCCGCCGCCGCGCTCCTGCTCGCGCTCACCACGGGCTTTTCGGCCGACATCGTGTTCATGCGCGACGCGCTCCTCCTCGGGTCCGCCGGGGCGGTCACGGCGCGGACGCTCCCGTCGTTCCTGCGCGCACGCGGAGTCGCCGAGGCCGACGCCGACCGCGTCGCGCGCCTCGTGCAGCTCGAGGAGCTCGCCGCCATGACGGGCCTGCTCGTCGTCGCCGCGTTCTTCCGGCCGGCCGGCGACGCCGGCTGGAAGCTCCCCGGCATCGCGTGGATCTTCGTGACCCTCGGCATGGCCACGGCCATCTCCGGGATGATCTACGCGATCCTCGCGGGCGTCCGCGGCGACGCCGAGATCACCGTCGTGCTCCTCGGCTCGGTCGCGTTCCTCGCCGGCATGGCGAGCTTCCTGCGCCTCTCTCCCGTCGTCGTGTGCTTCCTCTCGGGCGCGCTCCTGCGCAACTTGCCGGGCACGTGGAAGGAGCACGTGCAGGGCGCGCTCGATCGCCTCGAGCGCCCCGTCTACCTCGTGTTCCTCGTGATCGCGGGCGCGCTCTGGCGCGTCGCCGACTGGCAGGGCTGGGCGCTCCTCGTGCTGTTCGTCATCGCCCGCACGGGCGGCAAGCGCGTCGCCGTCATCCTCCACGAGCGCCGGCACCCCGGCGACTTCGCCGAGCTCGACCGCTGGAGCCTCTCGGTCTCGCCGCTCGGCGCGCTCGCGGTCGCCATCGTCGTCAACGCGCAGATCCTCTACTCGAGCCCGACGCTGCCGTGGATCGTCACGGCCGTCATCGGCGGCGCGATGGTCACGGAGGTCATCGTGCAGATCGCGTGGCGCGCGCGCAGGCCCGCGCCCCTGGACGTGCCCTGATGCAGCTCGTCCTGCTCGTCGCCCTCGGCGGCCTCATGCACGCGGTGCGCCTCTTCGCGCCCGATCCGCTCGAGGGCGGCCCGACCGGCACGGCGCTGGCGCTCGGGTACCTGCTGCTCTCCGGCCTGCTCGCCGGCCACCTGTTCAAGCAGCTCAACCTGCCGCGGCTGACGGGCTACCTCGCCGCGGGGCTCGTCGCCGGCCCCGAGGTGCTCGACCTCGTCTCGCCCGCGATGCTCGAGAACCTGCGCATCGCCAACGGCCTCGCGATCTCGCTCATCGCGCTCACGGCCGGCACCGAGCTCGAGGTCAAGAAGCTGCGCCCGCTCTACCGCAGCATCTTCTGGATCTCGATCGCCGGCGTGCTCGGCACGATGGTGCTGCTCGGCGCGGTGACCTACCTCGCGCGCGGGTTCCTGCCGTTCCTCGCGAGCCGCAGCGACGTCCAGGCGCTCGCGCTCGCGGCCGTGCTCGGCGTGACGATGGCCGCGCAGTCCCCCGCCGTCGTGGTCGCCCTGCGCAACGAGACCGGCGCCGATGGGCCCGTCGCGCGCACCGCGCTCGGCGTCGTGGTCGTGGCCGACCTCATGGTCATCATCGCGTTCGCCACCGTGTCGTCGATCGCCAAGACCGCGTTCGGCGCGGGCACGGAGGCGATGGACACGCTGCGTACGCTGGCCTGGGAGCTCGGCGGCTCCGTCGTCGCGGGCGGCGCCGTGGGCCTGCTCCTCGTGCTCTTCCTGCGCAAGGTCGAGCGCGGCGTCGCGCTCTTCGTGGTCGTGGTGTGCTTCGTCATCGCCGAGGTGGGCCAGCGCCTGCACCTCGACCCGCTCATCGTCTCGCTGGCGGCCGGTGCCCTCGTCGAGAACGCGACGCGGTACGGCGAGCGGCTGCGCCACGGCATCGAGGCCAGCCTGCCCGTCTACATCGTGTTCTTCGCGGTGGCGGGCGCGAGCGTCCACGTGCACGCGCTGCGGACGATCGGCATCCCCGCCGCGTGCTTCGTCGTCGTCCGCGGCCTCGGCCTCCTCACCGGGGCGCGCCTCGGCGCGGGCCTCGCGCGTGCCCCCGAGACCGTGCGCCGCTTCGCGGGCTATGGCCTGCTCCCCCAGGCGGGCCTCGCGCTCGCCCTCGCGCTCCTCTTCCAGCGCACCTTCCCCGTCGCAGGCGCCGACGCCGCGGCGCTCGTATTCGCCGTCGTCGCCATCAACGAGCTCGCCGCCCCCATCGCCTACCGCTGGGCCCTCATCAGGAGCGGCGAGGCCGCCCGCACCACCATCGGCCCGCCCCAGCCGACCGACGCCGCCGGGCAAGCCCTGCTCGCGCCGCCGGTCGACCTCCATGAATCAGGCACGTGATCGGGTAGGCTCCAGCGCATGGTTGACCTGCTCGGGCAGACGCCCGCCGAGCTCGCGAGGACGATGAAGTCGCACGGGATCCGCCGCGGGTTCGTGCGGCTCGACGAGGACACCGGGCGCCCGGTCGCGTCGCACCCGGCGCTCGCGGCGCTCGCCGAGTTCTGCGCCTCGGACACGCGCGACTTCGATCACCACGAGGGTCTGTTCCTCCAGGTCGCGCCGGAGACGGGCGTCCTGCAGGCTGCGTTCGTGCACCGCACCTGCCGTGGGCAAGCGGCGGGCGGCGTGCGCTTCTGGAGCTACGACACGGTCGAGGCCTTCCTGCGCGACGGCCTCCGCCTCGCCAAGGGCATGGCGCAGAAGAACGCGCTCGCGGGGATCTGGTGGGGCGGCGGCAAGGGCGTGATGGCGCGCGGCACCGGGTCGGACCTGGCGACCAGGCGGCGCATCTACGAGGAGTACGGCGCCTTCGTCACCAGCCTGCGCGGTCTCTACGTCACGGCCGAGGACGTCGGCACCAACGTCGACGACATGGCCGCGGTGTTCGCGCGGACGCGCTTCACGACCTGCATCCCGCCCGCGCTCGGCGGCAGCGGCAACCCGAGCGTGCCCACCGCGCGCGGCGTCGTGCGCGCCATCGAGGGCGCGCTCGCGCACCTCGGGCTCGGCGACCTCGCCGGCAAGACCGTCGCGGTGCACGGCCTCGGCAACGTCGGCGGCCCCCTCGTGCGCTTCCTCGGCGAGCGCGGCGCCAGGCGCGTGATCGGCTGCGACCTCGAGCCGCGACGCCTCGACGAGGTGCGCGCGGCGTGCCCCGGCCTCGAGCTCGACCTGCGCGTCGCGGGGCACGGCGACACCTCGATCCTCGCGGCGGAGGCCGACATCCTCGCGCCCTGCGCGACGGGCGGCGTGCTCGGCCCCGACACGATCCCGGCCATCCGCGCCAGGATCGTGTGCGGCGCGGCGAACAACCAGCTCCTCGACCCCGAGCGCGACGACCTCACGCTCGAGGCGCGTGGCATCACCTACGTGCCGGACTTCCTCGCGAACCGCATGGGCATCGTGACCTGCGCCGACGAGGGCGCCGGCTACGACGACGGAGAGTCGATCGAGCGGCACCTCGGCACGGACTGGGACGGCGCCATCTTCCCACTCACGCGCCGCGTCCTCGAGGAGGCCGCCCGCACGAAGTCCACGCCGCACCGCGTCGCCCGCGCCATCGCGGACCAGCGCGTGCTCGAGCCGCACCCCATCTTCGGCCACCGCGGCAAGGGCATCCTGCGCGCCATCATCGCGAGCGGCTGGGCCGGGTAGTCGTCAAACAGGCGCCTTGATGCAGACCACCGCGCAAGCGGCATGGCGCACGAGGTAGTCGGCGACCGATCCGATCACCATTCCCTGCAGGCCCGAGAGGCCGCGCGTGCCGACGACGAGCAACGTCGGCTTGAGCCGGTCGGCCAGCTCGGCGACCCGCTGCGCGGGCCGGCCGATCGCCACGTGCCGGTGCACGATGCCCGGGACGTGCAGCTCGGCCAGGCGCTTCTCCGCCGCCGTCTCCACCGCCGCGATGCGCACCTCGTCGAGCGGCGGCTCGTCGCCGAAGAGATCCGACAGCCTGTACTCGATCACATGGACGATGTGCACCTCGGCCTTGCGCAGGCCGGCCTCCTCGACCGCCCAGTCGAGGGCGCAGCGTGCCGCCGGGGAGAAGTCGTGCGCGACCAGGATGACGGGCGATGCGGTGCTCATGTCTCCAGCTCCATGTCCTCCACCTCTTGGAAGAAGTATGCCAGCTCTCCGGGCGCAACAAGTTCGGCAAGCGCGGATCCCGAGGCGCACTGGATGCCGCACGGATCGCAGGTGACGCACCTTCTGCGCGAACCCGCGCCGGGAAGGGCCTCCCGGCGGGCACGGCGGTTGCTCAACCCAGGCTCGAACGGAGGACGATCATGTGGAAGCGAATCTTGCTCGCTTGTGATCTCTCGCCGGCGTCCGAGGCGGCCACCCGGACCGCCGTGGACCTCGCGCGGACGGTCGGCGCGCAGCTCCATGTGGTGTACGCGCTCGAGCCTCCCTTCGAGGCGCCGCAGTGGTTCGTCCCGCTCGAGTCGTGGGAGCGCGGCGTGTACGAGGGCGTGGCGAAGCGCGCCGAGGAAGCGGCGCTCACGAACCTGCGCGACACGCTGGCGAAGGCCGGCGCGACCGCCGACATCCACCTGCGCCGCGGCATCGCGGCCGACACGATCGTGCGCACCGCTGCCGACGTGCACGCGGAGCTGCTCGTCATCGGCACCCACGGGCGCACCGGCTTCAAGCACGCGCTGCTCGGCTCGATCGCCGAGCGCGTCGCGCGCACGGCGCCGTGCCCCGTCCTCATCGTCAGAGGCGAGAAGCCGGAGAGCACCTGACATGCGCCCCCGCAGGATCCTCATCGTCGACGACGAGACCAACGCCCGGGCCGCGCTCGCCGCCATCCTCGCGGACCAGGGCTACCGCGTCGAGACCGCGGAGGACGGCCTCGACGCCCTCGACCGCGCCGCCGGCTTCGCGCCGGACGTGGTCGTCACCGACCTGCGCATGCCGCGCCTCGACGGCCTCGGCCTCCTGCGGCGCCTGCAGGCCGCGGGCAGCGCCGCGCGCATGCTCCTGCTGTCGGCGCTCGGGATCGATCTGCCAAAGGACGTGGACGCCGTCCGCCTGGACAAGCCCGTGGACCTCGACGAGCTGGCGCGCCACCTCGGCGCGCCGGAGATCGACGAGGAGACGCCCGCCGCCGCCTGCGCCGGCTAGAAGCCACCTGAATGCGAGCCCCCCCTGCGATGCTGTCCGAGGCCTTCCTCTCCGAGATGCTGCGGTACGTGGCGTTCGGTGATCACGATCGCGCGGCGCTCCGGCGCTTCGCCCCGCTCGTCCTGCCGCACCGGCAATCGATCGCCGAAGCGTTCTACGCGCGGCTGCAGGAGCACTCCGGCGCGCGGATGGTCTTCACCGGGCCCGATCAGATCGAGAGGCTCAAGGGCACCTTGCACGAGTGGCTCACCGAGCTGCTCGAGGGGCCGTGGGACGACACCTACCTCGCGCGGCGCGCCCGGATCGGTCGCGTGCACGTGCGGGTGGGCCTCGAGCAGCGCTACATGTTCGGCGCGATGAACGTCATCCGCCTGGCGCTCATGGGCATCCTGCACGCCGAGGTCGCCCCCGTCGAGCAGGGCGCGATGGCGGACGCGGTCCACAAGATCCTCGATCTCGAGCTCGCGATCATGCTCGAGACCTACCGCGAGGCCTTCGTGGAGCGCGTGCAGTCCCTCGAGCGCGAGCACACGCGCCTGCTCGAGCGCCGCCTCGTCCAGAGCGAGGAGCGCTACGAGCAGATCGTCGAGGCCTCCGAGGCCCTCATCGTCACGATGGACGCGGAGCTGCGGCTCTCCCTCGTCAACGGCCACGCCGAGGACGCGCTCGAGCAGAAGCGCGACGCGGTCGTGGGGCGGTCCTTCCTCGAGCTCTTCGTCCCCGGGGACCTGCACGGCGCGACGACCGTGATGGTGGACGCCCTGCTCGAGGGCCGCAGGCCCGGCCCGCTCGAGGCGGTGATCCCGGGCGGCGGCAAGCGGCGCGTGCGCTGGCACTTCACGACCCTTCCCGACGCGATCGGGCGGCTCGTGTGCGCGATCGGCCTCGACATCACGGAGGAGCACGAGGCCACGGACCGCGCGAGCCGCGCCGAGCGACTCGCGAGCCTCGGCACGATGGCCGCGGGCCTGGCGCACGAGATCAGGAACCCGCTCAACGCCGCGCACCTGCAGCTCACGCTGCTCGAGCGCAGGCTCAAGCGCCCGGCGGGCGCGGACCTCGCGGGCGCGATGGCCGCGGCCGGCGTGGTCGGCGGCGAGATGCGGCGCCTGGCCGAGCTCGTCGAGGAGTTCCTGCAGTTCGCGCGGCCCCAGCCGCTGCGCATCGCGAGCATGGACCTCCGCCAGTGCGCCGAGCAGGTCGTCGCGCTCATGTCGCCGGAGGCGGCCGCGGCGGGCAAGCAGCTCGTGCTCGCGCCCGGCGGCCCGGTCCACGCGAGGCTGGAGGAAGAGCGCATCAAGCAGGTCGTGCACAACCTCGTCCGCAACGCCGTCGAGGCGGCGCCGAGCGGAGGCCGGGTCCACGTCCGCGTCGATGCCGAGCCGGGCTGGGGCCGCCTCGAGGTCGAGGACGACGGCCCGGGCCTGCCCGCCCACAACGCCCCGATCTTCGAGCCCTTCTACACCACCAAGCCCGGCGGAACGGGCCTCGGCCTCGCCATCGTCTCGCGGATCGTGGGCGACCACGGCGGCGAGGTGGGCGTCGAGAGCCGCCCCGGCCGCACGATCTTCCGCGTTCGCCTCCCCGCGTCATGACGCATCTGGTGCGCCCGACCCGGGTGCCCGCGCAAGCTGTGCGCGAAATCTTGTCGTTATCCGTAGAAACCCCCGGTCCGCAACTTGCTTCGTAGGGGAAGCGATGGAAACCCGCGGCCGAGTGCTCATCGTGGACGACGAGGCCAACGCGCGGACGGCCCTGGCCGAGATCCTCCGTGAGGAGGGATACCAGGTCGAGACCGCCGCCGACGGCTTCAAGGCGCTGCCGAAGCTCGAGGAGTTCGCGCCAGATGCGCTTGTGACCGACCTGCTCATGCCCGGCATGGATGGGCTCGAGCTCATGCGCCGGGCGCTCGCGGACGATCCGGACCGGGCCGTCATCGTCACCACCGCCTTCGGCGCGGTCGACTCCGCCGTCCAGGCGATGCGCGCGGGGGCGTCCGACTACCTCACCAAGCCCATCCACGTGGACACGCTGACGCAGCAGCTCGACCGCGCGCTCGAGCGCCGGCGGCTGCGCGCCGAGGTGGGCCAGCTCCGGCGACGGCTGCACGAGCAGAGCCGCATCGAGTCGATCGTGGGCTCGAGCCCGCCGATGCAGAAGGTCTTCGAGACGGTGCTCCAGGTCGCGCCGTCGCGCGCCTCGGTCCTGCTCACGGGCGAGAGCGGCACGGGCAAGGAGCTCGTCGCCGCGGCCATCCACGAGCACAGCCCGCGCGCGGGCAAGCCCTTCGTCAAGCTGCACTGCGCGGCGCTGGCGGAGACGCTGCTCGAGAGCGAGCTCTTCGGCCACGAGCGCGGAGCCTTCACGGGCGCGATCTCGCGGCGCGACGGGCGCTTCGCCCAGGCCGACGGCGGCACGCTGTTCCTCGACGAGATCGGCGAGATCTCGCCGGCGATCCAGGTCAAGCTCCTGCGCTTCCTGCAGGAGCACGAGTTCGAGCGCGTGGGCGGCAACCAGACCGTGCGCGTGGACGTGCGCATCGTATCCGCCACGAACCGCGACCTGCAGGAGCGCGTGCGGCAGGGCCTCTTCCGCGAGGACCTGTACTACCGCCTGAACGTCGTCTCCCTCGAGATGCCGCCGCTCCGCGCGCGCGGCGGGGACATCCCGCTCCTGGCGATGCACTTCCTCCAGCGCTGCGCGGCCGAGAACGGCAAGCCCGTGACTGGCTTCTCGGACGACGCCCTCGAGGCGATGAGCCGCTACGCGTGGCCGGGCAACGTGCGCGAGCTGGAGAACGCGGTCGAGCGCGCGGTGGTGGTCGCCAAGGGCGACCTCGTGCGTCCGGCCGACCTCGGCGCGCAGGTCGCGGCGGCGCGCGGCAAGAGCGAGGACGGCATGCCCGCCGTGCCGGGCTCGACGCTCGAGGAGATCGAGCGCTACGTCATCCTCAAGACCCTCGAGCACACGGGCGGGTCGACGTCGCGCGCGGCCGACATGCTCGGCATCTCGACGCGCAAGATCCAGTACCTGCTGTCCGAGATGCGCGCCCAGGGCATGCCGATCGGTCGCGGCGGCCGCCACGCCACCGAGGAGCCGAAGCCCCACACCGAGACGGCAGGCGCCAAGCACGCCAGCTAGGTTGCGTGTGGGCGCCTCCGAAGGCGCCCACCAGGAGGGGCACGACTGCCCCCCCTCCCTGCGTCTTCGCTCGCTGCGCTCGCTACGCCCTTGCGGCTCGGGGGAGCTCAGGGGTCAGGCTCAAGTTTTCAACTTTCGCGCCGATCCCCTCGAAGAACTCAGGGGTTCGGCTCAGCTTCTCGACTTTCGCGCCGATCCCCTCGAGAGCCAGGCGCTGACGACGAGCGACACGCCGGTGCCGAGCGAGAAGGCGCGCATGGCCTGATCGGGGAAGCTCGCGGCCCACACCGCGACGCCCAGCATCACCACGGAGAAGAAGGCCAGCCAGCGGAACATCAGCGCGGCGCCCTGGGCCGTGATGGCCGCGAAGACGAGCGCGTCGAAGGCCAGCAGGTGCGGCACGGAGACGCCGGCGGCGCAGCCCACCGCGTTGCTGGCGACCACGGACAGCACCTCGACGATGGCCGCGTGCGCCAGGCGACGGTTGAGGTCGGTGCCGAACAGGTGGCGCCGCAGGACCACCGCGACGACGAGGACGCCGCCGAGCGGTGCGAGCGACTGGTAGAAGAGCGCCCGCGGCGTGAGCGTCGCCTGCTCGGTCAGGAAGCCGCCGATGGAGAGCGCCACGCCGACCACGGCGAGGACGCCGAGGCCGATCGCGCGCTGGCGGCTCGAGATGCTGGGGTCGAGCTCGCGCGCGAGGCGCTCGAGGGCCGCGGAGCGGGCGCGCCGCGAGGCCTGCAAGGCGTCGAGCTCCTCGAGGGCCCGCAACGCCACGGGGTTGTCCTTCCACTCGCGCAGCGCCTGCTCGAGCCCGAAGCGCGCCTCGCCGGCGAGGACGTCGAGGTCGTGCTGCACCGACTCGCGCCCGAGGGCCGCCTCGTCCCCGACCAGCGCGCGCAGCCGGGCGACCCGTTCCGCGGCCGACGCCGCGAGCGCGATCGAGCTCCTGTGCTGCAGGTAGTCGGCTATCGCCTGGCGCACCTGCCACGCGTCGGCCGGGCGGGCTGCGGGGTCGCGCGCGGTGGCGCGGTTCGCGAGGGCGGCGAGCTCCTGCGGTACGGAGGGCGCGTAGTCGAACGGCCTCGACTCGAGCGCGAGGGCGAGCGCGCCGTCGGTGTCGCGGCTCTGGTGGCGCGGCGTGCCCACGACAGACCGACCGTGCTGCAGACGTCACTCGCCACCGTGGCGTCGAGGCCTATCTCGCGGCAGCGCGCGGCGACCGACTCCTTGGGGTCCACCCCCGTATCCTAGCCCCGCGGCGGCGGGGGGCCGCGGACCACGAAGCGCTGCGCGAGACCGGCGGAGCACTGCAGGGTGCACGCGAGCACGCGGAAACCCTCGCCGACGAGCTTGAAGGACGGCCCGTGACCTGGCACCTCGCCGAGCACCGTCACGAACGTGTCGTAGAGGAGCCACGCGAACAGGCTCGCGGTGAGCAGGCCCCACGGCCAGCGCAGGAGGCCCCCGCGCACGGCGATCGCCGTCAGCAGCACCGGCGCGAGCAGCGTCGTCGACAGGATGTCGCCCACGTCGGAGGCCAGGCCCACCATGCCGCGCGGATCGCCGCCGAGCGACGTCCCGAGGTTCACGTACGCGGACGGACCCGCGAGCGCGACCGCGACGCCGAAGGCGATCGCGAGGGACACCCTGCGCGCGCCGCGCGAGCCCGGCAGGTCCATCCCGGCGACGCGCCACGCCCGCGCGATCATGAGCGTGCCGATCACGGCCGCCAGGTTGGCGAAGAAGGAGAGCCCCACGCGCACCGACGAGATGCCCGCCCCGCTGCCCGCGTCGATGAGCAGGAGCGCATCCCGCGTGAGCAACAGGCCGAGGCACGTCGCGGCGAGCAGCCACGCGCGCCGCAGGTACTCGCCCGGCTCGAAGGCCAGCGCGGCGGCGAGGCACCCGAGGAGCGCCAGGACCTTGCTCGACTCGTTGCCGGCGCGCACGACGAGCGGGCGCGCGCCCTCGCCAGCAATGACGAGCGCGAGCGCGAACAGCACCACGCAGGCGATCGGGAGGGCGGCCAGGGCGCGGTATCTCATGAGGCCAGGTCCCTCTCCGCGTGGTCGAGGATCGCCTCGCTCATCGCGCGCCCGACCAGCGTGCGCAGCATGGGCCGCAGCGCGGCGGCCAGGGCCGGGAAGTCCGCGCGCGTGAGCGTCTCGGGCCCGCGGCGCAGCGCCTTGTACGAGAAGGTCCGCACGGCGACGCGCGCCGTGTGAGGCCCGAGGTAGACCGCGATCCGGTCCGCGATCACCTCGGCGATGGGGCGAGCCCCGGGCATCTCCCCCCATCGTACACGCACCCCACCACACACGCGCAGTAGGGGCCGACCGGGGCCTACCGGATCGGCCCCAGGAACCGCGCCTGGACCTTTCGGACCTCGCCAGTGCCGAGCGCCCGGGCACGCAGCTCGAGCTCGAAGGGCCGCTTGAAGAGCGCGTCCGGCATGGTCGCGAACACGGGCACGCGGATGCTCTCGAGCGGCTCGAGCGCCCGCTCCGGCGCCGGGATCACGAGGGTCACCCCGGGCGACTCGCCCGACAGGACGAGCCTGATCGGGTGCGAGGCCTTGTTCACGACGTGCAGCTCGAAGGCGTTGCGCACGCGCCCCTCCTCGAGCACGTAGGGCGCGCCGCGCACGCGGAAGACCGACAGCTCGACGGCCGTGCGCGTCGCGGTCGCCGCGACGAGGCCGCCCAGCGCGACGAGGAGCAGCGCGCCGTAGACGATCATCCGCGGCCGCAGCACGCCCTTTCGACCCTGCCCCTCGAGCGCGCGAGAGCTGTCGTAGCGGATGAGGCCGCGCGGCCTGTGCAGGCGATCCATGATCTCGTCGCAGGCGTCGATGCACTGCGCGCACGCGATGCACTCGAGCTGCAGCCCGGCGCGGATGTCGATGCCGGTCGGGCAGACGACGACGCAGCGGTTGCAGTCGACGCAATCACCCACGCCTGCGGCCTTCCCGCCGCCCGCCTCGGCGCGCCCGCGGGGCTCTCCGCGGCCCACGTCGTAGCCGATGACGAGCGAGTCGCGGTCCACCAGCACCGACTGCAATCGCCCGTAGGGGCAGATCGCGATGCAGAGCTGCTCGCGGAACCACGCGAAGTTGAAGTAGAAGACGGCGGCCGTCCCCATCGTCCACGCGAACGCCTCGGGGTGCGCACCGGGGCCCTCGCGCAGCATGCCAACCATGCTGTGGGCCGACACCACGAGCGACAGCGCGACGTGCGCGACCGCGAGCGAGACGCCGAGGAAGAGCGCGTGCTTGACCACCCGCCGCGCGGCCTTGCCGAGCGACAGGGGCGCCTGGTCGAGCTTGATGCGCTTTGCGGCGGGGCCGTCGATCAGCCGCTCGATCGGGCGGTAGATGCCCTCGAGGAAGACCGTCTGCGGACACGCCCACCCGCACCAGGCGCGGCCGAGCCACGCGGTGAAGAAGAGCAGCGCAAACGAGAACCCGAGCAGGAGGAAGAGCGCGCGCCACACGTCGCGCGAGTCGAAGACGCCCCCGAGCAGGTAGAACCTGCGCGCCTCGATGTCGAGGTGCACCGCCGGATGCCCCCCGACCTGCAGGAACGGAAGGACGACGTAGAAGGCGACCAGCGCGGCGAACACGACGCGGCGGCGCGTGAGGAATCTCCCGCGCACGTCCGCGGGGTGCAGCTTGCGCCGCGAGCCGTCGGTGCGGATGGAATAGAGGCGATCGAGCGAGGGACCATCTGCGCGCGGGCTCCCGGTCCGTCCTGCGCTGGCCGGCTCCTTCCTCGGGGGTAGGGGAGCAGGCTCCACGCTCACTCCTTGCGGTCGCCCTCGGGCGGACGGCCGGGCAGGTTCTTGCCGCGCAGCGTCTGCACGTACGCGGCGAGCGCGCGCACGCGCTCCTCGCCGAGCACCGGCTTCCACGCCGGCATGCCCTTCTGCAGCACGCCGCTGCCGATCACCGCATAGACCTCCGTCGGCTTCGGCCCGTGGATCCAGACCGCGTCGGTGAGGTTCGGGCCGATCTTGCCCTCGCCGTTCTCGCCGTGGCATGCGGAGCATTGCTGCTTGAACGTCGCCTGCGTCTTCGCCATGAGGCCGGAGTCGTGCGAGAGCGCGAGGAGCACCTTGTCGTCCGCGGGCGTCGCGTTGGCCCTGGCCGCGATCTCCGCCTCGCCGGCCTCCCAGCGGGCGACCGTGCTCGGCGTCTCGAACACGTGGTAGGCCATCCAGTAGCCGTACGCGAAGATCGTCGTGCCGAAGAGCGTGGCCAGCCACCAGTTCGGCAGTCGATTGTCGTGCTCGTGGATGCCGTCGTAGTCGTGGCCGGTGTCCAGCGGATCCGACCCGTGCGCCGCATCAGCCATGACGCCGCTCCTCGTCCATCGGCAGGCGCGCCATGCGGTCGAAGCTCCGCTCGCCGCTGCGAGGCCAGAAGGCCCACGTGACGACGGCCACGAACAGCACGGCAAACAAGACGAGCGCGAACACGGCCGGCTCCACGAACGCGCCTTGATAGAACTCTCGGTACATCAGCGAACCTCCTGCGTGGGGGCGGGGACGAGCGCGGTCGTCGTCGCGCCGGCAGGAGCCGGCGTCTGGGGTCCGCGACCGAGACGCTGCAGATACGCGATCATCGCGACCATCTCGCGATCGGGATCGATCTTGACGCCCTGCTTCGCCAGGTCGCCGCTGATGGCCTTGCCCTGCGCGAGCGCCGACTCCTCGGCGGCGTCGATGTCGCGGTTGGTGTACGGCACGCCGAGCTTCTGCATGAGCGCGAGCTTGCGCGACGTGTGCTTGAGGTCGACCTTCCACTCGGTCAACCACGTGAACGTCGGCATGTTCGAGCCGGGGCTCGTCGCGCGCGGATCCATCATGTGCGTGTAGTGCCAGAGGTTCGGGTACTTGCCGCCCTGGCGCGCGAGGTCCGGCCCGGTGCGCTTGCTGCCCCACTGGAACGGGTGGTCGTACTGGAACTCCTCGGCCCGCGACGGCGCGCCGTAGCGCTGCGTCTCCCAGTGGAACGGCCGGATGTTCTGCGAGTGGCAGACGTAGCAGCCCTCGCGCAGGTACACGTCACGCCCCTCGAGCTCGAGCGCCGAATAGGCCTGCTGCGCCTCGCCCGTCTTCGGCACCGCCTTGGCCACGAAGATGGTCGGCAGGATCTCGGCGACGCCGCCGACGAGCACCGCGACGAGCGTGAGCACGGTGAAGAGGAGCGCGCGGCCCTCGATGATCGCGTGCCAGGCCGGCTTGCCCGCGGGCTTGCCGACGATCCACGACGCCGCGCCGATCACGACCACGAGGGTCAGGCCCAGCAGCGCCAGGTTGAGGCCGCCCGCCGCGAGCAGCGCCGACACGAGGACGACCGCGGCCGAGAGCACCACCGGGCGCGCGCCGAGGATCGTGGTCCAGCGCGGCCCGGGGACCTTCGCGGCCTTCTCCTCCACGAGCACCGTCGCCTCGCCGTCCACGGCCTTGCCCGCGAGCGCCGTCGCGACGAGGTTCCAGGCCATCAGCACGAAGCCGACGAGGTAGAGGCCGCCGCCGACCGCGCGCGCGATGTACATCGGGCGGATGGCGAGCAGCGTCTCGACGAAGTCCGGGTAGACGAGCGAGCCGTCGGGGTTCTGCGCCTTCCACATGAGGCCCTGCGTCACGCCCGAGGCCCACATCGAGACCATGTAGACGATGATGCCGACGGTCCCCATCCAGAAGTGCAGGTCCGCCGCGCGCTGGCTGCGGAGCGGCTTGCCGTAGAGGCGCGGGACGAGCCAGTAGAACATGCCCGCCGCCATGAAGCCGTTCCAGCCGAGCGCACCGCCGTGCACGTGGCCGATGATCCAGTCGGTGTAATGGCCGAGCGCGCTCACGGACTTGATCGACAGGAGCGGCCCCTCGAAGGTGGCCATTCCGTAGAAGGTCACCCCGGCGACGAAGAACTTGAGCACCGGATCCGCGCGCACCTTGTCCCAGGCGCCGCGCAACGTCAGCAGGCCATTGAGCATGCCGCCCCACGACGGCGCGAGCAGCATGAGCGAGAACACCATGCCGAGCGATTGCGCCCACTCCGGCAATGCCGTTCCGAGCAGGTGATGCGGCCCCGCCCAGATGTACATGAAGACGAGCGCCCAGAAATGGACGATGGACAGGCGGTACGAGTAGACGGGGCGATCCGCCGCCTTGGGCAGGAAGTAGTACATGATGCCGAGGATCGGCGTCGTCAGGAAGAACGCGACGGCATTGTGGCCGTACCACCACTGCACGAGCGCGTCCTGCACGCCGGAGTAGACGGAGTAGCTCTTCGTCGCGCTGAGCGGCAGCGCGAGGCTGTTCATGAGGTGCAGGACCGCCACCGTGACGACGGTCGAGATGTAGAACCAGATCGCGACGTAGAGGTTCTTCTCGTTGCGCCTGGCGAGGGTCCAGAAGAAGTTGATCGCGAAGATCACCCAGACGACGGTGATGGCGAGGTCGATGGGCCACTCGAGCTCGGCGTACTCCTTCGAGGTCGTGATGCCGAGCGGCAGCGTGACGGCGGCGGCCACGATGATGAGTTGCCAGCCGTAGAAGTGGAGCTTCGACAGCAGGTCCGACGCCATGCGCGTCTTGAGCAGGCGCTGCGTCGAGTAGTAGACGCCCGCGAACATCATGTTGCCGACGAACGCGAAGATGACGGCGTTCGTGTGCAGCGGCCGCAGGCGCGAGAACGTCGTGTAGGGGATGCCGAAGTTGAGCTGGTGAAAGGCCATCTGCAGGGCGACGAAGACGCCCACCAGCATTCCGACGATCCCGAAGACGACGGACGCGAAGAGGAAACGCCTGACTGTGCCGTCGTCGTAGACGATCCGTTGCTCGGTCACTTGCTGCTCCTTGGTGCGAGGGGGTTCATTGCCGGGGACGAGCCCGGGAGCGAGGCCGGCTGGGCGTCGTCCTCCATGGGCAGCAGGGAGAGGCGATCTCCCTGATCGTGGTCGCCCTGCTTGGCGCTCCACGCGAAGAGGACGACCGCGCCCACGACGAGGACGAGGCTCACGAAGATCTGGAGGCCGAGGATATCCATCTGTTCCTCACGCTGGCGTCGGTGCGCTCACTGGATCGGGGGAATCGCTGGCCCCTAGGACACTTGCTCTTGCTCTATTCGTTGCAGCTTCGCTTGCACTCCGGAGGCCAAGCGTGGAGAGCAGCAGGACGGCCATCGAGCTCGCGGGCATGAGGAGCGCGGCGCGCAGCGGGGTCATCCACCCGAGGAGGCACGCCCCCACCGCGAGCACGTTGTAAAGAGCCGCAAAGACGAGGACGTTGCGCTCCGACAGCCGCCAGCGGCGCGCGACGAGCACCGCCTCCGCGACCGCGCCGAGCTGCCCGCCGAGGAGGAAGAAGCCGGACTTGCCGGGGAGCACGGGGCGATCGACCGCCGGAGTGCCCGCAAGGAATGCGCGCTCGAACGCGAGCGAATCGTTCATGCCGTCGCCGAGGAAGAGCGTGTCGCCGCGATCGAGCTCGCCGACGAGGGCGGCCTTGTCCGCCGGACGCATGCCCGAACGGACTCGACCGGGCGCGATGCCGAGCTCGGCGGCGAGCGCCTCCACGCGCCCCGCCTCGTCGCCGGAGACGAGCCAGACCTCCAGGCCGGCGCGGCCCAGCGTGGTGACGAGCGCACGCGCGTCCGGCCGCAGCGTCTCGGCCAGGCCGATGCGCGCGACGAGCTCGCCGTCGCGCGACAGGCACGCGGCGCGGTCCCGCCCGGCGTCGCCGCCGAGCGCGTAGGCATGGCCGAGACGCGTGGTCCGGAGGCCCTGCCCCGGCGTCTCCTCGACCACGGCGGTGGGATCGAGGCGCGCCCCGCGGGTCGCGAGCGCCTCTGCGAGCGCGCGCGCCGCCGGGTGCTGGCTGCGCACGGCGAGGTCGTACGCCACGTCGACGAGCTCGGCAGGCAGCGCGGTCACCGCTGCGCGATCGGCCTCGAGGCGGCCGAGCGTCAGCGTTCCGGTCTTGTCGAGGAGCACCTTGCGCACCTCCGCGAGCCTTGGCAACGCGTCGGCGAGGCGGACGTAGAGCCCGCGGCGGCGCAGGCGGCCGAGCGCGATCTCGCGGGCGAGCGGCCCGCCGAGGCCGAGCGCGCACGGGCACGTCACGACCAGGATCGCCACCGTCACGTCGAGCGCGCGCCCCGGTGAGACGGCCCACCACCCCGCGAACGCCGCGGCGGCCAGCGCGAGGACCGCGACGACGTAGACGCGCGCGACGCGGTCCCAGAGCGCTTCGTGGCGCGGCGCGGCGCCTCCCGTCGCCGGCGCCCGAAGGAGCGCGGGCAGCGGCGAGGCCTCGAAGCCGGTGCGCGCGGTCACGACCAGCGCGCGCTGGCCGGCGTTCATCGCGCCCGCAGGCACGACCGCACCGGCCTCGACCTCGCGCACGTCGGGCTCGCCGGTGATCCACGCGGTCGCGATGCGGCCAGCCTCCGCCGAGGTCGCGTCGACCGGCACGATCTCGCCGGGCGCCACGAGGAGCTCGTCACCCTCCGCCACCCGCGGCGCGCCGATCGCGACCAGGCGATCGCCTTGCCGCCTCCGCACGACCAGCGCATCGGCGCCCGCGTCCTCGAGCAGGAGCTTGCGGCTGCGCTCGAGCACGCGCTCGGAGAGCCACCGCGCCGCCACCATGAGCGTCACGAAGCAGGTGAGGGCGTCGAGGTAGGTGCGCTCGGTGTGGCCGCGCGCCGCCTGCCAGAGCGAGGCGCCGAACGCGAGCACGAGCCCGAGCGCGATCGGCAGGTCGAGCGCGAGGACGCCGCGGCGAAGGCCCTGCCAGGCGCCGCGGAGGAACGGCTCGCCGCCGACGGCGACGGCGATCGCGGTCATCGCGAGCGACACCCCGAAGAAGAGGCGCGCCGTGGGATCGGCGTGATCCTCGCCGAGCCCCAGGTAGAACGAGGCCTGGAAGTGCATCACCTGGATGGTCAGCGCCGAGAGCACGCCGAGGCGCACGAGCAGCCCTCGCGACGCGGCGCCCTGCGTCTTGCGGCTCGGCCCCGTGCGGTAGCCGAACTGCTCGATCGAGCGCAGGTACGCGAGGACGTCGAAGGCACCGCGCGCGAACCACACGCGCAGCTTGCCGAGGGCGGGGTTGACGTCGATGCGCAGGCTCCCGGCGCGCTTGCCGAGCTGCTGCAGGAGCCACACGCACGCCGCGCAGTGGACGCCCTGCACGTCGACCTCGAGCTGACAGACGTCGCCGGCGCTCGCCTCGGCGGACTCGAGGAGCGGCTCGAGCCAGGTGTACGTGCCGGCGCTCGCGCCGTCCGGCGCCGGGCCCCGCCCGCCGAGCGCGTAGTAGCGCTCGAGGCCCGCGTCGTGGAGCAGGGCGTACACGGTGGCGCAGCCGTCACAGCAGAACGCGCGCGCGCCCGCCGGCGCAGCCGGGGTCGGGCTCCCGCAGTGGGCACAGGGCCTCTTGTCCATCGACAGGTGGGAGGTGTTGCGAGCGCCGTGCCGGCTGGCGCCGGTCAAGTGCCCGCGGGGCATCACGCGGGCCGCGGGCACGCGGGTTGCTTCGTGGGCCCTCGTGGATCCGTCCCTCGGTGCCGCGGCGGTGGCCGTCGGGTTCTCGAGCAGCCTGCACTGCATGCTCATGTGCGGGCCGCTGGCGTGCGCGGGCATCGGGCCCGCGGCGCCGGGAGAGCGCCGTCGCGCGGCGCTCGCCTATCACGGGGCGCGCGTGGCGGGGTACGCGGCGGTGGGCCTGCTCGCAGGCGCGCTCGGCGGCGCGGTCTCCGGCGGCCTGCGGCTCGGGCTCGAGCGCTTCGTGCCGTGGCTCCTCGTGGCGACGCTCGCGGCGAGCGCGCTGGACCTCCGCCGCGTGCTCTCGCGCCGGCTGAGGCCTGCCCCCGGGGCCGCGCACATCTTGCGGCGGATCCTGGGCGCCGGCGCACGGTTTTCACCCGCCCGACGCGCCGCGTTGCTCGGCGCGATGACGCCGCTCCTGCCCTGCGGTCTGCTCTACGGGATGCTGCTCTCGGCCGCGGCCACGTCGTCGGGTGCGGCCGGCGCGCTCACCCTCGGCAGCTTCGCGCTCGGCGCGGTGCCGGCCCTCGGTGCCGCGCAGCTCCAGGCGCAGCTCGCCACCCGCGCCCCGGCCTGGGTGGACCTCTGCCTCAAGCGCGCCCTGCCCGCCCTCGCCGCCGTCGTCATCGCCTGGCGCACGCTGCAGGGCGCGCCCTGCTGTCACTAGCTTGCGTGTGGCCGGCTCGGAAGCCGGCCACCAGGAGGGGCGCGCCGCCCCTCCCCCAGATGGCCCCAGATGGGCAGAGCCCATCTGGGCCCCCCTCCCTGCGTCTTCGCTCGCTGCGCTCGCTACGCCCTTGCGGCGAGGGGACGCTCGCCTCGCGGACGGTTGGGCGACGATCTGCGGACGCAGGAGCGGCCACTCCTCTGAGCGGACTCGAGGTGCCAAGCTCGCCCCTGCGCTCCGGATCGTGGACGTGGACGTGGACGTGGACGTGGACGATCCGGAGCGGTGCCCGAAAGGCGTTGACGCCCACACGGTATCTTGCGCCTCGCTGCGCTCGGCTCGCGGGGCCTGCCCTACACCGTGCGGGAGAACTGCTGGCGGGGGGCGCTGGGCAGGTGGGCGTCGAAGACCATCGCGACGTTGCGCAGGAAGACGCGCCCGAGGGGCGTGACGGTCACGCGCGGACCCTCGAGCGTCACCAGGCCCTCGCGCTCCTGGTCGCGCAGCTGCGAGAGCTCCGCGCCGAAGCGCACCTCCGCCTCCCGGCCGAGGTCGACCTGCTGGTTGCACATGAGGTCGGTGATGATCGCGCGCCGCTCGACGTCGTCCTCGGTCAGCCAGTAGCCGCGCTCGGTGGGCAAGGTGCCCGACTCGATCGCGCGGGTCCACGCGCCGACGCGCTTGTCGCTCTGCACGAACGCCCCGCCCACGTCGCTGATGCCGCTCGAGCCGAGCGCCACCGTCTCGGGCGCGCGCCGCGTCGTGTACCCCTGGAAGTCGCGCCAGAGGCGCCCCTCCTCGAGCGCGATCGACAGCTCGTCCGTGGGCCGCGCGAAGTGGTCGAGCCCGATGGCGCGGTACCCGGCCCGGCCGAGGACCTCGTGGGAGAGGCGCAACAGGGCCAGCCGGTCCATGCCGCTCGGGATGCCGGCGACCGGCAGGCGCCGCTGGTTCGGCCGCACGTCCGGCACGAACGCGAAGGAGAACGTCGCGAGCCGATCCGGCGCCAGCCGGAGCACGAGCTCGAGCGTGCGGCGCCACGTCTCCGGGGTCTGCATCGGCAGCCCGTAGATGAGGTCGGTGTTCACGCTGCGGAAGCCCACGCTCCGCGCGTGGCTGATGATCGCCTCGGTCTCCGCGAAGCTCTGGATGCGACTGACGGCGTTCTGCACGTCGGGGTCGAAGTCCTGGACGCCCACCGAGAGGCGGTTGAAGCCCATCTGCGCCAGCGCCGTGAGCTGCGACGGCCGCGTCACGCACGGATCGATCTCGATCGCGAGCTCGGCGCCGGGCTCGATGGAGAACGCCGCCGTCAGCCCCTTCCACAGGCGCTCGAGCTGCCGCTCGTCGAGCGAGGTGGGCGTGCCGCCGCCGTAGTGCACCCGCGAGAGGCGCCGGCGCTTGCCGAGCCGCGCCGCCACGAGCTGCGCCTCGCGCGCCACCGTGTCGACGTACGCGTCGAGCCGCTGCGGGTTCTTCGACACGACGACGTTGCATCCGCAGTAGGAGCACAGCTCCTGGCAGAACGGGATGTGCACGTAGAGCGAGAGCGGCTCGTCGCGCTCGCCCGCCAGCTCGAGGGCCCGCCCATGATCCGCCGGGCCGAAGGCCTCGGTCCACACCGGGACGGTGGGGTAGCTCGTGTACCGCGGGCCAGGCCGGTCGAGGCGGCGGACGAGATCGGCATCGAGGTCGGGGAAGCGGGTGTCCAGCACACCCCCGGACACTTCAAGCCCCGTGCCCGACCAACCTGCGGTTTTTGCGGGTTCGCGGCGCATTCGGTTCGGTCCCCCGGGCCCGATGCGCAAGCCGTGCGCGAAATCCCGGGGGGCTCCGGATCGAGCACGAGCACGAGCACGAGCACGAGCCGTCCTGGGGGTCAGAAGGTCAGGACGAGGTGGTAGACGCCGGCGTCGAGGTCCGTCTCCAGCTTGAGCCCGCTCCGGTAGAACACGCCCAGCATCGCGCGGTTGGTCGACAGCACGTCGGCCGAGAAGCCTCGCAGGCCGCGCGCGCGGGCGATCTCGGCGAGCCGCTTGAGGAGCAGCGTGGCGATGCCGCGGCCCTGCCAGTCGTCGCGCACGGCGAACGCGATGTCGGCGAGCCGCGTGGCCGGGTCGACGTCGTAGCGCCCGAGGCCCAGCACCTCGCCGCTCTCGCCCGTGACGACGAGCCCCATGTTGTTCTCGTAGTCGAGGTCGCACAGCTCCGTCAGCTCCTCGATCGGGTGCGCCTTCTTGAAGGACAGGAAGCGCTTGTAGATGCTCTCGCGGCTCATGCGGTAGAGCAGGTCCTGCACCGCCTCGGCGTCGCTCATCTTCATCGGGCGCAGCTCCACCGTGGTCCCCGACGGCTCCAGCCGCTCGCTCCGCACCTCGCGCCACGGGTAGCTCGCGCGCGGCACCGCCTGATCGGCGAACACGTACCGGCGCGCCTTGGCGGCGTCGAGCAGCTCCGCGCGGAACCTCGGGTGCGCGATGGACGAGAGCGCCACCGCCCGCTCGCGCACGCTCTTGCCCCAGAGGTCCGCGACGCCGTGCTCCGTGACCACGTAGTGCACGTCGCCGCGCGAGGTGACGACGCCCGAGCCCTCCTCGAACACGGGCCGGATGCGGCTCACCGCGCCGTCCTTCGCGGTCGATCGCAGCGCGATGATGGGCTTTCCGCCGCGGCTCCGCGCGGCGCCGCGGATGAAGTCCACCTGCCCGCCGATGCCCGAGAAGAAGCGCCCCATGAGCGTGTCCGCCGCGACCTGACCCGTGAGATCCACCGCCAGCGCCGAGTTGATCGCGATCATCTGGTCGTTGCGCGCGATCGTGAACGGGTCGTTGGTGAACTCCGACGGCCGCACCTCGACCGCCGGGTTCTCGTGCACCCACTCGTACAGGGCCTGCGTGCCCATCACGAACGACGTGACGATCTTGCCGCGCAGGAGGGTCTTGCGCCGCCCGGTGATGACGCCCGCCTGCGCGAGCCGCATGACGCCGTCGGAGAACATCTCGGTGTGCACGCCGAGATCGCGGCGGTGATCGAGCGCGCGCAGGACCGCGTCGGGGATCGACCCGATGCCCGTCTGCAGCGTCGCGCCGTCGGGGATGAGCGTCGCCACGTGCCGGCCGATCTCGAGCGCGTCCTCGTCGGGCGGCTCGGCGGCGGGCTCGAGCAGCGGCGCCTCGTGCGGCACGAGCCGCTCGATCTGGTCCACGTGCAGGAAGGAGTCGCCGTGCACGCGCGGCATGCGCGGGTTCACCTGCGCGTAGACGACGTCCGCGCTGTCCACCGCGGCGCGCACGATGTCCACCGCGACCCCCAGGCTCACGAAGCCGTGGGCGTCCGGCGGGCTCGTCTGCACGAGCGCCACGTCGATGCGCACCCGCCGCGAGCGGATCAGCTCCGGGATCTCGGACAGGAACACCGGGATGAAGTCCGCCCTGCCCTCCTGCACCGCCTGCCGGACGTTGGCGCCGATGAAGAACGCGGCGTGACGGAAGCGGTGCGCGAGCTCGGGCTTGACGTAGGGCGCAGGCCCCAGCGTGAGCAGGTGCACGACCTCGTTGTCCGAGAGGTGATCGCCGTGCTCGACCAGCGCCTCGACGAGCGCCACCGGCTCGGCCGCGCCCGAGCCGATGAGGATGCGGCGCCCCGGGCGGATGGCCCGCACGACGTCCGCGGGGGTGGCGATCTTGTGCGCGTAGCGTTCGGTCCAGCTCATCGTGGCGGCGAGTGTGCATCGTCGCGGTCACCTGCAGGGAGCGATCTCATTCATTGACACAGTGTCAGTTAATGACTATAGAGGGTCCATGACCCTCTCGCTCGGACGCCGCGGACGCCCGCTCCGCCTCGCCTACGGCCGCCTCTTCCACGAGGCCAACGCGCACTCGCCGCTGCCGACCACGCTCGGCGACTTCGAGCGCCTCCACCACCTCGAGGGCGAGGCGCTCGCGCGCGCGGCCTCGCTGCGGGGCACCGAGCTCAAGTCGTTCATGCCCCACGCGGAGCTGACGGGCTTTCGCGCCGCCGCCCGGCTCGCGGGCCACGTCGAGACCGTGCCGCTGCAGTCCTCGCTCGCGGTGCCCGGCGGCCCGCTCGAGCGCTCGGCGTGGGACACGCTGAGCGGCGGCCTGCTCGCGCGCCTCGAGGCCGCCGGCCCGATCGACGGCGTGTACCTGGCGCTGCACGGCTCGATGCAGGTCGAGGGCCTCGCCGGCGCCCCCGAGGCCGATCTGCTCCGCCGCGCGCGCGCCATCGTCGGCCCCGCCGTGCGCATCGCCGTGAGCTACGACCTGCACGCGAACCTCTCGCCGGGCCTCGTCGATCCCGCCGACGTCCTCGTCGCGTATCGCACGAACCCCCACTGGGACCTCGCGCCGACGGGCTTCCGCGCGGGCAACCGCCTCGTCCGCGTCCTGCGCGGCGCGCGACCGGTGCACGCGTGGCGGAAGCTGCCGATGGTGCTCGGCGGCGGCATGACGATCGACTTCCTGGCGCCGATGCGCGGCGTCTTCCGCGCGATGCGGCGGCTCGAGCGCGACCCGCGCGTCCTGTCCGCGTCCCTGTTCATGGTGCACCCGTACACGAGCGCGGAGTCCCTCGGCTGGGCGGTCCACGTGTGCACGGACGGCGATGCGGCGCTGGCCGACCAGCTCGCGGATCGCCTCGCGGATGCGGCGTGGGCCGTCCGCGACGTCGCCCCACCACCCATGCGCTCGATCGCCGAGGCGCTCGAGGAGGCGGAGAGGAGCGCCTGGCGGAGGCTCGGCCCGGTGACGCTGGTGGACGTGGACGACGTGGTCGGCGCGGGCGCGCCCGGCGGCAACACGCGCATCGTCGAGGCGCTCGTCGCGCGCGATCGCGGCCTCCGCGCGTTCGTGCCGGTGCACGATCCCGCGCTCGTCGAGGCGCTCTGGGGCGAGCCGGCCGGCGCGCGCCGCACCGTCACGCTGCGCGGCACGCCCGGCTACGACATGCCCGCCGTCACGCTCGACGCGACGGTCGCCGCCCGCACGCGCGGCGACTCCGGCCGCACGATCCGCCTCGACGTCGGTCCGCTACGCGTCGCCGTCACGGAGCGCCCGCCCCTGCCGATCCACCCGACCTTCTGGCGAGCCCTCGGCCTTCGCGCGCGCGACGCGGACGTCCTCGTGCAGAAGAACTTCTTCCACTACCGCATGTTCTACCTGACGACGACGTTTCGGCACCTGCCCGTCGTGAGCGAGGGCGCGACGAGCCTCGAGCGCGTGCGCGCGCTCGGACGCGACGCAGGCCTTCACCCGGGCGTGCAGCTCAGCGAGTGGCGCCGGCCGAATGGAGCCGGAGCTCCGTCCAGCTCGCGCCGTCGCTCCGCACCGACACCCCAAGCCCCGACTCATCCGCCACGCGCTTGACCATCGCGAGCCCGATGCCGAAGCCGCCGCGACGGCTCGACTTGAAGTCCTTGAAGAGGCGCTCGATGCGCTCCGCGGGGATGCCGCAGCCCTGATCGCGCACCACGAGGTCGGCGCCGCCGTCGCCCGTCGTGACCGAGACCTCCACCCTGCCGGAGCGGCCGGTCATGGCCTGGAAGGCGTTCACGAGCAGGTTCTCGATGAGCCGCTCGAGGTCGTCGGGGTTGCCCTGCAGCTCGACCGGCTCGGCCGGCAGCGACGCCACGAGCTCCACGCCCTCGGGCACCACCCCGCCGCTCTGCAGGCGCGCCACGGTGCGCCTCGCCGCATGGACGAGGTCCACGGGCACCTTGGTGGGCGGCGCGCCCGGGTCGAGGCCCCGCGCGAGCGCCCCCATGCGGTCGATGAACCGGTGCACGCGCGCCAGCTCCTGGTCCATCTGCGCGGCGAACTCGCGGGCCATCTCCGCGTCCCCCGGGCTGCGCGCGAGGACCTTGAGCATCCCCCCGAGCGCGACGAGCGGCGTCCGCAGATCGTGCGCGAGGCCCGCCCCGACGCGCGCCACCGTGACCTGGCGCTCCGTGTCGCGGGCCTCCTCGAACGCGTGCGCGAGCTCGGCGCTCATGGTGTTGACCGCGCCGACGAGCGCGTCGAGCTCGGTCGCGCCGGTGAGCGCGATGGCGGGCGGCACCTTCGACTCCGCGACGTGCGTCGCGAGGCCCTCGGCGTGCTGCGCGATCGCCTGGAGCGGCGCGGTGGTCCTCCGCGCGATGCGCGCCGCCACCAGCGCGGCGACGCCACCGACCAGCGCCACGAGGCCGAGGAGGAGCCAGGTCAGGAGCCTCGCCAGCGCGAAGGCCTCTGCCGTCGGCTGCTCGATGACGACGCGCCAGCCGAGACCCTCGACCGGCGCCGACGACGACACGAGGTCGGGCGTGCGAGGCCGCGCGCGCGCCTGGCCCGGGTGGCTGTGCTGCTCGAGGATCGCAGCCTGCTCCTCGGGCTTGCCGTGGCCGACCTCGAAGCCGTCCTCGCCGAGCAGTCGCGCGTGTCCGCCCTCGCCGACCCGAATCGTGGAGATGGCCGCCCAGGTCTCCGTGAGCTGCACCGCGCCCACCAGGATCGCCCGCACCTTGCCGTCCCAGCGCAGCGGATGCGCGAGCAGCACCATCGGCTCGAGGCCCTCGCCCGGGTACGGCCTGCCCACCACGGGACGTCCGCGGCCCGCCTCCTCGAGCAGCTCGCGCGGCAGCCTCGGCGGCGCCTCCCCCTCGAGCCGCGAGTCCGCGAGGGGCTCACCCTCCGGCGTGACGAGCTCGAAGGAGCGGAAGGCCCGCAGCTCGAGCCGGACGTCGCGCAGGGTTCGCCGGGCCGCCGCCGGCTCCACCCTCGGCGCGCTGGCGATGGTCAGGGCGACGCCGGCGAGGGCCTGCGCGTAGCGATCCACGATCGCGCGCACCTCCCTCGCGCCGTGGCCCGCGAGCTCCCGGCCCACCTGCTCGGCGTAGGCGCGCGCATTCCGCCGCGCGATCACCACCGCCAGCCCGCCGAAGACCAGGAGCGGGACGGTGGCCGCGAGCACCGTCAGAAGAGCGATGCGCCGCGAGAGGCTGCCGCGCTTCACTCGCCGCCGATCCCCTCGCAGGGATGCAGCCTCTCCGCGTGGCGGAGCGGCCCGCCGGTGCCGGTCACGACGCCACAGACCGTGTCGACCCCGGCGCTCAGGATGACCACCCGGCCGAGCGTGATCTCTCCCCTCGGCGAGGGCCGGGTCCGGCCGGCGGGCTCGATGCGATCGAGCGTGAGGTGGAGATCCTCCCCGCCGTAGTCAACGCCCGCGGAGCGCGGGGGCAGGGGGCGGCCCACCACCTGGATCCCGACGCGCGCGAGGTCGGCCTCCAGGATCGCCATCATCAAGGCGGGTTCGCTCACGGACGCCGGGTATCCGATCACGAGCTTGACCCGCGGAGCCTGGCCGGGCACGAAGCCGAGCAGCCTGCGGGCGGCCTCCGGGTCGAACGCCACCGCCTCGGACGAGGGGGAGCGCGCGGACAGGACCTCGATGGAGGGCCCCACGAGCCTCCCGAGGTGCTCGCGGTCGACGCCGAGGGCCAGCGCGCGCGTCAGCTCGTCGCCGTGCCGCGCCTCGGGCGCCCAGCGCAGGATCCAGGAGCGGGTCGTCGGCGAGCGCCACCGCCGCACCCACGGGTACCGCGCGAGCGCCTCGAAGCCGGCCGGCGACAGCAGGGGGACGAGGTCGATCTCCCTCGCCAGGAGGCGCTTCCACAGCTCGTCCGTGCCCCCGAAGGCGAGGAATTCCATGCGGTCGTAGCCGGGCCCGTCGCGGACGCGATCGATCACGAAGCGCTGCGGGTCGGAGGTCACGACCTCGTAAGGCCCGGATCCGACGAGGGCGCCGCCGCGGACCCGCACGAGCGGCACCTCGAGGAGATCGAGGAGGTAGTCCGTCGGTCTCCACAGGTGGATCTCGAGCGTGCGCTCGTCGACCGGGCGCATCGCGTCGATCGCCCCCTTCGCATCCCGGTACGGCCCGTGGGCGGGGAACCGCGCGATGGCATCGACGAGATCCCCGGCGCGGATCGCGCTGCCGTCCTGGAAGCGGGCCTCGCGCAGGCGAACCGTCAGCGTCCTTCCGTCCGCGCTCCACCACCATCCCTCGGCGAGGACCGGCTGGTGTTCGCCGGTCCGGTCGGGGTGCACGGCGGACGCGTACACGAGGTGCGTCACCTGGGACAGGTACCCGTTCCCCTCGACCAGCCCCCGCGGCTCGAGCGGAGCCGGCATGCCGACGCGCAGCACCCGCGAGCCCTGCTGGAGGGCGGCGCGCGCGCTGACGCCGACGGCCGCGACGACCACCAGCCCCGCCAGGAGAACGCGCCTCGGCCGCATCTATCGCGAGGCTAGCACCCGCGCGCCGCGAGCGTCAGGGGCGCTGATCGCAGGGAAAGAGCGTGTCGGCGTGCTGCACCGGGTCGAACGAGCCGCGCTCGGGGCCGCACACCTCCTCGCTCGACGCTCCGAGGAGCACGAGGCGCGAGAGCGCGATCTCCTGCTCGAAGCGCGGAGCCTCGTCCGTGTCGAGGAGCATGGTGTCCATGGTGAGCTGGAGGTCCTCGTCCTCGAAGGCGTTGCCGAGGTGGCGCGCGGTCACCGGGCGCAGCTCGGCCGCGATCCCCACCCGCGCGAGGTCCGACTCGAGCACCGCGCAGGCCTGCCGGCCCGCGTCGTAGGAGCCCGCGTGGTCGATGATCAGCCTCGCGACGGGCGGCTGGCCGGGCCGGTAGCCGAGGAGCGCGCGTGCCCGCTCGGGATCGGGCGGTGGGTAGCCGACCCCAGGCTTCCGCGAGCCGATCGCGGCGAAGCCCTCACCGACGACGCGGCTGAGGTGGTCGCGGTCGACCGCGAGCGCCAGCGCCTCGCGCACCTCGGCGCGCTGCCGCGAGCCCGGCGTCCAGCGCAGGATCCACGCTCGATTGCCGAGGCCCCTGTAGCGCTTGATCCAGGGGTACCTCGCCAGCGTCGCGTAGCCGCTCGGCGACAGCGCGGTGACGAGGTCGACCTCGCGGGCGAGGAGGCGCTTCCACAGCTCGTCGGCGTGGTCGAAGGCAGTGACCACGATGCGTTCGTACCCCCCGCGTCGCCCGCTGCGTTCGAGCACGGCGCGGGCCGCGTTCGCCTCGAGTACGTCATATTCGCCGGCGCCGACCGGGAACCCGTCGCGCGCGCGGTAGACCGGCGCCTCGAGGAGCTCCGGCAGATCGCGGCTCGGTCTCGACAGGGCGATCTCGATCGTGCGGTCGTCGAGGGCGCGCATCGAGGCGATCGCGGCCAGGGCGGCGCCGAGCCGTGCCCCTCGCCCATACCTGCGCACCGCAGCCAGGACGTCGGCGGCGCGCACGGGCGTCCCGTCGCGAAGCTTCGAGGCGCGCAGGTGGAGGGTGACACCGAGCCCGTCGGGTCGCCAGGCGACGCGCTCGGCGAGGCCCGGGACGGACGACCCGTCCGCCTCCACCCGGAGCGCGCCCGGAAACGCGAGCGGTTCGAGGAGCGCGAGCCAGCCGTCGCCCTCGTAGAGACTCCGCGGCTCGAGCGGCCCCGGCAGCGCGATCCGCAGGACCGCCGACCGAGACGGTCGCAGCCTCGCGCCCGCGACCACGCCGAGCGCCACGACGGAGGCCGCCGCGAGGACGGCGAGGACGATCCGACGCACTCCCCGCATGCCGCCACCTCACGAGCCGGACAGGCCGTACTTGGCGAGCCGGTAGCTCAAGGTCGAGACCGGGATGCCGAGCGCGCGGGCGGTCTTGATGTGGCTGCCGCCCTGCTCCCGGAGCGCCCGCTGGATGAGGCCCTTCTCGAAGGCCGCGACGGTGGCGTCGAGCCCGCCCTGTGGGGCGCCTTGCTCGGCGGCCGCGGCGAACTCGGCCAGGCGGTACTCGGCCGGCAGGTCGCCGACCTCGATGACGGGCTTGGTGCTCTGCACGGCGAGCCGCACGATCAGGTTCTCGACCTCGCGCACGTTGCCCGGCCAGGGATGCGCCGACAGCGAGCCGATGGCCTCGGCCGAGAAGGAGAAGGGCGCGCGACCGAGGTTCGCCGCGTGCTTCCTGGCGAGCGTCGAGAGCAGGTCCGGCAGGTCCGAGAGGCGCGCGCGCAAGGGCGGCAGGTGGATCGGGACCACGTTGAGCCGGTAGTAGAGATCCTCCCGGAATCCCCCCCGCGCGACGGCCTCGGCGAGATCGCGGCTCGTGGCCGCGATGATGCGGACGTCCACGCCGATGGGGGCCGTGCCGCCCACACGATCGACCTGGCGCTCCTGGAGGACGCGCAGGAGCTTGATCTGGAGCTCCTTCGGCAGCTCGCCGACCTCGTCTATGAAGAGGGTGCCGCCGTCGGCGTCCTCGAGCTTGCCGATCGGGCGCTGTGGCGCCCCCGGCAGGGTGCCCTTCTCCTGGCCGAAGAGCGTGCTGTCGAGGTGCTCGCCCGGCTCGGCGGCGACGTTGACGGCCACGAACCGCTCGCGGGCGCGCGGCGACTGCGCGTGGATCCGGCGCGCGATGACCTCCTTGCCGGTCCCGCGCTCGCCGAGGAGCAGCACCGTGGAGCGGGTGATGGCCGCCGCGCTCACGGTCTCGAGCACGCTCTTCATCGGCTCGTCCCGGCCGCCGACGAACCCCGCCTCGCCCCGCCCGGCCACCGCGCGCAGCTCGGCCAGCTCGCGCCGCTCGCGCTGGCGCTCGAGGGCACGGTCGAGGAGCAGCGTCAGGCTCTGGAGCGCGTCGAAGTCCTTGGTCGTGTAGTCGAGGGCGCCGGCCTGGATCGCGCGCACCACGGTGGGCACGGAGCGATCGACGGAGCAGATGATGACCTCGAGCTCGGGCTGGATCTTGCGCGCCGCGCCGATGAGCGCGATGCCGTCCATGCCTGGGCCGAGGTCCACGTCGAAGAAGGCCACGTCGAAGCGGATCTTGCCGAGCTGCTCGAGCGCGCCCGCGGCGCTGGACGCCGTGATC
Organism: uncultured Myxococcales bacterium; assembly: GCA_964593795.1. Taxonomy (GTDB): domain Bacteria; phylum Myxococcota_A; class Polyangia; order JAHFDS01; family JAHFDS01; genus JAHFDS01. Next base: position 1,084 of record CAZQJC010000137.1, on the reverse strand, counting down.
ACCTTCGCGTGCTCGCGCAGCAGGGCGGAGAGGACCTTGGCCAGCGCCGGCTCGTCGTCGACCAGCAGGACGGTCGGCCGACGCCGCCGTGGGGCCTCCTCGGACGGTTGATCGGGCATGGACGCGGGGACGATAGCACCGGTGGCGCGCGGGACGGGACGGGTCCATGATGCGCGGCCGTGTCCACGAAGAACCGCCCAAGACACCTCATCGTGCCGCGCGAGCGACAGGCGACGGGCTCGACCAAGGTCCCCACGTACCGCACCATCCTACGCACGCTCGACATCTCGGTGCGCTACCTGACGCACGCGACGCTGCGCGGCGGCAGCTTCGACTACGCCGACGAGCTCCTGCGCGGCTGGTCGACGGACATCATGCGCTACGGCAACTACCAGCTCTCCGCGACGGGGGTCGAGGTGTTCGACGGCGGCCAGGCCTTCGTGGTCATGTCGAATCACGCCTCGCTGCTCGACATCCCCGCGCTGATCGCGGCCGCGCCGCGCTCATTGCGCATGGTGGCCAAGCAGGAGCTGATGAAGATCCCGGTGTGGGGCCGCGCGATGCAGGCCTCGGGGTTCATCCCGATCAGCCGCGGCGACCGCGAGCGCGCGATCGAGCAGCTCGAGACGGCCAAGCAGCGCCTGCGCGCCGGCGTGTCGGTGTGGATCTCGCCCGAGGGCACCCGCAGCCGCGACGGGCAGCTCGCGCCGTTCAAGAAGGGCGGCTTCCACGTGGCCCTCGACCTCGGCATCCCGATCCTGCCGACCTGGATCGAGGGCAGCCACGCCGCGATGCCCCCCGACTCCTTCGTGGTCCACACCGGCAAGGATCTGGTCGTGCACTTCGGCGAGCCCATCCCCACGCAAGGCATCGCGCCCGACGACCTGCCGGGCCTCATGGAGCGCGTGCGCGTCGCGCTCGAGGCGCTCAGGCCCCGCTAGCCCCAATGCCGGTCACTTTGCGCGAAGCTTGGGGCGCTTGCGCGCGTAATTGCTCATCTTGAGCTTCACGGCTCGGGGGTACGAACGGTCGGAGCGGCGGGGTGGCAGGACGTAGGTGCGGAGCTGGTCGCGAAGGTTGCGCA
>CAZQJC010000136.1:0-32276 GCA_964593795.1 uncultured Myxococcales bacterium | reverse complement strand
GACCGGTGGCGCAGGCCAGACCGGTGGCGCAGGCCAGACCGGTGGCGCAGGCCAGACCGGTGGCGCAGGCCAGACCGGTGGCGCAGGCCAGACCGGTGGCGCAGGCCAGACCGGTGGCGCAGGCCAGACCGGCGGAGCAGGCGCGACCGGCGGCGCGGGCGCGGGCCAGGCGGCCTTCCGCGTGATCGGCTACGCGACGTCGTGGTCCGGCACCGTCGACGAGATCCCGCTCGAGCGCCTGACGCACCTCAACTACGCCTTCGCCCTTCCGAACGCCGACGGCACCCTGCGCCCGCTCGACAGCGCCGACAAGCTGCGCCAGCTCGTCACGCGCGCACACGCCCGCGGCGTCAAGGTGCTCATCTCGGTCGGCGGCTGGAACGACGGCGACGACAGCGGCTTCGAGACGCTCGCGCGCGGCGCCGACACCCGGACCCGCTTCGCCACCACGATGTCCACCTTCGTGACCACCTACGGCCTCGACGGCGTCGACATCGACTGGGAGTACCCCGACGCCGGCGCCTCGGCCGACGCCTACGTGCAGATGATGGCCGAGCTCGCGCGCGTGCTCCGGCCGCGCAACCTCCTCCTGACCGCCGCCGTCGCGGGCTCGCGCTTCGGCGGCGAGGGCGTGCTGCCCGCCGCGTTCGCGCACGTCGACTTCTTGAACCTCATGGCCTACGACGGCGGCGACGGCGCGGATCACTCGCCGTACAGCTACGCGGAGAGCGCGATCGCCTACTGGTCCGGCAAGGGCCTTCCGCGCGACAAGATCGTCCTCGGCGTGCCCTTCTACGGGCGCCCCGGCTACGTCACCTACCGCGACCTCGTCGCCGCCGATGCGCAGGCCCCGACGCGCGACCTGACCAATGGCGTCAACTACAACGGCCTCGAGACCATGCGCAGAAAGACGCAGCTCGCGCTCGAGCGCGGCAGCGGCGTCATGATCTGGGAGCTCAGCCAGGACACGACCGGCGCCACCTCGCTCCTCGGCGCCATCGACGCCACCGTCCGCGCCGCCAGGCCGCGCGCGGCGGGTGCCGGTGCGCTCAGCGCCGCGCCACGATGACCACGACCGCCCTCGTCGCGCATCTGCAGGTGATGCAGGCGCAGGACGGCGTCGAAGACCCGATCCCAGGGCACGTCCTTGAGCCGCAGCACCTCCGAGACCTTCCACCCTGCGCCCGCCGCTCCGCTCCCGTCAGTGTGCGCGTCTGTGGCACCCTTCGTCCATGGACCTCCTTGCCGCGAGGCGCGGCCTCCATCGAGCGGGGCTCACCTTGGCCCTCCTCGTCGGCTCGACGGGCTGCCACCGGAGCTCGGAAGCCCACGCGGGCCCAGCGCTCGCGCCCTACCGCGTCGTGCACGGCTGGCCGGCGCTTCCCGAGGGCCACGTCCTCGGCCAGGTGACCGGTGTGGCCCTCGATTCCCAGGGGCGCGCGTTCGTCTTCCACCGCGCGAGCCGCCCGTGGCTCTGCTCGAAGAACGACACCCCGATCGCGGAGCCCACGATCCTGCGGCTCGACGCCGCGACCGGCGAGGTGCAGGCCAGCTTCGGCGCGGACCGCTTTCGCGTCCCCCATGGCCTCCGCATCGCCGCCGACGATCACCTGTGGGTCACCGACGTCGGGACGCACCAGGTCTACGAGCTCGATCCGGACGGCAACGTCCTGCGCACCTTCGGCATCGAGGGCGCCCCCGGCAGCGACGACGCCCACTTCGACCAGCCGACCGACGTCGCGATCGCACCGGACGGCACCTTCTTCGTCGCCGACGGCTATGGCAACGCGCGGGTCGTGAAGTACTCCGCCGCGGGCGCGCGCCTCGGCGAATGGGGCTCCGCCGGCGTGAGCCCGGGGCAGTTCCTGACGCCGCACTCCATCGCGCGAGACGACCAGGGCCGCATCTACGTGGCGGATCGAGGCAACTCACGCATCCAGCGCTTCGACGGCGACGGCCGCCTGCTCGACGTCTGGCAGAGCCCCGCGATAGGCCGCCCGTGGGCGCTCACGATCGCCGCCGATGGCCTCTACGTGGTGGACGGCGGGGATCAGAACCCCACGCCGCCCGACCGCAGCCACGTCATGCGGCTCGACCTCGACGGCCACGTCCTCGAGCAGTGGAGCTCCTTCGGCAACCGCGACGGGCAGATCTACTGGGGGCACGCGATCGCGGTCTCGGCCGCGGGCGAGGTCCTCGTGGGCGACGTCTACTACGGCATGCGCGTCCAGAAGTTCGTGCGCGGCGGCCAGGCGGCGCGTTCGCGAGCGCCGTGATGCGGGCATCAGCCTCTGGCGGCTCGTCCGAGCTCCCCGCTCACCGCCGCCGCCAGGACACCTCTCCTGCGCCGAACCACCGGTGCACCTTCCGCTCGAGCGGGCTCGCCTCGAGGACCTGCGCGCGCCGCTGCCGCGCGGCCGCCACGAGGTCGATCACCGTGCGCCGCATCGCCGCCAGCTCCCGCCGCAGCGACTCCTCGTCGCCGAGCGAGGCCGCGTCATAGGTGCGCGCCGGCCCCGCGCACAGCACGACCTTCGACGGCCGCAGGAGCGGCGGCCGCGGCAGGAGCGCGAAGTCGAACTTCGGCATGATCGGCTTCATGAGCGCCCGCACCGCGAGCGGGTGCTCGAGCACGAACCACTGCATCGCCTCGTCGACGCCCGCCCAGCCGAGCGGCACCACGGGCACGCCGAGATCGGCGACCTCGCGCAGCGCGCGCAGGAACCCGCCGTGGAACGGCCCCACCTCGTCGCGCACGTCCGTCGCGTCAGGGCCCTCCGGCAAGACGAGCACGCTCTGTCCGCCGCGCAGGCATCCCGCGACGAGCTCGACCGACATCGGCAGGCACCCGCCCGCGCGGTACCAGCCGCCGAGCCCGGGCACCTGCAGGAACGGCGGCCACACCGTGGTCCGGATGTGCGGCGCCGATGGGCGCAGCCGCCCCAGGGCCGCGTGCAGCAGGTACACCTCGAGGCCCACCACGGCCGTGTGGTTCATGACGAACAGGCAGGGCCGCGTGCCCCAGTCCGGGATGTGCTCACCGCCGAGGAGCTCGAGCCTGAAGTAACGCGCCAGGCCCTCGAAGAGCGCGCGCTCCACCGCCAGGAACCCCGCCGTCGGCCGCCACTCGATCCATTCGTTCATCCAGATATCTCCTGAAGCTGCGCCAGCAAGGCGTCCGGCGCGTCGATGTGCACGAAGTGGCCCGCCCCCACGATCGTCCGCACCGCGACGCCGAGCGCGCCGAACCGCTGCACGTCCGCGTCCGTCACGTACGGCGAGGCGCCGCCGCGGATGACCGCGACGCGCGCGGCATGACGCTCCACGATCTCCCACTGATCTGCCCCGCGTATGTGCGGGTGCAACATGCGCAGGGCATCCCGGTCGAAGCGCCAGACGAACGCCTTGCCCGAGTCGACGAGGTTCGTCATGAGCCACGCCGCGATCGCGGGCGAGAGGCCCCGGCCGGTGAGCCAGCCGCGCATCTCCTCGCGGACCTGCACCTCGGAGGGCGCCTCCGCGAGGATCTCGACGACCTCTTCCGAGCCGCCCACGCCCCGCGCGATCGCGCCCGGCGCGATGTCGAGGAGCGTCACGTGGCGCACGCGCTCGGGCCACCGGTCGAGCGCCGCGAGCGCCACGCGCCCCCCGAACGAGTGGCCCACGATCGCCACCTCGCGCGCGCCGGCGGCCGCCGCCGTCTCCATCACGTCCGCCGCGAGCTCCGGCAGCCCCGCGTCGGGCGCGGGCGGCGGCGCGCTTCCGTGCCCCGCCAGATCCGGCACCACGATGCGCAGCGCCGCATCCGACTCCGCCCACCGCCGCGACAGCGTCGCGAGGTTGCGCCCCTGCCCGAGAAAGCCGTGGAGCACGACGACCACGCGCTCGCCCCGCCCTCGCTCGAACGCCGGCAGCCGCACCCCCGGATCCTAAGCGCGGGGCGAAAAAAAAGGCCCCTCGGACGTATCCGAGGGGCCCTTCGGCGTCACGTCGGGCGCCTGTGGAGCGGGCTACGCACACGGGGTGCGGGTTCGCTCCTCAAAGCCGCGGTTACGCGGCGGCCTCCCTCGTGACACCACTACATTTGCTCATGCTCGGTCTCCTCCCCCGGCAAATGCCGGCGCCCCGAACGGGCCCGCTCTCTCGGCGACACGGCGCTCGCGAGGGATCTCGCGGGCCATCTCACCGGGCGTGCGTCTCTTGGGGGCGTTCAGTAGCGGGCCTCCACGGCCCTGGTGAGCGATCCCCTCGCTCGGGGTTGCCAGCCAACGGCCAAGCACGCTTCCAACATAACACGCCTCGCACGACCTGGCGACATCCGGCCCCGCCCCGTGCCACCATGGGTGCGTGCGGTCCCTGATCCCGGCCGAGCGCGACCGGGCCCTCGAGGTCTTCGCGCGCTCCTTCGAGGCCGACCCGATGTTCCGGTTCGTGCTGCCGGACGGCCGCCGCCTCGACTGGCTGCGCTTCATCATGGGCGCCATGCTCGCCGAGGCCCTGCCCGACGGGCACACCTACACCCTCGACGGCGTCCCCGGCGCCATCACGCTCATCTCGCCCTCGGGCTGGCCCATCCCGGGCGCGCGCGTGGCCGGCTACGTCGCGCGCTTCTGGGCCCGCCCGGGCCTGCCGTTCCCTCGCTGGACGCACACCCGGCGCGGCCTCGCCGTCCTGGATCTCATGGAGCGCCTGCACCCGAAGGATCCGCACTGGTACGTGCAGACCCTGGGCGTGCACCCCGACTGCCAGGGCCAGGGAGTCGGCAAGAAGCTCCTCGCGGGGGCGCTCGCGCTCGCCGACGCCGACGGCCTGCCGACGTACCTCGAGACGACGAATCCCGTGAACCTGCCGATCTATCAGCGCGCCGGCTTCGAGGTCGCCGAGGAGGTCGCGCTGCCCGGGGGCTTCCCTCCGCTCTGGACCATGCGGCGAGCGGCGCGGAGCCCCCGAACCGCTGAACACCGTTGACAAGTCAAGGTTCTTCGTCCAGGATTCGCGCTCTGAAAGCAAGCCCAAGAAAGGTGACGTACCGGGTCTCGGCCCCGAGCAAGTGCTCGACTCATTTCGAGAGAAGCCGTACCGAGAAGCGCGGTCGTCAAAGGACATCATGAGCGTCTCTACGATTCGCAAGGCCACCCTGATCACCAAGCACGCCCAGCACGAGGGCGACACCGGCTCGCCGGAGGTCCAGATCGCGCTCCTGACCGAGCGCATCTCGCACCTCAACGATCACTTCAAGACCCACGCGAAGGATCACCACTCGCGTCGTGGGCTCCTTCAGATGGTCGGCCAGCGCCGCCGTCTGCTCGATTACCTGCGCAAGAAGAACCTCGAGCGCTACCGCTCCGTCATCCAGTCGCTCGGCATCCGCAAGTAAACGAGACGTAGCCGCTCTCTGCTGGCGCGCGTGCGCCCGCCGACTCCGATCGCGCGACCTCCGTCGGGAAACCCCCAGGAGCCGCGCTCGGTCGTCGGCTGGAGCCGCAGGCCCGGCAGCGCGCAGCTCGAAAGGATTCCCCATGTTCATTCGTGAGAGTGTTCTCGTCGGCGGCAAGGAGCTGTCGATCGAGACCGGCCGCATGGCCAAGCAGGCCGCGGGCGCCGTCGTCATCCGCCTCGGCGACACCATGGTCCTCGTGACCGCCGCGGTGAGCTCCAAGCCCCGCGACATCGACTTCATGCCGCTGACGTGCGACTTCCTCGAGCGCACGTTCTCGGCCGGCAAGATCCCCGGCGGCTACTTCAAGCGCGAGGGGCGCCAGACCGAGCTCGAGACGCTCACGTCGCGCCTCATCGATCGCCCGAGCCGCCCGCTGTTCAAGAAGGGCTGGCGCAACGACACGCAGGTGATGGCGACCGTCATCTCCACCGACAAGGAGAACCCGTCGGACGTGCTCGGCATGACCGGCGCCTCCGCGGCGCTGCACCTGTCGGACATCCCGTGGGACGGCCCGTTCGTCGGCATCCGCGTCGTGCGCAGCGCCGGCAAGCTCATCGTCTTCCCGACCTTCAAGGAGCGCGAGGCCGCCGACCTCGACTTCATCGTGGCCGCGAGCCGCGACGCGATCGTGATGGTCGAGGGCGAGTCGTCGGGCGTCGTCGAGAGCGACCTCATCGACGCGCTCTTCTTCGCGCACCGCGAGGCGCAGGCCATCCTCGATCTGCAGGAGAAGCTGCGCGCCGCGGTCGGCAAGCCCAAGCGCGAGTTCACGCCGCCGGCCAAGGACGAGAACATCGCCGCGCGCGTCAAGGCGCTCGCGGAGTCGCGCATCAAGGGCGCGCTCGCGATCTCGCTCAAGAAGGAGCGCTACACGGCGCTCGGCGCGGCGGAGGACGAGACGCTCGGCCACCTGCTCGCCGAGTTCCCCGATCGCGGCAAGGAGATCGGCGAGGCCATCGCCTCGCTCAAGAAGAAGATCTTCCGCGATCAGGTGCTGGACACGGGCCTGCGCATCGACGGCCGCAAGACCTCCGACATCCGCCAGATCACCTGCGAGGTCGGCGTCCTGCCGCGCACGCACGGCTCGGGCCTGTTCACGCGCGGCGAGACCCAGGGCCTCGTCACGACGACGCTCGGCACCAAAGACGACGAGCAGCGCATCGAGTCCACGACCGGCGACTTCACGCGCCGCTTCATGCTGCACTACAACTTCCCGCCCTTTTCGACCGGTGAGACCAAGCCGCTCCGCGGCCCGTCGCGCCGCGAGATCGGCCACGGCAAGCTCGCCGAGCGCGCGCTCGCCCCGGTCCTTCCGCCGGCCACGACGTTCCCCTACACGATCCGCATCGTCTCGGAGATCCTCGAGTCGAACGGCAGCTCGTCGATGGCGAGCGTGTGCGGCGGCACGATGTCGCTCATGGACGCGGGCGTGCCGATCTCGGCGCCGGTCGCGGGCATCGCGATGGGCCTCATCAAGGACGGCGACCGCGCGGCCGTGCTCTCCGACATCCTCGGCGACGAGGACCACCTCGGCGACATGGACTTCAAGGTGTGCGGCACCGCCAAGGGCGTCACCGCCATCCAGATGGACATCAAGATCAAGGGCCTCTCGCGCGAGCTCATGGAGAAGGCGCTCCACCAGGCGCGCGACGGCCGCCTGCACATCCTCGACAAGATGGCCGAGGCGATCGCCGCGCCGCGCGAGAACCTCTCGCCCTACGCGCCGCGCATCGTGACCTTGAAGGTCAAGCCGGACCGCATCCGCGACATCATCGGACCCGGAGGCAAGACGATCCGCGCGATCATCGAGCAGACCGGCGTCGCGATCGACGTCGAGGACGACGGCACGGTCAACATCGCGTCCCACGACGAGGCCGCGCAGAAGCGCGCCATCGAGATCATCAAGAGCCTGACGGTCGAGCCCGAGGTGGGCGAGTTCTATCAAGGCATCGTCCGCCGCATCGTCGAGTTCGGCGCCTTCGTGGAGATCCTGCCGGGCACCGACGGCCTCATCCACATCAGCGAGCTCGACGACAAGCGCGTCAACAAGGTCGAGGACATCCTGAAGGAGGGCCAGGAGGTCCTCGTCAAGGTGATCAACATCGACAAGCAGGGCAAGATCCGCCTGTCGCGCAAGGCCGCCCTCGGCGAGAAGCCGGACAGCGTCCACAAGCTGCAGTCGGTCTAGTGACCCAGGAGCTCCTTGCTCCTGGTTCCTAGTTTCTGCCTTGAGCTCCGCCCTCCTCATCAAGAAGCTCCACCCGGCCGCGGCGCTGCCTCGCTACATGAGCGCAGACGCCGCGGGCATGGACCTCTGCGCCTGCCTCGACGCGCCGATCGTGCTCCCGGCCGGGGGGCGCGCGCTGGTGCCGACGGGCCTTGCGATCGCGCTCTCGCCCGGCCACGAGGGCCAGGTGCGCCCGCGCTCGGGCCTCGCGGCCAAGCACGGGGTCACGGTCTTGAACGCCCCGGGGACGATCGACGCAGACTACCGCGGTGAGGTGAAGGTCATCCTCGTCAACCACGGGCCCGAGGCGTTCACCGTCCAGCACGGCGAGCGCATCGCGCAGCTCGTCGTCGCGCCCGTGGTTCGCGTCGCCATCGTCGAGGTGGCTGCGCTCGACGATACTGCGCGCGGCGACGGTGGCTTCGGTCACACCGGCCGCTGATCCGCCGGCGGCTGCGCCGCGCGTCACCGGCTGTTTTTCCCGTTTCCGAACGCACGCTTGCCCTTCCCCAACCGACCCGGCCCGAGTACATTCTCCGGATTCGGGGTCAGGCCCCCCGATCGAGTGCCAATACGATGATCTGCTCGCGCTGCGGAGCTGCCCACTCGGGTGATGCCGTTCGTTGCCCGGGTTGTGGAGCGAGCGTCGGCAAGGGAGACGCGAAGGAAAGAGCGATGGTGGACACGAGCGCGGCGCAGAGCGGACCTTTTTCGCCCGGGCATGTGGTGCGTGGGCGCTACGAGGTGCGCGCGCCGCTCGGCAGCGGGCCCATCGGGCACGTCTACCGCGCGTTCGATCGCGACATCGAGGTCGAGGTCGCGCTCAAGGTCATCGATCCCGCGCGCGTGCCCGACGAGCAGCAGAAGGGCCGCTTCCTTCGCGAGGCCGCCCGCGCCAAGCTGCTCCTGCACCCGAACGTCGTGCGCTTCTTCGAGGCCGACCGCGACGGCGCCCACTGCTTCGTGACCACGCAGCTCGTCGAGGGCGTGTCGCTGCGCAAGCTGGTCGCGGATCGCGCCGAGGGCGCCTCGGGCCCGCGCTTCTCGCTCGCCGAGCTCGTCCCTTTCGCGACGCAGCTCGGCGCGGCGCTCGCGCAGGCCGACAAGCTGCGCTTCGTGATCGGCTCGCTGCGTCCCGAGAACGTGCTGCTCCTGCCAGACGTCCTCAAGATCACCGACGCGTCGATCATGCGCGCCGTCGGCGAGGAGGCCTACGCGCGCGCCGTCTCGGATGCGGGTCGCGGCTTCTACCTCGCGCCGGAGCTGCGGGGCCGCCGCACGACGCCCGCCGACGGACGCGCGGACATCTACGCGTTCGCCGTCATCGTGCACGAGCTGCTCGCGGGCGCGGAGTTCCGAGGCGAGCGCGTGCCGCTGCACCGCACGTACTCCGATCTGCCCGCCGCGCTCGACGACGTGATCGGGCGCGCGCTGTCGGACGATCCCGCCTCGCGGCCGGCGACTGCCGAGGAGCTGGCGGCCGATCTCGTCAGCATCGCCAAGACGGGCAAGCCGTCGGGTCGCTCGTCGAAGCCACCGCTCGTCAGGCCCGGGAGCGCCGCGCCGGCAGGTGTCGTGGCGCCCGCCGGCGCCCCGGCGAAGATCCCGGCGCCTTCGCGACCGGCGTCCTCGCCTGGCACTCCGAGCGCCACGCCGCCCACGAGGCCTCCTTCCGCAGCGCCCGCGCCGAGAGCAGCGGCGCCTGCGGCAGTGCCGCCACGGACGCCTGCCCCCGCACCTGTCCCGCCGCCGCGGAGGACCCCGCCCCCCGACGAGGAGCGCACCGCGCGCGTGCACCGGGCGGAGGAGCTCGAGGCCTTCGGGCCGATCCCCGAGGCGGCGCCCAGCGACGCCACGCGTAGGATCTCCGAGGAGGAGCTCCAGGACCTGCGCGCGCGATCGGCGGGCGGCACGCTCAAGGTCGATCCCGACGAGATGCAGGAGCGCGCGAGGGAGCTCGAGGACGAGGACGAAGGGGTCCTGACCGGAGCGCGAACGCCCCCGATCGACGAGGACAAGACGCCCGCGCCCGCGGAGCTCCCACGCGCGGCCGCGCCGACCCCGCCGCCCGGCCCCGCGGCCTTGCCCCCGCGCAAGATGCACCCCGCTGCGACGCTGCTCGGGATCTCGCCCCCCGCGGCGATCCGGAGCGTGACCTCGGACGCGCCCCCGGATTCCCCCGCGGCTCCCGGGCCGCTCGCGAGCGCGCCCGCGCCCGCCCAGGCCCATGGACCGGCGCACGCGCCTGCTGCTGCGGCGCCCGCTCCAGCGGCCCCCCTGTCGCCTGCCGCGCTGGCCCGTGGTGCCGGTGGCAATCCCCTCGCCCGCACGATGCTGGGGGCGCCGGCTCCCGCGCTCGTGACACCCGCGGCCGCGCCACCTGCCGCTCGCCCGGCGCCGGCGACTCCACCGGCGTCGGTGGCGCAGCCTCCGGCCGCCGCACCGCCCGCGATGGCCGCGCCGGCGGGGGGGCCGAGCACAGCGCCGATGGGCGCGGTGGGCCGTCCGGCTGGCCCGTTGCCGCCCGCTGCTGCCCCTCCGCCCGCCGCCGGCCCTGGCGCGATGGGGCGGACGCTGCTCGGCACGGCGATCCCGGGCCTGCCTCCTCGCGACGCGACACCGCGGCCGGCAGCCCCCGTCGTCAGCACCCCGACACCAGCATCGCCCTCGCTGATGGCGACCGCGCCCGCGCCGGCCCCTTCGGCGATGGCGCCTGTGCCGGTTCAGGCTCCTCCGGCCGCCCCACCGGCGCCCGTCCAGGTGCCGATGACGCCGCTTTCCGCGGCCGCCCCGCCCGCGCCCGTGACGCCGGCGAGCACGCTGGTCGGCGCGGCAGCCCCCGCAGCGGCGCCGAAGCCGGGCTCTGGCCTCGCCGCGCCGTCGAGCCTCGTCATGGGCACGGCCCCGCGGCGCGAGCGCATCGAGACCCCGGCTGCGACCGGGCTCAAGCCGAACCCGATGGCCGCGACCATGCTGCAAATGCCCGCGCCGGAGGTTGCACCGGCGACCGCGGCGATGCCGCCCGCAGCGTCGCCTCCGCCCGCCGCGATGCCGCACGCCGCGTCGCCTCCGCACGCCGCGTCGCCTCCGCACGCCACGACGCCGCCCGGCTTCGGCACGGGGGCGCTCGACGTGACCGCCCCGGCGCCGAGCGCATCCTTGCCGCCGCCGGGCCGGCAGACGCGACCGCCGGCCGGCCGGAAATCGAAGGTGCCCGCGGCGCGAGCCCAGCGGTACCGGGAGCTCGCGCGTCAGACCCAGCCGCCTCCCAACCTGCCGCCCGCGGCGCCCATTACGTTCGGCTCGCACGTCGCGACCAAGAAGGGACCGGGCCTGCCGGTGATCGCCGCCATCGTGGCCGCGGTGATCATCGTGGCGGTGGTGGTGGCGACCGGAGGCCTGTCGAGCAAGGAACCCGCGCCCAAGCCCGGCGAGGGCACCGGCGGCGCACCTGCCGGCGAGCTCAGCCCGGGCGACAAGGCGAAGAGCGAGGCCGCCGCCAAGGAGGCCGCCGCCAAGGAGGCCGCCGCCAAGGAAGCTGCCGCCAAGGAGGCCGCCGCCAAGGAGGCCGCCGCCAAGGAGGCCGCCGCCAAGGAAGCCGCCGCCAAGGAAGCCGAGAAGAAGCCCGACAAGAAGAAGAAGGGCAAGAAGAAGTAGTGTCGCTTCCCGCTCCGGCAGCCGGCCCGCGTGGGATCCCGGCGTCGTAGATGCGGCTCGATGTCCTCGCGAGCGGCAGCGGCGGGAATGCGCTCGTCGTCTCGACGGAGCAGGCACGGGTGCTGGTCGACGCGGGCCTGCCGCCGCGCACGCTCTCGCGCCGGCTCGAGGCCGCAGGGCTGCCCGATGGCGGCATCACGCACGTCTGCCTGACGCACGATCACGACGATCACGCCACGCACGCCCGCGAGATCGTCTCGGACGGACTGCCGGTCCTCGCGACGCGCGGGACGCTGCGCAAGCTCGACCTGCCGGAGCTCCGGGTGCTGCGCCCCGGCCTCGAGTGGCGCCTGGCCGAGGACCTCTGGGTGAACGCGGTCACGCTGCCGCACGACGCCGCGGATCCCGCGGGCTTCGTCTTCTCCGGCGCCGAGCGCGGCGGTGGTCACCGCGTGGGCGTGCTCACCGACTGCGGCCGGCCGGACAAGCGCGTGGCGCAGGCGTTCCGCGGCTGCGACGTGCTCGTCCTCGAGACCAACCACGACCCGACGATGCTCGCGACGGGGCTCTACCCGGGCTGGCTCAAGCGGCGCGTCGCGGGGCCGCTCGGTCACCTGTCGAACCAGCAGGCCGCCGAGATGCTCGCGCTCATCGGCCCGCCCTGGCCCGCCGTCGTCGTGCTCGCGCACCTCTCGCAGAACAACAACCGACCGGAGCTCGCGCTCGAGGCCGTGCGGGCCGCCGTCGGCGACGGGCCCGCCCTCGTGCTCGCCCAGCAGGCCCGCCCGATCGATCCGATCGACCTCGATGCCCTCGGCGCCCGCGTGCGGGCCCGGGCGGCGGCGCAGCAGCTCGAGCTCTTCTGACGAGAGGCCGCCTCGGAAGGCGCCGGCGCGCCGCCCATCCTCAGCGCAGCGTGACCAGGGAGAAGCTCCCGACGGAGCCGCGACCTCGACTCCCGGCTGACGATCCGAGTGGGCCGTGGTATCCATTCCCTTTTCCGGAAGAGGGCATGCTCGACCGATACTCTCGCGACGTCGTGCGCCGGCTGTGGTCCGACGCGCACCGCTACGGAATCTGGCTCGAGATCGAGCTCGCGGCGTGCCGCGCGATGGAGGCCCGTGGACGCGTCCCGAAGGGGACCGCAGAGGCCGTCTCCGCGCGCGCCACCGGCAAGCTCGACGCGCCGCGGATCCTCGAGATCGAGGCGACCACCAAGCACGACGTCATCGCGTTCCTGACGCACGTCGAGGAGGTCGCCGGCGAGTCCGCGCGCTGGCTGCACTACGGGATGACGTCCTCGGACGTGCTCGACGCTGCGCTCGCGATCCAGCTCCGCGACGCGGGCAGGGTGATCCTCGAGGGCGTCGATGCGCTCCGCGCCGCGCTGCGCCGGCGTGCCGAGGAGCACCGGCGCACGCCGGTCATCGGCCGCTCGCACGGGATCCACGCCGAGCCGACGTCGCTCGGCCTCGTCTTCGCCTCGTTCCACGCCGAGGTCGGCCGGGCTCGCCGGCGCCTCGTCGCCGCGGTCGACGCCATCTCCGTCGGCAAGATCGCCGGCGCGGTGGGTACCTACGGCAACGGCGATCCCGCCGTCGAGGCCGAGGCGCTCGCCGCCGTCGGGCTGCGGCCCGAGACCGTAGCGACGCAGGTCGTCGCACGCGACCGCCACGCTGAGTACTTCGGCGCCCTCGCGCTCGTCGGCGCTGCGATCGAGCGCATCGCGCTCACCGTCCGCCACTGGCAGCGCACGGAGGTGGGCGAGGCCGAGGAGGCGTTCGGCAAGGGTCAGAAGGGCTCCTCCGCGATGCCGCACAAGAAGAACCCGATCCTGTCGGAGAACCTGTGCGGCCTTTCTCGCATGCTGCGCAGCTACGCGCAGGCGGCGCTCGAGGACGTGGCGCTCTGGCACGAGCGCGACATCTCGCACTCGTCGGTCGAGCGCATGATCGGCCCCGACGCGACCACGCTCTGCGACTTCATGCTCGCGCGCGCCACGGGCCTCGTGGACGGCCTCGTGGTGCACCCGGAGCGCTGCCTCGCGAACCTCGAGCGCACGCGCGGCCTCGTGTTCTCGGAGGGCGTGATGCTGCGCCTCGTCGAGACCGGCCTGCCCCGGCAGCGCGCCTACGAGCTCGTGCAGCGGAGCGCGCTCCGCGCCCACGCCGGCGAGGGCACCCTGCGCGAGCTGCTCGGCGAGGACACCGAGGTGGCCGCGCGCCTCGACGCCCGCGCGCTCGACGAGGTCTTCGACCTCCAGCACCACCTGCGCCACACCGACGTCATCCTCGACCGCTGCTTCTCGGAGGACGCCCGATGATCGACGATGCCACACTCCGCGCTCAGCTCGGAAAGACCCTGGACAGGATCGACCTCGGTCCGGCCGCGGGCCACGCCTACTTCGGCAAGGTGCGCGACAACTTCACCAAGGACGGCCGCCGAATCATCGTGGTGTCGGACCGCATCAGCGCGTTCGACGTCGTCCTCGGCACGATCCCCTTCAAGGGACAGGTGCTGTCGCAGCTCGCGCGCTACTGGTTCGACGAGACCTCGAAGCTCGTGCCGAACCACGTCATCTCGCACCCCGATCCGTGCGTGACGATCGCCCACGAGTGCGAGCCCCTCAAGGCCGAGTTCGTGATGCGCTCGTACCTGACCGGCGTCACCAAGACGAGCATCTGGGTGCACTACGAGAAGGGCTCGCGCCTGTTCTGCGGGCACGCGCTGCCCGACGGGATGAAGAAGAACCAGCGGCTCCCGGAGCCGATCCTGACGCCTTCGACCAAGGCCGAGCAGGGCGGCCACGACGTCTCCGTGTCAGCCGAGGAGCTCGTCGCTATGGGCGCGATCGACCGGCCGAGCTTCGACCACGCGGCCGCGATGTGCGCGCGGCTGTTCGCGTTCGGTCAGCAGCGCGCGCTCGAGCGCGGGCTCATCCTCGTGGACACCAAGTACGAGCTCGGCTGGCGGAAGAACGCCGACGGCTCGCGCGAGATCGTGTTCATCGACGAGATCCACACGCCGGACTCGTCGCGGTACTGGTACGCGGACGACTACGAGGAGCGCCTCGCGAGGGGCGAGGAGCCGCGCGCCCTCGACAAGGAGTACGTGCGGCGCCACTACGCGGCCATCGGCTACACGGGCGACGGCCCGCCGCCCCCGATGCCCGACGACGTGCGCGTCGAGGCCGCGCGCCGCTACATCGCCGTCTTCGAGCTCCTGACCGGTCGCACCTTCGAGCCCGACACGGCGGAGCCCCTCGCCCGGATCAAGCGCAACCTCGGCCTGTAGCGCCGTAGGACGGTGTGAAGGAATAGGACACGGCGTGAACAGGGAATAGAACAACAGGCAACAGACAACACGGATCCCGGAATGATCGGAGCGTCAGCGCTCGCGTTACCTCAGGCTCCACCATTGCCTCAGGCTCCGTCATTGCCTGTTCGCTGTTGCCTGTTGTTCTATTGCTCTGTTCCTTGTTCTCCCTGGACCCGATCGCGCGTCACGGCCCGAGGACGACGGTGAGCTCGTCGCCGCCGGGCTGCGCGGGCTCCTTGACCCAGACGCTGCGGGTGGCGGCCTCGTAGAACCAGCCCGAACGCGCCGCGTCGAGGTCGGCACGCGTGGCGACCTCCGTGAGGGCTCCCGGGGCCGCCGAGACGCTCATCGGGCGGGCCCCGACGCGGATGCGCGCGAGCAGCACCTCGGGGAAGCCTCCGAGCGCGACGCGCGCGCGGCCGGCCGCCACGACGGCGCCCACGTCGGTCGGTGCGCCGCCGTCCCGCTCGATCACGAACGTCGTGCGCGTGGACGACGGCCAGACGAGGAGCGTCAGCGCGCCCGCCGACGCCGCCGAGCCGAGGCCGTTGGCGTCGGAGTCCACGGCCAGCGGCACGATCGCGCCCTCGCGGACGTAGACGGGGATGCGCATGGAATCCGGGACGACGGCCGTGACGGTCGTGCCGCCCGCGAGCGCGTCGGCCGCCGGATCCCACCAGTCGTACCAGCGCGCGCCGTCCGGCAGCGCCACGTCCCGACGCCCACCCGGCCCGAGGATCGGCGCCACCAGGAACGCCCCGCCGAGGACGTAGCGATGGTCTCCCGCCCAGCTCGCCTCCGGCCCGACGGGCGCCACGAGGGGCGCGCCTCCGCGCACCGCCGCCGGCGCGAGCGACGCGAGGAACGGCACGAGCGCGTGGTGCAGCGTGGCCCAGTAGCGGTAGACGGCGACGGTGCGATCGGCCTCCGTGGGCACCGTCCACGGCGTGAGGTTCGCGCGGCCGTGGAGCTGCATGAAGGGGGTCATGGCCCCGACGGCGATCCAGCGGTGGAGGACCTCGAGGTCGAACGGGACGCGGACCGAGTTGTCGAAGTCGTCGAAGTCGAGGTAGCCGCCGATGTCGGAGCCGACCACCGCGTAGCCGGCCTGCGCGGAGCGCAGCATCGTGTCGAGCGCGTCCGCGAGGCCCACCCAGTCGCGCCGGTTGTCGCCGGCCCACGCGATGGGGGCGTGCTCGGGCCGCGCGAAGAAGCGACCTTCGAACTGGTAGCTCTTGTCCCAGCCGCGCACCATCGTCACGAGGTCCGCGCGGCGCGAGCGCCCGTAGGCGAGGAAGTCGCGGTAGTAGGCCTCCGAGTAGGTCTGCTGCGGCACGTCGCCCGCGGAGGTGTGGACGATCGGCTCGTCGACGTAGCTGTCGCCGAAGTCGAGCTTCCAGCCGTCGATGCCGAGATCCAGGAGCGGGTCCTGCTGCCGGTGCCACCACGTGCGGGCGCGCGGGTTCGAGAAGTCGAGGGCGGAGCCCTGCCCCTTCCACCACAGGAAGCGGCGCGCGTCGTCGACGAAGAAGCCGCAGCGCTCGCCCTCGGCGAGGTTCGGCGACGGGCCCACGTAGTGGTCGCCGCCCGGCTCGGCGTCGAACGATCCCTCGTTGACCATCTGCGTGGTCCACAGCACCACGCGCACACCGCGCGCGTGCAGGTCCGTCACGAGCTGCGCGAAGTCGTGGTAGCGCGTCGGCGACGGGACGAACGTCGTGTACTGGGTCTCCCAGGGCGAGTCGAGCACGACCGCGCCCACGGGGATGCCGCGCGAGCGGAAGCCGTCCACGAAAGCATAGGTGTCGTCCGTGTCGGAGATGTCCTTCGAGATCCACGGCTCGAAGATCCAGCGCGGTACGTCCCGGGAGGGCTCGGGCAGCGGCGGCTCCTCGGGGATGCGCGCGCAGGCCGGGTCGGCGTCGGGCACATTCATTCGCATATCCGCATGAACAGATGCGTCCGCCGGCGCGGCCGCGTCGGGCGCCCGCGGACCGTCCGGGGCGCCGCGGGGTGCGGCGTCGCACGCGCCAAGGGCGAGCGCGCCCGCGAGGACCAGCTGCGCCCTCATGGCAGCTCCACGCCGATCGCGCGGAACCAGCCCTGGTGCACCACGCCCGCCGAGACGAAGCTGTCGAGCGCCAGGCGATAGCTCCCGGGCTGCAGCGCGAGGTCGAGCGTCCTGTCGTCGCGCCCGAGGCACATCGGCGCGGCGCCGGGCCCGAGGACGTGCAGGTCGATGTCGGCGTCGCGGTCGTAGACGGAAAAGCGGATCGTCGCCGCGCGCGCGACCTCGAACGCCAGCCAGCGCTCGGGGCCGGACTCGTCGGTGGCCGGCGCGCAGTCGTAGCGCGCCGCGCTGGCCGCCCCGCCGGTGGTGTCGTCGGTCCACGCGAGCGGCAGCGCCGCCCGGTACGGATCCGCCGCCGTGCCGGCCCCCGCGATCGCCGGCGCGGGGTCGAGCGCGCCCGCGGCGGTCTCGACCTCGGCCAGACGCGCCAGGGCCTCGAGCGTGAGGAGGTTCCGCACGGGGAAGCCGCGCTCGAGGTTGGCGCCGGTGAGCTGGCACGAGCCCGGCGAGCCCGGCGACAGGTGGATGCCGTCCGCCTGCAGCGCGTGACCCGGCAGGTCCACCACGGCGGCGTAGACGTCGACGAGGGGCACGTCCTCGCTTCGGGCGATGGCGCGCACGACCTGGTTGAGCGCGCGCGTCTCGCGCTCCCACTGGACGTCGTCGGCGCGCGGCGGGATGGTGTTGAGGATCGGAACGATGCCCTGGTCGGCGAGCGAGCGGACGAGGTCGGTCATGCGCTGCTCGAAGGTTGCCACGCCCGTGATGCCGACGTCGTTGGTCCCGAACATGACGATCGCGAACGCGGGCTGGAGGAGCGCGATCTCCTGGGCGAGCGGGCTCGGCGAGCCGGTGGTCGCGGACGCGACGTGCCACCCGGGCGTGGCGGCCACGCTGTCGCGGGAGAGCGAGGTGGCGCCCGTCGTGTCGACGATCACGCGCGAGAAGCGCGCGATGACCGGCTCGAGCGCCTGGTGCTGGCCGAGATCGTAGGCGCCCGGGCGGAAGCAGCCGAGGAACCACGCCGTGTCGGTGTTCGACGCGCCCGTCTTGAGGAAGACGTCGCGCCGGCGCCCCATCGCGTCGCCGCGGCGCAGGATCTCCTGGACGCGCGTCACCACGCGCGCGGTGCGCGGCGAGTGCAGCCCAGGCGGGTACGGCCCCTCGAGCGGAGCGCCACCCGCGCCACTCGCGCCGCCTCCGCCGATGCCGCCTCCACCGATGCCGCCGCCGCCCGCGCCGCCTCCGCCGATGCCGCCGCCGCCCGCGCCGCCTCCACCGATGCCGCCGCCGCCCGCGCCGCCTCCGCCGATGCCGCCGCCGCCCGCGCTCCCTCCCGAGCCCGCCATCCCGCCGCCCCCCGCGCCACCACGGCCGGCACCACCAGCGCCGGACTCGCCGCCCGCGCCCGCGGCACCGCCCCCACCAGACGCGCCCGTGCCCGCACCACCGGCGCCACCGGCGCCACCCGCCCCCGCGCCGCCGGCCGCCCCGGATCCGCAAGCGACCAGGGTGCAGGCGAGCAGGATGGTCGGTGCGCGCATCGCCCCAGTTTCGCACCGATCGCGCCCCGGCTCAGGGGCTACCTTCTCCTCGAGCCGTGCGCTGCCCCTCTTGCCACCGCCGCCTGCCCGCCGGCGTCCCTTGCCCCGGCGACGGGGCGCGTACCAGCCCGGCCGACGAGGTCGCCGATCCCGCCACGCCCGTGCTGCCCGGCCTCGCCCTCGAGGGGGTCCTCGGTCGCGGCGCGACCGCGCGCGTGTTCGCCGCGCGCACGGCGGCGGGCCCCGTCGCCGTCAAGCTCGCGCACGGCCCCGCGCTGGCGGCGCGCTTCGGCCGCGAGGCGGCGGCGCTCGAGCGCGTCGGCGCGCCCCACGTGCCGGCCCTGCTCAGCCGTGGCGTCACCCCGTCGGGGATCCCGTACCTCGTGCTCGAGCGGCTCGAGGGCGAGAGCCTGGCCACGATGATGGCGCGCCTGCCCGGGCGCGGCGCGGCGCCGCTCGCCGAGGTGGCGCGGCTCGTCGAGGCCATCGCGCTCGCGCTCGATGCCGCACACGGCGCCGGCGTCGTGCACCGCGACGTCAAGCCCGAGAACCTCTTCCTGCGGCCGGACGGCACGGCTGCGCTCCTGGACCTCGGCCTCTGCCGCTTCGCCTCCGATGCCGCCGCGGCGCCCCCTGGCCCCGCGCTGACACATCCGGATAGCCGCATAGGAACGCCGCTGTACGCGGCGCCCGAGCTGGCCGAGCGCGCCCAGGCCGCCGGGCCCGAAGCCGACCGCTACGCCCTCGGCGTGATCGCGTTCGAGCTCCTCGCGGGAGCGCCCCCGTTCCTGGGGGACGCCGCCGACATCGAGCAAGCCCACCGCGGCAGGCGCGTGCCGCCGCTGCCGATGGGCGGCGCCGGCGCGCTCGACCGCGTGCTCGCCCGGGCCCTCGCCAAGCGCCCGGAGGATCGGTTCGCGTCGGCAAGCGAGCTCGCCCGGGCCGTCGCCGCGGCGGTCTGCTCGCCTCACGAGGCGAGCCCCCCCGGAGGCGTGGCCACCGCGAGCGCGCGAACGATCGCCGCGCCGACCGCGCTCCTCGCGGCCGAGACCACGCCCGACACCCTCGCGCGGACGGCAGGGGCCCGCGGCGGCGAGGTCATGCGCGTGCACGGGAGTCGGGTCCTCGCTGCCTTCCCAGCCGAGCCGACGGCCGCCGAGGGTGTCCGTGCGGCGATCGGCGCCGCGCGTGCGCTGCCCGACGGCACGAGGGTCGCCATCCACGTGGCCCCCGTGCGCCTCCGGCGCGGGCCGACCGGGACCCTCGCGGCCGGCGAGGCGCTCGATCCGCCGCTCGCCTGGTGGCCGGCGGAGGCCGCGCCGTTCCACCTCACGCCGGCCGCGCGCGCGCTCGCGGGACCGGCCTCCGGCCCCACCGCCACCGGGGCCGAGCGAGCGCCGCTGCGCGGGCGCGACCAGGCCATCGCGTCGATCTCGGCCGCGATCTCGCGGGCGCTCACCGGACGAGGACCACTCCTCGTCACGCTGATCGGCGAGGCAGGCCTCGGCAAGTCGCGCCTGCTCGAGGGGCTCGCGCACCTCGCCGAGGTGGACGTGGTCGCCGTCGCGCCCGGCGCCGGCGAGCGCTCCTCGCCCGAGGCGATGACGCGGGCGCTGCTCGCGCACGCGCTCGAGCGCGCCCCCGCTGAGCTCGACACGGCCACCCTCGAGCGCGAGCTCGGTGCTGCCACCACGCCCGTCGCGCTCGCCCTCGGCCTCGCCGCGCCCTCCAAGGCACGCGCCGTCCCGGCCGCCACCGTGCGTCCGCAGGCCGCGGCCGCGATCGCCTCCGCGCTGCGCGCTCGCTCGCGGCGGCGCCCCCTGGTCGTGCTGTGCGACGACGCGCAGCGGGCCGACGGCACCGCGCTCGATGCGGTCGAGCGCGCCACCCTCGCGGGCGCCGGCGAGGCCCGCCTCGCGGTCGTCCTCGCCGCGACGCCCGCGCTGCTCGCGCTCCGCCCCGACCTCGGCGCGCGCGCGCAGGCGACGCTGCGGGTCGAGCTCGCGCCGCTCGAGCGCTCCGATGCCGACGCGCTCCTCCGCGCCCGCCTCGCACCCGCCGAGTGGATCCCCGACGCCGCGCTGGCCGAGCTCCACCGCCTCGCCTGCGGCTCCCCCGCGGCGCTGCACGCGCTCGCCGACACCCTCGTCATCGGCGGGGCGCTCCGGCCGAGCTCGACGGGCGTCACGTTCGATCCGGGACCCGTGTGGGCGCTCGGCGCGACCGAGCCCGGACGCGCCCTCGCCTCTCGCGTCGTCGCGGCGCTGCCGGAGCCGCTCGCGCGCGCGGCCCGCACGGCCGCGGTGCTCGGCGACGGCCTCGACGTCGCCACGTTCGACGCGCTCGAGCGCGCCCTCGACCCCGAGCTCACGAGCGGGCTCGACGCACGCGTCGCGATCGAGCGCCTCGCCGACGCGGGCGTCCTCGCGGCGGGCGGCGACGGGTTCGCCTTTCGCCCCGCCCTGCTCGGCCCCGCGATCGAGGCCGGAGCCGCGCCCGAGGTGCGGCGGGCCCTGCACGCTGCAGCCCTGCGCACGTCGACCGGTGACACGGACCATGATGCCCGCCGGCGAGCGCGCCACGCGGACGCGTGCGGCGAGCGGCAGGCCGCCGCGGTGGCGCACCTCCGGCTCGGCCGGCGCGCCGAGGCACGCTTCGCGGACGCGGAGGCGGAGGCGCACTTCTCCCGCGCGCTGGCGGCGCTCGAGCCCGGCGACCCCGGGCGCGAGGCCGCGCTCGCAGGGCGCGCGCGCGTGCGCACCCGCGCGCAACGCTTCGGCGAGGCCGTGGAGGACCTGCGCCTCGGCCGCGAGCTCGCCGCCGCGCGCGGAGACCGCGCCACCTGCGCGCGCCTGCTCCTCGACGAGGCCACCGCGCACGACTGGCTGCTCGACTTCGGCGCCGAGGAGGCGTGCGTGGAGGCGGCGCTCGCGCACCTCGCGACCGCGCCCGAGCCCGCGCTCGCGGCTCGCGTCGACCTCGCGCGGGGGCGCGTCGCCTTCCGCAAGGACGACCTCGCCGGCTCCATCCCGCTCCTCGAGTCGGCGCTCGCCTCCGCCGACGCATGCGGCGAGCACGAGACCGCCATGATCGCCACCCTCCTCCGGGCCGCCGCGCTCGTGTTCCGCGGCGACCTCGACGCCGGAGAGGCGGCCTTCGACGCGTGCCTCGAGCGGGCGCGCGCGGCGGGCGACGATCTGCACCTCGGCGTGGCCCACTCGAACCGCCAGATGCTGTGGCTGGCGCGGCGCGACGCGGCCGCGGCACGCGCGGACCTCGGGGCCGCGATCGAGATCGCCCGCGCGCTCGGGCACGCGCAGCTCGAGCGCGCACCGACCCACAACCTGGCGGAGCTGCTCTACCAGGCCGGCGAGCTCGACACCGCGCTGCCGCTCGCCGAGCGCGCGGCCGCGCTCGCGCGCCGCTTCCTCGCGGCTCCTGCGCCCCACGACGCGCTCCTGCTCTGCCGCCTCCACGTGGCGCGCGGCGACGTCGTGCGCGCGCGCGCCGAGCTCGAGTGGCTCGACCGCACCGTGCCGCCCGAGGCCTTCTCGCCCTCCGACGCCCTGCTCGGCCAGCTCTGCCGGCTCGCGCTCGAGGTCCTCGCGAACGGGTGCTTCGAGGCCGCCGCCTTCGATGCCCTGATCGCGTCGGCCCGGGAGCGGAGCCTCCTCGAGGAGCTGCCCGAGGTGCTCGCGGTGGCCGCGCGCCTGGCCGAGGAGGCCGGCGACGCCGGCAACGCGACCCGCTGGCGCGCCCTCCGATGTTCCCTGCCAGGCAACGAGTGGCTAGGACAAGCGCCAGGAGGCGACCCCGAGGGGAATCGATAACCCATCGAAACGACGAGTCTGGATGGCCGGCACGGCCCTTGCGAAGCGACGCGCCATGTCCCGACCCTGGCTCGCCCTCCTCCTCTGTGGCACCGCCGCCTGCGGCGCCGACGATCACGCGACCGCCGCCGACCACGCGGCCCCGCACCTCGGCGACGCGCTCGACGACGACGCGAGCAAGATCGTCCTCAACAAGATCGTCCTCAACGCGCTCACCTCCAACGCGCTCCTGACGAACCGCAGCGCGAACGCCTGGATGATCTCGCACGCGCTCAAGAGCGCGACCTTCGCGAGCCCGTCCGCGCCCGCCAACTTCCGCGACCAGCTCCACGACCCGAACGCCCAGGAGTTCCTCAAGTACCTCGTGGGCTGCGCGCTGCCGCCGCCCGCGCCCGGCACGCACTCCCTGACGTGGACCGATCGGTTCAACGGCCGCGTCCACACCTTCGACGGCGAGCTCGGCCTCGCGAGCGAGTGGGCGGCCGGCGCGCCCTCCTCCGACGCGCTCGAGCGCGTGTCCGCGTGCCTGCTCGCCCGGAACAACGCGTTCGGCGTCTCCGTCATGCTGTCCCTGCACGACAACCACGAGGACGGCGCGCTCCAGGGCTGGAGCCCGATCGTCCCCGGCAGCAAGGCCGATCGCACGACCGGCGACGACGTCACCAGGGCCTGCCCGTACCCCCAGGCGGGCCTCGCGCGCGACTGCGGCTGGACCGTGCACCAGATCGGCATCTGCCTGCCCGGCTCGACCGTCACCGTGGCCGCGGGCGTCGACCCGGCCTGCACCGGCCGCGTGATCGGCGACTCCACGGGCAACCCGATGCTCCGGGTCTGCCCGGGCACGTCCGGGTGCAACGGCGTGCGCGCTCTGGCCGCCAACAACGACGCGTGCGGCAGCCCCGCGCCGGGGGTTCGCTTCACGTGCCCCGCGTCCGCGACCTTCACCGTGATGTCCGCGCCCTACGTCTCGACGCAGGGCTACTTCGTCAACGTCAAGGCCCTCGGCTACGTGCACTACGCGGCCCCCGAGCAGGAGATCTTCCGCTGGCAGGAGGGCGCGTTCTTCGGGAACCTCTTCGCCGGCCTGCGGGCAGACGTCCCCGATCGCTTCGTCACCGCGACCGGCGCCCTCGTCGGCGCGCAGCGCCCGCCGCTGGCCGGCTCGCTGTTCACGCAGATGTTCGCCTGCTCCTCGCCGAGCTGGAGCTCGGGCCCCGCGTACATGGCGGGTCGCGTGTGCGCGAGCGGCGCCGGCTACGACTGCGCGGCGAGGCACGTCGGCACCTGCACGACGGTGTGCGAGGAGACCGACGGCTGGCGCTTCCCCGGCGACGGCGACTTCGGCAAGTGCCACGACGGCCGGCGCGAGGCGGCGTGGATGACGCCCATCACGACGTGGCTCAACCAGCCGTGCGACACGGTGCCGGGCCCGCTCTGCGCGAAGACGCCCGCGACGACCCCGCTGCCCAAGCCGTGGTAGACGCCGAGCGCCTCCCGCCGGGCGCCTGCCCCGACGGCCAGCACCTCGTCGAGCGCCTCGCCGCGGAGGGGGGCTTCGCCCACGTCTACCGCGCCAGGCACCTGCCCACGGGCGCGCCGGTCGCGTTCAAGGTCCTGCGCCATCACCTGACCCTCGACCCCAACATGCTCGCGCGCTTCCGCCGCGAAGCCGACGCGCTCGCGCGGCTCGATCACCCCGGCATCGTGCGGATCCGCGCGCGCGGCGAGCTCACCGATGGCCGCCCGTGGCTAGCGATGGAGTGGATCGAGGGGCCCCCCCTCGACGAGGAGCTCGCGGCCCGCGGGCCGCTCGTGCCGCGCGAGGCGCTCGCGCTGCTCTCGCCGATCGCGGAGGCGCTCGACGCCGTCCACGCGGCGGGCCTCGTCCATCGCGACCTCTCGGGCTCGAACGTGATGCTGCGCGGCGGGTGCCCGTGTCTCGTCGACTTCGGCCTGTCGAAGCCGCTCGGGCGAGCCGCGGCGGTGACGAGCGACACCGTGCTCGGTACGCCGGTCGCGATGGCGCCCGAGCAGATCCGCGGACAGGCCGTCGGCCCCGAGACCGACGTCTACGCGCTGGGGCTCCTCCTCTACCGCATGCTCTGCGGGCGCCCGCCGTTCGCCGCGCCGACCGCCGCCGCGCTCGAGGAGCAGCACCTCGGGACGCCGCCGCCTGCGCCGAGCGCGCTCGCCGCGGTGTCGCCCGCGGTCGATGCGGTCGTGCTGCGCTGCCTCGCGAAGGGCCCGGGCGCCCGCTTCCCGAAGGCAGGCGACGTCGTGCGTGCGCTCGAGGCCGCGCTCGCACGCACCGCCGACGTCCTCGAGGGAGGGCTCCACCTCTGCTGGCCGCTGCCGGCCGACGCCGACGACGCGACGTTCGACGCGGTGCTCGATGCCCTGGGGGCCGCTCGCCAGATCCTCGAGCGCGCGGGCCTGCAACTCGAGGCGCCCACGCCGACGTCCCTCCTGGCCTTCGGCCCCCCCGACGCGGCGCGTCTCCGAGCGCTCGGCGCCGCTGCAGCGGGCGAGCGGCTGGCCGCCGAGGTGCGCGTCCGCGTGGCCACGCGCGCGCAGCTCTTGCGCCTCGGCGACTGGGTCGGTTGATCGTCCGAGCCGGTAACACCTCGTCCCGTCGACCGTACCCAGGGCATGACCTGCGCCGAGGCCCGGGCTGCGCTCGCGCGGAGTGACGACGACGCGCGCCTCGAGGCGCACGTCGCGGGGTGCGCGAGCTGCGCGGCCGCGCTCGACGCGATCACCGTCCCGAGGCCCGCGCCGCCGGCCGACGCGCCTGCGGGGCTCGGCAACGCGGTGACCGCCCACCTCGCCGCGGAGTCGGGGCCAGCGTCGTGGCTGCGCGCGCTGCCCCGCGGCGCCCGGCTCGCGGGCGCGATGGCGCTGGCGGCCGCCCTCTCCGCCCTCGTGATCCTGGCCGCCCCGCGCGAGGACCTCGCGACCTATCCGCTCTGGCGAATGGGTCTGCTCCTCGGCGCCCACGCGCTCGTCGCAGCGCTGGCCGCGTTCCAGGCGCTGCGGCCGCTGTGGCTGCCGCCCGCGCCCGCGCACTGGGCCCTGCTGCTCGCTGGCTCCGCGGTCGCCGTCTCGCTGCTCGCCGGCGTGCTGCCCGAGCTGCCGACGACCGCGCGATCGCCGGAGCGCAGCCTGCGCGACGCCCCGGTGTGCCTGGCCGCGGGGCTCGCGGCGGCGGCGCTCCTCGTCGCGCTCTCTCGCCCGCTCGATCGCGGCGGGACCTCGACGCGCCCGCTCCTCGCGCTCGCGGCCGCCGGAGTCGCCAGCGACGCGGCCCTCCACCTGCATTGCCCGCACAACGAGCGCGATCACCTGGCCCTCGGGCACACCGGCATGGTCGCCCTGGCGATCGGCGGCGCGCTCACCTGGCAGCTCGCCCGCCGCGCGCGTCGCGGGTGACAGGCGCCCCCGGGGAGGGTAGGTTCGGGGCTCCGTGAAGCTCCGCCTCGCGCTCCCGCTCCTCCTCGGTGTCCTGCTCGCCGCGCCTCCGGCGCTCGGCGCGCAGGACGGCGGAAGCGTGTGCGGGCGTAAGCAGAGCCGCAAGAAGAAGGGCAAGCGGAGCCACCGCCGGAGCCGCCGGCACCGCGCCGGCTCGAACCTGCCGCGCGGCTGGAGCTGGCCGCCCGACGAGCGCACGACCGCCGAGGGCGAGACCTGCAAGAAGGAGCTGCGCGAGGCGGGGGTGGCCTTTCGGCCCGCGCCGGCCGCGCAGCGCATGGCGACGCCCATCGTGCTCGACACGATGCGCCTCGGCGACGTGGCGCTCGAGCCGACGTTCCGCCACGGCCCCTTCCCGATGGACTGCCACCTCGCGCTCTCGCTGGCACGCGCGGCCGAGGGCCTGACGACCCTGGGCGTGCGCGCGCTGCGGTTCTCGGGCATCTACCAGTACCGGCGGGTGCGCGGGCGGCGCGTGCTGTCACGCCACGCCTTCGGCCTCGCGATGGACGTCTTCGAGGTCGACTCGACCGACGGCGAGCGTCACGTGGTCAAGCGCGACTACAAGCGTGGCGACGAGCTCCTGCGCGGGGTGGAGCGCCACCTCGACACGGTGGGGTTCTTCCGCGGCGTCCTGTCGCCGGGCAACGACCGCCGCCACCGCGATCACTTCCACGTCGAGGCGCGCACCCCCGCGGAGCGCGCGCGGGCCGGCGTCCGGTCCGTGCCGCCGCATCGCGAGCCGACGCCGCCGCCGCTCGTGGCCGACCTCGGGGCCTCGTTCTCGCCCACGCTCGCCGCCACGCTCGGCGATCCGCTGTCCGTGAGCGCGACCGCCGCGACCGCCAGCGCTGGCGCGCAGCCGCCCCGCGCGGTGCCCGCCTCGCCGTCGGCCGGCATGGGCCTCGTGCCCGCGCGACCGCTCGATCTGTTCGGCACGGCGCCGGCGGCCGGGGCCGCGGCCGCCCCGTGGACCACCCCCGCCGCGGCGCACGGCGGCACGGCCTTCCAGCCCGATCCTGCCGACCTCGTCGACGACGACTGACCGTTCGGGGTTCCTACCGCCCGAGCTCCGCGGCCGCCTCGGAGAGCTGCGCCCGCAACGTCACGTCCCAGATGCGCTCCGAGCCGAGCGCGTGCGGCGTCATGTCGAGCACGCGCGCGAGCACGTCCGCCCGATCGAGCACGTCGTCCGCGTCGTGCGGCAGCCCGCGCACGATCTCGTCGAGGCCGTCCTCGAGCGCGGCGTCCGCCGCGCGCGCGCGCAAGAGGGGGAACGTCGTCACGGTGCCCATCGTCAGCCGCTCGACCACCGCGTTCGAGTCGTTGCACACGCCGAGGAAGCCGTAGCCGTCCGCCGGCAGCCCGGCGGCCACCGTCACGCGCTCGACGCGGTTCCGCGCCAGGTACCGCGCGGAGGCGTCGATCGTCGCCACCACGCGCTGCGCGTCCGTCGTCACGTCGCGCGCGATCTCGCCCGTCCAGCCGGGGCGCACGCTCGTCTGCCCGAAGAACGCCGCGCCGTACATGCCGAGGAAGAACATCACGCGCGCATCGACGTCGGGGCCCGAGATGCGCCACGCGTGCTGGCTGTGGCCGACCGGCACGGACAGCGTGCCGCCCGAGGGCATCGGCAGGCCGCTGTCGACCCACACGGGCCAGCGCAGGTCCGCGTCGCGATCGGCCAGCGCCGCCGAGAGGAAGTTCGCGTACGTGCGCTCGTTGCGCACCTCGATGCGGTGGCCGCTCGCGAGGAGTGCGCGCACGAGCGCCGCCGGAGAGCGGTGCTCGGCCCCGCGGTAGCGCACGAACGAGCCGTTGCCCACCGAGAGCGAGGTGAGCACCTGCGCCAGCTTCTCGGAGCGCGCGGCCTGGCAGGCGGTGAGCGCGCGGTTCGGGTAGTGCCCGTACACCACGCCCGGCAGCCGCGGATCGATCGGCGCTCCGACCCCGCGGTCCGCCTTGCAGGGCCCGAGGAGCTCCGAGAGCTCGCCCTCGACGCGCAGGTCGGCCGCCGGCTCGTGGGCCGGGGCGAGCCCGAGCGCCGGGCGCAGCGTCGACACCGCGGCGAGCGGCACCGTCGGGAAGCGCTCGAGCGCCGCGTAGTCCGCCGACGCCACCGCATCGCGCAGCTGCGCATCGAGCCGCGCGCGCAGCTCTGCGTCGGGGATGTACGACGCGAGGGTTCGATCGAGGAGCTGCACGAGCGCATCGAGCCGGCCGCTGGCGCGCGCCTCGGCGACCAGCGCGGAGATCGGCACCGCGCGCCGCTCGCAGGTGGCCGTGCAGGCGGCGACGAGCGTGCCCCCGGACGCGCGGGCGATCACGCGATAGACGCCCTTGTCGGCGAGAGTGACGTCGAGCCGCCCCGGCCCCTCGGCCACGCGCGGCCCCGCGCCCACCGGCACGTCGTCGCCGTCTCCGGCGAGCGGCCCCTCCACCTCGAGCGACCCGCCCGCGAGCTCGAGCGAGAGGCGCGTGCCGCCGTGCGACTCCACCCGGTACGCCGCGGCCCCCGCGATGGCCGCCCGCCCCACTTCGAGGGGGCCCACCTCGAGGGGGCCCACCTCGACCGGCGGGCCCGCCTCTCCGTCTGCCTTGCCCCCCGTGCGAGTCGGGCCTTCCGACCCCACCTCGACGCTCGACCCGGACCCACCGCATCCGGAGAGCGCCGACCCCACCACCGCGCCGAGGGCGAGGGCCATCCATGCGTCCAGGCAGATACTTCGTCCGGGGAGGCGAGTGCGCATGGTCCGTGAGCTGAGCACCCTCCGTGCCCGCCCGAACCCACGGAAACCTTTGCCGCGGGGTGGCGCCTCGGTGGCCACCAGGCTTGCCGGTGCTGGCTTCTGTCGGCGATTCGTTCACGATAGAAGTGTGGTGGTCCTCGTGCTCTTTGCGCTGTCGCTGGTCGCCGCGCTGGCGGCCGTCAGGGCCCTGCGGTCGGACCGCTCGGGGTGGGCGCTCCTGGCCAAGCGACACGCCGCCGGAGACATCGCGGAGGGCACCGAGCTACCCGTCGACGAGCTGACCGTGGGCCACTCGACCTACCGCGGACCTGCGCTGCGCGTCCTGGCCACCGCGGCCGGGCTCGCGCTCGTCCCGCACGTGGCCTTCCGGCGGCGCCATCCGCCGCTGCTCCTGCCGTGGACGGTGATGGCATCCCTCCCCATCCCCGCGGGCGCTCGCCACGCCGAGGTCCACGTGTTCGACGTGGGCGTCACGCTGCGCATGCCGCTCGTGGCGCTCGCCGCGCTCGAGCGCGTCCGCAGCGACCGCCGGGCGCTGGCCGGCGATCGCCTGCGCACCGGCGACGGCTGATCAGAACCAGCCCGTCTCCAGGTAGACCTCGGGCTTGGGGTCCGCGATGCCCATGCCGTGCCGCTCGTCGGACCACGTCAACATGACGTTCGTGCCGAGCGACTCCATCGACAGGTCGCTCGTCCCAGCGACGAAGCGCGCGTGCGGGAAGATGACGGGCTCGGCGGTCTTGAGGTCCGGGCCCACCGGCGCGAGGTAGAGCTCGATGCGACCCGTCTGCAGGCTCACCGCGTAGCTGCGCTGATCGGTCCACGCCATCACCGCGCCGCCGGGGCGGTCGAGCAGGAACGGCTCGTCGCGGTCCTCGCGCGCATCGAACATGAGCGCACCGGCGCCGCGCATGGGGTCGAGGGCGCCCGCTGCGGTCATGCGCGCCGCGAAGAGCTTGTTCGGGATGTTGTCCTCCGGGCTCGTCAGGTCCTTGGCCGACCAGACGAGCGCGAAGCCATCGCCGAACCGGAACGGCCTGCACTCGCGGTGAAACGTGTAGTCCTCGGGCAGCCCGGCGTGGATCGGGCCCGTCACCGTGCCGTCGGCCGAGACGACCGCCACCTCGCTCCGCGGGATCGCGAGGTCGATCGGCACCGACCAGTGCGCGCGCACGAAGCCGATCACGCTCGTCGCGCCCACGGCCTGCACCGTCACGAACGAGAACGGCTCGAAGCCGCCGATGGGCTCCGCGGCGGTGCCCGCGCCCGCGCGCGTGACGACCACGGGACCGGTCACCCGGTGCGACGTCCCCTCGACGCGCATCCAGCGGATCTCGCTCGGCGTCCCGCCCCACGAGCGCCACACCGCGACGAAGCCGGTGCCGTCCCACACCACGCCGCCCGAGAACGAGCCGTTCATCCCCATCGGATCGAGCGCGATCGGCGCCAGCCGCTGCGAGCCCGCACGATCGAGCACGGTGAGGTAGCTCATGTACGGCGTCGCCGCGCTCGGGACCTGATAGAGCACCGCGACCTCGTCGCCGCCGAAGGCGACGCGCGCGGTCAGCACCTCCTCCGGGCGCGCGACGAGCGCGACCTTGGTGCCGACGCCGCGTCCGGCGCCGTCGACCTCCTGGATCCAGGCCTTCTTGTGCCCCCCGTCGGAGCGATCGGCCCAGGTCAGGAACAGGCCGTGGTCGGTCGCGTGGAGCGCCGGCGTGCCCGCGGAGCCGTCGCGCGAGAACTGGGTGAACTGGACGCCCGCGCGGCCGATCCCGAGCGTCGCCATCGCGCGCGCAGGCGCCTTGCCGGCCTCGGACGCCTCGGCCTCGAGCGTGGTCAGGCCGTCGGCGAGCGCCCCGATCGGCACCCGCGCGAGAAAGCCATCCCCGCTCGCGGCCGCGTCGACCCACGCCCCGTCACCCACGCGCGCGCGCACCGCCTGCGGCGTCCCGCCCGCGACCTTCACGCGCACCGGGAGCACCGGGTAGACGCCGGGGTTGGCCCACGCCGCGTCGCGCGCCGCCTGCGGCAGCGTCACGCGCAGGGTCGATGGCGGCAGCTCGGAACCGCCGCTGCCGCCCGTGCCCGCGGCGCCCGCCGCGCCCGCGCCGCCCGCGCCGCTCCCGGCCATGCCGGAGCCGGCCGTGGACGCGCCCGCACCACCCGCGCCCGAGGCGCCCTGGCCCGACGCGCCCGACGCGCCACCGCTCCCTGCCTGGTCGCTACACGCGACGATCGCCGACGCACAGCCGAGGACGAGCCAGATCCGCGCACGCTGCATGTGACCTCCCTCCGGTCGCGCGCGGTCGCTCTCCGACCACGCATGCGGGAGGACACATACGACGCCCCCACCCGCGCCGTCCACGGGGCGAGCTGGCAATGATTGCTGCCTGGGGGATCAGGCAGCAGCTAGCGCCAATGCCGCTCGGATAATGACGGAATCCGTCCGCTGACCACCTGGTCTTGGTCTTGGTCCTGGTCTTCGCCTGCGTGGTTCTGGGGGCTTCGACCAGGACCAAGACCAGGACCAGGGCCAGGACCAGGCCGGCGCAAAGTGACCGGCATTGCAGCTAGCGCTGGCTCATGAAGACCATGACGAAGTCGTGGTCGTCGGTGACGAAGAGCTCGTGGCAGATCACCTGCGCCACCTTCGCGCTGGCCGCGGCCATCTTCTTCTCCAGGTCCGCGAGCTGGTCCTTCTTGAGCTTCTTGACGCGCCCGAGCCCGACGGCGCTCAGCTTGATCCCGTAGCCGGCCTCGTCGTCGCGGTAGCCGATCGACAGGACGAGCTTGCCGTCCCCTTCGAGGTACTCGATGCCGACGCTCTTCGGCGCGACCTTCGCGGACTTCGCCCAGGCCTCCACCTCGGCCGCGAGCTTCGTGATCTTGTTGCCCTTCTGCAGCTTGCCGCGGAAGAGCTTGAACTTGGAGTGCACCTGCCCCTTGGCCTTCGACATGCCGCGCAGTATCCCACGGTCGGGGCGCCCACCGCGGCGCACATCTGACCACTGTCTAGATTTCTCGATCCGGCTCGGTCATGATCGAGCCATGTGGAAGACCTTCGTCTGTGCTCTTGCCCTGGGTGGCGTCACGGCGGGCTGCGCCACCGCCGGCGACGCCGGCGATGACTTTCGCGTGTCCCGCCCGGGGATCTCGGCGGCCGCGGCGCGCAACCTCCAGGCGGCGGGCTTTCGCAGGCAGGTGCTCCTCGGCCCGGGCCTGCAGCTCGCCAAGCACGGCGAGTACCTCCGCGGGCGCGTGAATGGGCGCGCGGTGGAGGTGCAGGTCTCCACCGAGCTCGATCGCTACCGCGTGGTCGGCGGCATGGACGGGATGCCCGTCTGGCTGTGGATCGACGGCTTCTCGGGACCGTACCGCTCGTACTCGAAGATCGAGGTGACCGGCTACGCGCAGGGGCGCCACGTGCGCCTCTCGCTGGATCCGCGCCACTTCGCGGGCCACGCGGGCTGCTCGGAGTTCTCGCTCGAGAGCGAGGACGGCGTGCGCTACGCGGGCAACGCGCGCCAGGGCATCACCTCGAGCGGGCACATGGAGGTCACGGTGCCGCGCGAGCTCTCGTTCGAGTGGACGCCCGAGCACGCGGTCACCGCGATCGCGCTCATGATGACCAGCATCTGCCCCACGTGATTGCGATCGGCGGCCGCAGGGCCGCCGCAGGAGGGGCACGACTGCCCCTCCCCCGCCCGGGCACAGCCCGGTCGGCCCCCCCACCCTGCGCCTTGCTGCGCTGCGCTCCGCTACGCCCTTGCGGCTCGCTCCGCTCGCCTCGGTCGGACGGCTGGGCGACGATCTGCGGACGCAGGAGCGGCCACTCCTCTGAGCGGACTCGAGGTGCCAAGCTCGCCCCTGCGCTCCGGATCGTGGACGTGGACGTGGACGTGGACGTGGACGATCCGGAGCGGTGCCGGAAAGGCGTTGACGCCCAACACGGTATCTTGCGGCTCGCT
>CAZQJC010000135.1:0-20895 GCA_964593795.1 uncultured Myxococcales bacterium | reverse complement strand
ACAAGCGATGCAAGGAGGGCCCGAGCACCGCGCGGAGCGTACATGTTGGTACGTGAGCACGGAGCGCAGGGCCCGACGCAGCAGCGCGCCGTGGATCGCAAGCCAGGCGCTTCCGTCTAGAACGAGACCTTCGCGCGGGCGAACGCTTGCGAGCCTCCGGCGGCGGGATCGCCGAACTTGGTGTTCTCGTCGCCGAGGAGCAGGAACGCGCCGAGCGAGAGCTCCACCGCGTCCCAGGCGCGCAGCGAGACCTCGGGGTAGGCGACGCCGGTGGCGTGGCCGACCTTCCAGATGCCGAACGCGCGGACGAGGAGCTTGTCCGCGAAGAGCTTGAGGTCCATGCCCGCGATGAGGTAGTCGCCGATGCGCGGCCAGGTCACCTCGGGAACGCCGCCGTAGCTCGCACGGCGGACCTCGTCACCCGCGCCGAACTCGTCGAGGAAGCCATGCGCCCACTGCACGTTGACGTAGAGGAGCTTCGCGAGCGTGACGTCGGCGCCGACGGTCCACTTCACGAACGGCCGCGAGGGCACGATCACGGGGCGATCGCCGGTGCCGTCGAGCGTGACGGAGCCGTCCGGCGCCTGCCGCACCTCGCCGGAGCCGAGACCCGGCGTCTCGAGCGCGAGCCGCACCTCCTCGGGGAAGAACACGCCGACGTCCGCCCAGAAACCCGGATGCGGGCCGAGGGGGAGCTCGCCGGAGAGCTCGGCGCCGGCCGCCTGGAAGCGGGGAAATCCGATCGTCGCGCGCGTCTCGATCGTGCCGTCGTCGGTGGTCGTGGTCACCGAGCGCACAGGCTGCGGCAGATCGGACCGCCCGCGGAAGTACGAGACCGCGAGATCGAGGCCGCCGAGCTGCGTGCCGACGCGCGCGCCGGCCGCGACGTCCTCCGCCGTCGGCGGGGGATCGTCGATCGCGACGTCGATGCGCGCGGGCGGCGAGAGCGCGACGAGGCCGGCGAGCGCCCCGCGGAAGCGAGCATCCTGCACACGAATGCGATCGGGGCTGCCGAGCGCGTAACGGGCGCTCGCGGGCACCATGCCGGGGCGGAAGACGGGGATCACGAGGGCAGTCGCCTTCGCCCACGTGGTCGAGAAGTCGAGGCGCACCATCTGGTTGCCGATGGGGTCGCCGAAGAGGAGCGCGTTGTCGAAGTCGCGCGCGTTGATGAAGTTGAGCGGGCTGAATTTATCTGCCGCGCCCCAGGTGACGACCTGCCGGCCGAGGCGCAGGTCGAGGCCGGGCGCGAGATCGCGCAGGTCGAGGTAGGCCGAGTAGCCGCGCACGTACACCGGATCCACGCGCTCGCGGCGCGCGAGGTCCTCCAGCGTGGAGGCCTCGTTGAAGCCGCGCCACACGAGGTCCACGTCGGCAAAGGCGTGCACCTTCGGCGAAAGCACTGCGCGTGGCTTGAGCTTGAGGAAGTTGTCGTTGCGCGCGAAGCGGCGGCCGATGAGCTCGACGCGCTGGCCGCCGAGCGTGTCGGACTTCGTCAGGACCACGTAGCGGACGTCGCTCTGAATGAGCCCCGCCCACTCGAGGCGCGGGGCGTCCGGCGCCGGCGCGGTGCGCGGCGTGCCGAGGCGCTCCAGCATCTGGTCGGCCTCGTCGGTGCCCTCCTCCGGCGTCACCTCGGGCGCGACGAGGAGCACCGCGAGCACCGCCGCGATCACCAGGTGCCCCGGCCCAGGTTCTTGACCTTGAAGAGCGACTCCGGCGTGCCGACGTTGTGCTGGTAGCCCTCGATGAAGACCTCGGTCGCCGTGTTCTTGAGGAAGCTCAGGAACACGATGCGCCGCGGGGTGAGGACCCCCGGGATCCCCGAGGGCTGGTACTCGGCGCGCGCCTGCTGCTTGAAGCGCTTGCCGTCCGCGCCGTAGTAGTCGAGCTTCGTGAAGTTCCCGGACACGCGATCGATGCGCATGACGAGGCGTGCGTGAACCCCCTTCGCGCCGGGCTTCGGGCGCAGCTCGAGCACGGCGGTCTTGTCGTCCGCGCTGACGAGCGTGGGCTCGTAGGAGTGCCCGAACGTGAGCTCCTCCTGCAGCTCCCGCAGGCCCGCATCGCCGCCGAAGAGGCCCTGCGTCTCGAAGTGGGCGCCGAGGCGACGCACGCGGTGGCCCTCGGGCGTGTAGACGTACATCACGCCCGGACCCTCGATGAGGATCTCGGTGCCCGCGAAGTCGGCGGGCGCGAGGAAGCGCACGAGGCGACGCTCGCCCAGGAAGAGGACCTTGAGGCGACGCTCGCGGACCTTCCCGCCCGCCTCGACGAGGCGGAAGCGCAGCGACAGCGCCACGTCGCGAAAGCCCCCGTTCGCCGCGTCGACCTTCTCGAGGAGCGCCTTCGCGAGGGCAGGATCGGGCGCCTCGGCGAGGGCCGACCGCGCGAGGACCAGGATGGCGAGCCCCACCAGCGATCCCCACACGCGCGTCATGCCGCGCGCATCGTAGCGCAGTATCCTGCGCGCTTGGTCCGGGTGAAGAGCGACGGGGACCTCACACGCGCGGCGGAGGCGCTCCGCGCGGGCAAGCTCGTCGTGATGCCGACGGAGACCGTCTACGGGCTCGCGGCCAGCGCGCTCGACGCGCGCGCGCTCCGGCGCGTGTTCGCGGCCAAGGGGCGCCCGGCGGACAACCCACTCATCGTGCACGTCGGCCGCAAGGCGGACCTCGCCCGCGTGGCGGCGCGCGTGCCGGCGCTGGCGCGGAAGCTGACGGCCGCGTTCTGGCCGGGGCCGCTGACGGTGGTGGTGCCCGCGGCGCCGAGCCTGCCGCGCGTCGTGACGGCGGGCCTGGCGACGGTGGCGGTGCGCATGCCGGCGCACCCGGTGGCGCTCGCGCTCATCCGCGCGGCGGGGGTGCCGCTCGCGGCGCCGTCGGCGAACCGCTCGGGGCGGCCGAGCCCGACCACCGTGGCGCACGCGCGCGGGGACCTCGGGCGCGCCGTCGCCGTGTACCTCGACGGCGGGCCGGCGGAGCACGGGCTCGAGTCGACCGTGGTGGATTGCACCGGCGCCGTGGCCGTCGTGCTGCGGCCGGGCGCGATCACGCTCGAGCAGCTCCGCCGGGTGTGCGGGGACACGGTGCTGGGTGCGGGGGAACAAGGCGCGCCGCGGTCGCCGGGGATGAAGTACCGGCACTACGCGCCGAGCGCGCGGGTATGGGTGATCGAGGGTCGCGCCGCGGAGGCGCGGGTGGAGGGGCAGCGGACGATCGCGCGGCTCCGAGCGGCCGGGCGGCGCGTGGGCGCGATCGCCATCGGCGGCGAGCGCTACCAGGGCGCGGAGGAGTTCCGCGTGCCGACGCTGGCGGCGCTGGGGCGCGAGCTCTACGCGATCTTCCGCGAGGCGGACGCGCGGGGCCTGGAGGACCTCGTGGTGCGGGCGGTCCCCGACCGCGGCCTCGGACGCGCCGTGATGAACCGGCTGCGCAAGGCGGCGAAGCGCTGAATTTGGTCACGTCGGGCGAACGAGGCGTAGGCCCTCGATCCAGGCCTCGACGGCCTTTCGGCGCGGCTCGAAGACCTCGCGCGAGCCGCCCGCCTCGATGACGTAGAGGTGCTCGTCGGTGACGACGAGGGTGACCCAGTAGAGGTGGGGCGAGCCGTTCTCGTCGTGGCCGAAGCAGAGCTGGCGCGCGGGACGACCGTCGATCTGCAGCGTGGCCTCGGAGAGCAGCGCGTAGCCGTGCCGGAGGCGCAGACGTCGCCGGACGGCCTCGGCCCAGAAGGCCACGTCGGCCTTCGGATCGTGGCGGAGGGCGGTGACACCGAGGACGACCCCGTCGACCGTGGAGGCCCGGTAGTCGAAGGTGCTCGGGCTGCGCTGGGGCAGCTCGACGAAGCCCATCGGCGTCTCGGCCGAGAACGGCGGGGGCTTGTGCGCACAGGCCACGATGACGAGCAGGGCGAGCGCGAGCCTCGTCATCGGACCGCCTCCAGGTGGGCGATCCCGAGGTCCGAGAGCCAGGCGAACGGCAGCTCGAACGGCTCCTTGCCGAGGGACTCGACGGCGCGCTGGCTGCAGGTCACGTGCAGGGTGGCGTAGGCGAGTCGCTCACCGAGACTCTTGAGCTTGCCCTCGAGGCCCTCGATCTCCTCGGTGATGCGGCGGAGCTGCGCGTCCACGCGCAGCGTGTCCTCGACGCTGACGGCCTTGGCGAGGAGCTTCTCCAGGCGCTCGCGCACCGCGCGCGCGTTCTTGAGGCGCAGCTCGAGGTCGAAGAAGTCGTCCTTGACGTCGTCGACGGTGACGTGGAGGTGCACAACGTCGCCGAGCCCGGGGATCGCGGCCATCGCCTCGTCGAACTGTCGCGCCGGCACGCGCACGACGACCGTCGTGTCGTCGCGACGCGCGAGGTAGCCGCCGAGCTTGCCCGCGAGGGCCTCGATCTTCGTCAGCGTCGCGCGCACGTCGTAGACCGCGAGCGACACGTCGCCGGTGTAGACGAGCAGCCGATCGCGCCGCGCGGCGCGCTGGGGATCG
Source organism: uncultured Myxococcales bacterium (assembly GCA_964593795.1). Lineage (GTDB taxonomy): Bacteria > Myxococcota_A > Polyangia > JAHFDS01 > JAHFDS01 > JAHFDS01. The sequence continues at coordinate 16,406 of CAZQJC010000135.1, read as the reverse complement.
GTGGCGCGGGGGACGGGCTTCGGGGGCTCGTTGGGGGCGGTCGGCGGCGCCGCGGCCGCGGGGGTGGCCGCGGCGACGCGGAGGTCGCCGGTCGAGGGGCGCGGAGGTGGAGGCGGAGCGGAAGCGGTGCCGGAAGAGCCGACGCTGAGCCCGTCGATGACGTAGTTGTTCTCGACGGACTGGGCGCCGCCGAGCGAGACGCTGTGGTCACCGGAGACGCCGGGCGTGTTCTCGATCAAGGACTCGAAGTCGCGGCCACGGGGGGGCACCTTGCTCATGTACTCCTTGTCGAACTTCGTGCCGCGCTTGGTGGAGCCGACGTCGACGCTCGGGGCTCTCTCGACGACCTCAAGGACCTTCTCGGTCTTCTTGCTGTCCTCCTCGCGCGTGGAGAACGCGGCGTCCACGCGGACGGTGACGTCGGGGGCGACGAGGGCCTCCTTCCTGAGCTTCGGGGCGGTGGCGCCAGGGACGTAGAACACCACGAGGTACTTGCCGGCCGGGACCTCGGTGATGGTGTAGTTGCCGCGGTCGTCGGTGACCTCGGCGAGCTCCCCCTGGGGTCCTTGCGCGACCACGGTGACACCGGAAACGGGACGGCTGGTGTCGCGGTCCTTGACCGTGCCGGTCATCGTGCCCTTGCCGGGCAGGGCCATTGCGAGGAGGAGGGCGACAAGTGCGTGCGTCATGGGCTGATTGAGCCATTGCGCGCGCGGTGGAGGGTCATGGAGGGCTCATGAGCGGAGCACGGTTGGCGCATGGTCATCGCAGGGGCATGCGCCGCGTGTATGCGCGGTAGTAGATGACGTGTTGCGCCGTGAAGTACTCGGGCTCGGACTCCCAGGCGTCGATGGGACCGCGCCAAGTGGGACGCCCGCAACCACCTGTCGACACGTTCCCGGAGGAGGCTGACGGGGCCTTGTTCGCCTCCTCCTCGCGGAGGGTGATCCTGGCGTTCACCCGAACGGTCGTCAGGCCGCCGACCTGCGCTTCCTTCTTCAGCTTCGGCGCATTGCCGCCGGGCGTGAAGAAGACCACCAGGTACTTGCCGGCAGGGACGTCCGTGATCGTGTAGTCGCCGCGGTCGTCGGTGACCTCGGCGAGCTCGCCCTGGGGTCCCTGGGCCACCACCGTGACGCCCGCGATCGGCTGGCCGGTGTCCTTGTCCCTGACGATGCCCGAAATGGTGCCCTTGCCCGGGTCCTCGGGCACCGGATTCAGGTTGCGGCCGTCGCCGGCGGTGGCGGAGAGCAGGAGCGCGAGGAACGAGGTGACGGTGGGGCCCATGCGGCGATCTGGCCGCAATGGCGACGCGCGGTCCTCACGGGTCGGTCATGGAATGCGCACATCGAGCACGAGCACGAGCACGAGCACGAGCACGAGCACGAGCACGAGCACGAGCACGAGCACGAAGTCGAGCAGGCGGTCTTTGGATCACTGCGGGTGGATGCGGTAGAGGGCGCCGGAGTAGTCCACGACGAGGAGCTCGCCGGCGCCGTCTTCGCCGAAGGACGAGATCTGCCAGGCGGGGTTGCCATTGGGGCGCAGGTCCGTCGTGAGGCGCTGCTCGGCGGTGATGCGCGCGCCGTCCCAGCGGAAGGAGCCCACGTCGCCGAGGAAACCCCCGTAGACGTAGCGGCCGCGCAGGCACGGGATCGCCGCGCCGCGGTAGACGTAACCGCCGATCAGGATCCATTCGGCGTTCGGCAGCGGCAGCGCGGGCAAGAGGCCCGCCATCATGCAGCCCGCGCGGTAGCAGACGGGGCCCTCCATGACGTCCCAGCCGTAGTCGCGCTGGCCGGTGCCGGCGGGCTCGACGTTGATCTCCTCCCAGGTGTGCTCGCCGACATCCGCGATGTAGAGGTCGCCCGTCTTGCGGTCGACGGAGAAGCGCCACGGGTTGCGCAGGCCAAAGTCCCAGACGAAGGGATCCACGCCGGCGCCGGTCATGTTGCCGGGCGGCGCGGCGGGGCCGCCGGCGGCGTCGACATCGATGCGCAGGATCTTGCCGAGGCGCGAGCCGAGATCGCGCGCGGGCGAGCTCACCATCGCGTCGTTGTAGGCGTGCGTGTCGCCCACGGCGGCGTAGAGGTAGCCGTCCTTGCCGAAGGCCAGCATGCCGCCGTTGTGGTTCCAGCCGCTCGTCGGTGCGGTGAGCACGGTCGCGACGCGCTGCGGATCGGCGGCGGTGTCGCTCGTGCGACGGTACTCACCGAGGATCGCCTCGCCCCGCGGCGCGGAGTTGAAGAAGACGAAGAAGCGGCCGTTCTGCGCAAACTGCGGGTGGAACGCGAGCCCGAGCAGGCCGCCCTCCCCGTTCGTGATGACCTGGCTCGAGAGATCGAGGTAGGTCGAGACGGTGCCGCCCTGCACGAGCGCCACCCGGCCGGCCTTCTCGAGGACGAGGATGCGCGTGGGATCGCCGGGGATGCCCGCGGCGAACGTCGGCTGGGTGAGGCCCATCGCCACGGGGCGGGCTTCGAGCATGGGTGCGACCGCGAGATCGCAGCTCGCGGGCGGATCGAGGTCGGTGCCCGACCCCGCACCACCGCGCCCCGCGCCGCCGCTCCCGGCACCGCCAGCGCCCGCTCCGCCAGCGCCCGCTCCGCCAGCGCCCGCGCCACCAGCTCCCGCGCCACCAGCACCCGCGCCACCGCTGCCCGCGCCGCCGCTGCCCGCGCCGCTCGCGCCCCCGCTCGCACCTGCGCCGCCCGCGCCCGCGCCCCCGCTCGCACCTGCGCCACCGCTGCCCGCGCCCCCGCTCCCGGACGCGCCTCCTGGCTTCGCATCGTCACCACAGCCGAGCACCAGCAGCACCGCGATCCACAGAGCCGGACGCCTCATGAACGCCTCACGGGAGAAGCCCCCGGCCCCATCTTACCGTCACTGCGGTCGGACCGCGCGTCGACACCCAGGCTTGCGTTCCGCGGCCCCATGTGGAAAAAACCGGCCGTGGACGTGCTCCGTGGCGCCAGCGAGGCGCAGAGCCGCGGATTCGCGGCGCCGGGCGTGGCCGTCGCCATCGGCAACTTCGACGGCGTGCACCGCGGGCACCAGGCGCTGCTGCGCACGGTCGTCGAGAGGGCCCCTGCCCTCGCGGCGCGGCCGGCCATCCTCACGTTCGATCCGCACCCCGCGCGCGTGCTGTCGCCCCACCGCGCGCCGCCGCTGCTCGTGACGCCCGAGCGCAAGCTCGAGCTCGTCGCGCTCGCGGGCGTCGAGGTGGCCGTGCTCGAGCCGTTCACCGAGGCGCTCGCGTCGCTCTCGCCCGAGGCGTTCGCCAGGGACATCCTCGCCTCGGCCCTCGGCGCGCGGCTCGTGTGCGTCGGCTGGGACTTCACGTTCGGCCAGAAGCGCGCGGGCACGCCCGAGCACCTGCGCGCGCTGGGCGAGCGGCTCGGCTTCTCCGTCGAGGTCGTCGAGGCGGTCGAGGTCGACGGCGCGGTCTGCTCGTCGACGCGGATCCGCGCGCTCGTCGCCGAGGGGCGCGTCGAGGACGCGGCCACGCTGCTCGGCCGCCCCTTCGAGATCGAGGGCACGGTCGTGCGGGGCGCCGGTCGCGGGCGCACCATCGGCGTGCCGACGGCGAACGTCGCGCCCGAGGCCGAGGTGCTGCCGAAGACGGGCGTCTACGGCGCGACGGTGCTGCTGCCGGGCGGCGGCCGCGCACGCGCGGTCGTCAACATCGGCACCGCGCCGACGTTCACGGGCAGCGGCAGCGCCGTGACCGTCGAGGCGCACCTGCTCGACTTCCCGCGGCCCGGCCAGAGCGGCGACCTCTACGGTCAGCGCGTGCGGCTCGAGCTGCGATTCCGGCTGCGCGAGGAGCGCCGCTTTCCATCCGTGGACGCGCTGGTGGCGCAGATCCGCGACGACCTTGCGACCGGTGCTGCGCGCCTCGGCGCGCTGGAGGGACCATGAAGAGACAGGAGCTCGAGGCGCTCACGGTGTTCGAGCTGCGCAAGCTGGCCCGGGCGCACAAGGTGGTCGGCACCTCGAGCATGAAGAAGGACGAGCTGGTCGACGCGCTCGTGCGCGTGCGCGTCAAGGCGCCCGCCGCCGCACCCGCGAAGGCCGCGCCCGCGAAGGCCGCGAAGGCCGCGCCCGCGAAGGTCACCGCGAAGGCAGCCACCGCGAAGGCGGCTCCCGCGAAGAGCGCGCCCGCGAAGGTCGCCGCGAAGGCCGCACCGCCCAAGGCCGCTCCCGCGAAGGTCGCCACACCGAGGCCGAAGAGCAAGGCGTCCGCTCGCGCGGGGCTCGCCAGCGAGCCGACGCAGAAGGCGATCGCGGCGCTCGACGAGCTGCTCGCCCGCTCGCACGCCGCCGCAGCGGAGGCGCCAGCCGAGGATCCGAAGCCGGCGCCCGCGCCCGCGAAGGCCACCGCGAAGAGCAGCAAGACCCCGCGCCCCGCCAAGGCGGGCGGCAAGGCCGCGAAGCGCCCGACGGAGCCGCCGGCGGCGCCCCCGGAGCTGCCCGAGCAGCCGCCGCACGAGGCCACGCATCGGCTCGAGGCCGTCACGGCCGACGGCAGCTCACCGCCGCCGCACGAGCCCGCGCAGATGCTCGACCTCGCCGAGCTGCCGGACGCCTACGGCATCGACGTCGCGGACCTGCGCGCGCGCGATCCCTACTGGCTGCTCGCGCACTGGGAGATCACGCCGGGCCGGATCGCCGAGGGACACCGGCTCGTCGGTCAGGACGCGCGCCTCGTGCTGCGCCTCTACCCGGCGCTCGAGCCGCACGCGCCGCCGATCGACGACGTCGTCCTGCCCACCGCGCGGGGCCGCTGGTTCCTGCGCGCACCCGCACCGGGGCTGTCGGTGCGCGGCCAGGTGGGCCTGCGCGCCCGCGACGGCCGCTTCGTGGGCCTGTGCGACACGCCCGCCGCGCGCGTCCCGCACGCAGAGCCGGCCTCGATGCACGACCCGGTGTGGATGCGCGTCGCCCCGCCCGACCTCCGCGTCCGCGGCGCCGCGGGCCGTCCGGCCGAGCGCGTCCCGGCCCCGGTCCTCATCGATCGGGTGCTCTACCCGTACGTCCCGCCGGTCGAGGAGCCCGCCCCGCCGATCCGCGAGGCGCCGCGGGCGGACGCCGCGACGCCGTGGGCCATGCACGTCACGCCTCCGCCGCAGCACGCGCGCTCCGCCGTGCCGGCGCCCCCGCAGCCCGCCGCGGCCGCGCCCCACGGTCGCCACGCGCCTGAGCCCGAACCCGAGGCGACCGCGACCGGGGGACCGTCGAGCCCCGGCCACGCGTGGGGCGCCTCGTGAGCCTGCCGCCCGCCAGGGGCTACCTCGCCCTCGTCCTGCACGCGCACCTGCCTTTCCTGCGCCACCCGGAGCACCGCTTCCACCTCGAGGAGCAGTGGCTCTACGAGGCCATCGTCGCCACGTACCTGCCGCTCCTCGAGTCGTTCCGCGCGCTCGCCGCCGAGGGCGTGCGCTTCCGCGTGACGCTCTCACTCTCGCCACCGCTGTGCGCCATGCTCGCGGACTCGCTCCTGCAGGGCCGCGCGGCCGCGCACCTCGACAAGCTGGTCGCGCTCGGCGAGACCGAGATCGTCCGCACGCGCGACGACCCCGAGCAGCACCGCGTCGCCACCTTCTACTTCGAGCGCTACTCGCGGCTGCGGCGCCTGTGGCGCGAGCTCGACGGCGACCTCCTCGGCGCGTTCGCCCAGCTCTGGCGCAGCGGCCACCTCGAGCTCGTGACCGTGTGCGCGACGCACGGCTTCCTCCCGGTCATCCGCGAGCCGGCCGCGCGACGCGCGCAGATCGCGATCGCCGTCGAGAGCCACCGCCGCATGCTCGGCGACTACCCGCGCGGCATCTGGCTCGCAGAGTGCGGCTTCGCCGAGGGCGTCGATGCGCTGCTCGCCGAGTATGGCCTCCGCTTCTTCTTCGTCGACTCGCACGGCCTCGAGCACGCGCGGCCGCGGCCTCCGCTCGGCATCTTCGGACCGGTCTACACGCCGCGCGGCGTCGCCGCCTTCGCGCGCGACAAGGAATCCTCCAAGCAGGTCTGGTCCGCCAAGGAGGGCTATCCGGGCGATCCCTACTACCGCGACTTCTACCGCGACATCGGCTTCGACCTGCCGCTTGCGCAGATCGGCCCGTGGGTCCACCCGGACGGCATCCGCGTGCACACGGGCTTCAAGTACCACCGCGTGACGGGCCACGTGGACCTCGGCCACAAGGCCTACTACGACCCCGACATCGCGCGCGAGCGCGCCGCGCAGCACGCCGGCCACTTCATGAACTGCCGCGAGGGGCAGGTCGAGTGGCTCGCCGGCCAGCTCGGCCGCGCGCCGTGCGTGGTCGCGCCCTACGACGCCGAGCTCTACGGTCACTGGTGGTTCGAGGGGCCGATGTTCCTCGACTTCCTGCTGCGCAAGATCCACTACGACCAGCAGAACATCGCGACCATCACGCCGCTCGAGTACCTCGAGGCGTTCCCGACGAACCCCGTCTGCGAGCTCTCGCCCTCGAGCTGGGGCGACGGCGGCTACGGCGCGGTGTGGATGGACATGTCGAACGACTGGATCTACCCGCACGTGCACCGCGCCGAGGCCGAGATGGCCGAGGCCGCGCGCCGCCACGCCGGCACGGGCGACGTGCTGGTCGAGCGCGTGATGGCGCAGGCCGCGCGCGAGCTCCTGCTCGCGCAGGCGAGCGACTGGGCCTTCATCATCCGCAACCAGACGACCGTCGAGTACGCGCAGAACCGCGTCAAGGCGCACCTCGCGCGCTTCTGGCGCCTCCTGCACGAGCTCGCCGGCGGCAACATCGACCAGGGCTGGCTCGCCGACGTCGAGTCGCGTGACAACATCTTCCCCGGCGTCGACTGGCGCGTCTACGCTGGTTGACGTGTGACCGGCTCGGAAGCCGGTCACCAGGAAGGGCACGCTGCCCTTCCCCCGCCCGGGCAAAGCCCGGTCGGGCCCCCCAACCTGCGTCTTCGCTCGCTGCGCTCGCTACGCCCTTGCGGCTCGCTACGCTCGCCTCTCCAGCTCGCCCCGCCCTCCGTCTTCGCCCGTTTCGCTGATCCCTTCTGATTCCCACGGACGGACGGCGCGATCCCATAGCCGAACGGCTTTTTTCCCAACAGTCCGCAGCGGCGCGGCATCGGGTCGTAGGACGATGACGGCGCACGGATGTCCCTCCGCACAACCTTCCTCCGAGCACTCGGCCTCGACCCTGATGAGGCCCGCGGGCTGGTCCGTCCGTGCGCCGCCTCGTTCGCACTCCTCTTCGGCAGCGCGGTGCTGCGCCCGCTGCGCGACGAGATGGGCGTGGCGGGAGGCGCGGACAAGCTGCCGTGGTTGTTCTCGGCGACCGCGCTCGCGTCCCTCGCGCTCGCGCCCGTCCTCGCGATGGCGGCCGCGCGATTGCCGCCCTCGCGCCTCGTCCCCGCGGCCTACCGCGTCATCGCGGTCATGGCGCTCGGGTTCCTGATCGCGCTGCGCACGGGCGTCCCGGCGGCGCCGCTCGCGCGCGGGTTCTTCGTGTGGGCGAGCGTCGTCAACCTCCTGCTGACCTCGCTCCTGTGGAGCGCGCTCGCGGATCGCGCCACCTCGATCGAGGGACGCCGCACCTTCGGCGTCGTCGCCGCGGCGGGCAGCGCGGGCGCGCTCCTCGGCCCGCTCGCCGTCACGCTCCTCGCGCGGCCGCTCGGCAGCGCCGGTCTGGTCCTGCTCTCGGCCCTCGCGCTCGAGGCCGCCGCGCGCGCCGTGCGCGGCCTTCCCGCCCCCGCGCGCCTCGACGCGCCGCCGGGGCGCGGCGTGGCCGCGGATCTCGCGCTCCTCTTCCGGAGCGCCCAGCTCCGCGAGCTCGCGCTGCAGACGCTGCTCTTCTCCGCCGGCTCGACCTTCCTCTACCTCGAGCAGATGCGCCGGATCGGCGCGGCGCTCACGGATCCGGCGCGCCGCACCGCCCTGTTCGCGGTGCTCGACCTCGCGGTGAACCTCGGCGCGGCGCTCGCTCAGGCCCTCGGCACCGCGCGCCTGCTTCGCCGCATCGGCCTGGCCGGGGCGCTCGCCGTGGTGCCGCTCGTGACGCTGGCGGGCGGCGGGCTGCTCCTCGCGAGCACGCCGCTCCTCGTGCTCCTCGGCCTGGTCGCCGTGCGACGCGCGCTCCACTACGCGCTCGAGCGTCCCGCGCGCGAGGTGCTCTTCACCGCCGTGCCGCGCAACGCGAAGTTCGCCACCAAGGGCCTCGTGGACACCGCCGTCTACCGCGCCAGCGACGCGCTCTCGGGCTGGGCGTTCGCGCTCCTGCCCGCGATTGCCCTGCCGGTCGGCCTCGCGACGCTCCCGGCCGCCGCGGCCGCCCTCGTCCTCGCCGCCCGCCTCGGCCGGCGCCACACCTTGCTCGAACAGGAGGAAGCATGTCCGTCTCCCGCCGCCACGTCCTGACCGGCGCCGCCGCCCTCGCCGCCCTCGCCCTCGGCCGCCGCGCCCGCGCAGCCGCACCGCCGCCGAGGACGATCCTCATCCTCGGGGGCACGGGCTTCCTCGGGCCGCACCTCGTCGACGCCGCGCGCGTGCGCGGCCACAAGGTGACGCTCTTCAACCGCGGCAAGACGCGGCCCGGGCTCTTCCCCGACGTGGAGAAGCTCCACGGCGACCGCGACGGCCACCTCGAGGCGCTCGCCGGCACGCGCAGGTGGGACGCCGTCATCGACCCGTCGGGCTACGTGCCGCGCCTCGTGGGCGCGTCCGCGAAGCTCCTCGCGCCGCGCGTCGGCCAGTACGTCTTCATCTCGACCATCTCCGTCTTCGGTGAGGCGCCCCCGAAGGCCGGCCCCGACGAGGCCGCGCCGGTCGCGAAGGCCCCCGACCCGAAGAGCGAGGACGTCCGCCAGTTCTACGGCGCGCTCAAGGCGCTGTCCGAGCAGGCCGCCGAGGCCGCGCTCCCGGGCCGCGCGACGAGCATCCGCCCCGGCCTCATCGTGGGGCCCGGTGATCCCACGGACCGCTTCACCTACTGGCCCGTGCGCCTCGACCGCGGCGGCGCCGTGCTCGCGCCCGGCGACGGCGAGGATCCCGTGCAGGTGATCGACGTGCGCGATCTCGCGCGATGGACCATCCACTGCGTCGAGGAGCGCTTCATGGGCACCTACAACGCCGTCGGCCCCGCCGCGACGATGACCATGAAGACGATGCTGGCCGGCATCGCGCGCGGACTCGGCAAGACGCCGGCATTGCGCTGGGCCGCGGCGCCGTTTCTCGAGGCAAACAAAGTGGGCCCGTGGATGGACATGCCGACCTGGATCCCGCGCCAGAGCGAGGAGACGGGCATGACGCGGATCCGGTGCGGAAAGGCCATCGCCAGGGGCCTGCGCTTCCGCCCGATCGACGAGACCGCCCGGGACACCCTCGCGTGGTGGAAGATGGAGCCGCCCGAGCGGCGCGCGAAGCTCAGGGCGGGCATCACGCCGGAACGCGAGGCCGAGGTGCTCGCCGCGCTCGCCAGGCGACCTTGATCAGAGCCGGCCGCTCGCGCTCGCGGTCGCCGGCAGCGCCACGCACGACAGGCAGCTCGTGTCGGCGACCTCGGCGGTGAACTCGGCTTGCAGATCCACGCGCTGGCCCTGCACCAGCTTGGCCGGCGCCGGGAACGTGTCGGCGGCGAAGTAGTCCCCGCTCGCGTTGACGTCCTGGGCGCGCCACACGGACGGCGTCGCGTGGGTCAGCGAGACCGTCTCGCTCGTGGCGGTGTACGTGAGGCTCGCGCGGCGCGTCGCCACGACGCGGCACTGGGGGTTGCTGCTTTGGTAGCGCATCTCGACGTGGACCGCCGGGCTCGCCAGCGCCTTGACGGAGTCGATGACCGGCGTCGTCGTGCACGTCTTGCCGAGCGCGGTCCCGTCGCTGCCGTAGCCGCCCCGAGGCGCCGCCGCGGTCGGGCGCGTCGAGGTCGTCGTCACGTCGCGCGCGTCGAGCACGCACTTGCGACACAGCTCGGCATCCTTGACCTTCGCGGAGTACGACAGCTCGGCGTCGATGCGGTCGCTCCAGCTCCAGCTCGCCGGGGTGCCGAGGGTGACCCGCGCGGTGTGGCCGTCGATCGTCCAGGCCCCGCTCTCGGCCTCCTCGTTCCGCGTCGTGTTGGTCACGCGCCCCCCGCGACGCGGCGTCACGTCGCACCCGGGGTGCGACGAAGACACATGTGCATAGGCAGATACGTTGCGCTCGCCCGGCACGACCTGGAGGTCGACCACGGCGCGCGTGCGGCAGACGCCCTCCTCGTCGCGCCGCTCCTCGCCGGTGCCGTCGGCCTTGCCCGCGGCGGCCGGTGCGTCGTCGTCGGGGGCGCCCGCGACGTCGCCTCCGCAGCCGAGGGACAGCGGGGCGACGAGGGCCGAGAGGACGAGGAGCTCGAGGGTGCTGGCGATCTTCATGGTCGTGACCTCCGCAGCCCTCGAGAGCACCTTCCGGGCCAGCGGCGCCGCACGCGCAACCGGCCGAGATCACGGGGTGGACCTCGGGGCACGCGCCAGCCGCAGGCCCGCGCCATCGGCGACCGCAGGCGCGCGCCCTCGGCGGTCACCGCAGCCCGGCGTACGCGGCCACCAGGATGCCCGCGACGGCCTCGCCCGCGATCGCGCCGGAGGCCGCCGCGGCTCCGACCCGCTCCTCGAGGCCGGGTCGCGCGCGCGCGAGCCACGCGCGAGCCAGCGCCCCAAACAGAATCGCCGCGCTGGCCGTGGCCGGGACCAGGAGCGCCACCGAGAGCGCGAACGGCGACGGCAGGAACCGGCCGGCGCGCGTGCGCTCGAGGAGCGCGAGCGCGATGCCGCAGCCGAGCGCGATCGCGCTCGCCTCGAGCGCCCCGGGTGGCAGCGCGCGCGTGCCCTCGGCCGCGACCTCGGCGAGCGCCTTCCAGCCGAGCGCCGCGGGGGCAGGCAGGAGCGGCGAGCCGAGGCCGTAGGCGTGCACGAGGAGGCGGTACGCGGGCACGAGGACCACGAGGCCCACCGCCGCCCCGAGGAGCTGGCCGATCACCTGGGGCCGCCGCGGAAGGCCGCACAGGCGCGCGACCTTGAGCGACGCGAGCGTGTAGACGGTCTGCGCCGCGGCTCCCGCAGCCACCGATCCGGCGGCCACGTTGCCCGCCGCCGACAGCGCCGGTGCGGCGATCGCAGTCACGCCCTGGGCGGCCTGGCCCATCTGCGCGAACGGCGCGAGATCCGTCTCGCCGGCGAGGCGCGCGGTCAGCGGCCCGAGCGCCAGGAAGAGCAGCGTGCCGAGCACGGCGGGGCCGAGCGGAAGGCCGAGCGCGAGCACGGCGACGGCCACCGTGACGATCGCGGGCGCGGCCACGGCGCGCAGCTCCGGCACGCCGGGCCCGCGGCCCCTGCCGGCGCGCCTGGCCAGCCACGCGAGCTCGACGACGCCGGACCCGAGGGCGAGCGCGAACGCGGGCCAGAGCAGCCACGCGACGACGGCCCCGTAGTCGGCGCTCGCGACCACGTTGCGGGCGACGAGCCGCGGCGCGAGGAGCGCCCAGCCGACCGCCGCACCCGCGAGCATCGACGCCCCCACGCGCGGCCCGACGAGGAAGCCGGCCGACAGCATCGAGGGGCTGAGCGCGAGCCCGAGGCCGAGCGACTCCGCGGAGACGCCGAGCCACGTCCCCGGCAAGAGGAGCTGCGCCGGCAGCCAGCCCGCGAGATCGCGCGCCACGGCCACCGCGGCCCCGATCCCCGCGGCCACCCCGAGCGCGACCCCGCGCACGGCGCGACCGGCGCCCGCGTGGAGGGCTTGCACGACCTCGGCCGTCGCCCGCGAGGAAGGCCACGGCAGCTCGAGCAGCCGCTCCGAGAGCGACAGCGCGAGCGCGATGCCGAGGAGCGCGAGCGCGGCGCCCCAGGCCAGGAGCGCGGTCCAGGGCGGCTCCCGGCCGAGCATCGCGAGCGCGGGCCAGGCGCCGAGGAGGCCCGCCACGGACGGCATCGCCGCGGCCGAGGCCGCGATGGTCTGGACGAGCACCACGTCGCGCGGGACGGGGCTGCGCCCCGCGGCGCGCAGGAGCGCGAACGCGATCGAGCACGACAGCACGGCCCCCGCGTCCCACCAGCCCGTCTTGAGGCCGAGGTAGACGTTGCCCGCCGCGAGGATCGCGCCGAGGAGACAGCCGATCCCGATCGGCCCGAGGCCGAGCGCCCGCACGGACGAAGCGTAGCGCGCCTCCGCGCTCCTGTGGCCGGCGCGGGCCCTGGTAGCATCGACGCATGGGCACCTCGGGTCCGGGCGGTGGCACGCACGTCCTTCCGCGCAGCGACGGCTCGACGTTCGCGCGCTGTCGACTGGAGGTGATGGCCGGCCCCGACCAGGGCAAGGTGTTCGAGTCGGACGCGCGCGAGGTCGTCGTCGGGACGGTGCCGGGCTGCCAGCTCGTGCTGTCGGACCCGACGGTGTCGCGGCACCACCTGGCCGTGCAGGCGCTCGGCGACGGGTTCGTGGTGCGGGACCTCGGCAGCACGAACGGCACGCGGGTCGGGGACCTCCGCGTGGAGGCCGCGTTCCTGCCCAAGCGCGCGACGATCCGCCTCGGGCAGACGACGCTGCGCTTCGAGGCGCTCGGCGACGTCGTGGTGGAGGCGCTGTCCGCCGAGGAGCGGTTCGGCCACCTCCTCGGCCGGAGCGCGTCGATGCGCCGGCTGTTCGCGCTCGTGCCCGCGCTCGCGCAGTCCACGTCCACCGTGCTCTTCGAGGGCGAGACGGGCACGGGCAAGAGCCTGCTCGCGCGCGCCGTGCACGAGGCCAGCCCGCGCGCCGCGGAGCCGTTCGTGGTGCTCGACTGCGGCACCATCCCGCCGACGCTCATCGAGAGCGAGCTCTTCGGCCACGAGAAGGGCGCGTTCACCGGGGCCGTGCGCACGAGGGCCGGCGCGTTCGAGGCGGCGCAGAAGGGCACGCTGTTCCTCCACGAGATCGGAGAGCTGCCGCTCGACATGCAGCCGAAGCTCCTGCGCGCGCTCGAGGACCGCGTGGTGCAGCGCGTCGGGAGCACCTCGCCGGTCTCGCTCGACGTGCGCGTGATGGCCGCGACCAACCGCGACCTGCACCGGGAGGTGAACCGCGGGACGTTCCGCGCCGACCTCTACTACCGGCTCAACGTGATGCGCCTGCGCGTGCCGCCGCTGCGCGAGCGCAAGGACGACGTGCCGCTCCTCGTCACGCACTTCTACAAGCAGCTCACGGGCCGCGAGGACGACGCGCCGCCCGTGGAGCTCTTGACGGCGCTCGTGCGCCAGGAGTGGCCCGGCAACGTGCGCGAGCTGCGGGGCGCGGTCGAGCGGGCGGTGCTGCTCGCCGAGGCGGGCCTCGCGGCGCTCGAGCACGAGCCTCCGCCGCAGGAGGCGACCGAGCCGGCGGCTGGGCCGCTCCTCGGCGGGGCGGACCAGCCGGTGCCTGCGCACTCGTTCCGCGCCGACAAGGAGCGCGCCATCGCGAGCTGGGAGCGCTGGTTCGTCGCCGAGCTGGTGCGCCGCCACGACGGCAACCTGACCCGCGCCGCCCGCGCCGCCCGGATGGACCGGAACCACCTGCGCGAGCTCCTGCTGCGCCACGGCGTGCGCGCGAAGGAGGAGTAGCGAGGATCAGACGCCGAGGATCCGGCGCATCACGCGGGAGAACAGGTCGTCGGGCACGGCGTCGCGGCGCACAAGGCGCGCGTGCGTGAAGCCGACGCTCAGCGCCTCGAGCGCGAGGGCGAGCTCCTCGGGGGCGAGCGGCAGCTTCTGCTTGCGGCGGCGGCTCTCGACCTTCATGCCCTCGACGAGGAGGGCGCGGCCCGCGTCCTGGAGCGCCGCGAGCTTGGCCGCGACGGCCGGGTTGTGCGCGCTCGCGATGCCGAGCTCCATCTCGAGCAGCGCCCACATGCGCACGCCCGCGTCGTCCATCCGCTGCCAGCGATCGATCGCGCGCAGGCGGCTCTCGAGGTCCCCGGGCCCGGACGCGATCGCGTTCGCTTCCTGCAGCGTCTGCACCGATCGGCGCTCGAAGAGCGCCAGCAGGAGCTCCTCCTTCGAGTCGTAGCGCGCGTACACGGCGCCTTTGGTCACGCCGGCCTCGGCGGCGATGTCGTCGACGCTCGAAGCCCCGAACCCGCGCGACACGAGGACCCGCTCGGCGGCGTCGAGCAGCCGCTCGGTCGTCTCCCCGGCCTTCTCCGCGCGGGACTTGCGCGCGGGGCGCTTCGGCCGCCTTGACATACCAATGGTATTCATATACCGATGGTATCCCAAGTACGACTCCTGCGAAAGGAAGCTCGATGAGGCGGTATCTGATCGTGGTGGCGATGTGGTGCGCGGCGTGCGGCGCGGATCCGGCGGCCCCCGCGGGCGCTGGCGGTGCGGGCGCTGGCGGTGCGGGCGGCGCAGGGGATGCGACCGGCGCGGCGAGCCTGCCGGTCCCCCCGGAGGATCAGGGCTTCCAGCTCAGCATGAAGACCACCGTGCCGCCCGGCACCGAGGTCTGGCTGTGCGACGTCTCGCCGTTGCCGAACCACTTCTGGGCCAACGTCAACCGCGTCCAGGTCAAGCAGAACGCCGGCACGCACCACCTGACGCTGTCGATCCTGAACCTCTTCGGCTCGGGCACGGTGCCGCCGGGTCGCTACGACTGCAAGGACCTCTACGGCGACAAGAGCCTCATGGAGAACCAGGTCATGATCTACGGCAACCAGGGCCGCGGCGAGGACACCCTGCAGTTGCCGCCCGGGATCGCCGCGACGCTGCCGCCCGACCTCGACGTGCTGCACGAGATCCACTACGTCAACGCGACGCAGGAGCCCGTGGAGCTCTACTCCATCGTCAATGCGTACACGATCCCCGACGAGCAGGTGACCTCGGGCATCTACGGCGGCAGCGTCCGCGACGAGCACCTCGAGATCCCGGCGCAGAGCACGCACACCGAGTGGAGCCGCTGCGTGATGACCGAGGACGTGGACGTCTTGTTCCTCGCGGGGCACACCCACGGCCTCGGCGTGGAGTTCTCGATCGCGCCGTTCGACGGCCGACGCACCGGCGAGACCTTCTACCGGAACCCCGACTGGCACGTCCCTGCGATCACGCAGTACCAGCCGGCGATCAAGGTCCCGAAGGGCACCGGATTCGAATGGAAGTGCACCTGGACCAACCCGGCGCCGGAGCCCGTCCATTACGGGCTGCGCGCGGTGGACGAGATGTGCAACCTCGCGATGGTCTACACGCCATTCAGCCTCACGGCGAAGTGCCAGGTGGTCGAGACGAGCGACGGCGTGCTCTGGCGACCGTGACGGCCCCGGTCGGGACCGAGGCCGGGTACGATCTCCGGATGCGCGCCACGTTGCTCCTCCTGTGCCTCGCGGAGCTCTCGTGCCGCACGGCCTCCTCGACGGGTTGCCTCGGCTTCATGCAGGCGCAGTTCGCCCGGAACCCTACGCCAGCGCTCTACCGCGAGCGCGTCCAGTGGTGCCGCCAGAAGGGGGACATCGAGAGCCTGCAGCAGGCGCTCGCCGACGTCGACCGCCTCGAGACGCTGGCGCCGTCCAAGGACCTGGCCTCCATCCGCGGACACGTCCACTGCGAGCTCTACCCGAAGACGAAGCAGCCGTCCGACCGCGCCGCGTGCCTCGCGGTCATGGAGCGGACGTTCTCGGCCCGGCTCGACAGCGGGCGCGCGCTCGAGATCCGGGCGCGCATCTTCGAGGAGGTGGCGGGTGATCCTGCGCGGGCCCTCGAGGATCTCCTCGAGGTCATCCGGCTCACCAAGGCGGGCGCGCACCACGGGCAGCTCCAGCGGCTCTACGCGCGGGCCGAGCGACAGTGCGAGGCGATGATCGCGAAGACGTCGGGGACGTCGGAGCAGGATCGCTACCGCGCGATCGCCGAGCGGCTGCGCACCGAGCACGCCGCGTTCGACCGGGAGGCGGCCGCGGTGGCGAAGCTCTACGAGCGGCCGGCGCGCACGGCGCCGCCTGACGCCGCTGCGCCGTGGCCCTCGCCGCCGCTCCACGCGAGGTCCGAGGCCGAACGCAAGCAGGCGGCTGCGGACGAGGAGCGAGCGAAGGGCATCGAGAAGTACGGCGTCTGCCCGTGGTGCCGAGGCCGAGGCAAGATCAGGATCGTGCGGCCGGACCGCTACAACCCCGAGGACTACCTCGAGGACTGCCGGAACTGTCAGGGCACGGGCGCGAAGGGCCCGGGCTACTCCGGCTACGCCTACTACGACAAGCGCATACTCGAGCAGCCCTAGTACCTCGCCACAGTGAAGGTGATGGGTTCGAGCTCTGGAGGAACGCTGTGGCGGGGTACTACGTGGCGGGCCGCCGGGCCGCCCCAAGGCACGCCACAGGGACCCGCGCAGCCCGGAGGGCGGAGCGGGAGAAAACAGCTAGTACCTCGCCCCGCCACCTCCC
>CAZQJC010000134.1:0-4248 GCA_964593795.1 uncultured Myxococcales bacterium | reverse complement strand
GGGCGCGACCGGCGGCGCGGGTGCCACGGGCGGCGCGGGCGCCATGGGCGGCGCGGGCGGCGCGGGCGCCAGCGGCGGTGCCGCCGGCGGCGGTGGCGTGGCGGGCAGCGGCGGTGGGCTCGCCGGCAGCGGCGGTGGCCTCGCGGGCAGTGGCGGCGGCGCGGCTGGAATGAGCGGCGGCGCGGCTGGGATGAGCGGCGGCGCCGCGGGCGCACCGGGCGCCATCACGTGCACGACCGACACCGACTGTCCCTTCCCGCAGACCATCTGCTGCGCGATCCTGCCCGGCGAGACGCAGGGCACCTGCACGGCAGA
Organism: uncultured Myxococcales bacterium; assembly: GCA_964593795.1. Lineage (GTDB taxonomy): Bacteria > Myxococcota_A > Polyangia > JAHFDS01 > JAHFDS01 > JAHFDS01. The sequence goes on along the minus strand of CAZQJC010000134.1, from coordinate 3,933 downwards.
TCCCTTCATCGGCCTCGCCTTCTGCAGCCTCGGCGGCCCCTGATCCGCTGACTTCCCTCTTCTCGGGCGTCGCCGGAGCGGTTAGCCTCCGGCCCCGTGGACGCGCCCGAGATCACCGGTCCCATCAAGCTGACTCGCTCGAGCCTCGTCGAGCGCTGGATCCCGGCGACCCTCGCCATCGTGGCGACGCTCATGGCCGTCTTCCAGGTCATCGCCAGCGCCCAGGGGGACGACGAGATCAAGGGCGCCTCCGAGATCGGCTCGAACTGGGCCTATTTCCAGGCCAAGAGCACCAAGGAGCACATGATCCACGTCGCGCGCGATCAGCTCGAGGTGATGGCGGCGGCGATGCCGGGCGGCGCCAAGGAAGCGCAGGCGCTCATCGGCAAGTACAACAAGCAGATCGCGCAGTACGAGGCGGAGAAGGACGACATCAAGAGGAAGACGGACGCCATGCAGGCGGTGAACACCAAGCTCGGCGAGAAGGGCGACCGCTACGACGTCTCGAGCGCGATCTTCTCCGTCGCCCTCGCCTTCCTGGCGCTCGCGCAGCTCCGCGGCTCCGGTCGGATGTTCCTGGTGTCGGTGAGCCTCTCTGCGCTGGCGACCGGCTTCGGCATCTGGGGAGTGCTGCTCTAGTGCCGCTCGTCAAATGTTCGACCGGTACTGCACCTGGAGGGCGACTGCGAGTGCTGCCCCCACCTGGCGTGCACAGCGCTCACGTGTCTGAATGCCGGTCCACTTCTGACGGGCAGCACTAGTGCCGCTCGTCAACAGTGTGACCGTATTCGGTTCGGGGCGAAGACCTGCGCCCATCGTGCACGCGGCACTCGCGAGCGTGGAGCGCGAGCAAACGAGATACCTAGTGCTGCCCGTGACCCAGCAGAATCCAGCGGGGCCGACGAGCGGCACTAGGTGTTTGTCTTGCGCCCGCTCCGCGGGCGCGAGTGCTGCTTTCTCCTGGCAAGCCGAGGAGCGCATCATGCTCGAATGCCGTATGACTTCTGACGGGCAGCACTAGCGGGGCCTCCGTGATCGTGCTCGCCGGCAGCGCGGGGTTCGAGGACGCGCTCGCGGCGGAGGTGGGCGGGCGCGCGGTGGGGCCAGGGATCGTATGCGCCGAAACGGATGTTTCGCCGCGGCTCGATCCCGCGTTCGCCCGGCAGGTGCTCCCCGCGGCGACGCTCGTCCGCGCGCCCTCGGTGGCGCGCCTGGCGGCGGGCGCGCTCGACGCGGTGTGGGCCGAGCTCGCCGCGGCGCGTGGCCCGTGGCGGCTCGACGCCTGGGCCGCCGAGGACGGGCCGCTCGGCTCACGGGCGGACCTCGTCGCGCGCGCCTTCGTGTCGCTCCTCGACGAGAAGCGGAGGAGGAGGGCGCGCGAGCGCGCCGGCGCGGGCGACGCGGGCTGCGTGGTGCAGCTCCTCCTCGCGGAGCCCGAGCAGCTCTACTGCAGCGTGGCGGCGCCCCTGGGCCTCGTGTGGGGAGGCACGTGGCCCGCGCCGTTCCCCGCCGGTATCGCGCCCGTCGCCGAGGATCGCACCGCACCCTCGACGGCGTACCGCAAGCTCGTCGAGGCGCTCGCCTGGCTCGGCCGGGCGCCGGCGCGAGGCGAGCGGTGCGTGGACCTCGGCGCCGCACCGGGCGGGTGGACGCACGTCGCGCTCGCCACCGGCGCGCACGTGGCGGCGGTCGATCGCGCGGCGCTCGACCCGCGGCTCGCCCGCCACCCGCGCCTCTCGCACGCGAAGGGCGATGCGTTCACCTGGACGCCGGACGCCCCCGTGGACTGGCTGCTCTGCGACGTCATCGCCGAGCCGGAGCGCAGCGCGGCGCTGCTCGAGCGCTGGATCTCGGGCGGCCTCTGCAGGCACTTCGTGGTGCACCTCAAGTTCAAGGGAGCGGGCCGCTACGCGCTCGCGACCGAGGCCCTCGGCGCCGTCCGCTCCTCCGGGCGCTTCGCGATCGCGCGCTGCAAGCACCTCCGGTTCGACAAGCACGAGCTCACCCTCCTCGGCTCCATGGAACCGCGGGGTGGACGATTGCCGGTAAAAGCGGGACCATAGAGGAGGTGACGGGGCTGATCTGGAAGGTGGTCCTGCCGTTCGGGCTGCTCATCGGCGCCTTCACGCTGGCCGGCAAGCGCCTGAACGACATGGGCGGGCTCATCGACCGGGTGGGCGGTGACGTCGCGCAGACGCAGCTCGACACCGTGGTCAAGCAGGTCGAGAACGAGGTCGCCTCGGGCGGGGTCAAGATCACGACGCAGTCGGCGTTCGTCGCGTTCGTCCGCAACTCGATGTCCGGCGGCGGCAAGGGAGGGGACCCCACGGTCGATCGCTTCGGCAACACCCTCGCGCTCCACATCGTCGACGCCGACCGGTTCGTGGTCGTCTCCTGCGGCCGCGACAAGCAGTGCCAGACGCGGGACGACCTCATCGCGTGGGGCACGTTCTCTCGCGAGGGCGCCAAGGGCGGCGAGAACGTCCCGGGCTGGCCGCGCGAGCGCGTGGTCGAGGTGCCGCCGGAGACGGACGACGGGGAGCCGGCGAAGTCGGACCTCACGCAGCTCGCGAAGTCGGCGGCGGCGTGGCTGCGCGATCGGCCCTGGATCTCCGGTGGCCTCGGCGGGCTCTGGGTGCTGAGCTTCGTCAGCGACCTCGTCAGGCGGCGCAAGGGGTCGAAGGGTCAGGGCGCGCCGGCGCACCTCGGCGAGCGCAGCGCGCCGGTGCGGAGCCGGCCTTCGGTGGCGACCCCCATCGCGATGGCGGATTCGCCTCCGGTCGCGCGGCCCGAGTCGCTCGAGCTCGAGCCGATGACGGGCCCCGCGCCCATGGCCGCCGTGCCGAGGACGCTCGCACCGGCGGCGAGGCCAGAGCTCGGACCGATGGACGGCGACGACGACCTGCTGGCGGCGGCCCCTTCCTCGGGGCCCCACGCTCCGATGTCGTTGCCGGCGGCCGGGACGCCGTCGGGGCAGCACCCCGTCATGCCCCTTCCGCCGTTCATGGGGCCGCCGTCGGGACAGCACCGCGCCATGCCCGCGCCACCACCGCCGATCGCGGTCGCGGAGCTGCCGCCGCTGCTGGGCGGGCAGGACGATCCGGTGGCCCTGCCCCACGCGCCGACGCTCGCCGCCTTCACGCCCCAGCCACCCGCGCCGCCGGCCTACGCGCCGGCGCCCGCGCGCCGCCTCGCGCCGATCGCCCCGATCGAGCCCCTCGGCCTCGAGCCGATGGATCCGTCGGCCCCGCTCGAGCAGATCGATCCCTTCGCGGACGAGCCGCCGAGCCCACCAACGGTCGCGCGGGCGGCCCCGGCGGCGCCCGCCTTCGCGCCCATGCCCTCGCCGCCGCTCGACCTGCCGGCCTTCGCGCCCGAGCCGCCGGCCCGGCCCGCGCCGACCCCGAGAGCGGCGGCACCGATCGCGCCGGTCGCGGCCAGCCCGGGCCCGGCCGAGGAGGCGGTCTCCGTGAACTCGGGCGCGTACTCGATCTCGCGGGGAACCCCTGTCACCGAGGGGGACGGACCGAGCTCGATGCGCGAGGACCTCCGCGTCCCGACCGCGCGTCCGAAACCCGCGCCTGCGGGCGCACCTGCCCGCCCGCGCAAGAACAGCGGTGAGCAGCCGGCGGTGGTGATCGAGCGCGTGCGCCCGGGCGGCATCGTGACCGAGACCCAGCGCATCAAGGCGCACCACCTGCGCAAGGAAGAGAAGGGCGAGTAGTCCGGACCGGCATCCATGCGCGGGAGCTCCGGTGCTTCGATGCGCACCTCGAGCGACTCGCGGCTGAGCTGTGTCTCTCCCCACTTCGCGCTCCGCCTCATGATTCGTCACATCTGCCTAGGCAGATGGAATGTCCTTCTGGGAGTCCAGCACCCCAGAACTTCTGGCCCCTTACACCACGCCCGGCCTCACCCCCGCAGAGCGTTCGG
>CAZQJC010000133.1:0-19754 GCA_964593795.1 uncultured Myxococcales bacterium | reverse complement strand
GGGCGGCGATGCTGGCGGTCGAGGTCGACGGCCCCATTCACGCGACCCGCGGGGAGCGAGACCGTCGGAGAGACGCGTGGCTGGGGGCGCGTGGCATCGCGGTCCTGCGGGTCACCAACGAGCAGGTGCTCGCGCACCCGGAAGAGGTGGTGCGACGGGTCCGCCGACTGCTGTCGGAGCGCCAGCCGGTGCCCCTCTCCCGACGAGCCCGACGGGAGAGGGGCGACTGACCGCGGTGGACGCCACGACGGGGTGAGGCCGGGCGTGGTGTAAGGGGCCAGAGAAATCGATCGCTTGGGCCTCGCTCCCGCCCTATCCATGCGCCTTGGCAGATGTGATCAATGGTCAGCCAGAGGCCGGAGCGGGAGAGACACAGCTCAGCCGCGAGTTGCTCGAGGTGCGCATCGAAGCACCGGAGCACGCGCGGATCGATGTGGGTTCGGACTGGGGACCGCTGGTTGTTTCTCGCTCAATCTGGGAGGCGAGCGGAGCTCGCCGCAAGGCCGTAGCGAGCGTAGCGAGCGAAGACGCAGGGCGGAGGGCCCAGACGGGCTGTGCCCGTCTGGGGGAGGGGCAGCGTGCCCCTCCTGGTGGCCGCCTTCCGAGGCGGCCACTCGTCAACTGCAGCCGCTGGTCGCGCCGCAGTTCGCGCACTTGTGGCACGCGCCCGAGCGAACCATGATCGACCCGCACACGTGGCACGGTGGGGCGTCGGTCTCGTTGACGAAGCCGCCCGCCGTCCGCCGCGCGAACAGATCTCCCTGCGCCTCGGCCTCCTGCACCGCGCGCGCCGCGCGCAGCGCCTCGGCCTGCAGCGACTCCGCGCCCGGCGGCACGACCCCGAGCTCCTCCGGCGCGGTCGTCCCCTTGTCGAGGAACTTCTTCGAGAGCCACCGGAAGATGTAATCCATGATGCTCGTCGCGCGCGGCAGCTCGGGGTTGCCCGTGAAGCCGCTCGGCTCGAACCGCGTTCGCGCGAACTTCTCGCACAGGAGCTCGAGCGGGACGCCGTGCTGGAGCGCGAGCGAGATCGCGGTGGCGAAGGCGTCCATCAGGCCCGAGATCGTCGAGCCCTCCTTGGCCATGCGCACGAAGATCTCACCGGGCTGACCGTTCTCGTAGAGGCCCACGTGCATGTAGCCCTCGTGGCCGCCAATCGAGAACTTGTGCGTGACGGACTGCCGCTCGTCGGGCAGCTTGCGCCGCACCGCCATCGGCGGCCCCTTGATCTCCACCACCGGCGCCGCCACCTCCCTGGCCTTGCCGGTGGAGAGCGGCTGCGTGCGCTTGCACCCGTCGCGATACACCGCGACGGCCTTGAGGCCGAGCTTCCACGACTCGAGGTACGCCTCCTCGATGTCCTCGACCGTGCAGTCCGTCGGCAGGTTCACCGTCTTCGAGATGGCGCCCGAGAGGAACGGCTGGCAGGCCGCCATCATACGGATGTGGCCCATGTAGTGGATGGAGCGCGTGCCATTCGCGGCGCGGAACGCGCAGTCGAAGACGGGCAGGTGCTCGTCCTTGAGGTCCGCGGCGCCCTCGATGGTGTCGTTCTCGTCGATGTAATCGACGATGCGCTTCTCCGCAGTGGAGTCGTAGCCGAGCCGCGTGAGCGCCATCGGCACCGTGCCGTTGACCAGCTTGAGCATGCCGCCGCCCACGAGGCGCTTGTACTTCACGAGCGCGATGTCCGGCTCGATGCCCGTGGTGTCGCAGTCCATCATGAAGCCGATGGTGCCCGTCGGCGCGAGCACCGTCGCCTGTGCGTTCCGGAAGCCGTGCTCACGGCCGACGACGATGGCGTCGTCCCACACCGCGCGCGACGCCTGCATGAGGTCGAACGGCACGTACGCGGAGTCGATGCGATCGACCGCGCGGCGGTGCTTCTCCATGACCGCGAGGAACGGCTCACGGTTCTTCGGGTAGCCGTCGAACGGGCCCGTGCAGTCGCGCGAGATCGTCGCGCTCGTCGCGTACGCGTGGCCGCACATGATCGCCGTGATCGACGCCGCCAGCGCGCGCGCCGGCGCCGAGTCGTAGGGCAAGCCGCGCGACATGAGGAGCGCCCCGAGGTTCGCGTAGCCCAGGCCGAGCGGCCGGTACGCGTGGGAGTTCTTCTCGATGGCCGGCGTCGGGTACTTGGCGTTGCCGACGATGATCTCCATCGCCGTGATGGTCACCTCGACCGCGTGCTTGAACGACTCGACGTCGAAGCCGCCCGCGCCCTCACCGATGAACTTCATGAGGTTGAGCGACGCCAGGTTGCAGGCCGAGTCGTCGAGGAACATGTACTCGGAGCACGGGTTCGACGCGTTGATGCGGTCGGTGTTCGGGCACGTGTGCCACGCGTTGACCGTCGTGTCGAACTGCATGCCCGGGTCGCCGCACTGGTGCGCCGCCTCGGAGATGTCGCGGAAGAGCTTCTTGGCGTCGTAGGTGTCGACGAGCATGCCCGTCGTCACCGCGCGCGTGTGCCACTTGCGGTCCTTGAGGACCGCGTCCATGAAGTCGTCGGTGACGCGCACCGAGTGGTTCGCGTTCTGGTACGCGATCGTGTCGTAGGCGCCGCCCGGCACGTTGAAGCCGCCGTCGTAGCCCGCGTCGATGAGCGCCCAGGCCTTCTTCTCCTCGCGCGCCTTGCACCAGACGAAGTCGTCGATGTCCGGGTGGTCGGCGTTGAGGATGACCATCTTGGCGGCGCGGCGCGTCTTGCCGCCCGACTTGATCACGCCCGCGAAGGCGTCGAAGCCACGCATGAACGACACGGGGCCCGACGCGGTGCCGCCGCCCGCGAGGATCTCCTTCGAGCTGCGCAGCGGCGAGAGGTTCGTACCGGTGCCCGAGCCCCACTTGAAGAGCATGCCCTCGGTCTTGGCCAGGGTGAGGATGGCGCTCATCGAGTCGTCGACGGCGTTGATGAAGCACGCCGAGCACTGCGGGTGCTCCTCGACGCCGACGTTGAACCAGACCGGGCTGTTGAAGGACATCTTCTGGTGCACGAGCAGGTGCGTGAGCTCGGCGCGGAAGGTCTCGGCCTCGACGGAGGAGGCGAAGTAGCCGTCGTGCAGGCCCCAGCCGGTGATCGTGTTGGTCACGCGATCGATGAGCTGCTTGACGGAGCGCTCGCGCCCCGGCGTGCCGGGGACGCCGCGGAAGTACTTCTGCGCGACGACGTTCGTCGCCGTCACGGACCAGCTCTTCGGGATCTCGACGTCCTTCTGCTCGAAGAACACCTTGCCGGTCTCGCCGGTGATGGCGGCCGTGCGGAGATCCCACTCGAGGCCCGCGTAGACGTCGGTCGGGGTGGCGCCGGCCGCCGTGTGGTAGCGGCGGATCCGCAGACCGGGTCGCGCGGGATCGCGGGTCGCGCCGTGCTCGGTCGCGCTCATGGGCTCGATCGTGCCACGAGGCTGCTGCGTGTCACGTCCCCCACGCGCGGCTTTGCCCTTCTGGGCGGTCTTGGGATAAGGCGTCCTCGACCTTCTGGTTTCCATGTCTCCCCTCCGATGGCTTCCGGCTCTGCGATCCCGCATCCCCGAGTCTCACTTCTGCCGCAGGCTGAACCCACGGCACCTTGCCGCAGTCAGGACCCGCAACACCTGCCGCGGGCAACAGCTCGCGGCACCTGTCGCAGGCCAAGCCCCGCGACATGCTCGCCAGCGGATCCCCTCGATCCGCCAGCCTCCCTCTCCTCGTTTTCGGTCCGAACTGCTGGGCTACTGCACGGCGACGTAACGTATGGTCACATGTGGCAAGACCCCTCCGATTGCCGATTCACGCGCGAAAAAAGTGCATTCTATCGGGGGAGTCTGACGTCCTGAAAACTGCGATCGCCGCCCTCCAGAGGCGTCCGCAAACGTTCAGGTGGACGTAGATGTACCCCCACGCGTGGGCTCCGTCAAACATTTTTCACCTAGATCTTGCGGCCTTGCCCGCCTCCCACCACATCCGCTTGTGGCCTACATTGTGGACAAGCGTTCAAAAGGTGCGACGAGACACAGTCATTCCCACTGTTTACAAGTTCAGCCTCGCCCGGCCGAGCCCACATGTAGGGGGCGGCCTCGCGGATGCCCAAGATGCTGCATGTATTTGACTTGACTTTTCAGAAGCGCCCCGCCTAGGGTCGCCCCCGAAGAAGCACGACATAGACGTGGGTCGCTTCGCCACCGGGCGAAGGCGACACCGGGGCGCCACCAAGGGCACCGGCCAAGAGGGAAGCCGGCGGATCCGATCGAGCAGCACGGATCCGGCAAGCCGGCGCGGCCCCCGCCACTGTGACCGGGGACGAAAGCGAGACGCCTGCGAGAGCAGGCACCCACTGGAAGGAGGATCCGCGGATCCTCGACCGGGAAGGGCTCGCGAGTAGGACGATCCGGGAGCCAGGAGACCTGCCCACGCCACCCCTGACGCCACGAGCGCCGGGAGAGCCACCCTTCGGAGGGAAGGGAGGAAGGCGCGCGGCCCCATTTCCAGATCCAGAGAGCAGGCGACAGGCGACGGGCGACGGGCGACGGGCGACGGGCGACGTCGAGCGGGGCTGTGCGCGCTGCTGCTCTGCGCGTCGGTGTCGCCCGCGAGGGCCGAGGCGGACGATGCGCGGCTCGGGGCGATCGACGTCGAGTCGGCACGCGAGGCGGACGCAGCGGCCGACAAGCCCCCGCTCGAGAGCGCGAGCGTGTCCGTGGTCCAGGTGCGCGAGCTGCCGGCCGGCACCCAGTCCGTGGCGGATCTCGTGGCGCGCACCGCCGGCGTGCACGCGCGCCGCACGGGCGGCGTCGGCGCGCCGGTGGCCCTGTCCATCCGCGGCTCCGGGGCGTCCGAGGTCGCCGTGTACCTGGACGGTGTGCCGCTGCAGCGGGCGAGCCTCGGCATGGCGGACCTCGCGCTCCTGCCCGTGGGTGCGCTCGACCGCATCGAGGTCTACCGAGGCGGCGCGCCGGGCAGCCTGGGTGGGCAGGGGCTCGGCGGTGTGATCAACCTCGTCACGCGGCGGCCGCGCGGCGCGGCCAGCACCGAGGCGCGGGTCGCGGGCGGCTCGCTGGCGTCGCGTGAGCTCGAGCTCCACCACGGTGCGCGCCCCGGTGACTACGAGTACGGCGTCTACTTCCGCTACTTCGGCACGAGCGGCGAGTTCCCCTACTTCGACGACCACGGCACGCCCTTCAACCCGGCGGACGACGCGAGCGCGCTGCGGAGGAACAACGCGATCGACGCGCTCGACCTGCAGCTCCGCGCCGGCTACGACCGAGGCCCCACGCGCGCGACGCTGGCCGAGCGGGTCGCGGTGCGCTCGCAGGGGGTGCCGACGCTCGGGAGCCTCACGACCTCGCGCGCGCACCTCGATACGACGCAGTCGATCACGGACCTGCGCGCCGAGCGGCGGGGCCTCGCGGGCGGGCTCCTCGACCTCGAGCTCCGCGGCGACGCGACGGTCGAGGACCAGACGTATCGCAACCCCGATGCGGTCCAGGGGGCGGACTCCACGTTCCGCACCGTCGCGGGCGGAGGCAGCGCGCGCGCCCAGCTCTCGCTCGGGACGTTGCTCCTGCACCTGCAGCCGAGCGGGCGCGTCGAGGACCTCGGCGAGGACAATCGCCTCGCCCCCGCGCGCGCGACGAGCGCGAGGCGCGTCGGTGCGGCGACCGCTGCCGGGCTCGAGGCCTCGTGGCTCGGCGACGACCTCGTCCTCGAGGCCGACGGGCGCCTCGACTGGCAGGATACGAGCGGCCAGACCGGCAACCTCTTCACGCCGACGCGCGGGCGCGTCGCACGCGGCGACCTCGAGCCCACCTTCCGCGCCGGGGTGCGGGCGCGCCTGCCCGCCGAGGTGACGCTGCGGGCGAGCGTCGCGCGGCGCTTCCGCCCGCCGACGTTCTACGAGCTCTTCGGCGATCGCGGGACCTTCGTGGGCAACGAGACGCTCGCGCCGGAGACGGGGCTTCACGCCGACGCGTCCGTCGGCTGCACGTGGAAGGAGGGCAAGCACCTCGCGCGCCTGGAGGCGACGTACTTCGAGGCGCGGGTCGACGACGTGATCGTCGTGGTGCCGTCCGGACGCGCGGCGCGCGCGGCCAACGTGGCGGGGGCGACGAGCCGGGGCGTGGAGGCGACCGCGCAGGCCGCGTGGGGCGGCCTCACGCTCGACGGGAGCTACACGTACCTGCACGCGGTCGATCGCCGAAGCGGCAAGCGGTTGCCCGGGCGGCCCGAGCACGACGCCGCGGCGCGCGTGCGCGGAGAGTCCCCGGCGAGCTGGCTCGGCGGGGTCGTCGTCGCCGCGCGCTGGCAGCTCGAGATCGCGGCCGGCGTGTACCGCGATCTCGCGAACCAGCTCCCGCTGCCGACGCGAGCCTTCCACGACGTGGCCCTGGAGGTGCGGCCCGTGCGCTGGCTCGAGGTGGCTCTCGAGGTGCGAAACCTCCTGGATCAGCGCACCGAGACGCTGGAGCTGCCCGTGCCGGGCGGCCAGGGCACGACGCGCGTGCAGGCGGCGGTGGCGGACTTCGGTGGCTACCCGCTGCCGGGGCGGACGCTGTGGGCGAGCACCACGGCGCGGTTCTGAAGAGCAGAGTCGAGTGGAGCCGAAGGGCTCGAGAAAGAGAACGAGAGGACATATTCCATGAAGCGCATGAGTTGGATGATCGCCGGCAGCGTCGCGGCGTTGCTGGTGTCGGGTTGTGACAAGTCGATCACGAGCGTCGGCGGCGCAGGTGCCGGCGCGACGGGTGGCGCGGGCGACACCGGCGTGGCCGGGCAGGGCGGTGCGGGCGGCGCGGGTGCGGGCGGCGCGGGTGCGGGCGGCGCGGGTGCGGGCGGCGCGGGTGCGGGCGGCATGATGGCGGCGCAGAGGCGGCTCCTTCTGGCGACGACCGACTACATGACGCCGGGGCAGCTCGTCGAGGTCGACCTCGAGACGCGCGCCGTGACCTCGCGCGTGGCCACCGGCGAGGATCCGGTCCTGCGCACGTTCGGCGGCAAGGTGCTGCTCGTCAACCGCTTCGGCGCCACCAACGCCGACAACGTCGCCGCGCTCGACGCTGCGACGCTCATGGGCCAGCAGCACTCGACGGGCCCCGGCTCGAACCCGCAGGACGTCGCGTGCGTGTCGCTCGCGAAGTGCTACGTGGCCGTCTACGGCGCGGGCAAGCTGCCGGTCCTGAACCTCGAGACCGGCGCGCGCATCACCGACATCGAGCTCGCGTCGTTCGATCCGGACGGGGTCCCGAACGCCTCCGCGGTCTACATCGCGGGCACCACGGCGTACGTCGCCATCCAGCGCCTCGACATGAGCTTTTCGCCGCGCGGCGTCGGCCAGATCGTGCGCATCGACACGACCACGAACGCCGTCGTGGGCACGATCGATCTCGCGACCGCGAACCCGTCCGGCTTCATCCAGGCGCGGCCGGGCACCGCAGACCTCTGCATCGCGACGAGCGGCGACCTCTCCGGGACGCAGGGCGGGATCGAGTGCTGGAGCACGACCACGAACCTGCTCACCGGCTCCATCGCCCAGGCGGCGCAGCTCGGGGGCTACGTCTCGGGCTGGACGTTCTCGGCCGACGGCACGCGCGGCTGGGCCGCCGTCAACAAGGCGTTCCCGATGTCGGAGCTGCACCAGTTCACCGTGGGTGCGGGTGTCAGCCCGCCCATCGGCGCCTCACGAGGCATCACCGACGTGGTGCTCGACGATCGCGGACAGCTCTGGGCGGTGGACGGCACGATGGGCCAGAAGGGACTGCGCGTGTTCTCGGCGATGTCGGGCGAGGAGCTCACGACGGCGCCGATCGCCGTCGGCGCATTGCCGCCCGTGTTCCAGAACGGCATGATCCTCCTGCCTTGACGCTGATCGGCGACACGCGCGCGATCCTCGAGCGGGCCGGCCTCGGCCCGGTGCGGGCCATCGCGCGCGCTCGCTACGAGGCCGCGGCGCCGCCAGCGCTCTGGCCCGACGCCCTCGGCGTGCCGCGCACCCGGGCGGTCGTCGTCGTCGCCTCCGGCGGGCGCGGGCACTGGGAGGCGTTCCTGCGCTGGGTGGCCGGGGACCCGGCGGGCCGCCTCGCGCGCGAGCGGCACCCGATGGATCGCTTCGCCGCCGAGGCGCTCGGGCAGGCGGCGCGGCTGCTCGAGGCCGCCGGCGAGGAGGCCCTCGTGGTGCAGCCCACCATGGACGCCCCCATCGTCCTCGACTTCGTCCGGCTCGGCGCGCTCGCGGGCCTCGGCGCCCCCAGCCGCGTGGGCGTGCTCATCTCGCCCGACGTCGGGCCGTGGCTGGCGCTGCGCGGCGCGCTCTTCACCTCGGCCGACTGGCCCGCCGACGAGGCCACCACGGCCTCGCCGTGCACCGGCTGCCCGGCCCCTTGCATCACCGCCTGTCCGGGCCGCCTGCCGGCCGAGGATCCCTTCCCCTGGCAGCAGTGCTTCGAGACACGCCAGCGCGAGCCGTCCTGCCGGACCGGGTGCGGCGCGCGGGCGGCGTGCCCGGTTGGGGCCTCGCACCGCTACGAGGCGCTCGAGGTGCTCTACCACTACCACCGCGCCGAGGGCCGCCGCTCCCTCTGCGCGCGCTTCGGCGTCGCCGACGAGACGGCCGGCGTGGGGCAGATGGGGTGAGCGCCTCGCCGAGGAACCGCACGACTCCCGCGCGCATCGTCGCGGCCCTCCTCGTGCTCTTCGTCGCCACCGCCCTGGCCACCGCGCTCGCGGCCGGTGTGGGCGTCGAGCACGTCGACTTCGCGCGCGCGTTCGTCGCCGGCTCGACCGACAGCGCCATCCTCTTCGGCTCGCGGCTGCCGCGCGTGGTCCTGGGCCTCGTGGTGGGCGGCGCGCTCGCCGGAAGCGGCGTCACGTTCCAGGTCCTGCTCGGCAACCCGCTGGCAGATCCGTACGTCCTCGGCGTCTCCGCGGGCGCCGCCATCGTGGTCACGCTCGCGGGCGCGTTCGGCCTGGCCGAGAGCGCCTTCTCGCCGGCCCTGGCCTTCGTCGGCGCGCTCGGGGCGATGGCCCTCGTCTACGCGGTCGGGCGCGTGCGCGGCCGCTTCTCGCCCGCGATCGCGCTCCTCGCGGGTGTCGTGTTCAACGCGTTCGCGGGTGGCATCGTCGTCTTCATCATCATGATCTCGCGCCCCGAGCGCGCGGCCGATGTGCTCGGCTGGCTCATCGGGTCCCTGGGCTCGCCGGCGTGGTCCGAGTGGCCGCGCCTGCTCGCCATCGTGATCTGGACGGGCGCCGGCGTGATCGTCCTGTGCGCGATGGCCCCGCGCATGAACGCGCTGGCGTTCGGCGACGAGGCGGCGTGGGCGGTCGGCATCGACGTCACGCGCACGCGCTCGGTGCTGTTCATCGCGGGCTCGCTCCTGACCGGCGCGGCGGTGGCGGCAGCGGGGCCGATCGGCTTTGTCGGCATCGTCGTGCCGCACGCGCTGCGGCTCGTCCTCGGCCCCGACCATCGCCTCCTCGTACCCGCGAGCGTGCTCGGCGGCGCGATGTTCCTCGTGCTGTCGGACCTCGCCGCGCGCCTCCTGTTCCTCGGCCTCGGCAACGAGCCCGGCGTCGGCGTGGTGACGGCCCTCGTGGGCGCGCCCTTCTTCCTGGCGCTCCTCGTCCGGCGCCGAGGTGAGCGCCTGCTCGGGCTCCTCGCGCTCGCCGCCCTCTGCCAGGGCGCGTGCCACCGCCCCGCGCCGCCCGCGGATCTCGTCGAGGTGACCGACGAGGTGGGGCGCCGCGTGAAGGTGCCGCGCGTGGCCAGGCGCATCGCGTCGCTCGCGCCGAACACGACCGAGCTCGTGTGCGCGCTGGGCGCGTGCGATCGACTGGTCGGCGTCGACACCTTCTCCGACTTCCCGCCCGAGGTGAAGGCACGCCAGGTGCTCGGCACGAACCTCGAGCCCAACATCGAGCGGCTCCTCGCGCTCAAGCCCGACCTCGTCCTCGTCGCCACGACGGCCAACCGCGAGGAGTCCGTCCAGCGCCTCGCGTCGCTGGGCCTGTCCGTGTACACGACGCGCACCACGGGCCTCGAGTCCCTCTACGCGACCTTCCGCGGCGTGGGGGGGCTCCTCGGCAAGTCGGCCGAGGCGGAGGCGCTCGTGTCGCGCACCCGCGCGCGCCTGGGCGCAGTTCGCGCGGCGCATGCCGGAAGGCCCCGCCCGAAGGCGCTCGTCGTGGTCTGGCACGATCCGCTGGTGACGGTGGGACCCGCTTCGCTTCCGAACGAGCTGCTCGAGCTGGCCGGCGGCGACAACGTCTGCGCCGACGCGGACGCGGCGTTCCCGCGCTACCCGATCGAGCGGGTGCTCGCGCGCGGGCCCGAGGTGATCGTGGTGGGCACGCACGCGCAGCGCGCCGCCGTCGAGCACTGGGCGCGCTGGCCGACGCTGCCCGCCGTCAAGGCAGGCCGCGTGCTCGCGATCGACGGCGACCTCCTCTTCCGGCCGGGGCCGCGCGTCGCGGAGGGCGCCGAGGCGCTCGGCCGCGCCCTGTTCGCGGGCGGAGCCCCGTGAGCGCGCTCGAGGTCTCCGCGCTCGAGGCGGGCTACGGCGGGGCGCTCGTCCTGCGCGGCGTCTCGGCGAGCATGCGCGCGGGCGAGGTCTTCGGCGTCCTCGGTCCGAACGGCTCGGGCAAGACGACGCTCGTGCGCGCGCTCTATGGCCTGCTCGCGCCGCGCGCCGGCCACGTGCGCCTCCTCGGGCGTGACGTGCGGCAGACGCCCCGGCTCGAGCTCGCCCGCGCGATCGCGGTGGCCCCGCAGGACGCCTCGAGCGAGCTGTCGTTCACGGTGCGCGAGTCGGTCCTCCTCGGGCGCACGCCGCACCTCGGTCCGCTCGGGCTCGAGCGCCCCGCCGACTTCGCCGCGGCCGATCGCGCGATCGAGCGGCTCGACCTCGCGCACGTCGCAGACCGCCCGCTGCACGCGCTCTCGGGCGGCGAGCGCCGCCGCAGCGTGGTGGCGCGCGCGCTCGCGCAGGATGCGCCCGTGCTCCTGTGCGACGAGCCCACCGCCGCGCTCGACGCCATGCACCAGCTCCAGATCCTCGAGGTGCTGCGCGCGGAGGCCGCGGCGGGTCGGGCGGTGGTCGTCGTGCTGCACGACCTCAACCTCGCGGCGGCCTACTGCGATCGCCTCCTCCTCCTCGCCGAGGGGCGCGTGGCGGCCGAGGGCAGCGTGGACGACGTGCTCACCTACCGGCGCGTGCTCGAGGTCTACGGCGTCGACGCCTACGTGGGCGTCAACGAGCTGACGGGCAAGCGCCTGCTCGTGCCGTTCCGCATCGCCCGCGGCCAGACGCCATGAGCCCTCAGGGGACCTTCGGCGCCGTGAACTTCTCGGGCGACTGCAGGCTGCGGATGAACGTCGCGACGAGCTTGATCTCCGCGTCCGTCAGCTTGGCGTCGCGCAGCGCGGGATCGAGGTTGGGGTTCTTCTTGCCGCCGCCGGCCATGATCTTCACGGCCTCCTCGAGCGTCTTGGCCGAGCCGTCGTGGAAGTAGGGTGCGGACAGCGGCGCCGCGCGCAGGCTCGGCGTCTTGAACGCGCCGCTCTCGGCCGGGACGTTCGAGATCTTGCCGCGGCCGAGGTCGGGCTCCTTGGCGTCGAGGCCGATGCCGACGTTGTGGAAGCGGCCGTCGGTGAACAGCGGTGGCGTGTGG
Organism: uncultured Myxococcales bacterium; assembly: GCA_964593795.1. Classification (GTDB taxonomy): domain Bacteria; phylum Myxococcota_A; class Polyangia; order JAHFDS01; family JAHFDS01; genus JAHFDS01. The sequence continues at coordinate 8,108 of CAZQJC010000133.1, read as the reverse complement.
CACGCCGCGCAGCCGCCCTTCTCGATGAAGACCTTGTAGCCGGCCGCCGCGTCGGCCGACATCGCGCCCTTGTCGCCGTCGATCATGCGGTCGTACGCCGAGTCGCCGCTCTGCAGCGAGCGGATGAACGCTGCGAGCGCCGCCACGACTCGATCCGGCGTGGGCGGGCCACCGAACACCTTGCCGAACGACTCCTTGTAGGCCGCGACGTCGGCCACCTTGGCGGTCGCGAGCACCGGGTCACCGGCGATCTGGCCCTTCCACGCCGCCTCGATCTGCTTCTCGAGCGTCGGAGAGCGGCCGTCCCAGTAGAACGCGGTCTGGTAGCCGACGTTGTAGAGCGAGGGCGAGTTGCGCGTGTTCGGCTTGCCGTCGCCCTTGACCGACACCGCCTTGCCGTCCGTCCAGCCCTTCTCGTGCACGTGGCACGCGGCGCACGCCATGTTCTTGCCGAGGCGCTTGTCGAAGAAGAGCTGCTTGCCGAGCTCGATACGCTCGGGCGTCATCGCCGCGTCCGCGGCCAGCGTCAGCTCGGGCAGGCCGCGCGGCGGCTTGGGCTGCACCGTCGCGGGCGGCGGGGGCGGCGGAGGCGGCGGAGGCGGCTGGGCCTCCTTGGGCTCGGCCTTCGGCTCCTCCTTCTTGTTGCAGGCAGAAGCGGCCACACCGCACAGCAGCAGGCCGAGCATCGTCACGTTCGCAGCTCGCATGGTCTCCCCCCGGCCGAAGCCCGACGCTCGAAGCCTCACTTGGCCTTCAGCGTCTTGATCTTGCCCTTGACCTCGGAGGCCTCCTTGGCGCTCGTGGCGCCGAGCTCGAGGTAACGCTCGAAGTGCGCGACGGCCTTGTCGTGCTCGCGCTTCTGCTCGTACAGGATGCCGAGGTCGTAGTGCGCCTCCTTGTGGCGCGCGTCGAGCGAGAGCGCCTTCTCGTACTCGCGGATCGCCTCCTCGGTCTTGTTCTTGCGGCGGTACACGGTCGCGAGGTTGAAGTGGTAGTCGGGCGCCTGCGGCTGCAGCTCGATCGCCTTCTCGAGGTGCTTCATCGCCTCGTCGAGGTGCCCGGCCTTCCGGTGTGCGACGCCGAGGTTGTTCAGGATCTCGGGGTTGTTCGGCCTGAGCTGGTTGGCCTTCTCCAGCAAGGGAATCGCGCGCGCGAAGTCCTTCTCCTGGCTGTAGATCGTGCCGAGGTTGCGCAGCACGTCGATGTCGTTGGGCGCCAGCTCCTTGGCCTTCTCGAGCTGCGCCATCGCCTCGGGGCGGCGGCCGGCGCGCGCGTAGACGGCGCCGAGGTTCATCCTCAGCTCGGCCGCCTGCGGCTGCAGCGCCACGGCCTGCTCGTAGTGCTCGATGGACTTCTTCCAGTCCATGCGCGCGCGGTAGAGCGACCCGAGCGTCCCGAGGACCGCCGCAGACTTCCGCAGCTCGAGGGCCTTGTGGCACGTCTGCAGGGCCTCGTCGTTCTTGCCTTCGCGCTTGTGGGCGAGGCAGGTCTTGTAGATGGCATCGGCCTCATCCGCCTGGGCGGGTGCAGGCACGGCGAGGAGGGCCGCGAGGCCCACGACCACGGTGCGACCGACGGCTCGGAAGGGGTGTGCGCGCATGCCCGAGGGTATAGCGCAGGGCAGGGCGCACGGGGTGCGCGACGTGCCCGCGCGGGCCTTGCGATCCGCTCGAATGCCTGATGCCGCGCCGCGCAATGCCTGTTGCGTTTTTCTGCGCGGGCAAGTAGCTTGCGGTGGGTTTTTTAGCTCGGCCAAGCCGCCCGTGACGACTACTCGGAGAGACGGCGCGTCGGGTCATTGAGGAGGGATTACGATGCGAATTCAGAATCTGTTCTTGGCGGGACTCGTGGCACTCGGATCGGCGGCGGCTGGCTGCGGCACGCCGGTCAAGATGTGGAAGAACGAGAAGATCATGGGGAAGGCCAGCCCCAAGGAGTTCCTCAAGGGCAAGATCATCTTCGTCATGCCCGTCAACATGCACGTCCAGTACGCCGAGCCGACCGCGACCAACAAGCTCGGTCTCGGCTTCTTCGCGGGCATGGCCGGCAAGTTCGGCGAGGGCGTGTTCGGCGGCCAGATCCTGATCGACGTGGTCGAGAAGGTCGTCCCGAACCTCTCGTTCGACCTCGCCGAGGCGCTCCTCGGCGCGGCGCAGGGCTCGGGCATGCCCCAGGGCGGCAACGTCCAGGGCATGAAGTTCCCGGAGGCCTACGCGGCGATCCCGGACAAGATGGTCACGATGGTCGAGAAGTTCTTCGCGACCCTCAAGGAGCTCGGCATCGCCGACAAGCTCAAGGACGTCGGCGTCAAGCTGCCCGACCCCTTCAAGATCGACTACGTCCTCGCCGCGCACATGCACGAGCACAACGGCTCGCTGCCGAAGACCAAGACCCTCGAGGTCTGGGGCGGCATCTACGACGTCGGCACGCGTGACATCGTCTCGGTGACGTGGTTCGAGTCGACCGCGCCGGAAGACGAGCTCCAGAAGATCGCGTCGCTCGCGGGCGTCGCGGGCAAGCTCTGGAACGCGCTCATGGAAGGCATCATCTAGTTCTCCCGTCGCTCCATCGGAGCGGCCAGGACAAGAGATCGAAGAGGGCGGGGCCGAGAGGCCTCGCCCTTTTCTTTTTGGGATCCGGCTCGACTTCCCGGCCGGTCAGGCGTCGGGCGTGGGACGCTCGGTCACGACGGCGAGGCCAGCGGTGAGGATGAGCGCCGCGCCCCCGAGGCTCGGAAGCCCGAGTGGCTCGTGCAGCGCCGCTGCACCGACACCGACCGCCACCACCGGCTCGAGGTAGGTCAGGACGCCGGCGTGCGCGGCCGGCATGCGCGCCAGGCCCCAGTAGAACGCCGTGCCGCCGAGGATGCCGAGCACGCAGGCGGGGATCGCGAGGGCCGCGAGCTGGGGCCACGCGGCGTCGAAGAGTGCCCTCCACTCGATGGGCGCGAGGAGCAGCGCCGATCCGAGGCAGTGGAACGCGACGGCCTCGATCGGGGTCCACTCGTTCGAGGCGTTCATGCGCCTGCCGAGCAGGACCACGATCGCGTAGAAGACCGCCGAGCCCGCGCCGAGCGCGGCCGCCGCCGGCGCACCGCTGCCCCCCGTCGCGCCGGGCGCGGTGAGCACCACGAGCGCGAGGCCGGCGAGGGCCACCGCGGCGCCCGGGATGGCCCGCCGGCTGCGCGGATCCCCGAGGACCCGCGGGGCGAGGAGCGCGAGCAGCACGGGCGTGAGGTAGTGCGAGAGGACGCCCGCGGCCACGGGACCCGCCGCCAGCGCGCCGAAGTAGAGGAGGTGGTTGCAGGCGTCGGCGGCGACGAGGCCCGCGAGGCGCAGGAGCGCACCGCGACGCGGGCCGGTGCGTCGCGCGCGCGTGCGCGAGAAGAGCGCGAACGGCAGCCCGACGATCCCCACGGTCCCGAGCACCACCGCGGCCTGCGCGATCGGCGGCAACGCGTGCTCGCCGCGTAGCCACAGCGGCCACGTGCCCCAGGACGAAGCCGCGAGCGCCACGGCTGCATAGGCGCCCCAGCGGCGATGCGTGACGATCATGGCGGACCCAGGGGAAACAAGGAACAGAGCAGTAGAACAACAGGCAACAGGGAGCACGGAATGTCGGAGAGGCTGCGTCCGAGCATTCCGTGGTCCTCGTTGTTCTACTGCCTGTTGCTGTGTTCCTTGTTCACGCCGTCTCGGGCCGAGACGGCCCGGTCCGTCGTCAGGCTTGCGGGACCTTGGCGGCCCCGCCGTTGGGCTTGCCGACCGGGCGCGGCGGCGTGGCCTCGCGCGCCTCCGGGCGCGTCACCGGGGGTGGGGGCGCGAGCTGGGCGGCCGTGGCGCCTGGCACCACCACCATCTTGTCCCGCACCTTCTTCTCGATGCGCGCGCGAATCTCGGGCTTCTCGCGCAGGAACTCCTTGGCCTGTTCGCGGCCCTGGCCGATGCGCTCGCCCTCGAAGCTGAACCAGCTCCCGCTCTTCTCGACCACGCCGATCTCGCTCGCCAGGTCGATGACCTCGCCCTCGCGCGAGATGCCCTCACCGTAGTTGATGTCGAACTCGACCTCGCGGAACGGCGGGGCGAGCTTGTTCTTCACGACCTTGACGCGCGTGCGGTTGCCGACGACCTTCTCGCCGTTCTTGAGCGCGCCGATGCGGCGGATGTCCATGCGCAAGGACGCATAGAACTTGAGCGCGTTGCCGCCGGTCGTGGTCTCGGGGCTGCCGAACATCACGCCGATCTTCATGCGGATCTGGTTGATGAAGATGACGAGCGTGTTCGACTTCGAGATCGAGCCGGTGAGCTTGCGTAGCGCCTGCGACATCAGGCGCGCCTGCAGGCCCATGTGCTGGTCGCCCATCTCGCCCTCGAGCTCGGCCTTGGGCGTCAGCGCCGCGACCGAGTCGACCACCACCACGTCCACCGCGTTCGACCGCACGAGCAGATCCGCGATCTCGAGCGCCTGCTCGCCGCAGTCCGGCTGCGACACCAGGAGGTCGTCCGTGCGCACGCCGAGCTTTCGCGCGTAGTGGATGTCGAGCGCGTGCTCCGCGTCCACGAACGCGCAGATGCCGCCGAGCTTCTGCGCCTCCGCGATCGCGTGCAGCGTGAGCGTCGTCTTGCCGCTCGACTCCGGCCCGTAGATCTCGACGATGCGCCCGCGCGGCAGCCCGCCGCACCCGAGCGCGATGTCGAGCCCGAGCGAGCCCGTCGGCACCACCTTGACCTCCGGCGGCTCGATGCTGTTGCCGAGGCGCATGATCGCGCCCTTGCCGAATTGCTTCTCGATCGACGCGATCGTCAGGTCGATCGCCTTCTCCCGATCCTTGTCGCGCGGGGCTTCCTTCGTCGTCTCGTCACTCGCCATGATCTTCTCCTGCGTCGGGGGACGGGCTCGCACTGCCGCCTGGTACCCCGCCGGTCGGCGCGGATCGCGCCTCCGGAGCGGCCTGCCCGGACGGTTGCCGTGCGCCCTTCTGTTCCTGTAGTGGCGCCCGGACGAGAGGTACGTAGTCCGCTCCGCGGGGACCGAGCCGGCTCTCGTAGAGCACGACCTCCCGGATCCGCGAGACCCCGACATCGAGCGAAGCGCCCGCCTCAGGGGAAACGCCCTTGAGCAGCTCCGCCACGGCCACGCCTTCCGGCACCTCCTTGACCCGCGCCATCGTCAGGTGCGGGTGGAAGGGCCGCTTCTCGGCGGGGAAACCCAGGGTCTGGACCATCGTTTCTACGTCCTTCGCCAACCTAGCAAGACCCCCTGACAGGTCTTCGATCGAAAGAGTGAACAGCCGTGTAGTGCCGGCCGCCGGCATCGCCACGAGGCCCCGCGCGGCCACGTCGAACGCCGGCCGCCCCGTGCACAGCTCGAAGAGCTGATCGCGCAGCCCCATCACCGCCGGCTCGCGCGTGGGGCCGAGGAAGCGCACCGTGACGTGCAGGTTCGCGGCAGGGACCCACGACGCGCGCACGCCCGCCTCGGCGAGCCTGCGCTTGAGCGCCGCCCCCGCGGTCGCCGCCTGCCTGGTCGCCTCGAGCGACAGGTGCACCGCCAGGAACGTCCGTAGCGTGTTCATCGCGTGCCTCCCTGATCCTCGTCGCCAAGGCCGAGCAGAATCCGCCGCAGGAGCTCGAGCGCGGCCATCGCGGAGACGCGCTGCACGCGGTCGCGCGTGTCGGCCCACACGCGAGAGCGGTGCCTCTCTCCGTCCGGCCCCGCCACCGCCAGGTGCACGAGGCCCGTGGGTTTGTCGGGGGTCCCGCCGCTGGGGCCCGCGATGCCCGTGATGCCGACGCCGTAGCTCGCGCCGAAGCGCGCCCGCGCCCCGCGCGCCAGGGCCCGCGCCACGGGCTCGCTGACCGCGCCGTGCTCCTCGACGAGCGCCGCGGGCACGTCGGCCATCGCGGTCTTCGCGGCATTGGAGTAGGCGACCACGCCGCCGAGCACGTAGTCGGAGGACCCGGGCACGGTGGTGAGGAGGTGCGTCGCGAGCCCGCCGGTGCACGACTCCGCGAGCGCCACCGTCGCCCCCCGCGCGCGCAGCGCCGCGCCGACCACGCCCGGCAGCGTGTCCTCGCCGATGCCGTAGCACGCCGGTCCGAGGCGGCGGCGCGCCTCCTCGAGCAGGCGGTCGAGCGTCGCGCGCGCGCGCGCCTCGTCGTCGTCGCGAACGACCAGCTTGACCAGCGTCTCCGGGAAGAAGATGCGGAAGTGCAGCGTCACCCCCGAGGTGCCGTCGATGAGGCCGGAGAGGCGATGGTCCACGTGCGACTCGCCGATGCCGAAGACGCGCAGCACGCCCGTCGCCGTCGCACCCATCGCATGTGCGGCGCGCAGCCGCGGGAGGATCTCGTCGTCGAGGATCGCGTGCAGCTCGCGCGGCACGCCGGGCACGAAGAACGCGTCGGCCGTGCGCCCGGAGGTGTCGCCGGGCAAGCGCACGCGGAAGCCCGGAGCGAGCCCCGCGCGGTTCCCGAGCACCTCGGCGCCCGTCGGCACCCGCACCTGGCGGATGTTGTTCGGCGTGATCGAGAAACCAACCTTGCTGAACCGCCGCTCCATCTTCGCCCTTGCGTCCGGGTCGATGATGGGCTCCACGCCGAGCCGCGCCGAGACCACGTCGACCGTGCGATCGTCGGCCGTCGGGCCGAGCCCGCCCGAGCAGACGATCACGTCCGCGCGCGCCGCGGCCCTGGAAAAAGCCTGATCCAGGAGGTCCGCGTCATCCGTCGTCGAGGTCATCCAGCGCACGTGGATGCCGAGCTCGGTGAGGCGTTCGGCCAGGTGCTGGGAGTTCGTATCGGTGATCTCCCCGCGGCACAGCTCGTCGCCCACGGTCAAGATCTCTGCGGTGACCGGCATGGGACGGAAACCATAGCTGAATTGACCGACGGTGAACCGCTCTCGTAAGATGTGCGGGTCGGCTATCTCAAAATGAAGATCCGCTACGCTGCCAAGACCGATGTGGGGATGAAGCGGACCCACAACGAGGACTACTTCTCCCTCATCGAGGACGAGCAACTCTTCATGGTCGCCGACGGCATGGGCGGGCATGCATCGGGCGAGGTGGCCTCGAAGATGGCCGCCGACACGCTCGGCGAGTTCTACCAGCGGACCAAGGACGAGGACGCGACGTGGCCCTACAAGATGGACCGCGCGCTCTCGTACGTGGAGAACCGCCTCGTGTGCGGCATCAAGCTCGCCAACTACAAGATCTACGAGGCCGCCTGCCGCGACATCCGCTTCAAGGGCATGGGTACGACCATCGTGTCCACGCTGGTCGCGGACGAGAAGATCTACTTCGCCCACGTCGGCGACTCCCGCTGCTACCGGTTCCGTGAGGGCAAGCTGTCCCAGGTCACGCGCGACCACTCGTTGCTCGAGGACTACAAGGACGCCAAGCCCGACATGACCGAGGAGGAGCAGCGGAACTTTCCGCACAAGAACGTCATCACGCGGGCGCTGGGCATGCGGGACTCGGTGCAGGTCGACGTCAAGCACGACCAGATCCGCGACCACGACATGTTCATGCTCTGCTCGGACGGCCTGTCCGGCATGCTCGAGGAGCCGCAGATCCTGCAGATCGTGATGAACGCGGTCTCCGCCGGTGGCCCGAACCCGCTCGAGAAGGCGGTCTCGGACCTCGTCGAGGCCGCGAACCGCGCAGGCGGCACCGACAACATCACGGTGCTCCTCCTGCAGTGCACGAGCGGCTAATCTCGATCGGCGGCCTCGGAAGGCCGCCGCAGGCGGGGCGCGCCGCCCCGCCCCCGCTCGGCACCGCCTCGCGGGCCCCCCACCCTGCGTCTTCGCTCGCTGCGCTCGCTACGCCCTTGCGCCTCGCTGCGCTCGGCTCGAACGCGCCGGCGCGAATGACTACGCTCCGGTCGAGGCACTAGTGCTGCCCGTCAGATGTGGACCCGAATAAAGACACGTGAGCGCTGTGCACGCCTGGTGGGGGCAGAACTCGCGCACGCGGAGCGTGCGCAAGACCAGCACCTAGGGCCGCTCGTCGGACCAGCTGGAAGCCTGGGGAATCCCGGACGGGCAGCACCAGGTGTCTCGTTGGCTCGCGCTCCGCGCTCGCGAGTGCCGCCTGCACCACGGTC
>CAZQJC010000132.1:0-16094 GCA_964593795.1 uncultured Myxococcales bacterium | reverse complement strand
GCCCGGGCGGGGGAAGGGCAGCGTGCCCTTCCTGGTGGCCGGCTTCCGAGCCGGCCACACGCAAGCAAGGCCTCGCCCTCGATGTCGCTCGCACGAGGATCAGTACACCGCGGGCGAGGCCCTAGTTCTCCGGCTTCGTGCTCGGCGGTGGTGATGGTGTCACCGCGGGCGGCGCCTGGCGCAGGCGCGTGATGATGCGCTCGGTGGCCTGCTCGAGGACCTTCTTGAGGGCGATGTCGAAGGCGTCCTGGTAGCTCCACACCCAGTTCTGCATGACGTTTTCGACCTTGCCGCTCGCGGCGAGCTCGCGCGGCTCCTTGCCGGCCGCGGATCCGTCGGGCTCGAGGAGCGCGATGCGGACGGTCGCGCTCGTCGTGACGGTCGCGACGTTCGGCTGCGGGCGCGCGTCGATCTCGAGGAGCTGGCCCTCGATGCGGTACGCGGTCGGGTGCGTGCGCGTCCCCGGCGGATAGACCGTGACGCCCGCCTGCTCGAGGTACTTGCCGAGCATCGCGGGGATCCACGCGGCGGGCTCCCCCTCGCACGGGACCGACGGGCTGTCGGGCTGGTTGCCCTTCTGGCCGCAGGTCGGCACCGGCCGCAGGTCCGCGAACGACTCCGGGAGCACGACCTCGAGCCCCGCGCCCGACGTGTTCCTCGGCGCCGTCACCGGCGGCCGCACGATCTTCACCGAGCACCCCACGACCAGCGCCATCACGAAGAGCGAGCACACCCTCATGGCGCTGCATGGTACCCGCGGCCGTAGCCCGATGGGCAACGGCCCGCGGCGCTGCTGTGTCCCGCCCGGCAACATCGGCCTCGGATTTTCGGCATTTCTCGCTGTTTTCCGCCTGGCACGAAGGCTGCTCTGGAGACGCCGCGACCGGCAACGACGCCGGCCTCACCGGCGGACCAGCGTCCGCCTCGCCAGGAGACGAAGATGAACAAGCTGATGGTTGCCTTCGGGATCGCGCTTTCCACCCTGCTGCCCGCCTGCGGCGGTGACGAGGTCGCAGACGACCCCGGCGCCGACGACGTCGCCGTCAGCACCGCGGAGCTGCGCGCGTGCAACGCCCCGGTGGCGGCCCACGCGACGTTCCTCAACGGCGACGGCACGGGCGCACCCGTCACGAACTACGTCTCCGCGGTCGTCCGCAGCACGAGCAACCCGCGCGGGAGCACCTACTGGATCGAGAACACGGGCCTGCAGCTCGTCTCGACCGGGCCGTGCAGCGGGTTCATCTGCACGGGCTTCACCACGCGCCAGTACATCCACGGCAACTACAACGGACGCATCACGGTCGACGTCGAGGGCAACGTGCTCCTGCCGGGCGGCGTCCGCGTGACGCCGTCGAGCTGCGTGCAGCCGACCGCCAGCTCCACCGTCATCCAGGGCACCGGCTCCGATGGCCGGGCCTACACGATCACGCTCCAGAACCAGTGGCTCGGCTGATCGCCGCGCCGGTGCCCCCGGGGCCGATCCGCCCATCGCACCGGATCGGCTCCGGCCGTGCTACCACGCGCCCGTGTCGAAGACGCCCTACCTCGTCCGCCCTCCCACGGCCGTCCTGACCCGCGGGTTCGATCCGCGCCTGTCGGTCGGCTCCGCGCGTCCCGCGGTGTTCCGCTCCTCGACCTACGTGTTCTCCAGCCCCGAGTCGGCAGAGCGCGCGTTCTCCATCGCCCTCGGCCGCGCCGAGGCGGCGCCCGACGAGCAGGTGGACCTCATCTACGCGCGCCTCTCGCACCCGAACGCGCAGATCCTCGAGGACCAGATCGTCCCGCTCGAGCCGGGCGCCCGCGCCGCCGCGGTCTTCAACTCGGGCATGGCGGCGATCTCGACCGTCTTCTTCACGTTCTGCCCGCCGCCGAGCACGTTCGTCTACACGACGCCGCTCTACGGCGGCACGCACCACCTCATCCAGAACCTGCTCGAGCCGCTCGGCATCAAGGGCATCCCCGTGCCCGCCGGCGACACCGCCGCGCTCGAGGCCGCGATCGCCGGCGCCGAGCGCCTGCGCCTCGTCTTCATCGAGACGCCCTGCAACCCCACGCTGGTGATGACCGACATCGGCGCCGCCGTGGCCGCCGCGAGGAAGCGCCCCGAGCCTCCGCTCGTCGTCGTCGACAACACGCTCTTCGGGCCGACCTACCAGCACCCGATCGCGCTGCACGCCGACCTCTCGATCTACTCGGCCACCAAGTACCTCGCCGGGTTCTCGGACATGCTCGGCGGCGTCGTGCTCGGCTGGAACCCCGAGCACGTGACCGCGCTGCGGGGCATGCGCGCGATCCTCGGGAACATCTTGCAGCCCGACGAGAGCTGGCTCCTCGACAGCCGCCTGCCCACCGTGCACCTGCGCATGGGCCGGCAGGGCAAGAACGCGGTGCGCATCGTCGATGGGCTGCGCGGCCACCCGAAGATCGCGCGCCTCCACTATCCGTCGCTCTTCACCGACCCCGAGCAGGTTCGCATCCGCAACATGCAGTGCCAGTACCCGGGCGCGATGTTCGCGCTCGAGCTGCACGGCGGCAAGGCGGCGGCGTTCGACTTCCTCCGGAACCTCGACATCATCAAGAACGCCGTGAGCCTCGGCGGCGTGGAGTCGCTCGCTTGCCACCCGGCCACGACCACCCACTCCGAGATGTCTCCCGACGAGCTCCGCGCCACCGGCATCACCGACTCGCTCGTCCGCGTCTCCGTCGGCGTCGAGGACTGGCGCGACCTCCTCACCGAGCTCCGCCGCGCCCTGGACTGAAGGCGGCCACTCTCACGATTCTGTACATTCGCCGATCCGAATCGGAACCCGCTGGCATGACGGGCAGCCTCGGAAACGACGAAATAGAACAGTAGAACAACAGGCAACACGGAGCACGGAACGGCAGAGCAGACGTCGGTGGCCGTGCCCCGACGAGGCAGGCGGCGTCACGAATTGGCGAATCGGCCCGTCGAAGCCACCGACTTCAGGCGTTCGCTGTTCCTTGTTGCTCTGTTGTTCTATTGATCTATTTCGTCGTGAAGGCTTCGGGCTTCAGGCCTCGGGCTTCAGGCTCCGGATCCGGGTCAGAGACCCGAAGCCTGAAGCCTGGAGCCTGAAGCCTCTTCGCATGACAGCTCGCAAGTCCGCGTTGCAGCACACGGTTCGACATGATCGGTGCTCTAGTGCCGCTCGTCGGCCCCGCTGGATTCTGCTCGGTCACGGGCAGCACTAGGTATCTCGTTTGCTCGCGCTCCGCGCTCGCGAGTGCCGCGTGCACGATGGGCGCAGGTCTTCGCCCCGAACCGAATACGGTCACACTATTGACGAGCGGCACTAGTTGCTGGCCCGGGGCTGCTGCTCGTCGCGCTCGAGCACGCCCTTCTCGAGGTGCACCGCCCGGCTGGCGCGCTTCGCGGCCTTCGGGTCGTGCGTCACCATCACGATGGTCTTTCCGAGGTCCTTGTGCAGGGTCTCGAGCAGGACGAGGATCTCGTCCGCGCTCTTGGCGTCGAGGTCCCCCGTCGGCTCGTCGGCCAGCAAGAGCAGCGGATCCGACACGATCGCGCGAGCGATCGCGACGCGCTGCTCCTGCCCGCCCGAGAGCTGGCGGGGGAAGTGCCCCATCCGGTCTGCGAGCCCCACGATCTTGAGCGCCTTCTGCGCGCGCTCGCGCCGCTCGCTCCGCGACATCTTGTAGAGGAGGAGCGGGAGCTCGACGTTCTCGAGCGCCGTCAGCACGGGGATGAGGTGGTAGAGCTGGAAGATGAACCCCACGTGCTGCGATCGCCACTGCGTGAGCTCGCCCTCCGACAGCCGCGTGAGCTCCGAGTCGCCCACGCGCACCGACCCGCTGGTGGCGCGATCGATGCCGCCCATGAGGTTCAGGATCGTCGTCTTGCCCGAGCCCGACGGGCCCATGAGGGCCACGAAGTCGCCCTTCTTGACCTCGAACGACAGGTTGTCCAGCACGCGCACCTCTTCGGCGTCGCGCTTGTAGAGCTTCACCACGTTGTCGAGCTTGACCAGCGTCTCCATGTCCCCTCTCGGCGCAGTCTCGCGGGCATCCCCGCGTCGGTTCGCTACTTCTTCTTCGGCAGCGTCATGCCATCGGTGAGCCGATCGATCTCACCCGTGACCACGACGTCCCCCTCGCCCACTCCCATCACGACCTCGACCATGTCGGCCGTGCCGGGCAGGTCCTTCGTCTCCACCACGCGGCGCGTCGCCTTGCCGCTCTGCACCAGGAACACCGCGTTGCCGCCCGGAAGGAGCGCCTTCTTCGGCATGACGATCTTCGGCGCCTCGACCTTCTCCGCCTGCTTGGGCCGGAACTGGACCTTCGCGCTCATGCCCGGGAGCACGCCCGCCTCGGGCTCCTCGAAGAGGACCTTGGCCTGCACGGTCGCCTTGGCCTTGTCCGCCTGACGCGCCAGCTCGAGCACGCGCCCCGCGAACTGCCGCCCCGCGTGGGAATCCAGGGTGATCTCGGCCCGCTGGCCGATCGCGATGCGCGCCACGTCCGACTCGTTGACGTCGACCTCGACCACGGTGCGGCGCAGGTCCGCGATCTTGGCGATGCCGCTCCCCTTGCCCACGGTCTGTCCGGCCGCCGCGGGCATGAGGATCTCTCCGGGCTCGGCGAGCGTCTCGATCACCGTCGCGTCCATCGGCGCGGAGACCCGCATCTGCTTGATCCGCGCGTCCAGGACCGCGATGCTGGCCCGCGCGATGTCCCGCGCGGAGAGCGCCTTCTCGAAGTCGGCCTCTGTGCCCGCCTTCATCTCGCGCAGCATCTCGGCGCGCTTGAGCGTGCGGTCGGCGTCCGCGAGCTGGGCCTTGGCGAGATCGAGCTGCGCTCGCAGCTCGCTGTCGTCGAGCTGCGCGATGAGCTGCCCGCGCCGCACCCGATCACCCTTGCGGATCGGCCGCCGCATGAGCCGCCCACCGGTGGTCACGCCGATGACGACGTCGGTCTCGGCGTTGACGTAGCCGGACCCCACCAGCACCGTCGTGGGCCCGCCGGTCTTGACCACCATCGACGTCGGGATCTCGGGGAGCGTTCGCTCCTCGATCACCTGACGCGCGCGCGGATAGGCCACGTAGCCGCCCCCGCCCAGCACCGCGAGCACGAACATCCAGCCCCACGGCAGGCGCCTGCCCCCGCTGCTGCTGGTCTTTGGCTCCTTGCGCTCGATGCGCAGCGAAGCGAGCTCGGAATACGGGTCGCCCGGCGGCACGGGCGCAGCATGCGCGATCCGTCGCGCGGGGTCAAACCGCGACGGCAGGTCGCGCGGTCACTTGGCGGGGTCGAGCCCCTTGAGGAACAGCTCGGTCTCCTTCTCGGTCCTCCCGAGCCCGTCGATCATGAAGCCCCTCGGCCCCATCACGTAGAGGAGGCCCACCGAGTGGGTCACGGAGGGCCCTTGCATGAGATCCACGGCGATGGCCGCCCGGTGACCAGCGATCTTCGCCCGCGGGTTCGACAGCCACAGCGCCTCCTCGCCGAACTTCGCCCAGAAGTAGCCCGAGCTGTTTCGGAACGCCTTCTGCCACCGCTCGGTCCCGAGCCTCTTGAACGTCTCCTCGTCGCGCCAGAAGATCGCGTTGCGCAGGGCTGCGTAGGCGCCATCGAGCTGGTCGGCCAGGGTGCGCAGGCTCCCCGGCGCCGCTGGCGGATCGTTGCTGAGCGCCTTCTTCTGCTCGACGTACGCCTCCGCCGTCTTCGGGTCGTCCGTGATGCCATCGACACGCCAGCCGCCACCGTCCCTCGTCAAGAGGAGCGCGACCGGCCAGTCACGGCCCTTGGCGCTCGCCTTGACGATGATTCCCGCCCTGGTCCCGCGCAGCTTGTACTTCGGCGGGCTCCAGGTGAAACCCAGGTGCGTTGCGAGCTGGAAGAAGGAGTACGCGTTCTCGCCTCGCACGTCACGCCAGCGCGCGGAGCAGAGCTCCTCGAAAGACTCGAGGTTCTTCTTCTTGAGCGCCGCCTGGAAGCCCGTCCAGGCGCGTTCGACCTCCGTCTGCGAGGCGGTGAGCCCCGGCGCGTCCTGACCGCGCGCCACCGCGGGCGCCGCCGGGAGCACCGCGAGCACGAGCGCGAGCGTGGCACCACGCCGCGCACCGGAAAAGCCTTGACGCATCCCTCGAGTTGACATAGTTAGAAAGCCCGTTTTTCGCCACCCTAGCTCAGTTGGTAGAGCATCGCTTTCGTAAAGCGAGGGTCGCCGGTTCAAATCCGGCGGGTGGCTCCCTGGTTCGTTTTTCGTGCGGCTCGTGGCGCTAACCGCGCCGCTTCTCGTCGAGCGCGCGGATCTTGTCGACCCGCTGCCGGTGGCGACCGCCCTCGAAGGGCGTGTCCAGCCAGGCCTTGAGGATCTCCTCCGCGAGGCCGACGCCCGTCACGCGCGCGCCCAGGCACAGCACGTTGGCGTCGTTGTGCGCACGCGACATCCGCGCGCTGTATGGCTCGGTGCACCGCGCCGCGCGGATGCCGACCATCTTGTTGGCCACGATGTCCACGCCGATGCCCGTCCCGCACACGAGGATGCCGATGCCATCGCCGCGGCCGACGCGCTCGCAGACCGCCACGGCGAAGTCCGGGTAGTCCACGCTGCGCGTCTCGTGCGTCCCGAGGTCCTCGACCTCGCGCCCCATCCACACCAGCACCTCGCGCAGCGCCTTGCGCAGCTCCAGGCCTGCGTGGTCGCCTCCCAGGAAGACCTTCGGAAGACCCTTGTCCGTCATCAGTCCAGTCTCGCGAACACGAGCGTCGCGTTCGTGCCGCCGAACCCGAACGAGTTCGACATCGCGGCGTGCACACGCGCCTCCCGCGCGTGGTGCGGCACGTAGTCGAGATCGCAAGCGGGATCGGGATTGTCGAGGTTGATGGTCGGCGGCAGCATGCTCCGCGCGACCGCGAGAACCGAGATGACCCCTTCGACCGCGCCTGCCGCACCCAGGAGGTGCCCCGTCATCGACTTGGTGGAGCTCACCGCCACCTTGCGCGCGTGCTCGCCCAGCACGTGCTTGAGCGCCTGCGTCTCGAGCACGTCGCCGACCGGCGTGGAGGTGCCGTGCGCGTTGACGTATCCGATGGCCTCGGGCGGCAGCTTCGCGTCGGCGAGCGCCATGCGCATCGAGCGCTGGCCACCCTCGCCTTCCGGGGCCGGCGCCGTGATGTGGTTCGCGTCACCCGACAGGCCGTAGCCCACCAGCTCCGCGTAGATCTTCGCCCCGCGCTTCTTGGCGTGCTCGAGCTCCTCGAGGACGAGGATGCCTGCCCCCTCGCCCATCACGAAGCCGTCTCGATCGGCGTCGAAGGGCCGCGAGGCCTTCGTCGGCTCGTCGTTGCGCGTCGACACCGCCTTCATCGAGCAGAACCCGCCCACGCCCATGGGCGTGATGGTCGCCTCGGTGCCGCCGGCGATCATGAGGTCGCACGTGCCGTACTGGATCGCGCGCATCGCCTCGCCGACCGAGTGCGCGCTCGAGGCGCAGGCGGAGACGTGCGACATGTTGGGGCCACGCGCGTTCCAGCGGATCGCCACCTGACCAGGCGCAAGGTTCACGATCATCTGGGTCACGAAGTACGCGGAGATGCCGTGGCGCGGGCCCTTGGCCATGAGCGAAGCGTGCGTGTTCTCCAGCGTGGAGATTCCGCCCAGGCCCGCCCCGATGTAGCAGCCCGCGCGATCGGCCAGCTCACCCTCGAGCTTGCCGAGCCCCGCGTCCTCCATCGCCATGTGCGCGGCGGCGACGGCGTAGTGGATGAACGGATCCATCGTCCGCGCCTCGCGAGCCGTCATCCACTTCGTGGGATCGAACCCCTGGAGCTGCCCCGCGATCTTGCAGGTGAAGCCCTCGAGGCCAAAGCGCGTGATCGGGCCGATGCCCGACTGGCCACGGAGCAGCGCCGAGAAGCTCTCCTCGGCGGTGAGGCCGACCGGCGTCACCGCGCCGAGGCCCGTGACGACGACCCTGCGGAGCCCCATCAGATCCTTCCTCGCGAACGCGCGCCGCGCTCGGCTACTTGCCCTTGGCCTGGATGTACTTGATCGCGTCGCCGACGGTCTTGATCTTCTCGGTGTCCTCGTCGGGGATCTCGATCTTGAACTCTTCCTCGAGCGCGAGCACGAGCTCGACGACCGCGAGCGAGTCCGCCTTCAGGTCGTCCGTGAACGACGCGCTCGGCACGAGCTTCTCCGGGCTGACGTCCAGCTGCTGCGCGATGATCTCCTTGACGCGCGCCTCGATGTTGTCCGCCATGGGTCTCCTTCTCTCTCCGTTTGCTCTTTCCCGAGCCGACGGCCCGGGCGATCAGTTCCGTGGTCGGCCGACCACCGGCCGTCACATCAACATGCCACCGTTGACTCGCAACACCTGTCCCGTGATGTAGCCCGCGCGCGGCGACGCCAGGAACGCGACCGTCTCGGCCACGTCCTCCGCCGAGCCGATGCGCTCGAGCGGGATCTGCGCCAGGATCTTCTCGCGCATCTCGCCCTGCACGTGGACGGTCGTCATGTCCGTGTCGATGAAGCCGGGGCTCACGACGTTGCAGGTCACACCGCGAGGCGCGAGCTCGCGCGCGATCGCCTTGGTGAGGCCGATGATGCCCGCCTTCGACGCGGCGTAGTACGCCTGTCCCACGTTGCCCTGCTCGCCGACGACCGAGGACAGCGTGATGAGCCGCCCGTCCGTCTTCGCGCGCAGCAGGTGCTTCGAGGCCGCGCGCGCCGTGTGGAAGACGCCGCCGAGGTTCACGTCGATGGTGCGATCGAAGTCCTCGGTCTTGGCGCGCAGGATGAGCTGATCGATCGCGATCCCCGCGTTGCACACCACGATCTGCAGCTTGCCGTCGTGGTCCTTGGCGATCTGGTCCACCGCCGCCGTGACGGCCGCCGCGTCGGCGACGTCGAATCGGTAGAGCCGGGCCTTGCCGCCCGCAGCCTCGACCGCCCCCGCGGCCGACTTCGCGGCCTCCTCGTTGGCGGTGTAGTTGAGCGCCACCTGGGCGCCCATCCGGCCGAGCGCGACCGCGATCGCGCGGCCGATACCACGGGACGCCCCCGTCACCAGCGCCGTCTTGCCCTCGAGCTCACGGGTCATCGGACTCTCCTTACCACCGCAGCATCGCGCTGCCCCAGCTCAGGCCCGCGCCGAGCGCCGAGAACAGGATGCGCATCCCCGGCTGGATCTTGCCTTCGCGCAAGGCCTCGTCGAGGGCGATGGGCACCGAGGCGGAGCTGGTGTTGCCGTAGCGCTGGATGTTGAGGTGGAACTTCTCGAGCGGCAGCTTGGTGCGCTCGGCGACGGCCTCGATGATGCGGAGGTTCGCCTGGTGGGCGACCACGAGGTCGACGTCGGCCGCCGTCATGCCGTTGGCCTCGAGCGCCGCGATCGACGCGGACGACAGGTTCCGCACGGCGTTCTTGAAGATCTCGCGACCGTTCATCTTCACGTGGTGGAGCCTGTCCGCCACGGTCTGCTGCGTCGTCGGGTGCAGCGTGCCACCGCCGGGGATGAGCAGGTGCGGCGCGCAGGCTCCGTCGGCGTAGATGTGCGTCGACAGGATGCCGCGCTGCGGATCGTCAGAGGCGCCGACGATGACCGCACCCGCACCGTCGCCGAAGAGCACGCACGTGTTGCGGTCCGTCCAGTCGAGGATGCGCGAGAGCACCTCGACGCCGATCACGCACACCCGCTTGAACTGCCCCGCGCGGACGAACGAATCCGCGATGGTCAGGCCATACAGGAAGCCCGCGCAGGCCGCCGAGAGATCGAACGCCGGGATGCCGGTGATCCCCAGCTTCTGCTGAACGTACACCGCGGTGGCCGGCATCGGCATGTCGGGCGTGACCGTCCCGAGGACGATGCAGTCCAGCTCGGACGGAGAGATCCCCGCCGATTCGCATGCCTGTCGGGCGGCCTCGGCCGCGAGGTCGGACGTGACGCGCCCGTCCTCGATCAGCCGCCGCTCCTTGATGCCGGTCCGCTCGGTGATCCAGGCGTCGTTCGTGTCGACGAGCTTCGACAGGTCGTCATTGGTGACGACCCGCGACGGAACGCCACGCCCGGTGCCGAGGATCCGCGCGCGCGGAACCATCCGCCAGCTATGCCTCTTCCTGCGGGAAGATCTCCTTGCCACCGTAGTACCCGCACGCGCCGCACACGCGGTGGGGCACCATCGGGTTCTCGCACTTCTGGCACTTGACCACCGTGGGGGGCTTGCGCCGCGACGCCCACTGCGCCCGCCGACTCGACGAGCGCGCCTTCGACTGTCTCCGCTTCGGAACCGCCATCTTCGTTCTCCTGCTGCATCCAGCGCTGCGCGCTGGGCCTTCTGAAACCAGCGCTATGCGCTGGGTTTTCCCCGCAGACCCGCCAGCTTCACCAGCCGGGGATCGACCTTCGGTTCGGCCTGGTGCGCGCACGCGCCCAGGTTGAGATCATGACCACACTGGTCGCACAGGCCCTTGCAGTCCTCCCGGCAGAGCGGCCGCATCGGAAGCGCCAGGATGAGCTGCTCGCGGACCACCGGGCCGAGCTCGAGCTCGACGCCGTCGTGCGGCAGGACGTCCATCTCGCCGTCGCCCTCTTCGAGGTCCGAGACGTCGTCGCCGTTGGCGCGCGCGGCGTTCGCCGAGAAGAGGACGTGCACGTCCATGCCGAGGTCCACGTGTGCCTCGCCGAGACACCGGCCGCACTCCGTCTTCCCCGATCCCTCGATCCGCCCGCGCACGACCACGTCGGTCCCGGTCCGGTAGCACCGCACGGTGAGCTTCGCGCCGGGCTCGACCTCGAGCTCCGTGTCGTCGAGGGCCTCGGCCGCCCATTCCGGACGGATCGCCCGCTCGACGAGCAGCTCGCCGTCGCCGATCTCGGCGATCGGTATGGAGAATTCATCGGTGGACTTCATGACGGGCCCGGACGAGAGGCGCGGACGATAGCGAACGGCGCGCAGATGTCAAGGGTCGGAGGCGCCCGCAGATCGCACGCAACTCCGCGCCGGTCCGACCGAAAACCCCCGCATGCGCATCGACGAATCCGTCCGCCCGGTCCTCTCGCCTCCTTCCCGGTCAGCTCCACCCCCGACCCGCGCGTTCTCCGACCTGCTAGACCGGGCTCGCGAAGCCTGGGTCGCCTCGGAGCGAGACCATCGTCAGCTCGAGGCGTCCTCGGCGCCCGACCGAACGGGGCCGCTCAGCCCCGCTGACCTGCTGCGCCTCCAGGTGACCCTGTACCGCTACGTGGAGCGAATCGAGCTCGCCACCCACGTCGCCGACCGCTGCAACGGCGCCATCAAGACCATCCTCCAGACCCAGGTCTGAGGCGTGCCCCGTCCGGAGGTCTTGCCCTGCGACGAAGACGTCTGCTATCGACCGGCCGCGATGCGCTGGGTGCTCGGGTTGCTGCTGTGCTTCGGGTGCTCGTCCGAGATCGAGCATGGGCTGGACGAGCGCTCTGCGAACGAGGCCGTCCTCGCCCTCCACCGTGCCGGTGTCGGGGCACGCAAGGAGCGGGAGGCCGGTGAGGGCCAGCGCTGGGCGGTCCAGGTCCCCTCCGCCGAGGCGGGGCGCGCGATGGAGGTGCTCAAGGCGCACGAGCTCCCGAAGGGGCCGGGCGGGGCGTTCCGGGACCTCTACGGCAAGCAGAGCCTCGTGCCGTCGCCGAGCGAGGAGCGCGCGCGCTGGATCGACGCACTCGGCGGCGAGCTCGCTCGCACCCTGGAGGCGGCCGACGGCGTGGTGACGGCCCGCGTGCACCTCGCCCTGCCCGACTCCGATCCGCTGGCACCCCAGGCTGATCGGGCGAGGCCGAGCGCCTCCGTGCTGCTCAAGCGCGCGCGCGGCGCGACCCTCGGCATCTCGGAGGGCGACGTCAAGCGGCTCGTCGCGGGCGCGGTGTCGGGCCTCGCGGCGGACTCGGTGAGCGTCGTGTCGATCGAGGCCGCCACCCGGAGCGATGCGCCCGTGCTGGCACACGTCGGCCCCATCGCTGTCGCGGCCGATTCGCGGGCCACGCTGACCGCGATCCTCACGGGATGCGTGGGCGTGATCTTGCTGCTCGGGATCGTGCTGGTGGTGACGTCGCTGCGGCAGGCCCGCGCGAGCCGCTAGCGGAGCATGAAGGGATAGGTCAGCGAGAGCGGCGAGCGGGTCTTCGGGAACGACGCCTTGTTGATCGCGTCGAGCAGGCACTGCCCCGTGGGCGTGCCGTCGTAGCTGCCGAGCACCTTCGCCCCCGACACCTTGCCGGTGGCCTCGATCGTGAGCTGCACCTTGGCGAGGCCCGGAACCTGGTACTTCTCGTAGCAGTCGGCCGCTTTCTTCGCGACCGGCCCCATGCCCTTCTTCAGATCGCCCTGGGAGAGCTTCTCGGGGAGCGCGTCCTCCGCCTTGGCCGCGGCGGGCTTCTCCTTCTCCTCACCGCTCGCGCTCAGCACGTTGGATAGCTCATCGGAGCCCTTGCCCTTGCTATCCTTCTTCTCCTTGGTCACGGCCTCGCCGGCCAGCCGCGCCGCCTCGGTCTTCGGCGGCTCCTCGGCCTTCGGCGCCGGCTTGTCCTTGCCCTTGGCGGGGAAGGGATCGTCACCCGCGGCGGCCTTCGTCTCCTTGGGCTCCGCCTTCTCCGAGGCCTTCGAGGCCTCAGCCTTGGGCTCCGCCTTCGCGACCCTGGCTTCCTTCTTCGACCCCTCGTGCGAGGGCCTCTCCTTCGCCTCGACCTTCACGGCGGCCGCGGCCGCGGCCTCGGCAGGCTTCGCCTCGGGCGCGGCGGGCTTCGCCTCGGCGGGCTTGGCGGGCTCGGCTGGCCTTGCGGCCTCTGTGGGCTTGGCGGCGACTGGCTGCTCCGCCGCCACGGGGGCTGCGACGGGAGCCACCGGGGCGGAGGGCCTCGCGAACACCAGGTAGCCCCCCACGACAGCAGCCGCGGCCACGACACCGCCGATGACGAGCGGCAGCTTCGACCTCGCGGCGGCTGGCGCCGGCGGCGCCACAGGCACCGGAGGCACGACCGGCGTGCCGGTCGGCGGCGTCATCGTCCGCACGACCGCGCCGTTGCGCCCGCTGGTCCCCGTGGGCGTCGGCACGCGGCTCTCGCCCGTCGGCGGCGTCGCCACGCGAATCACCGAGCGGCGTCCCGTGTCGCTGACCGCGCGTGTGCCACCCTGTGGAGTCCGCCCCACGACCGGGTGCTTGCCGGTCTGGGTCTTCTTCTCGGTGGCCGCGAGCTCGAGCAGGTCGATGAGACCGCTCGTGTCTTCTCCGGGCTTGCCGCCCTGGCGCTTCGGATCCTGCTCTCCCGCCATGATCTACGGAGGATAGCTGCTCGCAGGCGTCAAGGCCACCGGAAGGCGACACATCAGCGCTGCTCTGCTACGCTGGCCCACATGCTCACGCTCGACCAGGTGGTTGGGCAACCGCGCGCCGTCAGTCTCCTGCGGCACGCGCTGACCGCCGATGGCAGGCTTCATCATGCGTACCTGTTCGCCGGACCACCCGGCGTGGGCAAGCGGACGACTGCGCTCGCGCTCGCAGCGGCCATCGCCTGCCAGGACGCGCCTGGCATCGGCTGCGGGCGATGCAGCGCCTGCCAGCGCATCGCCGCGGGCGAGCACCCCGACGTCCTGCACATCGTGCCCGACCGCGCCAAGGCTCGGCCCGAGATCAAGATCGAACAGGTCCGCGAGGAGCTCCTGCCCCGGCTCGCGTTCTTGCCGAACGAGTCACCGAGCCGGATCGTGCTCCTCGAGGATGCCGACCTGATGAACACGATCGCCGCCAATGCGCTCCTCAAGACGCTCGAGGAGCCGCCCAACGGGACCCGGTTCGTGCTGACGTGCGACGCGCCCTCCCGCCTGCCGCCGACCATTCCGTCACGCTGCCAGATGGTGCGCTTCGCACCGCTCTCCGAGGGCGCGCTCGTGGAGCTCCTGACGGCTCGCCACGGCTTCGCCGCCGCGGACGCCCGAGCGGCCGCGCGCCTGGCCGAGGGCAGCCCGGGCAGCGCGCTCGCGGTCGCGTCCTCCGGAGACGCGGCCACGCAGGCCGACCTCGCCCGCCGCGTGCTCGCAGCGGCGCTCGATCGCCACGGCGCCTCACCCGTCGCGAACGACGCGTGGGCGCAGCGCACGCTTCTCCCCGGGGCGCTCACGCTGGCGCGGCAGCTCATCTGCGATGCGCTCGTCGAGGACGCTTCCGTGAGCACCGCTGACGAGGTGGTCCGCTCTCTGGCCCGCCGTTCCGCCGCGAGCCTCCTCTCGGCAGCGCAATCGCTCGAGGACACGCGCCTCGCGCTCGAGGGCAACGCCAACCCTCAGCTCTGGGTGGAGGCGCTCGTCATCCGCCTCGGTCGCACGCTGCATCAGGTGCCGCAATGAGCGAGCCCGGCTCGGCACCTCCGCAGGGCGGCAGCGGTCCTGGCGGCGGCGGTCCTGGCGGCGGCGGCCGCCGACGGAGGGGCAGACGCGGCCGCGGCGGACGGCCCGGTGGCGACGGTGGTCCACGCGAGGCCCGAGGGCCCGAGGGCGCACCAGGGGAGCAGCCCCGGCAAGCGCGCAGCGACCGTCCTGCAGAGGCCCGTGGTGATCGACCAGCCGGTGATCGGCCCACGGGGGACCGACCGCCGGGTGGCGATCGGCCGCCCCGCCGTGACCGGGATCGCGATCGACGCTCGCGCGGTCCCGAGCGCAAGACGCGACCGCCCGAAGGCCCGCCGCAGGAGGGCCGCGATCCCCGGCGCACGCGTCCTCCGGAGGCCGGCGAGGGCATTGGTCGCCGCGACGAGCGGAGGACACGTCCGCCGGAGCGTACCGAGCGCACCGATCGTCCCGCAGCACTCGAGGGCCGCCGGTCGGAGGTGCCTCCAGCACGTCGGACGCGCCCTCCCGATGCTCTCGTCGCGCGGCTACCCGACGTGGTCGCCGCGGCCGCGGTCGAGGAGCGTGTCAACGAGGGGCCCCCGCAGCTCCCGTTCCTCGCGCTCGAGGAGCCCGCGCTCGATCCCGACGGCGAGGACACGCTGCTCGATCTCGACCTGGACGGCGACGTGGCCGTGGCGAACGTGGTGGGCGTCCGCCTCCGCGATGCGGGGCGCGTGTACGAGTTCGATGCTGGCGATCTGACGCTCGATCGCGGCACGCAGGTCATCGTCTCGACGGAGCGCGGCACGCTGCTCGGCACAGTGGCCGTGGCGAGTCGCCGCCGGGAACCTCGCGGTCAGCTCCGCCCCGTGGTCCGGCGCGCCGACGCCAACGATCTGCGGCAGCGCGATCGCAACAAGGACAAGGAGGCCCAGGTGCTCGCGCTCGCCCGCGAGCGGGCCCGAGCGCTGCGCATGCCCGTGAAGGTCTTCCGCGCGGAGGTCTTGCCCGGTCACCGGCTCGTCGTGACCTTCAGCGCCGAGGACCGCGTGGACCTGCGGGACCTCGCCCGCGACCTGAGCACGCGCGAGCGGCTGCGCGTGGAGCTGCGCCAGGTGGGCGTGCGCGACGACGCCAAGGCGATGGGAGGCCTCGGCACCTGCGGCCTCGAGCTCTGCTGCTCGACCTTCCTGCCCTCGTTCGCGCCCGTCTCGATCCGCATGGCCAAGGACCAGGGCATCGTCCTCAACCCACAGAAGGTGTCCGGGCAGTGCGGCCGCCTCAAGTGCTGCCTCGTCTACGAGGAGGCGCAGTACCGCGAGGCGATGAAGGGACTGCCCAAGCTCGGCAAGCGCGTGGTCACCCCCGATGGCGAGGGCCGCGTGCAGGAGCTCGATGCCCTGCGCCGCCGCGTGCGCGTCTCGTACCCCGACGGCGCCTCACGCGCGTATGACGCGGAGGAGGTGACCCTCGCCTCCCTGATGATGGGCACGGGCCCGAGCGTGCCGCCGCCAGAGCCGGCGGCGCCCACCGAGCTGCCGCCGGACGACGGCCCGCCCGCCGTGGAGCCGCCGCCGGACGACGGCCCGGCCTCGTAGCACCCGTACGCGCTTTCTAGTGCCGCTCGTCAATAGTGTGACCGTATTCGGTTCGGGGCGAAGACCTGCGCCCATCGTGCACGCGGCACTCGCGAGCGCGGAGCGCGAGCAAACGAGATACCTAGTGCTGCCCGTGACCCAGCAGAATCCAGCGGG
>CAZQJC010000131.1:0-9571 GCA_964593795.1 uncultured Myxococcales bacterium | reverse complement strand
GGCGGCGACGGCGCCGGCGGCGCTGGCGCGACGGGCGGCGCGGGCGCGGGAGGCGCCGGGAGCGGCGGCGCGGGCGCGGGCGGCGCGGGCGCCGGCGGCGGACTCGGTGGTGCGGGCGGTGCGGGCGCGGGCGCGGGCGGTGCGGGTGCGGGAGGCTCGGGCGACGGCGTCATCTGCGGCACGGGCACGGACCCGCTCCGCTGCCAGACCGGCGAGGTCTGCTGCATCAACGGCACGACGCCCTCGTGCGTGGCGCCGGGCGCGTGCATGGGCTCGACGCTGTCGTGCGCGCGCATGGCCGACTGCACGGGCGGCATGCAGTGCTGCGCCACGCTGGCGGGCACGATGCTGACGACGAGCTGCCAGGCGACGTGCGCCGCGGATCAGGGCGTGGCCTGCCAGACCAACGGCGACTGTGGCACCGGCACCTGCGCGACCATCCCGACGTTCGCGGCGGGCTTCTGCCGCGCGGCCGGCGGCGCGTGCACCTCGAGCGCGATGTGCAGCGGCGGGCAGTGCTGCTCGACGCTGGGCGGGGGCCTGTGCCGCGCGAGCGGCGGCTGCGGCTTCGGCGAGACGCCGGTGTGCGCGGCGGCGAGCGACTGCCCGAGCACCGCGGCCTTCTGCTGCAACGTGCCCTTCGTCGGCAACATCTGCACCCCCACGACCAGCATCGGCGGCATCACGCTGCAGTGCATGGGTGGCGCGGGCGGCGCGGGCGGCGGCGGCATGAGCGGCGGCGGCGGCGCGGGCATGGGTGGTGGACCGGGGGGCACGGGCGGCTGATCCGGTCGTCCACGTCCACGTTCACGTCCACGTCCACGTTTGGCTGCGCGTAGAATGCAGCCAGATGCGACGCGCGCCGAACCCGGAGCTGCACCTGCGGGCCCTGGACATGGGGGACACGCTCGATTTCCTGCGGCTGCTCTGGGCGGTGGAGCACGGGCTCAAGTCGCGATCGAAGCTCATGCGCAAGGTGCTCGGCATCACCGGGCCGCAGCGCCTCGCGCTCCGCGTCCTCGGCCGGCACCCGGACATCACGGCCTCGGAGCTCGCCTCCGCCCTCCACCTGCACCCGAGCACGATCACCGGCATCCTCTCGCGCCTGCAGGAGCAGGGCTTCATCTCTCGGGGCAGCGCGCGCGGGGACGGCCGCCGCGCGGTGCTTCGCCTGACGGCCAAGGGTCGGCAGATCGACGAGGTGAGCGCCGGTACCGTCGAGGCGGCCGTGCGCAGCGTGCTCGGGCGCCTCCCCGACGCGAAGGTCGCCGCCTCGCGCGAGGTCCTCACGGCGCTCGCCGAGGCGCTCCTGCCGCACTCGCTGCCGTGACCGCCAGATCGTAGACTCTGGGCCATGTGGCCCAAGAAGAGCACCCCGCTCCCGCAAAGCCAGAGCTTCGTCCACCAGGGACGGCACATCGCGTACCGCGAGTACGGCTCCGGGCCCAGGGTCCTCGTGCTGACGCATGGCCTGCTCATGGACGACCGCATGTTCTCCGTGCTCGCGCCCGCGGTCGCCGCGCGCGGTCACCGGGTCATCACGATGGACATGCTGGGGCACGGCGCGTCCGAGCAGCCGCACGACATGACCGCGTACTCGATGACGCAGTTCGGCCACGAGGTCGTCGCGCTCCTGGATCACCTCGGCATCGACGAGGCCGTGATCGGCGGGACGTCGCTCGGCGCCAACGTCTCGCTCGAGGCCGCGGTGCTCGCGCCGCGCCGCATCCGCGCGCTGTTCCTCGAGATGCCGGTGCTCGAGCACGGGATCGTCGCCGCGGCGGCCGTGTTCGTGCCGCTCGCGCTGGCGCTGCGGATCAGCCAGCGCGGCATGCGCCTGCTGTCGGCGGTCACGCGGCTCATCCCGCGCAGCCACTACCTGCTCGACATCCCGATCGACTTCGTGCGGCGCGACCCCGCGGCGTCGCTGGCGGTCCTCGACGGGCTCACGTTCGGCCGCATCGCCCCGCCGGTCGACGAGCGGAGGCGCCTGCCGCACCCGACGCTCGTGGTGGGCCACCCGTCGGACCCGATCCACCCGTTCTCCGACGCCGACACGACGGCGCGCGATCTCGTGGGGGCGCGCCTGGTCCAGGCGAGCTCGATGTACGAGTGGCGCGTGCGGCCGGAGCGCCTGACCGGCGAGCTCTGTGCGTTCCTCGACGAGGTGTGGGCGCGGCCGCGGCCCGCTGCCGGCCCGGCGAGCACCGTGAACTAGCCCGAACCAACATCGATGCGCGCAAGCTCTGGTGCTTCGGTGGGCACCCCGGGCGACTCGTGGCTGAGCTGTGTGTCTCCCCACTCCGGCCTTCGGCCTCCGTGGGGCCCCGTGCCGTCCTCGGCACAGCCTGAGGCGACACCACGCTCGCCTCGCTCGTCGCTTCTGGCGTCGAACCAGGGACAGCCCCTGGCCCTGGTCTTGCCGACGCGGCGCCTTTCGCTCGGATCCGGCCGAAGCCTGAAGCCTGAAGCCTGAAGCCTGCTAGGCTTCGCCCCGCACCATGTCCCAGGACGACCGGACGCGCGGGGAGATCACCCGCCGTCGAACCTTCGCGATCATCTCCCACCCCGACGCTGGCAAGACCACGCTGACGGAGAAGCTCCTGCTCTACGGGGGCGCGATCCACCTCGCGGGCTCGGTCAAGCAGCGCGGCAGCGAGCGGCAGACCACCAGCGACTGGATGGACCTCGAGCGCCAGCGCGGCATCTCGATCACGACGAGTGTGCTGCAGTTCGAGTACCAGGGCCGGCGGATGAACATCCTCGACACGCCCGGTCACAACGACTTCAGCGAGGACACCTACCGCACGCTCTCGGCGACCGACTGCGCCGTCATGCTCATCGACAGCGTCAAGGGCGTCGAGCCGCAGACCATCAAGCTGTTCCAGGTCTGCCGCATGCGGAAGATCCCGATCGTCACGTTCTTCAACAAGCTCGATCGCCCGGGGCGCGACCCGCTCGATCTGCTCGACGAGATCGAGCGCGTGCTCGGCATCCCGTGCAGCCCGGCCACCTGGCCGATCGGCTCGGGGCCCTCGTTCGAGGGCGTCTACGACCGGTGGGGCAAGCGCATGCTGCGGTTCGAGCGCGCCGACCGTGGCGCGCGGCAGGCGCCGATGGAGGAGGTCGACCTGCGCGATCCCGCCTTCCGCGAGTCGATCGGCGAGGGCAACCACGACCGGCTCATGGAGGAGCTGGCGCTGCTCGACGGGGCGTCGAGCGAGTTCGATCGCGAGCGCTTCCTGGCCGGGCAGCTCACGCCGGTGTTCTTCGGCAGCGCGATGAACAACTTCGGCGTGGAGCCGTTCCTCGAGGAGTTCGTGGACCTCGCGCCCTCGCCGCTGCCGCGGCCGACGTCCTCGAGCGTGCTCTCGCCCGAGGACCCCGAGTTCACCGCGTTCGTCTTCAAGATCCAGGCGAACATGGACAAGAACCACCGCGACCGGATCGCGTTCGCGCGCATCTGCTCGGGGCGCTTCTCGCGCGGCATGGAGGTCAAGCACGTCCGCACCGGCAAGAAGCTGACGCTGGCGAAGTCGCTGCAGTTCCTCGCGCAGGAGCGGATGCAGATCGAGGAGGCGTTCGCGGGTGACGTGGTGGGCCTCTGGGATCCAGGGATCCTGCGCATCGGCGACAGCCTGACCGTGACGTCCTCGCACGAGTTCGAGGGCATCCCGCGCTTCTCGCCCGAGCACTTCGTGCGCGTGCGCCTGAACGATCCGATGAAGCGCAAGCAGCTCAAGAACGGGCTCGAGCAGCTCTCCGAGGAGGGCGCCGTGCAGCTCTTCTACGACCGAAAGCGCCTCTCGCGCGATCCGGTGCTCGGCGCCGTCGGCGTCTTGCAGTTCGAGGTGACGCAGCACCGGCTCAAGAACGAGTACGGCGTCGCGGTCGACTTCGACCGGCTGCCCTATCAATTCGCGCGCTGGATCGAGGGCGACGTGGACCTCGAGGAGTTCGAGCGGGGCGGGCGGAACACCTGCGTGGTGGACGTCGAGGAGCGGCCGCTGGTCCTCTTCGAGAACGAGTGGCTCATGAACCTGGCCATCGAGCGTCACCCGAAGCTGAAGTTCGTCGCCGCCGTGCAGCCGGGTCGCTCGGCGCGCGGCGTGGGATGATCAGGGCTTCTTCTCCTTCTCCACGATGCGGCCGGTGGCGGCGGCCTCGAAGGCGGGGACGAGGGTCTCGTCCTCGAGGCGCTCCTTGACCTCCTCGGCGTGCTTCTTGGCGCGCGCGACGCGCGGGTCATCGGATTCCTTCGCGAGCCCCGCGCGGAGGAGCTGGTCCTTGAGCGATCCGGCCATGATCCAGTGTAGGCGAGCCAGGCGCAGGGCGCCGCTCAGAACGGGAAGTCGCCGCCGCGCCAGCTCAGGAACGCGCCGCTGCGCTCGAGCGTGAGCGCGTCGATCTCGCGCAGCATGCCGAGCACCGAGACCTCGGCCGTGATGCTCGCGCTCGGGCCGCCCATGTCCGTCTTCACCCAGCCGGGCTCGATGACGGCGCTCACGATGCGCTCGGCGCGCAGGTCCACCGCCAGCGAGCGCGACGCCATGTTGAGCGCGGCCTTCGCCATGCGGTAGCCGTAGAAGCCGCCGCTCCTGTTGTCGGCGATGGACCCGAGGCCCGAGGTGACGTGGATGACCTTCCGGCCCTGCCCGCGGCGCAGGTGCGGCAGGACCGCCAGCGTGAGGCGGAGCGCGCCGAGGGCGTCGACCTCGTAGGTGCGGAGGGCCTCGTCGAAGTCGAGGTCGCGCAGCGACTGGTGCTCGCCGCCCCACACGCCCGCGTTGTTGACGAGGAGGTCGACGGCGGCGTCGCCGAGGGCCGCGGCGAACGCGGCGATGCTGGGCGGGCTGCCGATGTCGCACGCGCGGACGTGGAGGCGGCCGGGGTGGGCCGCGGCGAGGGCGGCGAGGGCGGTGGCGGTCGCGGGGGTCCGGGCGGCGGCGTCCACGGTGTCACCCCGCTCGAGGAGCTGGCGGGTGAGCTCGAGGCCGATGCCGCGGTTGGCTCCGGTGACGATGGCGCGCATGGAGTGGAGGGTAGCGCCTCGGGGCCTAACGCGGTGGCTCCGTGTCGGGCTCGAGGCCGAGCCACTCGGCCTGCAGATCGGTGTCCATGAACAGGAGGCGGGTGGCCTTCGGGAGCTTGCCCGTCAGGAAGAGCTGCAGGGGTAGCGCCAGCGCAGCGGGGGCGAAGAGGGCATCACGCCTCCAGGGCGGCCAGCGCCTCGCCGGCGGTGGCCCAGCGCGCGTAGAGCGCCTCGAGCTCGACGCCGAGGGCGGCGAAGCGCTCGGAGCGCGGCCGCGCGCGCTGGAAGTCTTCGTAGATCGCGGGGTCGGCGAGCTCGGCCTCGAGGGCCTTGCGCTCCGTCTCGAGCGTCGCGATGGTCGCCTCGAGCGAGGCGAGCTCGGCCTTGAGCGGGCGCAGCTTCGCCGCGCGGGCGTCACGCTCGCGGGCCTCGCGCCGGCGCCGCTCGCGGTCGTTCTCCACGGGCGCCTCGGTGGGCGTCGCGGCCTGCGCGTCG
Source organism: uncultured Myxococcales bacterium (assembly GCA_964593795.1). Taxonomy (GTDB): domain Bacteria; phylum Myxococcota_A; class Polyangia; order JAHFDS01; family JAHFDS01; genus JAHFDS01. The sequence continues at coordinate 4,044 of CAZQJC010000131.1, read as the reverse complement.
CTCGCGGAGATCCCGCCGAGGGGCCGGCCGATCTGCTCGAGGTGGTAGAGGTAGTCGTCGAGGTTGCCCTTCCACTCGCTGACCTCGCCGGCGCCGACGTCCCATACGCGCGTCGCGAGCTGGTTGATGAAGCTGCGGTTGTGCGAGACGAACACGAGCGTGCCGTCGTAGGCCGCGAGGGCCTCGACGAGGCGCTCCGACGAGTCGAGGTCGAGGTGGTTGGTCGGCTCGTCCATCAGCATGAGGTTCGACGGCACGACGAGCAGGCGCGCCAGCGCCACGCGCGCGCGCTCGCCGCCGGAGAGCACGCGGATGGGCTTGTCGACGTCGTCGCCCTGGAAGAGGAACGCGCCGAGCACGCTGCGCACGTGCGCCTGCGCCTCGCCGGGGACGAGGCTCCAGATCTGCTCGAGCACGGTGCGGGAGCCGTCGAGGATCTCGGTGTGGTGCTGCGCGTAGTAGGCGACGCGCACGTTGTGGCCGGGCGTGATCTGCCCGGCGTCGGGCGCGAGCTCGCCGGCGATCATCTTGAGGAGCGTGGTCTTGCCGGCGCCGTTCGGGCCGATGATCGCGATGCGCTCGCCGCGCTCGACCGTGCGGCAGAGGCCGCGGAAGAGGATCTTTTCGCCGAAGCGCTTGTCGATGCCCTCGAGGCGCAGCGCCTCGCGTCCCGAGCGCGCCACCTCGGGGAAGCGGAAGCGCACGGTGGAGCGCGCCTCGCGGACCACCACGCGCTCGACCTTCTCGAGCTGCTTGATGCGGCTCTGCACCTGCCGCGCCTTGGTGGACTTGTAGCGGAACCGCTCGATGAAGCGCTCGGTCTCCGCGCGCTGGGCGGCCTGCCGCTTGGCACGCAGCTCGAGGTTCACCTCCTCCTCGGCGCGCTGCACGCAATAGGCGTCGTAGTTGCCGGCGTAGCTGCGCAGGCCCTCGGGCTCGAACGAGAGCACGCGGCGGATCTGGCGGTTCAGGAAGTCGCGGTCGTGGCTCACCAGCACGACGGCGTGCTTCGAGCGGCGCAGGAAGTGATCGAACCAGTGCAGGGACGGCACGTCGAGGTGGTTCGTCGGCTCGTCGAGCAGCAGCACGTCGGGATCGAGGAGCAGCAGGCCCGCGAGCGCGGCGCGCATGCGCCAGCCGCCCGACAGCTCGCCGACGTCGCGGTCGAGCTCCGCGGCCGAGAACCCGAGGCCGCCGAGGATGCTCTCCGCGCGGTGGCGGCCGTAGCGCTCCTCGAACACCGCGAGGTCGTGGTGCCCGTCCGCGAGGCGCTGGGAGAGCTCGAGCACGGCCTCCTCGTCGGCGGCCTCCGCGAGGTCCTGCTCGATCTCGGCCACGGAGGCGGCGAGCGCGTCGCGGCCGGGCACGGCGGAGCGCACGGACTCGACGAGGGTACCTGCCGGAAGCGCGAGGATGTCCTGCGGCAGGTAGCCGACGCGCACGCCGCGGGCGAGGCCCACCTCGCCGTCGTCGGCCTCGCGCTCGCCCGAGAGGATGCGCAGCAGGGTCGACTTGCCGGAGCCGTTCGGGCCGACGAGCCCGAGCCGCTCGCCCGGCTGCACGGCGAAGCTCGCGCCGTCGAGGACGACCTTGCCGCCGAACGCGATCGCGAGCTCGGTCGCGGTGAGGAGGGACACGCGGGGATTCTATGTCGAGCACGCGCACGAGCACCAACGTGGGGGGCACTGCGGGTAAGGTCGCGGCGATGTCGTCGCTCCACTACTACTTCGGGTTCGCGTTCTGGGGGCCGATCCTCCTGCTCATCGCCACGGGGGCGATCATCGCGGCGCTCAAGCGGCCGGCGACCGACGCGTGCCTGCGCGCGTTCAACGGGGCGTTCGTGCTGGTGCGTATGGTGTCGGGCAAGTGGATCTGGGGGCGGATGCGCCTGCACGCGAACTGCCTCGAGATCCGGTTCTCGGAGCCGCACGCGGGCAAGCCGGGCAAGGCGGCCAAGCTGAGCTACCTGCTCTACGAGGCCGACTTCGCGGCGGTGGATCGCATCGTGCGCCCGGCGCCGACGGAGGGGCCGGCGCTCGAGGTGTGGCGCAAGGAGATCGCGCGCTTCCGAGACGGCGGCCGCACGCGCCGGCTGTGGCGCGGCCTGCGCAACGTGATGCACCTGCTCAAGGACGCCCTCGGCCAGTCGGTCGGCGTGATCGTGGGCGTGTTCAAGCAGCGCACCGTCCTCGGGCGCGTCGGGGTCGCGGGGGACCGCGTCAACGAGATGGGGATCACGCTCCTGAACGTCGTGCCGAACTCGTACGAGCCGGTCCTCGAGGCGTACCTGTGCTGCGACGTCGTCGTGGAGGCCGTGCGCGGCGAGGTCGTGAGCGAGCACCTGGGCCTCCTCGAGGACTACACGGCGAAGTACCTCCTCCTGCGCGCCATGGCGCTGCCCGAGGGACTGCCCGAGGCGGCGCGCCCCCCGGCCGGCTGGCCCGCCGAGGTGGACGTGGTGTTCCCGCGCGAGAAGACGATCGTGCGCCACCTCGGGGTCAAGCGGGAGCGAGTGGAGGAAGGGGCCGCCGCGAGTTAGAGTCCAGGGGCCTTGGCAGAAGCAATCGATCGCCTGATCGTCGAGGGAGTCATCGACGAGGCGCTGGGCCGCTTGAAGAGCGGAAAGGAAGCCGACGTCTGGCTCGTGCGGCAGGGCGGCCGCGTGGTGTGCGCGAAGGTCTACAAGGAGCGCGAGCACCGCTCCTTCAAGAACAACGCGGGCTACAAGGAGGGCCGCCAGGTGCGCAACACGCGCACCGCGCGCGCGATCGCCAAGGGCAGCAAGTTCGGCCGCCGCTCCGAGGAGGAGGCCTGGAAGTCGGCCGAGGTCGACGCGCTCTACAAGCTGCACGCCGCCGGCGTGCGCGTGCCGCCGCCGGTGATGTTCTACGAGGGCGTGCTGCTCATGGAGCTCGTGACGGACGCCGAGGGGGAGGCGGCGCCGCGGCTCATCGACGTCGATCTCGACGCGGAGCTGGCCGCCGCGGTGTACGCGGACCTGCGCGCGCAGGTGATCGGCATGCTGTGCGCGCACCTCATCCACGGGGATCTGTCGCCGTACAACGTGCTCATGAGCGCGGTCGGGCCGGTCATCATCGACTTCCCGCAGGTCGTGCGCGCCGCGGCGAACCCGCAAGCCGAGGGCTACTTCGTGCGCGACCTCGAGTGCCTGCGCCGGCACCTCGCGACGTTCGCGCCCGCGCTCGGCGATCGCACGGGCGACGCGCGGGAGATCTGGCGAGCGTTCGTGCGCCACGAGCTCTGGCCGGGGTTCGTGCCGACGGGCCGCTGGGTGGAGCCCGCCCGGCCGCAGGCGCACCCGCGCGCGCGCGGGCCGAGGCCGCAGGCGCAGCCGCATCCACCGAGGCCGCAGGGGCACCCGCAGGCACAGCGGCCGCAGGCCCATCCGCATCCACCGAGGCCGCAGGGGCACCCGCAGGCACAGCGGCCGGCGCATCCGCAGGGCCCGCGGCCGGCGCATCCACCGCGTCCCCAACCGCATCCGCAGCGGCCCAGGCCGCAGCCCGAGGTGATCCACCGGCCCGAGCGCGCGGCGAGCGCGCCGCACGGGCGTCAGGCGACGCAGCCCCCGCGCGTGGCGAGCGCGCCGCACGGACGCCAGGCGACGCAGCCCCCGCGCGCGCACGACCCGGTCGCGCAGGGCGGGTCCCCCGACCCCGCGAAGCGCAAGCGACGGCGGCGGCGGCGCCCGGGCCCGAAGCCCCCCGCCTCGGGGTAGCCGCCGGCCCTCGTGATTCGTCACATCTTCGTACCGACCGAGTCGAAGGGCTAACGACGAAATAGATCAATAGAACAACAGAGCAACAAGGAACAGGGAACGCCTGAGGTCGGTGGCTTCGACGGGCCGATTCGCTAAGTCGTGACGGCGCCTGCCTCGTCGGGGTACGGCCACCGACGTCTGCTCTGCCGTTCCGTGCTCCGTGTTGCCTGTTGTTCTACTGTTCTATTTCGTCGTTTCCGAGGCTGCCCGTCATCGCAGCGGATTCAAATTCGGATCGGCGAATGTGTAGAATCATGAGAGCC
>CAZQJC010000130.1:0-22836 GCA_964593795.1 uncultured Myxococcales bacterium | reverse complement strand
TCGGTGGCCGTACCCCGACGAGGCAGGCGCCGTCACGACTTAGCGAATCGGCCCGTCGAAGCCACCGACCTCAGGCGTTCCCTGTTCCTTGTTGCTCTGTTGTTCTATTGATCTATTTCGTCGTTCAGCCCTTCGACTCGGTCGGTACGAAGATGTGACGCATCATGAGCCGAAGGCCGGAGTGGGGGGCAACACAGCTCAGCCACGAGTCGCTCGAGGTGCCCACCGAAGCACCGGAGCCCCCGCGGATCGATGTGGGTCCGAGCTACTTCCTGGTGAGCTCGATGACCTTGTCCTGCAGCGACTGGCCGCGGGTCATCTCGAGGAACGTCAGGCCCGCCTTGGACAGGGCCTGGAGCACCGCGATCTGGGCGGCGTCGGCGTCGGCCTCGCGGTAGTGGATGGTCAGGCGGCGCTCGCCGGGCTGGCCGCGCTCGACGCTCGTGATGAGCGCGTTGCCCTCGAAGTGGCGCGCGAAGTCGTCGGGCGCCTCCTTCTCGAGGCGGAACGTGAGCACGCTCGTGCGCGCGACGAGCTCGGAGACCTTGCGGTGCTCGGTCACCTTGCCCTTCGACAGGATCACGACCGAGCCGCACAGCTCCTCGATGTCCTCGAGGTTGTGCGAGCTGATGACGAACGTGCGCTCCTTGTCGAGCGAGCGGATGAGGTTCTTGATCTGCGTGGCCGTCGCCGGGTCGAGGCCGGCGGTGGGCTCGTCGAGGAGCACGATCTCGGGCGATCCGATGAAGGTCTGCGCGATGCCGACGCGCTTGAGCATGCCGTGGCTGAGCGCCTCGGGCGGCTTCTGCGCGGCCTCGGCGAGCAGCACGAGCTCGAGCACGCGCTCGGCCTCCTTGCGCGCCGCGCCGGTCGAGAATCCCTGCAACTCGCCGAAGAACGTGAGCTGCGTGACGATGGGCACCTGCTTCACGAGCGCGGCGTCCTGCGGCAGGATCGCGACGCGGCCGTGCAGGTTCTTGTGCAGCGGCGGGTGGCCGAGCACCTCGATCGTCCCCTTGGTGGGCCGGAGGAACCCGCACAGCGTCGAGAAGAACGTGGTCTTCCCCGCGCCGTTCGGACCGACGAGGCCAATCGGCGCGCCGGCCTCGAGCTCGAGGTCGATGCCGCTGAGCGCCATCGTCGTGCCGTACGCGCGGAAGAGCCCCCTGGCCGCGATCATCGGCATCAGGCGTCCCTCGTCTTGAACACCTGCCAGCCGAGCGCGAAGAACGCCAGCGTGTAGGGGATGACGCCGAGGAGCGCGAGGATGGCGCGGCCGAGGTCGGGCTGCAGGATGCTCGGCTTGAGGCCGCTCGGCATGAGGTAGCCGAAGATCTCGGCGCCCGACCACTGCCCCTTGAGCATGTAGACGAGGATGATGAACAGGCCATAGCCGCCGATGCCGACCAGGGCCGCGACGCCCGCGGACGCCATCGACGCCGTCATGAAGGCCATGAACGCGACGAACGGGATGCTGTAGGCCGTCACGAGCAAGATGGCCTGCGCGCCGAAGAGCAGGACGTGCCCGGGCTCTCCGCGGTCGACGAACAGCGTGATGCCCGTGGCGACGGCACCGACCGCGATCTGCGCGCCGCACACCAGCACGAGCGCGCCGAGGAAGCGCGCCAGGTAGATCTCCTGGCGCCCGACGCGCGGGATCAGGAACCGCAGGTGCTTGGTGCCGAGGTCGGTGGCCGTCTGGTCGCAGCCGCCCAGCATCGCGAAGATGGGCGTCAGCGTGATGGCCACGACGAAGTAGCCCGCGAGCGTCGGTGCACGCTCGCGGAACAGGCGCATCAGGCCCTCATCGAGGAAGTAGCTGAGAAAGAGGCTGGCCTCGGGGTTCCGCACGACCTCGGCGGCACCCTTGGCCAGCTTCCAGAGGATCCACGACCAGACGAGCGCATAGAAGACGACGAACAGGAGCCCGCGAGGGCTCGTGAGGCCGTACTTGAGGTCGTACCTGAGCAGGACGCCGAGGTGCCGGCGCGCTCCGGAAGGGCTCATGAGGTGTGCTGGCTAGGCGGCCGCGGGCGCGCCGATGCTCTTGCCGGCGAGGAACGTCAGGGCGGCGGTCACGCCGCTCAGGATGGTCCCGATGCCGAAGCCTCCCGAGATGAGGCCGACGACGAGGCAGATGGCCACCATGCCGCCCGCCGCGAAGATCAGCTTCTGGCGCTTGCTCTGGAAGAGCGAGACGGCGCCGGCGATGCCGATGCCGGCCGTCAGGAGCATGAGACCGCCGTACGCGAGGAGCATGCCGCCCATGCCGCTGCCCTTCTTCTCGAGCTCGGCCATCGCGGCCTTGGTCTCGGCGGGCACTTCCTTGCCGTCCTTCGCGGCCTGCTCGGCGGCCATCTTGCCGAGCGAGCCAGCGCTGCTGACCACCGCGCCGCCGAGGAACAGACCCACGCCGCCCACGACGTAGAAAACCGAAAGAATGATGAGAAGCACTCCCGCTGCAACGCGCATGCGAATCCCTCCTGGAACCGGGTCCCCTGGTGCGCCGGGCCCCTCCCCGAACGCGGGCGCCAGTAGCGCATCCGGTGCACCGTCCTGTCAAGGGCGGTCATGGTCCGACCATCGGAAATACGGTGCCGTGGCGACGCGTTGCGTCAGGGATCAGCGGCCTTGACGGGAGAGAGAATGGTTCGCTAGCTTGCGCGCCAGGAGTAGTAACTCATGTTTGCGTCGCGCTTGGGTCGGAAGGGTTTCTCGGGCGTCTTCGGCGCGTTGCTGCTCGTCGCGAGCTGCGCCTCGAAGGACTACACGCGACTCTACCAGGATCAGCCGAAGGCGCCGAGCCTGGACGAAAAGCAGATCGAGGCGCTCGCGCACCTCGGCGCCAAGCTCGTCGATCGCGGCGCGAACTTCGGCGTGTACTCGGAGCACGCGACGCGCGTCGAGCTCCTGCTCTTCGACGACCCGGAGTCGCCGAACGCGACGCGGCAGTTCCAGATGACCCGCTTCGGCGACGTGTGGAACGTCTACGTCGAGGGCGTCGGCCTCGGGCAGCACTACGGGTTCATCGCGTTCGGGCCGAACTGGCCGTTCGATCCGAAGTGGCGGCCCGGGCAGATCGAGGGCTTCATCTCGGACGTCGACGCGCAGGGCAATCGCTTCAACCCGAACAAGCTGCTGCTCGATCCGTACTGCAAGTCCCTGCACCGCGACCACGACTGGGGCAAGGCCTCGGTCGCGTCCGGGCCGGCGCGCACGGAGTCGACGTACGCGGCCGCCACCAAGTGCGTCATCGCCGAGAGCGCGTACGCGTGGAGCCCGGACGAGACGACGTGGCGCGCGGGCCGTCAGATGGAGGCCTTCGGCGGCCACCGCTGGAACGACGTCATCCTCTACGAGGTGCACCCGAAGGGCTTCACCGCGTCGCCCGCGAGCGGCGTCAAGCACCCCGGGACGTTCCGCGGCTTCGGCGAGCTGGCGGATTACCTGGGCGACCTCGGCATCACGGCGGTGGAGATGCTGCCCGTGCACGAAAAGCCCTTGGATGGCGGGTACTGGGGCTACAACACGCTCAATTTCTTTGCCCCGGAGATCTCGTTCGCAGCGGACAAGATGCCGGGGCACGCGCTCGACGAGTTCAAGTGGATGGTGGACCAGCTCCACCAGCGCGGCATCGAGGTCATCATCGACGTCGTCTACAACCACACCGGCGAGGGCGGCTTCTGGCGCGACAAGATCGAGCAGGACGACTCGGGCATCGGTGACACGACCTCGCTCGTGAACTTCGACGCAAAAGAAGTCACGAGCATCTACAGCTTCCGCGGCCTCGACAACGCGGCCTACTACGCGATCAACCCGGCGGACGGCTCGTACTGGAACAACACGGGCGTCGGCAACGAGACGCGTACCAATCACAAGCCGATGCGGCGATTGATCCTCGATTCATTGCACTTCTACGTCGAGGAGCTGCACGTCGACGGCTTTCGCTTCGACCTCGCGCCCATCCTCGGGGAGAAGGACCTCGACTACAACAACTGGGACGACGTCAAGAACACGGTGCTGCAGGACATCGTCGACGACCCCGTCCTGCAGAAGTACAACACGCGGCTCATCGCCGAGCCGTGGTCGGCGGGCGGCAACTACGGCGTCAAGATCGGCGCGTTCCCGGCCGCGAGCAGCAAGCCGGGCACCGCGTGGGGCGAGTGGAACGGGCGTTTCCGCGACTGGTGGCGCGCGTTCGTGAACAACGACTCGTGGACCCTGTCCTCGCAGGAGGGCGAGAAGGGCACCGGCGGCTTCCTCATGACGGGCTCGTTCGACTGGTACCAGCCGAGCGGGCGGCGGCCGTATCACTCGACCAACTACGTGACCTGCCACGACGGGTTCACGATGTACGACGTCTTCTCGTACGACATGAAGCGCAACAAGTGCGGGCCGCTCAATCCGGTCTGCTGCGACCAGCCGACCTCGCCGTTCTGCGACCGCGACTCGGGCGAGAACAACAACCGCTCGAGGAGCTGGGGCACCACGCCGGAGCAGGAGGCCTTCAAGCGGCAGCTCATGCGGAACCTGTTCTCCGCGATGCTGTTCTCGCACGGCACGCCCATGCTCTACGGCGGCGACGAGTGGATGCGCACGCAGCTCGGGAACAACAACGCCTATTCCACGCGCGCGGACAACGACAAGAACTGGTTCCAGTGGGGCGAGTGGAAGGCGCAGGACGAGCGCTGGCGCATGCAGGACTTCGTCAAGGCGATGATCAAGGTGCGCAAGGATCACGCCTACGCGTTCGCGCCCGCCGAGTACGGGGCCGCGGCCTTCAGGTGGGAGAACGAGTCCGGGCAGGACCCGGACTGGAATTCGAAGCACATCGCGATCCACTACAACGACCGCACCAAGGGGCCCGAGCTCTACGTGCTCATCAACATGGAGGGCGGGGACGTGAAGTTCACGTTCGGGCCCGGAAACTGGGTGCGGCTCATCGACACGCAGCAGTACTTCGACGTCGCGACGGGCGCGGGCAACTGGTTCGACATGACGATGGCGGATCCGCGAAAGACGCAGAACGCGGGTGAGGTGGCCCTGCCGAGCGCGGAGTACGTGGTCAAGTCTCGGTCCATTGTCATCGTGGAAGGCCGCTAGCGGTGCGGGCGAGATGGGTCGTGCTCGCGGGGCTGCTCCTGTCGGGGCGGGCGTTCGCGGACGCGCAGGAGGATCGGTTCACGGCGGGCGGCTACTTCCGGGTGATGACGCGGCCGGATTTCCAGGGCGGGGCGGGCAAGCTGGGGCTCTGGAACCTGTACGGGCGCCTCCTGAACGAGGGGCCTTACGGGGCGCTGGAATTGAAGCTGAACCTGCTCCAGCAGGCGCCGGGGACGAAGGACCCGTGGACCAGCATCCACGCGAAGATCGAGGGCGGCTCGGTCGCCAATGCGGATCCGAACAACGGGCGCCTCGACAACTACCGATTGAGCCAGCTCTACGTCAAGACGGGCAACGTGGTGCTCGAGGACGTGACGTGGCAGCTCGGGACGCTCAACTACTGGTTCGGCAACCTGGGCCTCTACGACATGCGGCCGGCGGAGCTGTTCTTCGAGACCGTGGGCCTGTCGGGCCTTTACCACTCGAAGTACGTGGACGTGCTGCTCGGCGCGGGGGACTCGGGCTATTTTCTTCGCGGCAGCCAGTACGACACGATCTTCACGCTCGGCGGCGCCATCCGCGCGCGGCTCGGCGACCACGTCGAGGTCGGCGGCGGCGGGCAGATGCTCTACGAGCCGCAGGTCGAGGGCAATCGCTTCGCGCCGCACACGACCGAGGGCCTGAACTACGAGGATTACCGGCGCAAGGAGGTGGTGCAGAACCTGTTCATGCGCGATCCGATGGTGCTCGATCCGCGGAACTTCCCGAGGCCCATCGCCGAGGCGGGGAATTCGTGGAAGGTCATCGGGTACCTCGGGTTCGGCAAGCTCGGCCCTCTGCAGTGGAACAACTTTTTCATCAACTACCAGCTCCGGCACCCGGACAACTTCTACACCGAGCGCTTCATGGACCGGGACCACGTGATCTTCGTCAAGCGCCTGACCGACGAGCGCACGCAGCTCAACCTCGGCAACGAGATGATGCTGACGGTGGTGCCGAAGTACGTCGACGTGGTCTGGGGCTTCGTCTACGGCCACCACGAGGACAAGGACAACCAGCTCTTCGCGAGCGAGGACAACCGGACGTTCTGGTCTACCGTGCTCAGGATCCAGGGCTACTTCTCGGAGACGGCGCACTTCCTGGCGGAGACGTCGTACGCCAACGAGGTCAGCGACCGCGGCAACCTGTTTCGGGAGCACTTCGACTCGATCTTCGTCAACGACGTCGGGCGGCCGGACGTGCGCGGGCACGAGTTCGGCGATTCGAAGGAGCGCAACACCTGGCAGCTCAAGCTGGGGCCGGTCATCAACCCGCTCGGCAAGGGGATCTGGAACCGGCCATCGATTCGCCTCCTGTGGGGCCTGCAGTACTCGAGCGCGCACAACGCGTTCGGCTCGTCGTTCGTCGAGACGCTCGACCAGTTCAATCAGTTCGGTGACCGGCAGGACCGGCACTGGCACTCGGTGATCTCGCTGGAGGCTGAGACATGGTTCTAGCGAGGGCGGGTCACGGGCTACGGGCTGCGGGCTACGGCCTGATCGGCCTTCTGCTCTCGTGTGCGACGGGGACGGCGCCGGTCAAGCTCGGGCAGCAGACGCCGGTCGCGGCGGGATTCGTGCTGGACTTCGCGGATCTGAGAAAGCCGGAGGTGCCGCCGCCGGGCTTCGTCGACGGCGTCGGAGCGGCGCTGTCGGAGCGGAACCTGTTCATCAAGGTCGTGGGGCCCGGCGAGGTGTTCGGGAGCCTCCGCGAGACGGGGGCGCGGATGTCGCACCTGGCGACGCTCGCGCAGGGGGCGCCGTTCCTCCTGCTCTGCGAGACCAAGGTGGCGTTCTTCTCGCAGCTCAATGGCAAGTACAAGTGGCAGGTCTTCGCCAAGGTGTCGGTGGCGCGGGCGGGCGAGCCGCAAAAGGCGCTGTCGGCCGAGGTGGAGTTCCCGGCGCTGCTGGATTTCGATCACGAGCGGGAGGCCGAGGCGCTGCTCGCGGTGGTCAAGGTGGTGGCGTACCGGGCGGGGCAGGTGGCGGACCGGGTGATCGCGGCGGGTGCGGCCCCCGCGCCGGGGCCGGCAGCGGGTCCGGGGGATTCCGGGCCGATCGGGCCGACGCCGGGGGCGACCAAGGGTGCGGCGGGCGCGGCGGGCAGTGGTGGTGGGGGCGGTGGCGGTGGCCGTGGCGCGACGAAGGTGGTGGTGCCGCGGCCGGCGGACGACCTCGTGTACTTCGTGATGGTCGATCGCTTCTGGAACGGCGACCGGTCCAATGACGGCGCGGTGGACCGGGCGGATCCGGCGGCGTTTCATGGCGGGGACCTCGCGGGGGTGATCGAGAAGCTCGATTACCTGCAGGGGCTCGGGGTCAGGACCGTGTGGCTCTCGCCCGTGTTCAAGATGCGGACGACGAAGTTCCACGGCTTCGGGGCCTTTCATGGCTACTGGGTCGAGGATCTCGGGAAGGTCGAGCCGCGCTTCGGGACGCTCGAGACGCTGCGGCAGCTCTCGGATGCGCTGCACGCGCGCAAGATGCGGCTGGTGCTCGATTTCGTGGTCAATCACGTGGGGCCGGACGCGCCGCTAGCGCGCGAAAAACCCGAGTGGTTCCACCGAAACGGCGCCATCAAGGACTGGGAGGACGCGCGGCAGCTCACGGACTTCGACGTCCACGGGCTGCCGGACCTCGCGCAGGAGCGGGAGGACGTCTACGCGTTCCTCCTCGGCAAGGCGAGGTACTGGATCGACGCGGTGCGGCCGGACGGCTTCCGGCTCGATGCCGTCAAGCACGTGCCGCTTGCGTTCTGGCGGCGCTTCAACCGCGACGTCAAGGCGTACGCGGGGGCGGACTTCTGGATGCTCGGCGAGGTGCTCGACGGGCGGCCGAGCGTGCTCGCGCGAACCATGCGCGAAGGCGAATTCGACGCGCTCTTCGACTTCCCCGTCGCGTTCGCGCTCAAGGACGTCTTCTGCAAGGGCGCGCACATGGGGCGGCTCGCGTCGGTGCTGTCGGAGGACCGCGTCTACGACGACCCCTCGAAGCTGGTGACGCTGCTGGACAATCATGACCTGCCGAGGATTGCGAGCGAGTGCGCGAGCAACCTGCAGGGCGCGGAGTACGCGCTACAGGCGCTCATGACGCTCCGCGGGACACCGTCGCTGACGTACGGCACCGAGGTCGGTCTCGCGGGCGAGAAGGAGCCGGAGAACCGCGCGCAGATGCAGTTCGAGAGCGATCTTCAGGACTCGCCGCCCGGCTTGCGCCGCCACAAGGAGTTTGTGCAGCGGTGGCAGGCAGCCTTCAAGGTGACCGTCGCCTCGCGACACCGCCCGCTCGCCTCTCCGCGCATCACCCGACTGAACTCGGGCGAGATCGCGTGGCACTCCTCCAGTCCACGCGGCAACGTCGCCTTCGTGGCGATTCGAAGGGAAACTCAACACCAGGGGAGCCAAACCCCTGATCCGCCCCTCTACCGGTACAGCGCGGAGAGCGGGGTGGTCAGTGCCGCAACCGAGCGCGCATCTGTCAGGAGGATTCACTGGAAAGTAGCGCGTTCGGGGCTGCCGCCCGACGCAGTCATCTTCATCTCAGGTTCGGGTCGTGAGCTCGGGGACTGGCGGCGCGAGCATGCCCTGCAGGTGAAGGGGAGCGGTCCGTTCCTTGAAGCGGAGGTTGTGGTTCCCGCTGGGCTGGTCTTTTCCTTCAAGCTCATCGCGGTGGATCGGGCCGGGCGCGTTGCCTGGGAGCCCGGCGATAACCGGTATGTTCTGGTCGGGCTCGACTCAGACAAGCCGGTCGAGTCCCGGCTCTGGTGGGGGCAGGCGTGAGGCGGGCCCTGATGGTGGCGGCACTGGTCGCGGCGTGTGGGGATGGCCCCTCGACGGCGCCCCCCAATGGGATGGCGCCGCCGGAGGCGGTGGATTGGCGGGACGAGGTCATCTACCAGATCGTGACGGACCGGTTCGCCAATGGTGATCGAGGCAATGACCTGGGAGGCGATGTCACCCAGGGCAAGGGGTGGCACGGCGGGGACTTCGCGGGGGTCATCGAGCAGATTCCGTACCTGCAGGACCTGGGCGTGACGACGGTGTGGATCTCGCCGCACGTCAAGCAGTGGGACTCGAAGGCGGCGGAGACGGGCTACCACGGGTACTGGCCGGAGGACCTGACGGACACGGAGCCGCACTTCGGGGACCGCGCGAGCTTCAAGAAGATGATCGATGCGCTGCACGCGGTGGGCATCAAGGTCATCGCGGACATCACGCCCAATCACGTGGGGCCGGTCTTCTATTACGACCTGAACGGCAACGGGGCGGAGGACCCGGGGGAGGACTACCCGGCGTTCACCAAGGGGGGCGTGCAGAAGGCCGGGGGCGGCGGGCCGGCGCCGCTCGGGTGGCGGACGCGGCCGAAGCCTGATGTATTCGCAGATGCGAATATGTACCACCGCGCGGGCGGGATCCAGGCGCCGGGGGGCTTCGACGATCCGGACCAGTCGCTCTACGGGGATTTCCCGGGCGGGCTGCGGGACCTGGCGACCGAGAAGCCGGAGGTGCGCGCGGCGCTGGTGGACGCGTACGCGCAGTGGATCGCGGACGTGGGGCTCGACGGCTTCCGCATCGACACGGTCAAGCACGTCGAGACGGACTTCTGGACGGAGTTCGCCACCGCGATCCGAGCGCGCGCGAAGGCCGCAGGCAAGCGGCACTTCTTCCAGTTCGGCGAGGCGTACGAGGGCGACGACCGGAAGCTCGGCCTTTACACCAAGCCCGGCGCGCTCGACTCGGTCTTCTATTTTTCTCAGAAGTTCATGGTCATCGACGGCGTCTTCAAGCACGACGGGCCGACCAGCAAGGTGCAGGAGCTGCTCACGCTGCGGTCGAACCACGGTGCGTTGCCGCAGCCGGACGGGATCGACGTCGCGCCGCGCGACGCGCTCGTCGGGTTCATCGACAACCACGACCTGCCGCGCTTCCTGTCGGAGCAGCCCAACAAGGGCGCCCTGCGGAGCGCGCTCGGGTACCTGCTGACGTGGGACGGCGTGCCGTGCGTCTACTACGGTACGGAGCAGGAGCTCGCGGGCGGGGCGGACCCGGGCAACCGTGAGGACCTGTGGACGACGGGCTACGCGCGCTCGTCGGACACGTACGTGCTCCTCCAGAAGCTTATCCGCGTGCGACGGACGCTCGAGCCCCTGCGGCGCGGCGACATCACGGTGAAGTGGGCGTCGGATCGCGTGGGCGACGAGGAAGACGCGCACGTGCTCGCGTTCGAGCGGCGCTACGAGGGGGACACGGTGCTGGTGGTGATCAATGCGAGCGACCAGGCGCGCAAGACGGGCGCGCCGAAGCTGGGGTTCGGGCCTATGAAGTCGAGCTTTCCGGAGGGCAGCAAGCTCCGCGATGCTCTCCTCGAGAGCGACGAGCGCTTCCTGGTCGGCGTGGGCGGGGCGCTCCTCATGGACCTTCAGCCGCGCGCGATCCGCATCCTCGTGCCCGAGGCGAAGGCTGCCCCGACGAAGTCCCCGGACCGGCCGTGAGCACGCTCGAGCTCGTCGGCATCGAGAAGGGCTTCGGCACGACGCAGATCGTGCGGGGCGTGGACCTGCAATGCGCGGCGGGGGAGTTCCTCATCCTCGTGGGGCCGTCGGGGTGCGGTAAGTCGACGCTGCTCCGGCTGATCGCGGGGCTCGAGGACCCGGACCGCGGGGACGTCAAGATCGGCGGCGAGCGCGTCAATGACCGCGCGCCCAAGGACCGGGACATCGCGATGGTGTTCCAGTCGTACGCGCTGTATCCGCACATGACCGTCGCCGAGAACATGGGCTTTGCGCTGGCGCTCCGGAAGATGGCGCCGGCGGACATCGACCGCCAGGTGCGGGAGACGGCCGAGGCGCTCGGGATCGCGCACCTCTTGGAGCGAAAGCCCTCGCAGCTCTCCGGCGGGCAGCGGCAGCGCGTCGCGATGGGGCGCGCGATCGTGCGAAAGCCGAAGATCTTCCTCTTCGACGAGCCGCTCTCGAACCTCGATGCGCACCTGCGCGGGCAGATGCGCGTCGAGCTCAAGAAGCTCCACCAGCGGCTCGGGACCACCATGGTCTACGTCACGCACGACCAGATCGAGGCGATGACGCTCGCGGACCGCATCGTCGTCCTCGACCAGGGAAAGGTGCAGCAGCTCGGCTCGCCATCTGCGGTGTTCGACACGCCGGCCACGACGTTCGTGGCGAAGTTCATCGGCACGCCGACGATCAATCTGCTGCCGATGAGCGGGCGCTCGGACGGCGCGCTCGAGGGCGTAAGTGGCGCGAAGGCGGCGCTCGGGCGGACGGTGCCGGCGGAGGTCGAGGTGGGCGTGCGTCCGCACGCGCTCGGGCTCGCAAAGCCGGAGCACGCATTGCGCTTGAAGGCGCGGGTGGACGTGGTGGAGCCGCTCGGCTGGGAGGCGCACGTGCACCTGCAATGCGGGGACATCGCATTGACCTCGCTCATGACGATGGCGGAGGCGCAGAAGCTGGCCGTCGGGGTGGAGGTGGAGCTCGGGGCGGTCCTTTCGGAGCTGCACGTGTTCGACAAGGGGTCGGGGCGACGGGTGTGAGGGCGGCCCTCGCTTCCCTCACGCTCGGCGTGCTGGTCGCGCTCGCCGGGACCGCGCGCGCGGAGGACGTCACGCTCTGGCACGCCTATCGGGGCGCGGAGCGGGATGCGCTCTCGGTCGTGGTGGACCGCTGGAACGCATCTCATCCGGATACGCAGATACGTCCGCTGGAGGTGCCGTTCCAGGTCTTCCCGGACAAGCTCACGCAGGCGATCCCGAACGGCAACGGGCCGGACGTCTTCATCATCGCGCACGAGCGGCTCGGCGCGTGGGCGCAGGCGGGCATCGTGGTGCCGCTCGAGGCGGGGCTCCGGGCGCGGGTGGGCGGGCAGTACTTCGGGCCGACGCTCGAGGCCTTCGTACACGCTGGGCGCCTGTATGGCCTGCCGCTCGCCTACAAGAGCGTGCTGCTCTTCTACGATCCGGACGCCATCGCGACGCCGCCGCAGACGACAGACGAGCTCCTGGCCATCGCGCGGCGCTTCTCGGATCCGAAGGCGGGCAAGTATGGCCTCGGCCTTCACGCGACGAACTTCTACGTGACGGCGGCCTTCTTCTTCGGCTTCGGCGGGGGCATCTTCGACGAGCGCGGCGAGATCCACCTCGACGTGCCGGGCAACGTCGCGGGCATGACGTTCCTGCAGTCGCTCGTGCGCACCGAGCGCGTGGTGCCGGACGAGGCCAATGGCGCGCTCGTCACCAAGCTCTACAACGAGGGCAGGGCACCGATGGTCGTGTCGGGACCCTGGTTCGCGGGCGAGATCACGGCGGGGCGGAAGTACGCCGTCGCGCCCCTTCCGACGGTGAGCGCGACGGGCAAGCCGATGGCGCCGCTCCTGACGGTCGAGGGCGCGTTCCTCGGCGCGCGCTCGAAGAACCCGGCGGGGGCGGCGCAGGTCATCGAGTACCTCGCGGGCGCGGAGTCGGCGCTCGTGCGCGCGAAGCAGGGCAAGCAGCCGGTGGCGTCGCGCGCGGCGTACGACGATCCTGCGCTCTCCGGCGATGCGTACCTGTCGGCGTTCCGCGCGCAGATGGAGCGCAGCGTGCCCATGCCGAACGACCCGCGCATGCGGGCGGTCTGGGAGCCGATGGAAAAGGGCCTGCGGCGCGTCATGCGCGGGGCCTACACGCCGGCGCACGCGCTCGGGGTGGCGCAAAGAGAGCTCGAGATCGCGCTCCGCCCCGCGCCCGCGCCCTCGCCGAAGCTGCCCTATCTCTTGCTCTTCGGGGCGCTCGGGCTCGGCGGCGCGTTCGTGCTCGGGCGGCGCATCGGGCGCGCGCGCGTCGAGATCAGGAAGCAGCGCACGGCCTACGGCTACATCGCCCCGGCGCTCGTGACGCTCACGGTGCTCGTGTTCGCGCCGTTCGTCGTGGGCGCGAGCGTGTCGCTCTTCTCGCACGTCCACGGCGACTTCACGTTCGTGGGCCTCTCGAACTTCTGGGCGATCCTGACCTCGCGCGATTACGGCATCGGAGAGCCGGGCAGCTTTTATCTGGCGCTCGGCGTCACGGTGCTGTGGACGGTGTGCAACCTCGTCCTGCACGTGGCGCTCGGCGGGGCGCTCGCGATGCTGCTCCACCAGAAGTGGCTGCGTGGCCGCGGCGTCTACCGCGTGCTCCTCATCATCCCCTGGGCCATCCCGAACTACATCACCGCGCTCATCTGGAAGGGCATGTTCCACCGGCAGTTCGGCGCGGTGAATGCGCTTCTCACCGCGCTCGGCGCGGAGCCGGTCTCGTGGTTCTCGCAGTTCTCGACGGCCTTCGGTGCGAACCTCTGCACGAACACCTGGCTCGGCTTTCCGTTCATGATGGTCGTCACGCTCGGCGCCTTGACGGCGATCCCGCAGGACCTCCTCGATGCGGCGGAGGTCGACGGCGCCACGCGCTGGCAGCGCTTCCGCCACGTCACCTGGCCGCTCCTGCGGCCCGCGCTCGTGCCGGCGGTGGCGGTCTCGAGCGTGTGGACGTTCAACATGTTCAACATCATCTACCTCGTCTCGGGCGGCGAGCCCGACGGGGCGACGGAGATCCTCATCACCGAGGCGTACCGCTGGGCGTTCTCGCGGCAGGAGCAGTACGGCTACGCGGCGGCGTACGCGGTGCTGATCTTCGGTGTCCTCCTCCTCTACACGCGCGCGAGCGATCGCGTGCTCGGGCGAAAGGCGGAGGCGTGAGGGTCCCGTCCTTGCCGCGCCGGATGGCGGTGCACCTCCTGCTCGTCGTGGTGAGCGCGGCCGTGCTCTACCCGGCGCTGTGGGTGTTCAAGATGGCGCTCTCGCCGGGGCAGGCGTTCTCCATGTCGCTCTCGCCGTTTCCGGAGGCGGTGTCGCTCGAGCACTTCCGCGCGGTCGTGGGCACCACCGACGCGCAGGGGAGCTGGCTCTTCGGCCGGCAGCTCTGGAATTCACTCCTCGTGTCGGGATTGACCACCGCGCTCGGCATCGCGCTGTCGACCTCGGCCGCGTATGCGTTCTCGCGCTTCCGCTTCCCGGGGCGCGAGGCGGGACTGCGCGCGTTCCTCGTGACGCAGATGTTCCCGGGCGTGGTCATGGCGATCCCGCTCTATCTCCTGCTCGACCGGCTGCACCTGCTCAACTCCATCGTCGGCCTCGTGTTCGTCTACGCGACCACGTCGGTGCCCTTCTGCGTGTTCATGCTCAAGGGCTACTTCGACACGATCCCGAAGGACCTCGAGGAGGCCGCGCGCATCGACGGCGCGACGCAGTGGCAGATCTTCCGGCGCGTGGTGCTGCCGCTCGCCAAGCCCGCCATCGCGATCACGGCGCTCTTCTCGTTCATGACCGCGTGGAACGAGTTCATCCTCGCGGCGACGTTCCTGTCGAACGAGCGCGCCTACACGCTGCCCGTCGTGCTGCAGAGCTACGTCGGCGACTACTCGACGCGCTGGGGCGCATTCGCTGCGGGATCGATCCTGGTCAGCGTGCCGGTGATGGGGCTCTTCTACGTCCTGCAGCGGCACCTCGTCGGCGGCCTCACCGCGGGCGGCGTCAAGGGCTGACCTGCAGTAGACTTCGCGCGTGCGGCTCTGGCTCGCGGCGCTCTTGCTCTCGGCCTGCTCGTCGGCCGAGGCGCGCGTGGAGCGGGCGTGGCGCGGCTTTGCAGCGGCGCTGCCTGAGGCCATCGGGGACGCGCGGCTCCTCTCGCTGACGCCGGCCGAGGCTGGGCTGCGCCTGCGAGACGCGCTCGAGCCGTCACGCCGGGCGCTGGCTGTCGTGGCGAAGGACTACCGCGGCCTTCCGATCCCCGAGCGCGTGCGCCTTCGGAACCGCGTCGCGCGCGCGGAGACGGAGCCGCTGCGCCGTGCGATGGCGTGGGCGGGGCGGCACTCGGAGCGGCTCGCCGAGACGCCGGGAGAGACGGCGTACCGCGCGGCGCTCGCGCCGGCGGTGCGGGCGTGGCAAGAGAGTGATGCCCTGTGGGCGCTCTCGATCTTCTCGGAGGAGACGGTCGAGGAGCTCGAGGAGCTGGCCTCCGGAGAGGACGACTGATGCGGACGCGACTCATGCGTGTGAGCGTATGTATTCTCGCGCTGGCGGCGGGATGCGGCGACAAGCAGAAGGCGGCGGCGTTGCCGGCGGACGGCGGGGGCGGTGCGGGTGGTGGCGGCGCTGCGATGCCCGACGCGGGCGGAGGGGGCATGGGGCCGCCCACGGTGGACGACGTGCTCGCGGGGCGCGTCGCGAGCGGGACGGTCCTGACGCTCCGCGCGACGGTGGGTGCGGTGACGTACCTGCGCACGACGCCGGCGCCAAGCGACCCGGAGCAGCTCGGCGAGCTCACGGGCGATCGCGTGGTGCTCCTGCAGCCGGCGGCGGCGGGCCCGCCCGTGTTCGGCGTGGGCGCGGTGCTGACGGGTGACGTGCTGCGCGCGCGCACGGTGCGCTTGCCGGCGCGCGGCGACGTCGTCGAGGTGACCGGGACGCTCGCGACGCTGCGCTACAACGACGAGGACCAGCCGATCCTCCGGCCCGTGACGGCCCTGCGCGTCGTGACCCCGGTGGGGCCCGCGCTCGCCGACGTCGGTGCGGCGTGCGCGCTCGACGCGGATTGCCAGGACGACCTCTGGTGCGATCGCGCGAGCGGCAAGTGCCTCGTGCCGGCGGAGACGCTGACGTGGCACTCCGCATTGCGGAACATCAATGGCACCTGCCAGGCCGACGCCGACTGCCCGACGCGGCAGGCGTGCCAGCTCGATTACACGATCGTCGCCAGCGGGCCGTACTCGCCGCATTACGGCGCGAGCCGCGACGTCGGCCGGCACCTGTGTCGCGTCGATCCCGCGGCCGCGCCGGAGGTGCATTGCGGGCGCCCCGTGGCGCCCGAGGACGTGCTCTCCGGCCGCTACCCGGAGGGCAAGGAGGTCTGCGTGCGCGCGCGCGTCGAGTTCCCGGTGGTCGCGTCGGACCGCGACACGCACGTGCAGCTCCTCATCGACGGTGCGAAGGTGTTCCCGCTGTCCTCGCCGCTCCTCGACATCTTCCACTTCGCGGCCGAGATCACGCCCATCCACAAGGACCCGGCCAATCCCCTGGGCCCGATGCTGGATCCGCCGGCCGGCGCGATGATCGAGGCGCTCGGCACGGTGCACTACGACGACGGCCACGGCTGGTGGGAGATCCACCCGATCAAGTGGTACCGGGTGCTGGGGCAGGCGCGCGGGGCGGGGGCGGCGCCGGGGGCGTGGCCGCAGGCGAGGCGCGCTCGGTAGGATCAGGCGCGGACGGCCTCGATCACGCAGAAGAGGCCGCGCGTGGGGACGACGCGCGAGAGCGTCCAGCCGCCGGTCGCGAGCAGCGTGCGGAACTGCTCCGCGGTGCGCTCGCGGCCATCGAGCATGACGAGCATGTTGAGGTCCATGAGGTGCACCGGCGAGGGAGTCCCGGCGGGCGGCACGATCATCTCGACCACGCAGAGCGTGGCCCCGGGTTTCGCCGCCGCGGCGACGGTGCGGAGGATCTTCGCGCAATGGGCGTCGTCCCAGTCGTGCAGGATCGACTTGAGGAGGTAGAGGTCGCCGTCTGCCGGCGCCGACTCGAAGAAGTCACCGGCGACGGCCTCGAGGCGGGGGCCGAAGCCGTAGGCGGCGACGGCGGCTTGACCCGACGCGATGACGTCGGCGCGATCGAAGAGGACGCCCCTTGCCGCCGGATTGGCTCGCAGGACGCCCGCGAGGAGCGCGCCCTGGCTGCCGCCGACGTCGACGATGCGCGAGAAGCGCGCGAAGTCGTAGGCCGGCAGCACCTCGCCGACCACGACGTTCGAGATGTTCGACATGGCGCGCGCGAAGCAGGCGCCTTCCTCCGCATTGCGCTGGTAGTACGTCCAGACGTCGCAGCCGAGCGCGTCGGCGGCCACCGAGCGGCCCTCCTTGACGGCGTCGTGGAGGCGGCCCCAGGGCAGCCAGTGGCCCGGGGCGAGCTCGGCGATGAAGAAGTCGCGCAGCGAGATCGGCGCGTCCTTGCGCAGGCAATCGCCGGTGGCGGTGGTGGTGAAGTGGCCGGGCGACGTCTCGCGGAGCAGGCCGAGCATCGCCGCTGCGCGGAGCAGGCGCGCGAGGGACTCCGGGTGCGCGCCGACCGCGTGCGCGATGTCGGCCTCGGCGCGCGGGGCGCCCTGGATCGTGTCGACGACGCCGAGGCGCGCGATGGTCGCGCCGACCTGCGCGGCCCAGTAGCCCATCACCATCTGCAGGACCTGGACGTGGGGCGGCATCTCGTTCGGATTCACGGGACCTCCTCTGTGGACCCCGAGGGTACGGCCCCATTGACCGCGGAGGCATGGGCATCCGGCAATATTTTCATGCCGCGCCGCGGCGTGACTCGGATCGGAGAGACTACGCGGCGGGGTTCATGGTAAGTGACGGCCATGCGGGTTGCTCGGCTGGTTTGTGTGCTCGCTCTCGGCTGCGCGTCGTCGACCTCGGCGCCCTCGGCGCCGGATGCGGGCGCGGGTGGAGCAGGACGTGGTCACGCGCCGGATGGGGGCGTGGCGGGCCGCGGCGGCGCGGGCGCCGGTGGCGCGGGTGCGGGTGGCGCCGGTGCGGGTGGGGCGATGGCGGCCATCGGCTGGTGCAAGGTGCAGTATCCGGCGCAGACGCGCGCGGTGATCGGCCGGCCGAGCGAGCCGGTCTACGGGCGTGTGTTCGCGATGGGACGCACGCCGGGCGACGGGCGGGGCGCGGGCATCACGGGGCAGGTGGGCTTCGGCGTCGTCGGCTCGGATCCCGCGACGTCGATGGGCTGGACGTGGTCGGACGCCACGTACAACACGGACGTCGAGGGCGCGCAGCCGGGCGACAAGGCCAATGACGAGTACCAGGCGCAGCTCTCCGCACCCGCGGGGAGCTACGACGTCGCGTACCGCTTCAGCGCGGACGGCGGATCGACGTGGCGCTATTGCGACACCGACGGCACGGACAATGGATATTCCGCCGCGGCTGCGGCCAAGCTCGAGGTGGGTCCACCGCCGCCGATCACGATCGGCTGGTGCAACCTGCAGTTCCCGACGATGCTCCGTGCGGAGCCCGGGCGCCCGACGGAGATGATCTACGGGCGCGTGTTCTCCGACGGCCTGACCGCGCAGGCCGGCCGCGGCGACGGGATCACGGGGCAGCTCGGCTATGGCCCGATGGGCGCCGAGCCGCAGTCGGCCGACTGGGCGTGGGTGGCCGCGGCGTATGGCGCCGACGTGGATGGGTTCCAGCCGGGCGACCACACCAATGACGAGTACCAGGCGGTGCTCACGGTCGCGACGGCGGGCGCCTACGTGTTCGGCTATCGCTTCAGCGGAGACGGTGGCCAGACCTGGCGGTATTGCGACGGCGACGGCAGCGACAATGGCTTCCAGCGGCCGGGCTCTCTCGTGGTGGCGCCGCCGGGCAGCGGGGGCGCTGGCAGCGGCGGCGCTGGCAGTAGGGGCGCTGGCGGTGGGGGCGCTGGCAGCGGCGGCGCTGGCGCGGGCGGCGCTGGCAGTGGCGGCGCTGGCAGTGGCGGCGCTGGCAGTGGCGGCGCTGGCAGTGGCGGCGCTGGCAGTGGCGGTGCGGGCAGCGGTGGCGCGGGCAGCGGTGGTGCGGGCGGCATGTCGATGCCGGGGCCACCGATCGGCTTTTGCAACGTGCAGTTCCCGGCGATGACCACGGCCGCGCCAGGCGCGCTCTCCGAGGCCATCTACGGGCGGGTGTACGTCGCGGGCGTCACCGATCGCACCGGCCGCGGTGCGGGCGTGTCGGGCCAGCTCGGCGTGGGGCCGGCGGGCTCGGATCCGCAATCCTCGATGCTGTGGAACTGGATCGACGCGGCGTACAACGTCGACGTGGATGGCCTCTCGAGCGGCGACCACGCCAACGACGAGTACTCCGCCCAGATCAGCCGCCCGGTCGCGGGCGACTACCTCTACGTCTACCGCTTCTCGACCGACGCGGGCGCCACGTACACGTACTGTGACACCAACCCGGCCAGCGGCTTCTCCTCCGCGGAGGCGGGGCGCCTGACGGTGCGGCCGTGACCGTCTCGATCCGGCCGGCGCGAGCCGATGACGCCGAGGTCATCGCCGACTTCAACGCGCGCCTCGCGGCTGACACCGAGGACCTCGTGCTCGACCGCGCCCGGCTCCTCGCCGGCGTGCGCGCCGTGCTCGCCGATCCCGGAAAGGGCTTCTACGCGATGGCCGAGCGCGCGGGCGGGACCGTGGGGCAGCTCCTCGTCACGCGCGAGTGGAGCGACTGGCGAAACGGCGATTTCTGGTGGATCCAGAGCGTGTTCGTCGTGCCGGAGGCGCGCGGTGCCGGCGTCTTCCGCGCGCTCTACGAGCACGTCGATCGCCTCGCTCGTGAGCGGGGCGACGTGTGCGGCCTGCGCCTCTACGTCGAGCGCCACAACGAGCGGGCGCAGCGCACCTACGCGCGGCTCGGCATGCAGCGCACCGTCTACGACATGTTCGAGACGGACTACGTGCTGCGCAGATGACCGCGCCCGCGTCCCCGCCCAAGCGCGGGGAGTCGCGGCTGTGGGCGCTCGTGACGCTCGTGCTCGGTCCGGGCGCCGGGCACGCGGCGTTCGGCGCGCACGGCGTGGCCGCGGTCCTCTACGGCATCGAGGTGATGCTGCAGGTCTGCTCGCTCGGGCTCGCGCTCGCGGGCGGCGCGCTCGTGACGTTCGTGCCGTGGGTGGCGGCCCTCGGGCTGCGCGCGTTCCTCGCGGTGCAGCTCTGGCGCCGGTCCCCCGCGGGAGGCCGCGCTCCGGGCATCCCGCGCGCGCTGGCGGTCGTCGCGCTGTTCTTCCTGGTGGGCGAGGGGCGCCGCGAGCTCGCGCGGCGAGCGGTCGTCGAGAGCTACCGCATGCCGAGCGCCGAGATGGCACCCACCCTCGCCCCGGGAGACGTGTTCTTCCTCAGCCGCCTCGACCGGCGCGCGCGCCCTGGGGACGTGATCGCGTTTCGCTGGCCCGATCACCCGGAGACCTCGTTCGTCAAGCGCGTGGTCGCGGTCGCGGGCGACACCGTGGAGCTCGACGGCGAGGTGCTCGTCGTCAACGGCCGCGAGGTGCCGCGCACGTCGCGCGGCGCGGTGCCGGGCTCGCGCCGCCTCGAGGTCTTCGAGGAGCGCCTCGGCGAGCACGCGTACCCCGTGCTCTTCGACGCGGAGCGGCCCGGTGTGCCTGCGCCGCCGCGCACGGTCCCGCCGGGCCACGTGTTCGTGCTCGGGGACCACCGCGGCACGAGCGTCGACTCTCGCCAGCTCGGCTTCGTCCCGCTCGCGCTCGTGGAGGGGCGCCCGCTCGCGATCTACTGGTCGAGCGGGCAGGGCGGGTTCCGGCGAGACCGCATCGGGCTCCTCGTGCGGTAGCCCTACGCTCTCCTGTGCGCGACGTGCACCGGGAACGGCTCGCTCTTGCCCTTGAGCTTGAGCGGCGTGCCCTCCACGAACGTGATGTCGGAGAGCTCGCCGGCGGCCGCGACGACGGCGTTCGAGACGAGCACCTGGCCGCGCTCGGCCGCGGAGCAGAGGCGCGCGCCGACGTTGACCGTATCGCCGATGACCGTGTGGTCCATCTGCGTCTCGTGGCCGACCGCGCCCGAGACGACGTCCCCGTCGTTGATGCCGACGCCGACGCCGATCTGCTCGCCGCCGAGGTCGATCGTCGTCACCGCGTCGAGCGCCTCGAGGCCCGCGCGGATGGCGCGCGCGCCGCGGTCCTCGCCGTGGAAGACCGCGAAGATCTCGTCTCCCACGAACTTGTCGATGTCGCCGCCGTGCTTCCAGATCACCTCGGCCTGCGCGCGCAGGACGCGGTTGAGCATCGCGACGACCTTCTCGGGCTCGACCTTCTCCGAGTACGCCGTGAAGCCGCGGATGTCGGAGAACCAGACCGTCACGCGCTCGCGCTTGCCGCCGAGCGAGACGCCCTGCGCGCCGGCTGACTTGGCCGCCTGCGCGGCGCGGTCGCTCACCATGCGCTCGAGGTTGAAGCGGTGCTGGAGGCCATCGATCATCTCGTTCATGCGCCGGCCGAGCGTGCCGATCTCGTCGTCCGGCGGCACCTCGAGGCGTACGTCGAGCTTGCCTTGCCCCACGAGCCGCGCCACGTCGCCGACGCGCCGCAGCCGGTCGATGACGAGCAGCTTCATGAGGAGCCACAGCGACAGCGCCACCATGGCGGCGGTGCCGATGCCTGAGATCTGCGCGCGCCGCTCGGCCATGCGCTCGGCGGCGAGCGCCCCGGCGGTCGAGGTCACGATCTGCACGGCGCCGCGCACGGTGTGGTCGGAGCCGTGGCAGCGGGTGCAGCTCTTGTCGTTGAAGAGCGGGCTCGTCTGCGTGAAGGTCGCCTGCACGTCGTCCGATTCGCTCGCGGGCTTGCCGCTGGCGAGGACCTCCGCGACGCGGGGCGGAGGTGCGTGCCGGCCGCGCGCGTCGTGGTAGAGGCGGCCCTTGGCGTCGTAGAGCCTGAGCGCAGGGGCGTCGGCGGCGACGGCGGCCTCGTCGAGGAAGGCCGCGACCAGGCGGCCGAGGCCCGCGAGCATGATGTTGCGGAGGCCGAGCTCGAGCGTGTCGGAGATGAGCTGGCTGCGGCGAGCGGGCGTCTCGCCGAGGCGCGTCGCGACGGACACGACGAGCAGGCCCCGCATCTCGCCGTCCTTGTGGCACCCGCGGCAGCGCGCGCCGTTCTCG
The DNA here is from genome assembly GCA_964593795.1 of uncultured Myxococcales bacterium. Lineage (GTDB taxonomy): Bacteria > Myxococcota_A > Polyangia > JAHFDS01 > JAHFDS01 > JAHFDS01. The sequence goes on along the minus strand of CAZQJC010000130.1, from coordinate 954 downwards.
AGGGGCACGAGGCGCACGCGCCGGCCGTCGCGCTCGAGGGTCTCGGGCGTCTTCTTGGCGATCGCGGCGATCACCGCGCCGCTCTCGAGCCCGGTGCCGCGGCCGTAGCGCGAGTCGCCCTCGACGTCGAAGACCTCGGCGAAGAGGCCCTCGCACTCGGTGGTCAAGGCGGCGAACAGCGGCGCGAGCTTGTCCTCGTGCTTGCTCGTCATGAGCTGCCGGAACGCGGCCTCGACGAGCGCGGTCTCGGCCTCGGTGATGTCCCTGGCCTGCGGCGCCCCGAGCGCCAGCACGCCGCGGAGGGTCTCCTTGGCGTCGTGGCACTCGTGGCAGCGCTTCTCGTTCTCGATGGGCCGCAGGCGCACGTCGCCCGCGTCGTCGGTGGCCTTGGCGGTGGTGAGCACGGCGCGGAGCGCTGGCGGCAAGGACTCCAGCGCCGGCGCGGGGCCCGGGGGCACGAACACCTCGTCGCCGTGGCGGTCGTAGACGCGGACCTGGGTCTCGGGGAGCCGCTGGCGCGCGTCCTCGATGAGCTCGCGCACCGACAGGCCCGAGCCGGCCAGCATCGCGGAGCGCACGCCGGCCGCGAGCGCCTGCGTGATCATGGTCGAGGCCTTGCGGTGCTGCTCCGTGAACGCGTCGCGCTGGCGGATGGCGTTGACCCAGCCCAGCGCGAAGAAGCCTGCGGCCACGAGGACGAGGGTGATCGCCCCGATCTGCACCACCAACCGCGACCGCAGGACCCCGAAGAGGCGCATGGCGCTTCACTTTACCGCGCCTTCTTGGCTAGTGCTGCCCGTCAGAAGTGGACCCGCATTCAGACACGTGAGCGCTGTGCACGCCAGGTGGGGGCAGCACTCGCGCACGCGGAGCGTGCGCAAGACCAGCACCTAGAGCACCGATCATGTTGAACCGTGTGCTGCAACGCGGACTTGCGAGCTGTCATGCGAAGAG